>DASZHS010000009.1:0-19815 GCA_035937595.1 Acidimicrobiales bacterium
ATGAGCTCGGTCGTCAGCATGAAGAGCGGCCGCATGTCCGGGTTGATGCCGCTCTGGAACAGGTGGTGCTGCCAGACGAAGAAGCTGAGCAGCGCCACGCCGATCATCCCGGCGGCCGCGATCTTGTAGGCGAACAGGGGCTTCCTCGCGAAGACCGGCAGGATCTCCATCACGATCCCGAACCCCGGCAGCGCCATGATGTACACCTCGGGGTGGCCGAAGAACCAGAACAGGTTCTGCCACAAGAAGTTGCTCCCGCCGTGCTCGTTCACGAAGAACGCGGTCTGCGCGGTGCGGTCGAGGACCCCGAAGAACCCCGCCATGATGAGCGTCGGCGTCGCCAAGGTGAGCAGCGCGCAGGTCGCCAGGATCCCCCAGACGAAGATCGGCACGCGGCTCCAGGTCATGCCGGGCGCCCGGTAGTTGATGATCGTGCAGCCGAGGTTGAACCCGGCGGCGATCATCCCGATGCCGATGACCGCGAAGCCCACGAGGTAGGCGTCCATGCCGGCCGCGGACTGGGTCTGCAGCGGCGCGTACCCCGTCCAACCGGTCACGAACCCGCCGAGGAACGGTGCGGACAGGATCACGAGGTACCCCGCCTCGAAGACCCAGAACGAGAACGCCTCGACGCGCGGGAACGCCATGCGGCGCGAGCCGATCATGAGCGGGATGAGCCAGTTGCCGAACGAGCCGACGATGACCGAGGTCGCCATCATCATCATGATCGTGCCGTGCTCCGAGACGATCGAGACGTAGACGCCGGGCTCGAAGACGTGGTTCGTCGGGCTCAGCAGCTCGGTGCGGATGAGCATCGCGAAGAGGCCGCCCGTGAAGAAGAACAGCAGGACGCCGACGGTGTACTGCAGGCCGACGACGTGGTGGTCCTCGGTCATCTTGAAGTAGCGCGTCCAGGACGTGCTCGGCGCGGGCGGTGCCGGCTCGCGACCGACGAGCTTGAGGATCGGGTAGGTGAACGCCCCGATCCCCGCCAGCCAGCCGATCACCCCGAAGACCAGCGCGAGGACGGTCGCGACGTTGTTGACGCCGCTGTTCAGCGCGACCGGGTAGTTCCCCGCGATGACGTCGCCCAGCCAGCGGCCGAGGTAGAACCCCCCGATCGCCCCGCCGATGGCCCACAGGATGTTCGGGCGCAGCCACCCCGGGAGCGCGGAGATCCGCGACGGGTGCAGCGGCACCTCGCCGGGGTAGAAGCCCGACTCGGTCAGGGGGGCCTCGCTGCGGGTGTCGAGCGCCATCAGGCCGCTCCCTCTGTCGTGGCCGTGGGACCGGCCATCAGCCGCCGCCCGCCGGTGTCTGCGCCCCGTAGGTCTCGACGGGGCTGTAGGGATCCTTCGTGTCGGGGTAGTAGCCGCCGTCCGCGCCGTTCGCGTCGGGCACGTAGCTGTACGCGAACGGTGGGAGCAGCTTGGTGTTCTGCGCGAGCATGGCCTCGGTCGAGGTCGCCCAGGACTCGAAGGCCGCCTTGGAGACGACCTGGCCCTCGTTGTACATCGCGCCGTGCCACAGCCCGCACAGCTCGTTGCAGCGAACGATGAAGTAGCCCTGCTGCACCGGGGTGGTGAACGCAACGTTGTCCGACGAGGGGTTGGCGTCGGCCTTCACGCCCAGCTGGTACGCCCAGAACGAGTGGATGACGTCGAGGGACGTCACGTGGAACGCGATCGAGGTGTTGACCGGCACGATCAGCTGGTTCGTCTCGAACCCACCGAAGCTCGGGTAGCGGTACGTCCACTTCCACTGCTGGCCGATGACCTGGACCTGGAGGACGTCCTTCGACGCAGGCGTCCAGAGCGGGGTGGGGCCCTGGCCGCCGCCCGAGCCCTCCGGCTGGATCAGCTCGTAGGTCCCGAAGCCGGCCAGGAAGAGCACGATCACCGTCGTGATCACGATCCAGGTCGACTCGATGGGGCCGCTGCCGCGCGAGCCGGGGCCGGCGACGGGGTCCGGGCCGCCCTTCGAGGCCCGGAACGACACGACGGCGTAGAGCATGTACACCCACACGCCGATGAGGACCGGCAGGGCGAGCACGATGAGGACGTTGAAGTCGAACGCGGCCCCGATGGCGGTGTCCGTCATCCTCCCCGGCGGGACGTGCGGTCCGACCAGCTTGATCCACACGACGTCGGCGGCGACCGACAGCACCACCCAGATGACGCCGATCCGCAGCCAGTCCCGGCCGCCACCTCGGCGCGCACGCGGCGGCGGCGGCGCGGCGGCCGCGGGCGGTCCAGGGGGCGGCGGCTCCGTCGTCATGCGACCTTCATGAAGCCGCCCATGTAGCCCACGGTCTGCATCGGGCCGGCGTTGCCGAACAGCCAGGCGAGCCCGCACGGCACGAAGCACTGCCACGCGTAGTTGCCCGGTCCCTTCGGGGTGATGAAGGAGAACTGGACCTTGTTGTGCACGTAGGCCGTCGACGTCGGATCACACGGGGCAGCGGCGCAGAGCGTGGCCGTCCCGGCGTTGGCGTAGAGCGGCACGCTGATGCCGAGCGTCGGGATCGAGAACGTGTGCCCCACGCCGTTGCCGTTCGGGTCGTTGGAGTTGATGACCGAGAAGGGCTTCCCGTTGAGGACGGCCGGCGACGGGTCGCCCACCGCCGGCCCCTTGCCGGTCGCCGGGTCGACAGTCCCGGTGACCTGGCCGATCTGCTGGTTGCGCAGCGGGCTGCCCGAGTCGAACTGGTAGATGGTGACGTTCACCTGAGTGTTCGTGGGCACCTGGAACATCGTGGTGTGCACCCACTGGCCCTGGGGGTTCTCGATGAGGTACGAGACCCACGTCGGGTGCGGACCCGAGCCGAACGAGCCCACGGTCTGCATCGCCACGTTCACCTGGCCGTTCGGGCCCTTGGTGAAGGACAGCTCCTGTGGCGAGCTCAGCAGGGCCCGCACGCCCGCACCGAAGCCCCCGAGGGCGAGCACGAAGAGGACCAGTGTGATGGCGAGGCGAGCCCCCTTGCCCACGGGACCCCCCTTCGGTCTCCGCCGGTGCCCCACGCAACCGGCGGCGACGCCCGTGGGGACTGCACACACCCCCACGTGCGCTCTCTCTTGGCGGACTATATGACGCCGCCGGGGGGGATTCAATCATCGATGCCCCGTGACGTCTTCGGCGACGGCGTCGCACCGCCACGAGCGCTCCGGTGACCGGGGCGTCACCTACGAGAGGCCGCGGAACTCCTGGAGATCGAGCGCCGGGTCGCGGTGGAAGATCCGGTCGACGGCGTCGGCGATCCCGCCCTCCCGGTCGATGGCGCGGCGCAGCACGACGATGAGGGCCGGGACCGCCCAGAAGTCGCCGCACACCCACAGGATCGCCGCGCCCAGCTGCTGGTCGGCGAACGGGGACATGGTGACGCCGGGCACGTGGGCGTAGACGTGGTACCAGCTCGTCGACGTGAAGATGCTGAGCGACATCGCGAGCACGAACATGACGACGTTCGTCGAGATGATCGCGCCGGCCTGGAACAGGGTCGACGCCTTGAGGCGGAATGGGTGCGAGGGGATGATCACGAGCCAGAACAGGACCCCGGTGACGAAGAAGCTCGCGTGCATCAGCCAGATGTGGATCAGCTGGCTCTGCTCGGACGCGTCGAACAGCGACGGGACGTGCCAGACGACCATCACGACGTTGAACGAGAGGACCGCGAACCACGGCGACCCCACCACGCGTCCGACGCGACGCAGGGCCGGCGACCACGACGCGAGGAGGAGGAACCTCCCGACTCGGCGCCGTGCGCCGACCGGGAGCGCGTGCAGGAGCGGGATCCACGGCGCCCCCGCGACGATGAGGACCGGCGCGAGGAACGCGATCAACAGGTGCTCGACCATGTGGACGTAGAAGTAGTCCGACGCCCAGTAGTCGATCGGCGAGACGACCGCGACGAGCAGGGCGGCGAGCCCGGCGTAGAAGAACAGCGAGTTGAGGCGCCGGCGCCGGGTTCGCGCAGGGATCGAGCGGCGCTTCAGGCGAGCAAGCCCGGCCTCGTTGGCCACGACGAGGGCCGTGCACACGATGACGAACGGGTCGTACGACCAGTTGTCGAGGACGTAGTGCACGCTCGGCTCCCCGTCGAGGTGACCGGTGCGGTCACGGGCATGGTACCGGTGACGCTCTGATCAGTTGGACGACCCGCTCGCGATGGGGATGACGAGGCGCTGCGCCGCGCGCCACCCGTGCACCGACGCGTCGAGCACGACGAGCGTCGCGCCGTTGACGGCGAGGGCTTGGAAGCCGCCGCTCGGCGCCGCCACGACGTCGACGACGTCGCTCGGCAGCGCGGGCAGCGCGGTCCAGCCACGGTCGCTGGGCCCGATCGCGTAGGCGTCGGGCGTGTCGCCCGCCGATCGGACGACCACGATGGCGGCGCCGTCGGACCCTTGGGACGTCGAGGACACCGTGTCGCCGCGGGCGAGGACGAGGTGGGGCGTCGTCGTCCACGATCCGAGCCCGTTGGGGCTCCTCGCGACCACGACGGCGCGGCTGCCGCGCCAGTGCGTCTCGAGGATCGTCACGATCCCGCTCGAGGTGGCGGACAGCCGGAGCACGGCGTCGTCGATGCCCGCGGAGATCGAGCCTGCGAGGTGCCAGGTGCCGCGTCGCCACACGGCGACGGGCACCCGCGCGCCGTGGGCGCACTGCCCGCCCACGAGCACCGAGCCGGCGGGGCCGAGGGCCACGGCCCGCAGCGTCCTGAGCCCGCAGCCCGACCCGCCCGTTGCCGAGGCGATCCGCGCGCCGTCGGCCATCGTGCTCCACGCCGACAGGTCGCCCTGGCTCACGACGACCGTGCCGCCGTCCGAGGTGAGCAGCGCGACGTGTCGTCCGCTCGTCGCGGCCGCCACCGCGTCGGCGGAGGCGACGACACCTCCGGGGAGGATCCCGGTCGACCAGGTCGCACCACGGTCCGATGTGTCGGCGACCGGGGAGAACCGCAGGTTGGCGGAGGGCACGACGGTGGTGGAGACCGACGTCGCGGTGACGACGGCGCCGACCACGCCGCCGTTGGTCGCCACGCCCGGAGGGGTGAGGAGCACCCAGCCGCTGCGCCCGCGGGCGAAGAGCTCCCAGATCGTGCTCGCCGGCGTGCTGAGGTTGCCCATCGGCGCGGAGGCGAGCGCGATGCCGGGCGCGCTCGCGGCACCGGCGAGCGGCGCCGCCGCTTCGGGCGTCGACGACGGCGAGGACCCGCATCCCGCGAGGACCACGGCGCCGAGGATCGAGGCCGCGGCCAGCACCTGGCGGCGCGGCGTCACAAGGCGAGGACGCGCTGGACCTCGGCGGCGACGAGCGTCGACAACGACGACGCCGTCGCCGTCGTGTTGCCCGGGTCGCTCTGGATGACCGATCGGACCGCCCCGGCCCGGTCGATGACGTAGATCAGGTCGCTGTGCAACGCCATGACACCGTCGACGCCCTTGGCGACCGAGACCCCGTAGTCGATCCACAGTGCGTTCAGCTGGTCGAGCGGCCCGGTCACGAACTCCCAGTTCCGAAGCGTCGTGAGCTGCTCTTGCCGGTCGAAGGCGACGAGCGCGCTGCGTGCGAGGTACGTGGGGTTCGCGTCGATCGCCACCAGGGTCACGCATGACGCGGCATCGCCCAGCTGGGCGTCCGCGTTGCGCAGCTGCTGGGCGATCAGGGGACAGTCCGACGAGCAGAGCGGATCGAGGAACGTGAGGACGACGACGCGCCCGCGGAGCTCGTCGAGTGCCACGTGCCGTCCGTGTTGGTCGGTCAGCGAGAACGACCACGCCGGGAAGTCGACGTGGTTGGGCGACCCGTTGACCGCCTCGGTCAGGATCGGATCGGCTCGAGGGTTCGCCGCGGCGAGCGCCATCGGGGCGGCGCCGATGACCACGATCGCCCCCGCGAGGACCGCACCGGCGACCTGGAGGAGGTACGCGGGCGTCCATCCCCGCCAGCCCGAGCGAGCCCGCGCGCCGTCGCGCGCGGCGTCGGCCGCCACCGACGGCGTCACGGCGGTCGCGGGGACCATCGCGAGGTACCCGGTGCCGAGCAGGAAGGCGGTCGGCACCATCGAGTTGGGGTCGGTTCCGACGCCGCCGAAGAAGCCGTAGTCCTGGACGAGCACCCAGTCCGCCAGGCACACGACGATGCCCACGACGACACCCACACCCGCGATCCGGCGATGCCCCGTGAGCAGGCAGGTCCCGACGCCGAGGAGCAGCAGCACGATCACGAGGTTCACGCCGAAGCCGTGCTGGGCGTCGAAGGCGGCGAAGGACCGGATCGCTGCGGCGAGGGGCGACGGCTGGGGAGCGCCCGACATCGCGCTCGCCATCGCGGCGAGCGGGTTCTCCGCCGTGTGCGCGGTCGCCGCGCCGTTCCAGGTGCCCCGTCCCGGCCATGCCTGCAGGACGGCCATCGCGACGAAGAGCGCCCCGAGCCCGCGGAGCATCCAACGTCCGATGGCGCCGCTGCGCCAGGCCGCCTCAGGGAGCGCGATCAGGAGTCCGGCGACGACGTAGTAGAGGGCGGCACCCGGCAGGCCGAACAGCCAGCTCGCCCCCGGGGTGAACAGCCCTCCCACCGCCTCGCCGAAGACCCAGACCACCAGGCCCCAGCCGACGGTCGCCAAGCCGGCGCTGCGCGACCACCATCCCCGCGGGGCGACGAGCAGCCCGATGCCGACGCCGATCTGGATCCACACCGCCGACGTCGCGGCGATAATCGGGTGGTTGGACCAGATCGTCACCCCGAAGTTGACGACGTGCTGCACCCAGCCCGGCGCCCCTCCTGCGGCGGGTGAGAGCACCCCGCTCGGAAGTCCGAGCGGCATCGCGGGCTGGAGCTGCAGCAGTCCGTCGAACGTCCAGAGGGCGCCGAAGAGAAGGCGCAGGACAAGGCGGGCGCGTGGCTCGGGCGGCGCGGCCTCGCCGTCGGTCGCCTCGAGCAGGTCGCCGGACGCCGCGGCGCGGCGGAACTGGACGGACCGTGCGAGGTTCCAGGCGAGGGAGAGCACCACGACGACGGCGAAGATGACGAGGAGCTGGGTGAGCAGCGAGCTGTGAAACGCGGCGAGCACGAGGGGGTCGTTGAGCCGGATCCCCCGGTTCATGCCCGTCACGACGCGCTCCAACGTCGGGCCCGCCGCCGGGCGGGTGCGTGGGACCGGTGCCGGTCGACGTCACGAGGCGCCACGTGCTGGGACTCTACGCGGGGTGCCGGGCGGTCCCGGTGCCGTGCGCCGCACCGTGCTCCCTCCGATGCTCCGTAGCATCGAGGCCAGGCCCACCGTGGCGAGCCGGCGGCGCCTCGCTCGGCTCCACGCCGGCCTCGTGGTCGCGATCGTGCTCTGCACGACGGCCTTCACCTTCGAGGTCCTCCGCGCGCTCGGCGGCAACACGCTCAGCTGGGCCTACGTCTTCGAGTGGCCGATCCTGCTCGGCTACGGCGTCTACATGTGGTGGCGCCTGGTCCGAGAGGAGCGCCACGGCACGGCGGCGACGACGTCCGTCGTCGCGATGGGCGGCGGGGACGACGCCGCGCTCGAGGCCTGGAACCGCTACCTCGCCGAGCTGCACGCCGCGGATGCCGCCGCGGCCACGGGCCGTCAACCGCGCGGCCGGCCGTCGGCGACCGACGATGGCCCGCCGGGACGCACGAGCGACGGGAGCACCGCGGCGAGGACGCCGTTCACGAACCTCGGCGACGCCTCGGTCGAGTAGGTCTTCGCGAGCTCGACGGCCTCGTCGAGGACGACGGCGTCGGGCGGTGGCGACGCGCCCAGCACCTCGCCGATGGCGAGCACCATCACGAGCCGGTCGAGCGTCGCCATGCGCTCGAGCGGCCAGTCCACCGCGGCGTCGCGGATCGCCGCCTCCGCCTGGGCGCGGGACGCCTCGGCGCCGTCCACGAGGTCGAGGACGAACGGGTCAGGGGCGACGGGCAGCGTCGCGATGACCTCGCGCGCGGGCACGCCCTTCACGTCAGCCTCGTAGAGCAGCTCCAGGGCACGCTCGCGCGCGAGGTGCCGTGCGTCGACGGGCACCTCAGGCTCGCGTCAGGTACTCGCCGGTCCTGGTGTCGACCTTGATCGACTCGCCCGGGTTCACGAACAGCGGGACCTGCACGACGAGGCCGGTCTCGAGCGTCGCCGGCTTGCGGGCGCCAGAGACCCGGTCGCCCTGGACGCCCGGCTCGGTGTCGGTGACCACGAGCTCGACGGACGCCGGCAGGTCGATGCCCACGACCTCGCCGTCGTGGAGCTGGACCACCGCGTCGCCGCCCTCTCGCAGGTAGTCCGCCGTCGTGCCGAGCCGCGTGCGACCGACCGAGAGCTGGTCGTAGGTCGTCTGGTCCATGAAGACGTAGTCGTCGCTGTCGCGATAGAGGAAGCTCATGTCGCGCTTGTCGATCACGGCCTGCTCGAGCGTCTCGGCGGCCCGGTAGGTGCGCTCGATCACCGCGCCGGTGCGGACGTTGCGCAGCTTGGTCCGCACGAAGGCGCCGCCCTTGCCGGGCTTGACGTGCTGGAACTCGACGACCGTGAAGAGGCCGTCGTCGAGCGCGAGCCCCATCCCGTTCTTCAGGTCGTTGGATGACACCGACGGCATCGTGGACAGTCTCCTTGGCTGGGCTCCGCCAGGGCGTGGCGGGCACGGCCACGACGCAGCGCCGCACGACACCTTCGAGGCGACCGAGCGGCCGCACAGCCTAGGCGAGGACCACCGTGGCCTTCTCGCTCGGCGCGCCCGCCTCGCGTGACGCCAAGGACGCGATCGGTGCCCGGCGCCGTCCGGCTACGCGCGCTCGTCGGCGAGCCGGACGATCGCCTCGATGGCGAGGTCGTAGGACAGCGGGCCGAACCCCGCGATCGAGCCCGCCACGACCGGTGCGATCACCGAGACGTGCCGGAACGGCTCCCGCGCGGCGGGGTTGGACAGGTGGACCTCGACGACCGGGCAGCCGACGAGCTCGAGCGCGTCGTGCAGGGCGACCGAGGTGTGCGTCAGCGCGCCGAGGTTGGCGATGACGCCCGCGCAGCCGGGCTCGCGGCGCTCGAGCGCGTCGATCAGGTCGCCCTCGTGGTTCGAGTGGACGTGGCGGACGCCGAGGTCGTGGGCCGCGGCGGCGGCCGCGGTGCGCGCGAGCAGCTCGTCGAGGGTCAGCGTGCCGTAGAGGGCTGGGTCGCGCGCGCCGAGGGAGCCGAGGTTCGGCCCGGACAACACGAGGACGTAGCCGCTCACGCCGCCGCTCCCATCGCGCGAAGCGTAGCCAGCACGTCACGCTCCTCGATGGCGTCGACGACCTCGATCCCCGAGGGGCCGTCGAGGACGAAGGTGAGGTCGTGGTGCGCCTTCTTGTCGCGGTGCATGACCTCGCACAGCGCCGCCGCCGAGGTGCCCGCGGGGAGCCCGCCGTCGAGCCCGAAGACCTCGAGCACCTCGTCGTGGTCCGCGACGCGTCCCTCGTCGATGCGTCCCAGGCGCGCCGCGAGGCGGGCGGCGAAGGCGAGCCCGACGGCGACGGCCTCGCCGTGGCGCAGCGCCGTGTCGCCGAGCCCGCCCTGGGTCGTCTCGAGCGCGTGGGCGAGGGTGTGCCCGTAGTTGAGGAGCGCCCGACGCCCGGTGTCGAGCTCGTCGTCGACGAGGTACCGGGCCTTGATCTCGACGCACCTCGCGACCTGCGCGTCGACGGGCATCGCGGCGAGCGTCGCCGCGTCGTCACCCGTCAGCACGGCGTACTTGGCGACCTCGCCGCGACCGCTCGCCCACTCGCGCGCCGGCAAAGTGACGAGGACGCCGGTGTCGCACAGCACGCCGAGCGGCTGGTGGAAGGTCCCGACGAGGTTCTTCCCTTCGGGCAGGTTCACGGCGGTCTTGCCGCCGATGGCGGCGTCCACCTGGCCGAGGAGGGTGGAGGGGAGCTGGACGACCGCGACGCCGCGGAGGTGGACCGACGCCACGAACCCCGCGACGTCGGTGACGACGCCGCCGCCGAGGCCGACCACGACGTCGCCACGGGAGACGCCCTCGCCGACCAGCTCGCCGCACAGCCGCTCGATCGTCGCGAGGGACTTGGCGCCCTCGCCGTCCTCGATCACGTGCAGCGACGCGTCGACGCCGGGGTCCAGCCCCTCGAGCCAGCCCTCGTCGACGACGCGCTGCTGGGTCACGATCGCCGCCGCGCGGCACCGCGGGCGACGCGCGGCGATGAGCGCCGCGAGCCCGTGCCGGGCGCCGTCGCCCACCATGACGTCGTAGCGGCCGGAGGCGACCTCGATCGGGACGTGCCTCACGTCCGCACGACCAGGCGCGCCACGGCGTCGACGACGTCGTCGATCGGGCCCGACGCGTCCACCCGCGCGTCGGCCACCTCGTCGTACCACGCGCCGCGACGGGCGGCGAGGGCGTCCAGCGCGTCGATCGTGGGCGCCTCCAAGAGCGGGCGGTCGACGTCCCCGAGCCGTCCGAGGAGGCACGTCGAGGGGGCGACGAGCTGCACCACGAGCGGCTCGTCGGCGAGCAGCGCGCGGGCGGTCGCCGACTCGACGGTCCCGCCCCCGGTCGCGAGGACCGCGTCGTGCTTGCCCGCGAGGGCCGCCGCGAGCGCCTCGGCCTCGAGCGAGCGGAACGCCCGCTCGCCGTGACGCCGGAGCAGCGCGGCGGGCGGTGCGCCGCACCGCGAGGCGACGACGTCGTCGAGGTCGACGAAGGCGACCTCCAGCTCGCTGGCGAGCGCGGCACCGACGCTCGACTTGCCGACGCCGGGGAGCCCGACGAGCACGACCCGGACGGTCACCGGACCTCGGCGTCGAGGTGCGCGACGTTGGCGGCGTCGACCAAGAAGCCGTCCATGTTGCGCCGCAGCTCGCGCACCGAGTCGCCGCCGAACTTGCGCAAGGCCTCTCCGGCGAGGACCAGGGCCACCATGGCCTCGGCGACCACGCCCATCGCCGGGACCGCCGTCACGTCCGTGCGCTCCTTGAACGACGTGGCGGGGGCGCCCGTCTCGAGGTCGACGGTCTCGAGCACGGGGCGGGTGAGCGTGGAGAGGGGCTTCATCGTCGCGCGCACGACCACGAGCGAGCCCGTCGTGATCCCGCCCTCGACGCCGCCGGCGCGGGTCGAGCCGCGCCGGAACCCGCCCTCGGACGGACCACCGCCGTCGTCGCGCGTGATCGAGTCGTGGGCCTCGCTCCCGCGTCCTGCGGCCTGCTGGGCCGCGTCGCCGACCTCGACGCCCTTCACGGCCTGGATCGACATCACGGCCTGGGCGAGCAGCCCGTCGAGCTTGCGGTCCCAGTGGACGTGGCTCCCGAGGCCGACGGGCACGCCGTAGGCGAGGACCTCGGCGACCCCGCCGAGCGAGTCGCCGTCCTTCGCGGCCGCCCTGATCGCCGCGACCATGGCCGCCGAGGCCACGAGGTCCGCGCAGCGGACCTCGTCGTCGTCGACGCGGTCGCGGTCCTCGGCGGTCGGGCGCGCCGACTCGGCACGGACGCCGCCGAGCGCGACGGTGTGGCTGAGGACCGAGGCCCCGAGCTCGGCGAGCACCGCGCGGGCGACCACGCCCGCGGCCACGCGGGCCGCCGTCTCCCTCGCGCTCGCCCGCTCGAGGACGTCGCGGGCGTCGGCCAGGGCGTACTTCTGCATGCCCGCGAGGTCGGCGTGCCCGGGCCGCGGGGCGGTGAGCGGGCGCGCGGTGCCGCCCGGGTCGGGCGACATCTCGTCCTTCCATCGCGCCCATTCGGTGTTGGCGATCTCGATCGCGATCGGGGAGCCGAGCGATCGGCCGTGCCGGACGCCCGCAAGGAGCGTGACCTCGTCGCGCTCGAACCGCATCCTCGGACCCCGTCCGAACCCGAGCCGCCGACGCGCGAGCTCGTCCTGGATCCCTGCGGTCGTGATCGAGAGGCCCGACGGGGCGCCCTCGACGATCACCACCAGCCCCCTGCCGTGGCTCTCCCCGGCGGTGAGGAACCGGAGCACGGCGGTGGTCGCGCTAGGAGGCGTAGTACGGCGTGGCGCCGCTCGCGTGGTCGGTGACGTCGACCACGCCGGTGAGCTCGGGGATCTCCTCGCGCAGCTGCACCTCGATGCCGTTCGCGAGCGTCGCCCGGCTCATCGCGCAGCCCTGGCACCCGCCGGACAGCGCGAGGTAGGCGACCATGGCGGCCTCGTCCATGGCGACGAGGTCCGCGCGTCCGCCGTGGCTCGCGATCGCGGGGTTGACCGAGGACTCGAGGACCTTGACCACGCGCTGTGCGACGTCGCCCTCGATCCCCGCGGCGAGCACCGCCTCGGGTACGCCGGGGGCGCGCTCGGCGAGGGTGGGTGCGTTCGGGTTAACGAGGACCAGGCCGCCGCCTTCGAGCTCCAGCTTCGCGCCGCGCAGCCGGTCGACCGACCCGACGGGCACCGCGACGGTCAGCCCCACGGTCGCGTCGAGGGCCGCCCCCTCGGGGAGCTCGGCGATCGGCTGGAAGTACAGGTCGTAGTCGAACCCCTGCGCGGTCACGCCGCGGACCTCGACGACGAGGCAGAGCGCGTCGGCGTCGGGCTCGGCGCTGAGCGCGCCGAGCACCATCTCGCGCGCCTCGTCGGACAGGGAGACCACGGCGGTCGAGGTTGTCGTCATGGCCACAGTGTACGGGGGGCGACGAGTAGGTTCGCGCGGATGGCGAAGGTGCCTCGCGACGCGCACGAGTGGGTGAGCTTCGAGGACCCCGACGAGCGTCGCACCTGGCTGTTCGACGTGTCCTTCCTCGAGAGCACCTGGCACTGCATCTACGGCAAGGGCTGCCAGGGGGTGCTCACCGGCCCGGCGGAGGACCTCGTCCAGGGCTGCTGCAGCTACGGCGCGCACTTCACCGACGCCGACGACGCACGCCGGGTCGAGCGGGCGGCGAGGACCCTCACGGCGGACCAGTGGCAGTTCAAGGCGCGGGGCAAGGACGGCGTCGTGCGCACGGCCAAGGGCGGCGAGCAGATGACCAAGCTGGTGAAGGGCGCGTGCATCTTCCTCAACCGGCCCGGGTTCGCGCGCGGACCCGGCTGCGCGCTGCACGTCGCGGCCCTCGACCGCAAGGAGAGCTACATCGACCTCAAGCCCGACGTGTGCTGGCAGCTGCCGCTGCGTCGCGACGACGAGGTGCTGGAGGACGGCCACGTCCTCACGAGGATCACCCAGTGGGAGCGCCGGAACTGGGGCAAGGGCGGCGCGGACTTCCACTGGTGGTGCACGGAGGCCCCTGAGGCCTACGGCGGGAGCGCGCGGGTGGTCGACTCGATGCGCGACGAGCTGGTCGCGATGGCGGGCCAGAAGGTCTACCGCCGGCTCGAGGCCTACCTCGCGGATCGCACCGCGCGCCTCGGCGACACCGTCGCGCTCCCCCACCCCATCGCCCGACGGCGCCGCTGACGCTTCCCGCTACTCCTCGTCGGCGTCGGGCTCGTCGGCGTCGGGGACCGCGACGCCGCCCATGATCTGCTCGTAGCGGTCGTCCTCGGCGAGGCACCACTCCGCGTGGACGTCCTCGGGCTCCGCGCCGCACTCCGGGCACGGCTTCACGACCGTCGTCGAGGTCCGCTTGAGCTCACGGGCCTCGACGAACCTGCGGTGGCGACCCTTCTTCACAACCACTCCTCGCTGCCGACGCCGACCGTCGGGCACCAGGCGGCGCAGCCCTCGGACCGTCGGACCCCGACGATCCGCGCGTCAGTTTACCGTCCGCGCATCGCGCCGCAGCCCGCACGGCGCACCGGACGCACGCCGCCGCGACCCGCAGCCATGCGCTCAAGCGGCGGGGGATCGACGACATGCGACACTGTGGCGATGGGCGAGGAGTTCGACCCCGCCGAGATGCTCGCCCGGTTCCGGGCGCGCGCAGAGGCGGTCAAGCGCCGCGGGCTCCCACCGATCGAGGGCCCCGAGCGGGCGGCGTTCGCGCGCCAGGCGGCGCTCGACTTCCAGGACTATGCGATGCTCGCGGACGCCTCGGCCGAGCTCGTCGACGGCATCCTCACCCTGCGCGTCGACCTGCGCCCGAAGGACCCCTCCCCCTAGCCGCCGTAGTTCATCTTGGTGTCCTCCATCCGCAGGACCTCGACGTGGCGCTCGGACGCCGACCCTTGGAGCACCTCGTCGGCCACCGCGACGCCGGTCACCTCGCCGCAGTAGAGCGTGTGGCTCACGAACCGCACGCGCTCGACGACGAGGAGGTCGAGGCACCCCGCCGCGTCGCGCAGGTACGGCGCCCCTGACGGAGCGACGCCGACGGCGACGCCCGCGAGCTCGGCGAGCCGACCGCCGGCGTCGCGCGTCACGTCCTCGATTGGCTTCACGAAGCGCCGCACGAGCGCGCGCTGGTCGCGACGCAGCACCGCGAGCGTGGCCACCCCGGTCGCCTCGAGGAGCGCGTGGGTGCGAGCGCCCGCCTCGACGCCGAGCGCGACGACGCACGGCTCGGTCGCGACCTGGACGACGAAGCTGATCGTCATGAGGTTGAACGGGCCGTCCGCGCCGCCCGTCGACCCGAGCACGTACAGGCCGGTGGGCATCGCCCACAGCAGCCGGCGACGCCGCGCGTCGTCGATCGCCCCGTCGAAGGCGAGCTCGGTCACGGCGGACCCGGCACCCCGAGGTGGCGGGCGGCGACGACCTCCTCGCGGAGGACCCCGGCGTAGAGGTCGCCGATCGCGAGGGCGAGCTCCCGATCGACCCGGGCGAGGACGGCACCTTCGCCGGGGCTCGAGACGCACTGGGCCGCGGCACGCACGAACCCGTCGTAGCTCGCCGAGAGGTGGGCGGTCAGCTGTGGGTCCGGGGTGGGCAGCAGGTCGGTGTTCTCCCCGTTCGCGTCCTGGAAGAGCTCGGCGCAGTCGGTCCGCAGGACCACGGCGGCACGCCGGGCCGCGATCGCGTCGTGCACGCGCGTCGCGTCGCGTCGGAGCGTCTGGACCCCCTGTCCGAAGGACCCTTCGGCCGCCCAGCTCCGCACGGCCGCGGCGGGCGAGACGCTCGACCCGCAGCCGGCGAGCGCGCCCGCGGCGACGACGGCCACCACGGCGGCCGCGGCGCGGGGTGTCATCCAGCGACGACGAGGTGAGGGCGTCGCTTCCCGCGCCGCAGAAGGACGTAGCGGCCGTGGAGCAGGTCGGCCTCCCCCACCGACGCGTCGACCTCGGCCACGCGGCGGTTGTTGAGATAGACCCCGCCCTGGTCGATCGCACGTCGCGCCTCGCCGTTCGACGCGCACATGCCCGTCGTCACGAGCAGCTCGACGACCGTGATCCCCCCGACGATCGACGCTCGCCCGACGATCGTCGACGGCGCGTCGGCGGTCACCGCCTCGAGGGTGGGACGATCGAGGTCGAAGATCGACTCGTCGAAGAGCGCCTCGGAGGTCGCGGCGGCCGCCGCTGCCTCCGCCTCCGAGTGCACGAAGGCGACGACCGCCAAGGCGAGCCGGCGCTGGGCGACCCGGCCCGCCGGGTCGGTCGCGAGCGTGCCCTCGAGTGCGGTGATCTCCTCGTGGTCGAGGAACGTGAGCATGCGCAGCGAGGTGCCGACGGCGTCGTCGTCGAGGTTCACGAAGTACTGGTACAGCTGGAACGGCGAGGTGCGCTGGCGGTCGAGCCACACCCACTCGTCGGTGAGCGTGGACTTGCCGAGCTTCGTGCCGTCCGCCCGGGTCAACAGGGGCGTCGTGAGGCCGTAGGCCTGGTCGCCCGTCAGCTTCTTCACGAGCTCGATGGCCAGCGTGATGTTGCCCCACTGGTCCGAGCCGCCGAGCTGGAGGTCGCAGCCGTACTCGACGTGCAGCCGGTAGAAGTCGTAGGCCTGCAGGAGCATGTAGCTGAACTCGGCGTAGGAGATGCCGCCGTCGACGCGATCGAGGCGCGAGCGCACCGACTCCTTCGCGATCATCTGGCTCACCGTGAAGTGCTTGCCGACCTCACGCAGGAAGTCAGTCACGGTGAGCGTCGTGAGCCAGGTCGCGTTGTCGACGAGCACCGCGGTGCGGTCGCCCGCCGCCGGGTCGAAGTCGAGGTAGCGGACCAGCTGCTCGCGGACCGCGGCGATGTTGGCCCCCACCTCCGCCTCGGTGAGCAGCTGTCGCTCGTCGGCGCGGCCCCCCGGGTCGCCGATCAGGCCCGTGCCGCCGCCCGCGACGACGATCGGCCGGTTCCCGGCCAGCTGCAGTCGTCGCAGGGTGACCAGCTGGACGAGGTTGCCCACGTGCAGGCTCGGCGCGGTGGGGTCGAACCCGATGTAGCCCGTCACGCCGCCGCGGTCGAGCCGCGCGAGGATCTCTGCGTCGGTGACCTGGTGGATCAGCCCGCGGAAGGCGAGGTCCTCGGAGAGCGAGGGCATGCGCGCAGTCTGCCAGAGGCGTCCTTCGTCGCCGGCGGCAAGGGACCTACAGGGCGGGCGTGAAGTTCGACGTGAGGTGGCGCTGGAGCCACTCGACGAACGTCGCCCACGTCCCGGTCACCTCGAGCACGCCGATCGCGATGAGCAGCAGCCCGCCGACGCGGAGGAGCAGCACCGTGTGGCGGCGGGCGAACTTCGAGACGGACGCCATCGTGTCCGCCGCGACGGCGGCGACGAGGAAGGGGACGCCGAGGCCGAGGCAGTAGACGGCCGTGAGCAGCGAGCCCCGCCACGCCGTCGCGCCGGGCGTCGTGCTCGACAGCGCGAGGATCGCGCCGAGGGCAGGCCCGATGCACGGCGACCACCCGACGCCGAAGAGCACGCCGAGGATCCCCGCGCCACCCACGGTGGCGCTCGGCAGCCAGTGCACGCGCGCCTCGCGGTTGAGCAGCGAGGAGGACGGGAGCCATCCCGCGAAGAGCAGGCCGAACAGGATCGTGACCGACCCGAAGACGAGCTGGAGCACGCGCTCGTGGGTGCGGAAGGACTCGCCGATCCCGCCGAAGATGGTGCCCAAAGAGACGTAGACGAAGGAGAACCCGACGACGAACGCCATCGCCCCGGCGAGCGCACGCCCCGGGCGGCGGCGGCGCGCCGGGGCGACGGCCTCGACGCCCGTCGCCCCGCCGAGGAACGCGACGTAGCCGGGGACGAGCGGGAGCACGCACGGCGAGAAGAACGAGACGAGCCCGGCGGCGAAGGCGATCGGCACCGCCAGGAGGGCCGAGCCGTGCAGGACCGAGTTCTGGACCGACGAGAGCAGCATCACCGGGCAGGGTCGACGCGCCGCATGCCGCTACCGTCCGAGCGCCGTGCGCGCGGCGGCGCCCGCGACGCTCCCGAGGTGACGGTGCAGCTCGACGTTGCGGTCGCGATCGGGCACCGCGGCGACCACGACGGTCACCCCGTCGGTCGAGAGGCCCGCGTCGAGGGCGCTCGACAGCCCGTCGAGGTCCTTCACCTCGCGCACCTCGCACCCGAAGCCGGTCGCGACGTCAGCGATCGCGACCGACGGCGGCGTCGCGAACAGCCGCTCGAAGGCGGCGTGGTCGACCGAGCCCCGCTGCGGCAGGAACGAGAAGATCCCGCCGCCGTGGTTGTCCGCGACGACGAGCACGCAGCGACCGCCCACCTCGCCGAGCCCGCTCGCGAGCGCGCCCGCGTCGTGCAGGAACGCTAGGTCGCCAAGGAGGCCGACGGCGCGGCTCCCCGCGGCGACGCCGAGGGCGGTGGAGACGACGCCGTCGATGCCGTTCGCGCCGCGGTTCGCGAACACCCTCGGCGCCGTCGCCACGGCGCCGCCGAACCACTCGACGTCGCGCACCGGCATCGAGTTGGAGACGACCAGGTCGACGCCTTGTGGCACGGTCCGGTAGAGGCGGCGCGCGACGGAGGGCTCGGTGAGCTCGGCGTCGCAGGCCACGGCGAAGCACGCCTCCGCCGCGTCGTCCGCGGCGCGCCACGCGGACAGGAACTCGGCGGGGGCACCGAGCGGGGCGAGCGCCGCCGCCGCGCGCGCCCAGGGGGTGGGTGCGGCCGCGATCACCTCGGCGACGAGGCCGTGGGGATCGTCGGGCCACCCCGAGGCGGACACCGCGAGCAGCCGCGGCGCCCAGGCGACGAGCGCGTCGCCGAGCGCGCGCGACGCCGGCGGCGCGCCGAGGGTGACGACGACGTCGGGGCGCAGGGCGTCGCGCACGACCCCGTCGCCCGCGAGCGCATCGAACGACGTGACGAGGCAGGGGTGCGCCCGTCGAGCGCCGGAGAGGGGGTCGGCCAGGACCGGCCAGCCGTGGCGCTCGGCGACCGCCAGGACCGCGTCGGCGTCGCCCGCGCCACGACCCGCGACCAGCACGCCCCGGGCGCCGGCCAGCTCGGCGAAGGGCCCGGCCGCGCCGACCGCGGGCGTGGTCACCGTCCGCCACGGTGCCGCGTCGCCCCGCCCCGGCGGCACCTCGGCGGGCGGCGCGTCCAGCGGCTCGACGAACGGCAGGTTCAGGTGCACCGGACCGCCGCCCGCGACGGCCGCGGCGAGCACGCGGGACGCGAGCGCCCGCCACGAGGGTGCCGACGACCGCCGGAGGACGCCGGGGTCCTCGAAGCGTCGCACCGCGCCGCCGAAGAGCTTCACCTGGTCGATCGTCTGGGGCGCGCCGACGCCCCGCAGCTCAGGCGGGCGATCGGCGGTGAGCACGACGAGCGGCACCCCGGCGAGGTCGGCCTCGACCACCGCGGCGGTGAGCTCGGCCGCCGCCGTGCCGGAGGTCACGACGATCGCGACGGGTCGCGACGTCGCGAGCGCCCGCCCGATCGCGAAGAACCCAGCCGAGCGCTCGTCCAGCCGCACGTGCAGGTGCAGCCCCGGCGTGTCCAGCGCACCGAGCACGAGCGGCGTCGACCTCGAGCCGGGACACACCACGACGTCGACCACGCCGCCCCGCGCGAGCTCGTCGAAGAGCGTCCGCGAGAACGCGGCCTGCGCGGCGGCGGCGTCGAGGTGCGGGGGTACGCTCGCCATCAATGGCCTTGCTCGCCGCGGCGCACGCCGGCGAGGGCCCGACGGTCGTCCTCCTGCACGGCTTCACCCAGACCGCGTCGTCCATGGGGCCGATCGCGGAGCGACTGGCCGCGACGCGCCACGTGGTCGCCGTCGACCTGCCGGGCCACGGCGGGTCGGCCTCGGTTCGCGCCGACCTCGACGGCGCCGCGGCCCTCGTCGTCGACGCCGCGGGCGACGGCCCCTTCGACCTCGTCGGGTACTCGCTCGGTGGGCGGATCGCGCTGCACGTCGCGTGCGCCGCGCCGGCCGGGCTGGGCTCGACGGTCGCCATCTCGGCCTCGCCCGGGATCGCCGACGCCGCCGCGCGCCACGCGCGGCTCGAGCGTGACCTCGCCCTCGCCGACCAGCTGGAGGCCGACGGCGACGTGGAGGGCTTCCTCGCGCGGTGGCTCGCCAACCCGCTCTTCGCCACGCTGCGCGCGGAGCGTGCGGATCTCGCGGGCCGCGCTGCGGCGAACACGGCGGCCGGACTCGTCGACAGCCTGCGTCGCTGCTCGGTCGGCACGCAGCGCTGGCTCGGCGACGAGCTCGCCCGCCTCGACCGGCCGCTGCTCTTCCTGAGCGGCGCGCGCGACGACGCCTTCGTCGCCTCGGCGTGCGCGGTCGCGGCGAGGAGCCGGGTCGTCGCGGTTGGCGTCGTGCCGGGTGCGGGGCACGTCGCGCACCTCGAGCAGCCCGACGTCACCGTGCGGCTGCTCGAGAGCGTCCTCACGGCGCCCTGAGCGCGCCACGGTCGTCACGACGACCACCACAGCCCCACGGCCAGTGCCAGTCCCGCCACGAGCTGCAGGCGCGCGGTCCTCGCGAGGACCGGGAGCAGCGCG
>DASZHS010000010.1:0-6098 GCA_035937595.1 Acidimicrobiales bacterium
AGCGGCTGTGAGCGCCGAGGCGGCGCCCCTCGACCGTGCGCCCCTGGACCCCGGGCTCGTCCGCGAGGTCACCGAGTGGATCCGCGAGGACCCCGACGCCGCGACGCGCGAGGAGCTCACGGCGCTGCTCGCGGCCCGCGACGCCGCCACGCTGCACGAGCGCTTCGACCACCCGCTGACCTTCGGCACCGCCGGGCTGCGCGGGGTCGTGGGCGGGGGGCCGGGCGCGATGAACCGGCTCGTCGTGCGCAGGACCGCCGCCGGCGTCGCGGACTGGGTGGCGCACAAGGGCGCCGGGGCGCCCGCGGCGGGCGTCGTCGTCGGGCGCGACGCGCGGCACGGCTCGGCCGCGTTCGCCCGCGACACCGTCGAGGTGCTCCGCGCGGCCGGCGTCGCCGCCCTCGTCCTCGACCACCCCCTCCCGACGCCGCTCACCGCCTTCGCGGTCCGGCACCTCGGCGCCGCCGCCGGCGTCGTGGTCACGGCCAGCCACAACCCCGCGCGCGACAACGGGTACAAGGTCTACGACCAGGACGGGTCCCAGATCGTCCCGCCGGCCGACGCGGCGATCGAGGCCGCGTCGCGCCACTTGGCCGCGCACCCCGGCGCAGCGGCCGCGGTCCCGGGGGAGCTCACCGTCCTCGACGAGGCGACCCTCGTCGAGGCCTACGTCGCGGCGATCGGCGCCGACCTCGAGACGTCGGGCGACCCCACGCGCGCGCTGCGCGTCGCCTACACGCCGCTCCACGGCGTCGGCGGGGCGGTCGTCCCGGGGCTGCTCGAGAGCGCGGGCGTCGACGTCGAGGTCGTGGCCGCCCAGGCCGCGCCCGACCCCGACTTCCCGACCGTCGCGTTCCCGAACCCCGAGGAGCCCGGCTCGATGGACCTCGTCCTCGCCCTCGGCACGTCGATCGGCGCCGACCTCGTCGTCGCGAACGATCCCGACGCCGACCGCTGCTGCGTCGCGGTCCCCGTCGCCGGCGGGTGGCGGCTGCTCTCCGGCGACGAGCTCGGCGCGATCCTCGGCGAGGACCGGTGCGCGCGCACGTCGGGGTCGGACCGCCTGGTCGCGACGTCGATCGTCTCGTCGAGCCTGCTCTCGAGGATCGCGGCACGCCACGACGTCGCGTTCGCCGAGACGCTCACCGGGTTCAAGTGGCTCGGCCGCGTCGGCGCGGCGGCGGGACGGCGGCTCGTCTTCGCCTACGAGGAGGCGCTCGGCTACGCGGTGAGCGGGGCCGTCGCCGACAAGGACGGCATGTCCGCGGCGCTCGCGGTGTGCGACCTCGCCGCGCGGTGCGCGGCCGGATCTCGCACCCTCCTCGACGAGCTCGACGCGCTCTACGCCACCCACGGGGTGCACCTCACCCGCCAGCTCTCCTTCCGCCGCGAGGGGCCCGACGGCGCCGCCGAGATCGCGGCGACCGTCGCCGCGCTCGTGACGGACCCGCCGACGACGCTCGGCGGGCTCGGCGTCACCTCGGTCGAGGACCTCTCGGTCGGCCAGGGCGGGTTGCCGCCGACCGAGGGCGTCCGGCTCCGGGCGGCGGACGCGGTCCGCGTCGTCGTTCGGCCCTCGGGCACCGAGCCCAAGCTGAAGGCCTACGTGGAGGTGGTCGACGCGCCCGCCGGCGCCCAGGGCCTCGCCGCGTCGCGCGCGGTGATGGCCGCGCTCCTCGAGCGATGCGCGAGCGACGTCGCGGCGCGGTGCGCGCCGGTCAGCTCGTCGCCGTCATCTCGGCCGTGAGCGCGGCGTAGCGCGGCTTGATCACGGCGTTGATGAGCGCCAGCCGCTGGTCGAAGGGGTGAAAGGCGCTCTTCATCGCGTTGAGGGTGAGCCACTCGAGGTCGGCGAACCCCCAGCCGAACGTCGCGCAGAGGTCCGCCATCTCCGAGGTCATCGTCACGTCGCTCATCAGGCGGTTGTCCGTGTTGAGCGTGACCCGGAAGCGCAGGCGCCGCAGCAGCTCGATGGGGTGCTCGGCGAGCGAGGGGACGGCGCCCGTGTGGACGTTGGACGTCGGGCACATCTCGAGGGGGACGCGGCGGTCCCGGACGTAGCTCGCGAGCCGGCCGAGCGTGACCGCGCCGTCGGCCGCGACGTCGATGTCGTCGACGATGCGGACCCCGTGGCCGAGGCGCTCCGCGTTGCACCACTGCAGCGCCTCCCAGATCGACGGCAGCCCGAACGCCTCGCCCGCGTGCAGGGTGGCGTGGAAGTTCTCGCGCTGGACGAGCTGGAAGGCGTCGAGGTGCCGCGTGGGCGGGTAGCCGGCCTCCGCCCCCGCCACGTCGAAGCCGCAGACGCCGGCGTCACGGAACGAGACGGCGAGCTCGGCGATCTCGCGCGACCGCGCCGCGGTGCGCATGGCCGTGAGCAGCGCCCGCACGACGATCGGGCGGCCGGCGGCCGCGGCCTGCGAGGCGCCGAGCTCGAAGCCCGCGAGCACGGACTCGACCACGGTGGCGAGGTCCAGCCCGCGCTCGGTGTGCAGCTCGGGGGCGAAGCGCACCTCGGCATAGACGATCCCGTCGCGCGAGAGGTCGTCCACGCACTCGGCGGCCACGCGGCCGAGTGCGTCCTTGGTCTGCATGACCCCGACGGTGTGGGCGAACCCCGCGAGGTAGCGCACGAGGTCGCGGTTGGGCACGTCCGCCGCGAACCAGCGGGCGAGCTCGCCCGGGTCGGTCGTCGGCAGCCCGTCGTACCCGGACTCCCGCGCCAGCTCGATGACCGTCGCCGGCCGCAGCCCGCCGTCGAGGTGGTCGTGGAGCAGGACCTTGGGGGCGCGCAGGAGCTGGTCGCGGGTGGGCATCGCCCGGATCGTACCGGCGCCGCGGCCGCGCCTCGGGGCTCAGCCGTCGATGCGCTCGAGCACGAGCGGCATCGCCGTGCCGGCGTCGTCGCCGATCGCGATCGCGCCGTCGAGGGCCGCCAGGGCCGCGCCGATCGTCGCGGCGTCGTCGGTGTGGAGCGCGAGGAGGGGCTCGCCCTTCGCCACCACGTCGCCGGGCTTGGCGTGGCAGACGACGCCCGCCGAGGGGCTCACCGCGTCCTCCTTGCGGGCGCGGCCCGCGCCGAGGCGCCACGCCGCGACCCCCACGCCCCTCGCGTCGAGTCGCTGGAGGACGCCGTCGCGCTCGGCGGGCACCTCGACCACGATCGAGGCGACGGGCAGCGCCGCGTCGGGGTCCCCGCCCTGCGCGGCGATCATCGCGCGGTAGACCGCGTGGGCCGAGTCGTCGCGGAGCCTCGCGGCGGGGTCCTCGCCCGTGATGCCGCAGCGCGCGAGCATCTCGTCGGCGAGCGCGACGGTGACGGCGACCACGTCGTCGGGGCCGCCGCCGCGCAGCACCTCGACGGCCTCGGCCACCTCGAGCGCGTTGCCCGCCGTCCGCCCGAGGGGCGTGTCCATCGCCGTGAGGAGCGCCACGGTCGCCACGCCGTGGTCCGCGCCCAGGGCGACCATCGTGCGGGCGAGCTCGGCGGCCCGGTCCCGGTCCGTCATGAAGGCGCCCGAGCCCACCTTCACGTCGAGCACGAGCGAGGCGGTGCCCTCGGCGATCTTCTTCGACATGATCGACGCGGCGATGAGCGGGATCGACTCCACGGTCCCGGTCACGTCGCGCAGCGCGTAGAGCTTGCGGTCCGCGGGCGCGAGCTGGGCGCCGGCCGCACAGATCACGCAGCCGACCGCCTCGAGCTGGTCGAGGATCTCGGCCGTGCTGAGCGCGGCGCGCCACCCCGGGATCGACTCCAGCTTGTCGAGCGTGCCGCCGGTGTGGCCGAGGCCCCGACCGGAGAGCTGGGGGACGGCCGCCCCGCAGGCCGCGACGAGCGGCGCCAGCACGAGCGAGACCTTGTCCCCGACGCCGCCGGTCGAGTGCTTGTCGACCGTCGGGCGCGAGAGGCCCGTGAGGTCGAGCCGCTCGCCGGAGTCGATCATCGCCGCGGTCCACGCGGCGAGCTCGTGCGGGCCGAGCCCGTTGAACACGACGGCCATGAGGAGGGCCGAGACCTGCTCGTCGGCGACGGCGCCGCGGACGTAGGCGTCGAGCACCCAGCGGATCTGGTCGTCGCTGAGCGCGTGGCCGTCGCGCTTCGCGCGGATCACGTCCACGACGTCGGGGTGCGGGGCGGGGTCGCTCACCCCGGGCGTCGCGCCACGAGCTCGTCGGCGTCGAAGGCGCCCGGGAGCAGGGCGCCGAGCGACACCGGCTTGCGGCCCTCGCCGGCGTCCACGAGCATCGCGGCGCCGCCGAGCTCGAGCAGGACCTGGCGGCACCGCCCGCACGGCGCGAGCGGACGACCGTCGCCGGCCGTGACGCTGACGGCGACGAGCGGGCCATGCCCGCCGGCCACGAGGGCCGAGACGAGGCCGCACTCGGCGCACAGCGTGAGGCCGTAGGAGGCGTTCTCGACGTTGCACGCCGCGACGACCGCGCCGTCCGCCGCGAGCCCGGCCGCGCCCACGCGCAGCCCCGAGTACGGCGCGTGCGCGTGCGTGGCCGCGCGGTCGGCCGCGGCACGGAGCGACGCCCAGTCGACGGTCGCCGCTGCCGACTCCCCGGGCGTCATCAGGCGCGAACACTACACTTCGCCCTTCGTGAACCCTTCGGTGCATGCGATCGTCGCGCCGGAGGTCCGTGACGCGCTCGACGCCGGCCGCGGCGTCGTCGCGCTCGAGACGACCCTCCTCGTCCACGGGCTCCCGCCCGAGGAGGCGACCCGCGTCGGCGCGGCCCTCGAGCACACCGTCCGCGAGCACGGCGCGGTCCCGGCCACCGTCGGGATGGTCGACGGCGTCGCGGTCATCGGGCTCGACCGCAGCGAGGTCCGGCGCCTCGTCGAGCGGCGCGACGTGGTCCGCAAGCTGTCGACGAGGGACCTCGGCCTCGCCGCGGCGGCCCGCGTCGACGGGGCGACGACGGTCGCCGCGACGATCTCGCTCGCCGCGTCGGCCGGCGTCTCGGTCATGGCGACCGGCGGCATTGGGGGCGTGCACCTCGGGGCGACCGAGACCTTCGACGAGTCGGCCGACCTGGTCGCGCTCTCGCGCACCCCCGTGCTCGTCGTCGGCTCGGGGGCGAAGTCCATCCTCGACGTGCCCGCGACGCTCGAGCGCCTCGACACCTTCGGCGTCCCGGTCGTCGGCTACCAGACGACGACGTTCCCCGGCTTCTACGTCCGCGACTCGGGGGTCCAGATCCGCTGGTCCGTGGACACCCCCGAGGACGCCGCCCGTGCGTTCCTCGCGCACCTCCAGCTCGGCCGAGGGGGGATGCTCCTCGCCAACCCGATCCCCGTCGTCGCCGAGATGGATCCCGTGCTGCACGCCCGCGTGCTCGCCGACGGGCTCCACGACGCGCACGAGTCGGGCATCGGGGGCGCCGACGTGACGCCGTTCCTGCTCGCGCACTTCGCGAGCGAGTCGGGCGGCGAGAGCGTCGCGGCGAACGTCGCCCTGGTGCTCTCGAACGCCGCCCTCGCCGCGCGCGTCGCCGCCGCGATCGTCGCTCGCGACTAGCGGTGGCGCGCGGCGCGGCCGGGGACTCGCCGTCGGGCGCGCCGCGGGTCGTCGTCGTCGGCGACGCCATGCTCGACGTGCTCGTCGAGGTGCGAGCGGCGCTCGCCCATGCCTCCGACACGCCGTCGAGGATCGCGACGTCGCCGGGCGGTGCCGGCGCGAACCAGGCCGTCTGGCTGGCGAGGGCGGGCCTCACGGTCACGCTCGTGGCCGTGGTGGGTGCGGACCCGGTCGGGGACGCGGCGGTCGCGACCCTGGCGGCGGAGGGTGTCGACGTGCGGTGGGTGGGTCGCGCCGACCGGGCCACCGGGACCGTCGTGGCGCTCGTCGAGCCCGACGGCCAGCGCTCGATGCTGACGGACCGCGGCGCGAACCTCTCCCTCGGGCCGCGCCTGGTCGACGAGGCGCTGGCCGCGGGGGCGGTCGACCACGTCCACGTCTCGGGCTACTGCCTCCTCGACGACGCCACCCGCGCGGCGGGGGTCGGCGCGCTCGCGTCGGCCGCGCGTCGCGGCGCGACGCGATCCGTCGACGCGGCGTCCGCGGGTCCGCTGCGCGCCATGGGTCCGG
>DASZHS010000011.1:0-9083 GCA_035937595.1 Acidimicrobiales bacterium
ACGGTGACGGCGCCACTCGGTGCCGGCACGCCCGGCGCGGTGAGCGCCCCGGACACCTTGACGGCGACCTGTATGGGCTCGCCGACGCCCGGGCTCGGCGTGTAGGTGACGATGGACACGCTGCTCGACGTCGGTGTCCTCAGCATCCCGACGTTCGACCCCGAGAAGTAGTCGAGGGCGACCGGGACGAGGACGCCGGTGACGGTGCCCGTGCCGGAGTACTGCCACAGCGTCCAGCCATGCCCGCCCCAGTTGGACGCAGGGACGGTCGGCGAGCTCACGCCCCAGTTGGCAATCCACAGTGGGTTGGAGGTGAAGGCGGAGGGGTTGCCGAGCGTCGTTACCCAGAACACAGGGGACGTGTAGATGACCGGGGCGACGCCCAGCGCTGCCTTGACCGTGCTGGCCCACGTCGACACTTCCCCGAGGATCGTGCTGGCGGACTGGCCGTCGGTGATCTCGAGGTCCAGGACCGGCGGGAGGTCCCCCGGCCGGAACGCGTACACGCTCAGGAACTTGTCTGCCTGCACGGCGGGATCCTGGTTCGGCTGGAAGTAGTCGATCGCGCCAAACGGCAGCTTGATGCTGCTGGCGCCGCTGCGATTCGCGCTGAACGTCGGGTCCACGAAGGTCCCATCGACGGCTTGGGCATACACGAAGTCCTCGCAGGTCACGTTGGACCAGGTGATGGTCCCGGCGAACTGGTTGACGTCGAACCCGTTGACGTACGGCACCGCGGGACACGAGGCCGCCGCGTGCTGCGCGGCGCGCGCCGAGGTGCCGCCCGAGAGCGCCACGAGGGTGAAGACGGGCACCACGGCTGCCAGCGTCAGACGCCGCCAGCCCCTGAGCCTCGGTCCGCCCAGGGCGGACCAACCCCGCATGGCGGAAGTGTAGGCACCGGGAACGCCCGGCGCTCGATCGGCTGCCGAGCGTGCCTCTCAGGTTCGAGTGAGCGGTAGAGCCCGGCGACTCGTCGACCGTGACGGCGGTGTCGGGCGGCGATCGGCGTCACTCCAGCCCGGCGGCGGGTGGCGCGCCGGTGCCGAGGGCGCCTCGGTTGGTCGGCCGGGTGCCGAGGGCCGAGGACCTCCTCTCCGAGCGGCGGATCGAGCCCGGACGGCATGACGCCCCGACTCGGGCGCCTTCGGGGTCACTTCGCTCGGTTCGTGCACCTGAAGCAACCTCGGGTCCTTCAGGACCCTCGGTCCATTCCCGCTGCCAAGACGGCCCACGTCCTGGGATCATCGCCATCATGAGTGACGACACCACGACCGGCCCCATTCCGGGGGATGCGCCGACAGCGGTGGCGCTGCGTGCCGCCGTGCACGGCGGTGATCTCGACCTGATCAGGCGTCTCGTCGCGGACAACCCGGATCTCGCAAGGACGAGGTTCGTCGCCCGGGGCGGTAGCGGCACCGCACTTCACTTCGTCACGGATTGGCCCGGCTACTTCCCCAACGGACCGGCCATCGTGCACCTGCTGATCGACGCGGGTGCTGATCCCGACGCCACCACCACCGGTGCAGGACCGCCCGAGACGCCGCTGCACTACGCCGCGAGCAGCGACGACGTCGATGTCGCCGTCGCCCTCATTGACCGGGGCGCGGACCTCGAAGCACCTGACGGCTCCATCGGCACCCCCCTGGACAATGCCATCGGCTATTCGTGCTGGCACGTCGCTCGCCTCCTGGCGACACGGGGGGCCCGCATCGAGAAGGTCTGGCACGCCGCTGCGCTCGGCGTGCTGGACACCTTGGAGACTCTCTTGGTGCCCGGGGTCGACCGGGACGAGATCTCAAAGGGCTTCTGGCACGCCTGCGGAGCTGGGCAACGCCGCGCCGCAGAGCGCCTGCTGCAAGCGGGAGCCGATCTCGCCTGGGTTCCCGATTACGCGGACGGCACCGCGATGGATGCCGCTTCTGGTCTCGGGACTCGACAAGAGAATGTGATCAAGTGGTTGCGGTCCATTGGCGCACGCTCCGCCCAGGCTGGGGCGTAAGCAAAGGAGACGGAAGATTGCCGGCAACCCTCAGGCTGACGCACAAGGCGATCGGAGCGGAGGTCCGTCGTGGCACGTTCGAGGTCGTGGTCGACGGTGAGCGTGTCGGGTCGCTCGAGATGAACGAGACCATCGAGACGGCAATCGAGGCAGGGCGTCACACCCTGCAAGTCCGCAACGGCCGAAACTCGAGCCGCACTCTGACGTTCGACGCCGCCGAAGGCCAGGTCGTCGCCTTCAGATGCTCAGGGAAGAGGTTCCTGCCGATCTTTCTCGTGTCGTTCGTTGTGCCACGCCTGGCGCTCTCGCTCCGCCCCGAATAGCAGGGGACTCGGCAGTCGAAAGGTGGAGGCGGTTGGAGGGGCGCTGGTGTCGGAGGACGGACCTCACCGAATCTCCGACTGGCGGCTCCAGCCTCTGACTGGCTGCGCGAACCGGGGCACCCACCGGGTGACTCCTCGACCACATCGGGTGTATGATTGGTGTATGGGACGCACCAATGTGGACATTGACGAACAAGCCTGTCGTGCGGTTATGGCTCGATATCACTTCTCGACGAAGCGGGAGGCGGTCAACTTCGCGCTTCGGCTGCTTGCAAGTGAACCGCTGACCGTCGAGGGGGCCAGGGCGTTGCGAGGATCGGGCTGGGAAGGCGATCTCGAGGAACTGCGGGCGAGTCGGAGTTCGTGATCCTGATCGACTCGTCAGCATGGATCGAGTTCCTGCGCGACACAGGGAGCCCGGCGTGCCTTTACGTGGACGCGCTCCTCGGCGCAGAGTTCGCCACATGCGAACCGGTCTGGATGGAGATTCTTGCCGGAGCTCGGGACGAGCGACACCTGAGTGAACTGCGCCGGCTGCTTGCTGGCGCGACGCTGTTAGCCACGACGTCGATCGACTACGAAGAGGCTGCCGCCCTCTACCGAATCTGTCGCCGCGACGGTGAGACACCGAGGAAGCTAGTTGATTGTCTCATCGCGGCAATTGCCATTCGGGCTGACGTCGCTGTGCTACACCTCGACGCCGACTTCGACGTGCTCTCTCGCCATACGTCGCTCAAGATCGATGACGGCAGCTGACGCCATTTGGACGCTGCCGCACCGTCTGGCCAGTGTCGGAGGCGGGACTTGAACCCGCACGCCCCAGAGGGCACCAGCCCCTCAAGCTGGCGCGTCTGCCTATTCCGCCACTCCGACGCGGTCCGGCAGGTTACCGCACGTCGGTTGCGCCCCTAGGCCCTGGTCGAGCTCGGGAGCAGCGAGGGCAGCTGCCCGACGAAGCCGCCGAGCGAGTCGCAGACGAGGACACCGGCGATGGCGGGCGACCAGGCGACGAACACGGACGGTGAGTACAGCGGCAGGCTGACCATGAGGTCCCAGAGCCGCGCGTCCATCGCGTTCCACGTCGTCGCGGCGACGACCGGGTTGAGCATGCCGGCACCGAGCGCCGCCTCCGTCGCCACGACGGGATCGTCGACGCCCGACCACAGCAGGCCGTGCGGCTCGGGCGCCGTGGGCGTGAGCCAGCTCGCCGCGGCGTGCGACAGGAAGGCGTCGCCCGTACGGCGCACGACGCCCATCGTGCAGGTGCCCGCGCGGAGGGCGTGCACGACCGCGCCGCTCGTCGCCGCCGTCTGCTCGTGCACCTGGACGCCCTGCCGTCTGAGCTGGGTGGCCACGACCCTCGCGGCGAGCGCCATGGACGGCACGCCGGACGGCACGTCGAGGCACACGGACAGCGGCTGGCCGCCCGCGGCGCGCCAGGCGCCGCCAACCAGCCGGTAGCCGTGGGCGCGCAGCGCCGCGCCGGCCGCCGCGGGGTCCGCGACGTCGCCGTAGGCGGCGGCGCCACTGGCGGCGACGACGGGCTGGACCGGCGTGGCCGGGCTGCTCACCGGCCCCCCGGTCGTGCCCGGGTAGAGCACCATGCCCTGGCCGTAGAGGTGCGAGGCCGCCGGCGCCGCCGTGTCGTCGATCGGCGCAGCGACCCGCGCGACGAGCGCGGAGCGGTCGACCAGGTGCGCGAGCGCGCTGCGGATCGGTCGGCTGAGGGCCCGCGGTCCGGCGAGGGCGAAGTCGAGGCCGACCACGGTCGTGTCGTGCTGCATCCGCGAGGCGTAGCCGCCGACCGAGGCGATCGCCTGGAGCTGGGCGAGGCTCGGCGAGGGCAGGTACGTCGCGCGGGGGTGGCCGAGGACCGGCGGCGCCGCGGGGTCCGTCGTCACGACGACGTGCGCGTAGGCCGGGGCGGTGCCGGGCCAGTCCTGGTTCGCGCCCAGGACGATCTCGGTGTGGGTCGCCGAGATGAGCGCGTAGGGGCCGACGGACGGGTCGGCCGCCGCGCTCGGGAGCGCGCACGCCGCGCGCGCCGTCGCCGCCGGCACCAGCAGGTTGAAGAGCGACTCCCAGTCCGCATAGGGCTTCGCGAACGTGACCACGACCCCGGTGCGGGTGCTCGTCGGGCGGACCGAGGCCACGTCGCGGTAGCCGAGGTCCGCGAGGACGCGGTCGGCGCGCCGCTCGCGCCACGTACGCACGAGGTCCGAGGGGCGCAGCGGGGTCCCGTCCGGCCAGGCGGCCCCCGCCGCGATCGTGTAGTCGACCGTCTGGGGGCTCTGGCTCACGATCTCGGCCTGCGAGATGACGAAGGTGTCCCCCACGGGCGAGTCGAGGGGCCCCGGGGTGAAGGCCGACGGCAGGACGAGCGAGAGCACCGCGTCGGTCGACGGCGTCGTGGCCGGCGAGCCCGGGTTGCACCCCGCGAACGGCCCGGGGATGGAGACCTCGAGGGTCGGGACGGCGGGGCGCGGCGGCGCCGCCTGGGCTGCCGCGACGACGATGGGGGCGCTGAGGGCCGCGGCGATCAGCGCCGCGGCGAGCCGTCTGCCCACCCGCACGGGGTCACTGCAGCAACAGGCCGAGCGTCAGCGTCGCGAACGCGAAGATCAGCGCGAGCACGACGGTGATGCGGTCGAGGTTGCGCTCGACCACGGTCGACCCCTGCGCCGCGGCGCCCATGGACCCGCCGAACATGTCCGACAGCCCGCCGCCCTTGCCGGAGTGCATGAGGATGAGCAGGATCAGCCCGAGCGCCGAGACGGCCTCGATGGCGACGAACAGCGCGGTGAACACGACCTACCTCCGAGCGGGGCGACCCGCAGCACGGTAGCAGTCGGCCACCGCCCCGATCACGGCGGCGAACGTCGTGGCGTCGAGGCTCGCGCCCCCGACGAGCAGCCCGTCCACGTCGTTGGGCTCGACGAGCGCCGCGGCGTTGGCCGCGTCGACCGAGCCGCCGTAGAGGACGCGCAGCGCGCCCGCGCCGCCGTCGAGGCGCTTGTCGGCGAGCCGCCGGAGGTGCGCGCAGGCGCCCTGGGCGTCCTCGGGCGTGGCCGAGCGTCCCGTCCCGATCGCCCACACCGGCTCGTAGGCGACGACGAGGTGCTCCGCGTCGATCGCGGGCACCTCGGCGAGGCCCGCGTCGAGCTGGCGCGCCAGCACGTCCTCGGTGGCGCCCTCGTCGCGCTCCGCCTCGGTCTCGCCCACGCACAGCATCGGCACGAGGCCACCGCGGCGCACGGCCGCGACCGTGCGCCCGACGGTCGCGTCGTCCATGCAGAAGTGCCGGCGGCGCTCCGAGTGGCCGACCAGGCACACCCGAACGCCGAGGCGCGCGAGCATCGTGGCGGCCACCTCGCCCGTGTAGGCGCCCTCGTCGTGCTCGCTCACGTGCTGGGCGCCGAGCGCCACGTCCACGCCGTCGTCCTCGAGCGCGCTCGAGACCGAGCGCAGGTCCGTGAACGGCGGGACGACGACGACGTCGAGCGCGGTCACGTCCATCGCGCGGAGCTGGACGGCGAGCTGCGCGACGTAGTGGACCGCCGCGACGTGGTCGTGGTGCAGCTTCCAGTTGCCCGCGACGACGGGGCGCCGGGCGCTCACCGTCGACCGCGCGCGTTGGGCGCGGCCCGCAGCGCGGCGAGCCCGGGGAGGTCGCCGTGCTCGAGCAGGGCGAGCATCGCCCCGCCGCCCGTCGAGATGAACGAGACGTCCTCGGCGAGGCCCGAGGCGGCCACCGCCCGCTCGCTGTCGCCCCCGCCGACGACGCTGAAGGCGCGCGAGGCGGCGGTCGCGCGCGCGACCGCGTCGGTGCCGCGGGCGAACCGTGCGTCCTCGAAGGCCCCCATCGGGCCGTTCCACAGGATGGTGGCCGCCCCGGCGAGCTCCTTGGCGAACGCCGCGGCCGTCGCCTCCCCGACGTCGAGGCCGATCCACCCGTCGGGGAGGTCGCCGTCGAACGTCGCCACCTCGCCGCCGGTCTCGCCCGGGCCGTACGCGGCTCCCGGCGACAGCGCGACGACGTCGCTCGGGAGCTCCACGTGCCCGCTCGCCGCGAGGACCGCGCGGCACTCCTCGAGCCGCGTGGCGTCGAGCAGGGAGCCCCCGACGCGGCGGCCCTGCGCGGCGAGGAAGGTGAACGCCATGCCGCCGCCGACGAGGACGACGTCGGCGACGCGTGCGACGGCGGCGACCGCGCCCAGCTTGTCGGCGACCTTCGCCCCGCCGAGGACGGCGACGAAGGGTCGCACGGGTGAGGCCACGAGGTCCGTCAGGACCTCGACCTCCTGGGCGAGGCGCAGCCCTGCGGCGCTCGGGAGCCGTGTCGGGGGCCCGACGACCGAGGCGTGCGCGCGGTGCGCGACGCTGAACGCGTCGTTGACGTAGGCGTCGAAGCCCTCGACGAGCCGGTCGACGAACCCCGGATGGTTCCCCGGCTCGCCCGGGTCGAAGCGGAGGTTCTCGAGCATGTCCACGCCCGGGCAGAGCGCCTCGAGCGCCGCGCGCACGGGCGCCAACTGGCAGCCGCCGTCGTCGGGACCGCTCGGGCGTCCGAGGTGCGTGCAGCACACGACGTCCGCGCCCCGCGCGACGAGCCACTCGAGCGTGGGCAGGGACGCTCGGATCCGGTAGTCGTCCGCGACGCGCCAACCGTCCCCGGTTCGCTCCAGCGGCACGTTGAAGTCCACGCGCACCAGCACGCGGCGCCCGCGGAGCTCGCCCAGGTCATCGAGCAGGGGCAGGCCGGCGAGGCCCTTGGGGTGCTCCCCCACTCAGCGGCCGCCGATGATCCGCACGAGGTCGACGAGGCGGTTGGAGTAGCCCCACTCGTTGTCGTACCAGCCGAGCGTCTTCACGAGCGAGGTCGACGGGTCGATCCCCATGACCATCGTGAGCCCGGCGTCGAACGTGCACGAGGCGGGCGAGCCGACGATGTCCGAGGAGACGAGCGGCGCCTCGGAGTAGACGAGGATGCCCTTGAGCGCGCCGTCCGCGGCGGCGGCGAACGCCTCGTTGACCGCGGCGACCGACGGGGTCCCGCGCACGACGGCGGTGAAGTCGGTGATCGAGCCGACCGGCACGGGGACGCGCAGGGAGAGCCCGTCGAGGTGCCCCTGCATGGCCTGGAGGACGAGGCCCGTCGCGCGCGCCGCGCCCGTCGAGGTCGGCACCAGGTTGATCGCCGCGGCCCGGGCCCGGCGCAGGTCGGCGTGCGGGAAGTCGACGAGGTTCTGGTCGCTCGTGTAGGCGTGGACCGTCGTCATCAGGCCCGAGACGACGCCGAAGGCGTCGTCGAGCACCTTGACCATCGGCACGAAGCAGTTCGTCGTGCACGAGGCGTTCGAGACGACGAAGTCCGTGGCGGGGTCGAAGGCGTCGTCGTTCACCCCTACCACGAAGGTCGCGTCGGCCCCGGTCGCCGGTGCGGAGATCACGACGCGCCGTGCGCCCGCCGTGAGGTGCCCCGCCGCCCCGGCGCGGTCCGTGAACCGGCCAGTGGACTCGAGGACCACGTCCACGCCGAGCTCGCCCCAGGGCAGCTCGGTCGGGGCACGGCCGGTGAAGACCGCGATCCGGCGCCCGTTGACGACGAGCGCCTCCGCCTCGGCGCGTACCTCGCCGTCGAAGCGGCCGAGGATGGAGTCGTTCGCGAGCAGGTGGGCGTGGACCTCGGGGGTGGTCACGTCGTTGACGGCCACGACCTCGAGGTCGGCGCCCTGGGCGAGGAGGGCGCGCAGGAAGGACTTGCCGATCCTCCCGAACCCGTTGATGCCGACCCGCACGCTCATGTGGCCTCCCTCGCCGCCACCCTCGATTGTGCCAGAGCCAGCTGGAGGGCCGCCGCGAGCCGCACGGGGTCGTGGGCGAGCGGGTTGTCCTTGACGAGCGGGGCGCGCAGGACGTCGACCCCCGGCTCGCCGAGTGGCATCGGCGACCCGTCGTCGACCACGACGAGGTCGACGGGGACGCCGTGGCGCCGCAGGGCCGCGACGTGGTCCGCGACGGTGTAGCCGGCGGTCTCGGGCAGCTGGGGCCGCAGGTTGCACACGTAGACGCGCTGGGCGCGCGAGGCGTGCATCGCCTCGGTGACCCCGGGCACCGAGGCCGCCGCGAGCACGCTCGTGAACAGCGAGCCCGGCCCGATCGCGATCTGGTCGGCGGCGAGCAGCGCCTCGACCACCGCCTCGGGCGCCGTCGCGTCACGGCCGACGAGCTCGACGCGCTCGATGCTCGACGCGGCGCCCACGGCGACCTGGCCCGTCACCGCGCCGTTGCGTCCGGTCGAGCGCAGGACGACGCGCGCCGTCGTCGCGGGCAGCACGCGACCACGCGCCCCGAGGAGCCGGCCGGCCTCGTCGACGGCCCCCTGGAGGTCCCCGAGCGTGCCGACGAGCCCGGCGAGCACGAGGTTGCCGAGCGGGTGGCCGGCGAGCTCGCCCTCGGTGAAGCGCCGGTCGAACGCCGTCGCGAGCGCGGAGCCCTCCGCCGCGACCGCCACCAGGCACTTGCGCAGGTCGCCCAGCGCGACGACGTCGAGTAGCTCGCGGAGCCGGCCCGAGGACCCGCCGTCGTCGGCGACCGAGACCACGCCCGTGACCTGGACGGCGTAGCGCAGCGCCGCGCGCAGCGTGACGGCGGTGCCGTGCCCGCCGCCGACGGCGACGACGGTCGGCCGGCTCACCGCGCCACGTCGCGGTGCTGGACGGCGACGCCGGTCGCGAGGCGTCGGGCGACCTCCTCGG
>DASZHS010000012.1:0-67542 GCA_035937595.1 Acidimicrobiales bacterium
CGCCCTCGGTTGGCGCCGCACCTTCGAGGACGACGACGAGGTCGTCCTCGAGCCGCCGGACGACGGCACGGCGGGCGGCGCGGCGGCCGACCTGTTGTTTCTGGCGGTCCGCGACGAACGGGTCGTGAAGAACCGGCTCCACCTCGACCTGCGCCCCGAGGACCAGGCGGCCGAGGTCGCACGGCTCGAGGCGCTCGGCGCGCGGCGCGTCGACATCGGCCAGGGCCTAGACGTCACCTGGGTCGTCCTCGCCGACCCGGAGGGCAACGAGTTCTGCGTCCTGCGCGCCCTGAGACCCGACGAGGTCGCGACCGGCGCCTCGTGAACCGGCTCGCGGGCGCCGCCAGCCTCTACCTGCGCCAGCACGCGGACAACCCCGTCGACTGGTGGCCCTACGGCGACGACGCGTTCGCCGAGGCGCGACGCCGCGACGTGCCGGTGCTCCTCTCGATCGGCTACGCGGCGTGCCACTGGTGCCACGTGATGGCCCACGAGTCCTTCGAGGACCCCGCGATCGCCGAGCTCGTCAACCGCTCGACGGTGCCGATAAAGGTCGACCGCGAGGAGCGGCCCGACGTCGACGCCCTCTACATGTCGGCGACCCAGGCGATGACTGGCCACGGCGGCTGGCCGATGACCGTCTTCTTGGACCACGACGCGAGGCCGTTCTTCGCCGGCACCTACTTCCCGCCGGTGCGCCGCCACGGCCAGCCGGGGTTCGCCGAGATCCTGACGGCGATCGACGGGGCCTGGACGACGCGCCGCGAGGACGTCGCCGAGCAGGCCGCCCAGCTCGCCGAGTCCGTGCGCCGTGAGGCCACCTTCGCGAGCGCGCTCGCCCCGCGCGCGTCGCCGCCCGGTGCACGCGTGCGGCTCAAGCGGCTGGTGGACGCCCTCGCCACGCGCTTCGACGCGCGCGACGGCGGGTTCTCACCCGCACCGAAGTTCCCGCACGCCACCTGGCTCGACGCCGCGCTCGCGGCCTACGTGGCGACCGGACGCTCGGACGCACGCGAGATGGCGACGGTCACGCTCGACGCCATGGCGCGCGGCGGGCTGTTCGACCACGTCGCGGGCGGCTTCGCCCGCTACAGCGTCGACGCGACCTGGTCGGTGCCGCACTTCGAGAAGATGCTGAGCGACCAGGCGCTGCTCGCGGGCACGTACCTGCGCGCCGCGGCCTGGCTGGACGAGCCCTCCTACGCGTGGGTGGCGCGCAAGACGCTCGACTTCGTGCGCACGACGATGCGCGTCGACGGCGGGTTCGCGTCGGGCATCGACGCGGACGCGGAGGGCGTCGAGGGTGCACACGTCGTGCTGACCGCGTCCTCGGCGACCGCGGCGCTCGACGCCGCCGGGCTCGGAGGGCTCGCGGCGGCCACGGTCGCGCGCTACGCGCTCAGCGACCACGGTGCCGTCGAGAGCCCCGACCCCCCGCGCCTCTCGGGCGACGTCGACCTCGTCGGGACCCCCGAGGACGAGCTCGCGCGCACGGCGCTGCGGACGGCTCGGGCCCTCGGGCCACAGCCGGCGATCGACGACAAGGTCCTCCTCGAGTGGAACGCGATGCTGGCCGCCGTCCTCGCCGAGGCCGCGTGGCGCCTGGGCGAGGACGCCTACGGCGAAGAGGCGGTCGCGCTCGTCGCCCAGCTGCGCGCGACGCACCGCGTCGACGGCCGCTGGCGACGACGGTCCGGGCCCGCGGCGCCCCTCGCGACGTCCGCGGACCTCGCCTGGCTCGTCGAGGCGCTCGTCGCGTGCTTCGAGTTCGACGGCGACGTTGCGCACCTCGACGTCGCGCTCGGGGTCACCGAGGACCTCCTCGCGGGCTTCTGGGACGGTCCCCGTCCGACGGCCGCCGAGCGCGACGTCGGTGCGGGGCTGTTCCAGTCGCACACCGACGCGACCGGGCTGCTCGTGCGCGCCAAGGACGTGCTCGACGGCGCGACGCCGTCGGGCGCCTCGGCCGCCGCGCACGCGCTCGCGCGCCTCGCGATGGCGACGTCGTCGGACGACGTCCGTGCGGTCGCGGCGCGACTCGTCGCGCTCGGCGAGCCGCTGCTCGACGCGGAGCCGCACGCGGCCGCGACGCTGGTCGCCGCGGCCTGCCTCCTCGACGACGGCGTCGAGGTCGCCGTCCCCGGGCCACCGGGCGCGACGCTCGACGCCGCGCGCCGCGCGGCCCCGCCCTTCTGCGTCCTCGCCTTCGGCGCGGGGCCACTCCCCTTGCTCGACGGGCGCGCGCACGGTCTCCTCTACGTCTGTCGCCACGCGTCGTGCGAGGCGCCCGTCGTCGAGCCCACTAGCGTGTCGGCCGCGCTGACGGCGGCGGCGACCTGGGAGGCGGACTCGTGATGTCGGGCGGACTCGCACGCTCCCGCGACGTCGGGCCCGCGGCCACGCGCGAGCTGCTCCGCGACCTGCCCACCCGCTCGCAGATCGACGTCTCCGCCGGCGCGCGCCTCCTCGTGCTCGTGCTGTCGTGCACCGTCGAGGACACGATCGGGATCGACCTCGCCTCCTCCACGATGGTGCGGCTCCGCGTCCCGTGGCACGACCGGGCGGTCCCCGACCTCGCGGCCTTCGACGTCGTCGAGGCCACGCTCGCGGTCGACCCCGAGCGCGACGACACCGCCCAGCCCGAGGCCGTCACCATCGACCACCTCCCCCGCCTCGTCGGCTCGCTGCGCGGCGGCGCGGTGCGCCGGCGGCTCCGGCGGCTCCAGGCGCCGCCCGACGGGCCGCTGCTCGGGTTCCGCGGCCCCTCCGCCCCCTACTGGGAGCTGCGCGGCGACCGGCCGAGCGTCGCGCTCATCACCCCCGAGCGCGGCCCGCAGCTGCTCCGCCGCCGCGACGACGGCACGACCTGGGTGCGCTTCGGGTGGGAGCGCGACGACGTGTGGATGGCGCTCGAGGACCACCACGCGATCCGCGCGCTCGACGCCGCGCGGCGCGAGCGGCTGAGCGGGCGCGAGCTCGCCGTCGCGCTCGGGTTCAAGCCGCGCTTCTTGCTCACCGCGCTCAGCCAGCCCGTCGACGGGCACTGCTACAAGCTGTGCGTGGGGATCCTGCCGAAGGGATGACGCGAGCGGCCGACGCTCGCGGGCTCGGTTCGGCCGGCGGGGCTACTTGAGCAGCCGGCCCTTGGCGAGGTCCTCGGCCATCGCCCAGCCGAACGCGACGAGGCGCTGGCCCCGGTTCGCCTTGACCGAGCGGAACAGCGACGCCGCGCCCTCCGGGATCGCCGCCTTGGCGACCGCGTAGTCGAGGCCGCCGACCGGGTTCGCGTCGTAGGAGAGCACGAAGGTGCGGTCGTCGAGCCCCTTCTCGTTGCCGAACCGCTTCGCGAGCCGGCGCGCCCAGGCACGCTCCTCGCCGGTCGGGCGGTGCTCGCAGCGCGGGACGACGTCGTGCAGCCCGCCGAAGGCGCGGTAGCCGTCCGCGGTCATGAGCCGCAGGCCCAGCAGCACGTCCTCGTCGGGGAACGCGAGCAGCGCCCGGCGGAACTGGTCCGCCAGGAGGCACTTGAGGGTCTGGTCGGCCTTCGCGTTGCGGTCCACCAGGGCCACGCCCAAGAGCAGCGACGGGGTGCCGCCGATCCGCTCGAGCGTGCAGAAGGAGTACCCGCGCAGCTTGGAGCCCTCCCGCACGGTCGTGACCAGCACCCACTCCTCGCGCTGCTTGGAGAGGAACCCGATGTCGAACCTCGGGTCGCGGTCGGCGCAGAGGTCCGCCATCTCGACGAGCTCGGCGTCCGAGAGCGCGGTCGTGTCCTTCGTGGATGCAGCCATCGCCATAGCGCTCCATTCTACGAGACGGACGAGGGGGGTCGCTCCGCGCCGTCGCGGCGCCCCCGAAGGGCGCCACCGGCGTACATTCCGGCGATGGGGACCGCGCCGCTCGACCGCCGGTCCTTCCTCGCCGCGGCCGCCTCGGGCGCGGCTGCGGTGGGCCTCGCGACCGGGCTCGAGGGGTGCGAGGACCGCGGGGCGCCGCCGGGGACCGCCGTCCCCGTGGTGGCCGGGCGCGGGGCGACGGCCGCGCAGTGGGCCCAGCTCGCCGCGTCGCTGACCGGGCGCCTCGTGCGCCCCGGGATGCCCGCGTACGCGACGGCGAAGCTCCTCTACGACCCCCGCTTCGACGCCCTGGCGCCGGTCGCGATCGCCTACTGCCGGACGACGAGCGACGTCGCGAGGTCCATCGCCTTCGCCCGCGCCCACGGCTACCGGCTCGCGGTCCGCGCCGGCGGCCACAGCTACGCGGGCTACTCCTCGGGGACGGGTCGCCTCGTCGTGGACGTGACCTCGATGGCGGGCGTGGTCCCGGCGAGCGCCCCGGGCCGGGCCGCGCGCGTGGGCGCGGGGGCGCGGCTGGTCGACGTGTACAACACCCTCGGGCGCCACGGCCAGCTGGTGCCGGGTGGCTCGTGCCCGACGGTCGGGATCGCGGGGCTCACCCTCGGCGGCGGCGTGGGCGTCTTCGCGCGGCGCTACGGGCTCGCGGCCGACAACCTCGCCGCGCTCACCGTGGTCAGCGCCGACGGCACCGTGCGGCGGTGCGCGCCGACGGAGAACCCCGACCTCTACTGGGCGTGCCGCGGCGGCGGGGGCGGCAACTTCGGCGTCGCCACGTCCTTCGAGTTCACGACGCACCCGCTGCCGACGGTGACGCTGTTCACCTACGACTTCGACTGGGCGGCGGCCCACGACGTGCTCGGCGCGTGGCAGCGCTGGACCGCGACGGTCCACCCCGCGGTGTGGTCGAACTGCCAGCTGCTCTCGGGCGGCGGGACGTCGGTGCGCGTCGCGGGCGTCGCCTGCGCGACGACCGCGCAGGCCGCCGCGTGGCTCGCGCCCCTGCTGCACGAGGTACGACCGGTCTCCTCGTTCCTCGGGGGCGAGGCCTACCAGCGGGCGATGATGATCGAGGGCGGCTGCGAGGGGCTCACCGTCGCCGCGTGCCACCTCGACACCGCGCACCCGCCGGGCGTGCTCGGGCGCCAGGCGTTCGTCGCGTCGTCGAGCTACGTCGCGTCCCCCATGGGCGACGCGCGGCTGCGCGCGGTCGTCTCGGTCGTGGACGCGCTCGCCGCCGAGCTCCCGACCTTCGGCGGTGGGCTGGTGTTCGACGCGCTCGGCGGCAAGGTGAACGACGTCGCGGCGACCGACACGGCGTTCGTGCACCGCCACTTCCTCGCCTCCATCCAGTCCTCGTTCAGCTGGGGGTCCTCGGCGACGCCCGCGCAGCTGCGCGCGGGGGCGAGGTGGCTCGCGCGGGTGCGCGCCGCGGTCTACGACCCGTCGACCGGCGCGTACCAGAACTACATCGACCCGACGCTGCCGAACTGGCCCCACGCCTACTACGGGCAGAACCTCGCGCGTCTCCAGGCGATCAAGGCCGTCGTCGACCCCGACGAGGTCTTCAGCTTCGCCCAGTCGATCCCCTAGCGGCGCCGCGCTCGAAGGCCGAGGGCCGCTCGCGCTCGAGGCGCCGGCGCACGTGCGCCGCCGCCGCGGCGTCGCCGGGGCCCGCCCGCTCGTCCAGCCGGGCGAGCACCGCCCGGCGGTGGGCCTCGTCAACGTTGCCGCCGTACTTGAACCTCGCGGTCACCTCGTCCACGTGGAGCACGACCCCGCGGATGGCCCCCAGCCGCCGGCGGTGGTCCTCGGCGGGGTCCGCCACCTCCACGCCGGGCTGCAGCGTGGCGAGCTGGCGGCGCAGCACCGCCGCGAGCGCGTCGGGGTCCTCCACCACCTCGACGCGACCGGTGAGCTGGACCGCGGCGTAGTAGGTGGTCGGGATGCCCAGGCGAGGGTCCTCGCCGTCGATCGCCTTCCACGAGGAGGGGACGAACGCCCAGTCGCCGGCGACCGCGAGCAGCGCGGTCGGGCGCTCGTCGAGCGCGGCGAGGATCGGGTGCGGTGCCGCGACGTGGCAGAGGACCTCGTCGCCGTCGAGCACGAACTGGGTGGGCGCGACGACCGGCGTGGCGCGCCCCATCCCCGCCGCCACCAGGTGGCCGAATCCCTGGGCGGCGACGAACGCCCGCCACTCGGCGTCGTCGAGCGCGCGGTCGACCGCCGGGACGTGCACGGCCACATCGTGGCACGGGGCGCGCGGGTCAGGCGGCGATCGCGTCGGGCCCGAGCATGGTCCGCAGCACGCCGACCACCGCGCGCACGTCGACGCAGAACTCCTTCGGCAGCTGGATCGTGCGCTCCTCGGCGCCGACGAGCAGCAGCTGGACCGGCGAGGCGCCGGGGTGCTCGGCGAGCACGCCCTTGAGGTCGCCGACGAACGACGCCGTGACGACCCCGAGGGGGAGGCGGATCTTGAGCACGTCGTCGCCCGGCTCGAGGCGCGGCGCCGCGACCGAGATGACGACGAGCTTCGGCGCCTCCTCGCGCGTGTCGAGCCGCCCCGCAACGACGACGACAGCGTCGGCCTCGAGGAGCGCACCGAAGTCGTGGAAGGGCCTCGAGAAGCACAGCACCTCCATGGCGCCGCCGAGGTCCTCGAGCGTGAACCGCGCCCACTCCTCGCCGCGCTTGGAGAACCGCCGCTGCACGTCGGTGACGACGCCGCCGACGCGCACCACGCCGCCGTCGCCCTGCGGGAGCTCGGCGAGCTCTTTCGCCTCGGCGATCGTGTGGTCGGTGTGGCGCGTGAGCAGCCCGGCCGCGCCGAGCAGCGGGTGGTCCGAGACGTAGAGGCCGAGCATCTCCTTCTCGAAGCGCAGCCGCTCGTGCTTCGAGAACTCCTGGTCGGGGATCGCGAGCTCGGTGCCCTCCCAGGTCCCCGCTCCCTCCCCCTGCGCCTCGGCCGCGGCCGCGAACAGGGTGGCGATCCCCGCGTCGTGCTCGCGCCGGCGCTCGAGCGTGCGCGCCACGAGCTCCTCGATGACCAGGTACAGGCCCTTGCGCGGCACGCCGAAGGCGTCGAAGGCCCCGCCCTTGATCAGCGACTCCATCGTGCGCTTGTTGAGCACGATCGGGTCGACGCGGCGGAGGAAGTCGTAGACGGACTCGAACGCCCCGTTCGCGGTGCGCTCGGCGACGATGCGCTCGACGAGGCCCTCGCCGACGTTGCGCACCGCGGCGAGCCCGAAGACGATCGCACGCCCGTCCGACGACGGCGCGAAGTCCGCCATCGCCCGGTTCACGTCCGGGACGGTGACCTCGATGCCCACCGAGCGGCACTCCGCGAGGTAGACCGCGGTCCGGTCCTTGTCGTCGCGCACCGAGGTGAGCAGCGCCGAGAGGTACTCGACGGGGTGGTGCACCTTGCACCACGCAGTCTGGTACGCGATGAGGCCGTAGCCGTAGGCGTGCGGCTTGTTGAACGCGTAGTCCGCGAACGGCTCGATGATGTCGAAGAGCCGGGTCGCGAGCGCCTCGTCGTAGCCCTGGTTGAGGCAGCCCTTCACGAACTTCTCGCGCTCGGGCACGATGAGCTCGCGGATCTTCTTCGCGCACGCCTTGCGGAGGTTGTCCGCCTCCTCGGCGGAGTAGCCGGCCATCTTCTGGGCGACCCGCATGACGGACTCCTGGTAGATCATGAGCCCGTAGGTGTCCTGCAGCACCGGCTCGAGGTCCGGGTGCTCGTAGTGGATCGCCTCGCGGCCGTTCTTGCGGTCCGCGTAGTGGTTGTGCATGTTCGCCGCCATCGGGCCCGGCCGGTAGAGCGCGACCAGCGCGGCGACGTCGTCGAACGACGAGGGGGCGAGCCGTCGCATGAGCGCGCGCATCGGGCCGCCCTCGAGCTGGAAGACCCCGATCGAGTCCCCGCGCGAGAGCATCGCGAAGACCTCGGGGTCGTCCAAGGGGAGTGCGTCGAGGTCGGGGCGCACCCCGGTGCGCGCCTCGACGAGGTCCGCGGTGCGCTCGAGCACCGACAGGTTGCGCAGGCCCAGGAAGTCGATCTTCAAGAGCCCGAGCGCCTCCACGCCGTGCATCTCGTACTGCGTGACGATCGGGGCGTCTTCCACGCGCCCCTGGCGATCGGGCTTGCGCTGGATCGGGACGTACTCGGTGAGCGGGTCCTTCGTGATCACGACGGCGGCGGCGTGGATGCCGTCCTGGCGGCGCAGCCCCTCGAGCCCCCGCGCGACCTCGACCGTTCGCCGCACCGAGGGGTCCTCCTCGCACATCCGGCGCAGCTCCGCCGACGCCGCGTACCCGTCCTCGTGCTCGGGGTCCTTCTCGAAGCAAGCCGCCAGCGGGGTGTCGCGGCCCATGACGAGGGGCGGCATCGCCTTGGCGATCCGGTCCCCCATCGCGAAGTCGTAGCCGAGCACGCGTGCGGCGTCGCGCACCGCGGCGCGGGCCTTGATCGTGGAGAAGGTCACGATCTGGGCGACGTGGTCCGCGCCGTAGCGCTCCGAGGCGTACTGGATCACCTGGCCGCGGTAGCGCTCGTCGAAGTCGAGGTCGATGTCCGGCATCTCCTTGCGACCCGGGTTCAAGAACCGCTCGAACAACAGGTCGTAGCGCAGCGGGTCGAGGTCGACGATCCGGAGGCAGTACGCGACGCAGCTCGACGCCGCCGAGCCGCGTCCCGGCCCGACGCGGATCCCGCTCTCGCGCGCGAAGCGGATCAGGTCCCAGACGACGAGGAAGTACGCCGGGAACCCCATCTTCGAGATCACCCCGAGCTCGTAGTCGAGGCGGTCGCGCACCTCGTCGGGCACCGGGTCGCCGTAGCGTCGCCTCGCGCCGTCGTAGGTGAGCTCGGTGAGGTACGCCGCGGCGCGCGACTCGTAGCTCGGCCCGGTGATGCGCACGGGCACGTCGAACTCTGGCAGCGACGGCCGCCCGAACTCGATCACGACGTTCGCGCGCTCCGCGACGAGCAGGGTGTTGTCGCACGCCTCCTCGAACTCGCCGAAGAGCTGGCGCATCTCGGCGGCGGACTTGAGGTAGTGCTCGGTGCCGTGGAAGCGGAACCGCTTCTCGTCGTCGAGCAGCGCGCCGGTCTGCACGCACAGCAGGGCATCGTGCGCCGTCGCGTCGGCGCGGTGGGTGTAGTGGCTGTCGTTCGTCGCGAGCAAGGGGGCGCCGATCGAGCGGGCGATCTCGAGCAGCTTCGGGTTCGTGGTGCGCTGCTGGTCGAGCCCGTGGTCCTGCAGCTCGATGAAGAAGGCCTCCTTGCCGAAGATGTCCTGGAGCCGCGCGGCCTTCCGGCGCGCACCGGCCTCGTCGCCGGCGAGCAGGCTCTGGAGCACCACGCCGCCGAGGCACCCGCTCGTCGCGATGAGGCCCTCGTGGTAGCGCTCGAGCAGCTCCCAGTCCACGCGCGGCTGGTAGTAGTAGCCCTCGAGGAACGCCGCCGACGAGAGCTTGAGCAGGTTCCGGTAGCCGACGTCGGACTCGGCGAGCACCGTCAGGTGGTAGTAGAGCTTCCCGCCCTCGGCGTCGCCACCGGTGTCGTCGACGCGGCCGCGTCGCACCGGCCGCTCGTAGCGCGACTCGCCGGCCATGTACGCCTCGGTGCCGACGATCGGGGTGATCCCCTTCGCGCGGCATGCCGCGTAGAAGTCGAGGACGCCGTAGAGGTTGCCGTGGTCGGTGATGCCGAGCGCGGGCTGTCCGTCGGCGACCGCCGCGTCCACGAGGTCGTCGACGCGGGCCGCGCCGTCGAGCATCGAGAACTCGGTGTGGGTGTGCAGGTGGACGAAGCCCTTCGTCAGCTCGCTCGCCTCCCCCTGCGCGTCCGGACTACAACGGTGTGACTCTGTGAACTTAGCGTCGCCGACCTCGCGCCGAGAGGGGTCGTGCGGCCCTCAGAGGTAGGTGCCGGGGATCTGGGTGGCCACGCCGTTCGGCCCGGGCAGCTGGCGCTGGCGGAGCTCTTCGAGCTGGGCGCGGGCGGCGAGCTGCTGGGCCATGAGCGTGGCCTGGATGCCGTGGAAGAGGCCCTCGAGCCAGCCCACGAGCTGGGCCTGGGCGATGCGGAGCTCGGACTCGGTCGGGATGCCCTCGCCGAACGGGATCGACAGGCGGTCGAGCTCGGCGCGCAGGTCCTCAGAGAGCGCCTGGGCGAGCTCGCGGATGGACAGCTCGTAGATCTCGCGGAGCCGGGTGCGTCCGGCCTCGTCGAGCGAGGCGGCGCGGACCTCGTCGAGGAGCTGCTTGACCATCGAGCCGATCCGCATGACCTTGGCGGGCGACTCGATCATGTCGGCCGTCGCCGCGACGTCGTCCTGCGCACTCGGGTCCAGCACCTCGTCGGGGCCGACGGGGACCGGCCGCGGCGGCGTGGTCGGGGCGGTCTCGGCCATGGCCCCAGCATGCCAGCCGCAGCCGGGGCTGGCCACGTGCCGCGAGGGGCGGTCGTAGTCTCGACCCATGCGGGTGTCCACGCGAGGCGACTACGCCAGCCGTGCGCTCCTGTCCCTCGCGCTGCACGACGACGGGGGGCCGACCTCGGTCCGCGACATCGCGGAGCGCACCGGTCTCCCCCAGCCCTACCTGGAGCAGATCCTGCTCACCTTGAAGGGGGCCGGGCTCGTCCGCTCGAAGCGGGGCGTGGGGGGCGGCTACGTGCTCGCCCGCAGCGCCGAGGCGATCACCCTCGCCGAGATCGTCTCTGCGGTCGACGGCCCGATCCAGGCCGGGGACTTCGGCCTGCCCCACGAGGACGGGGCGTGCGACCACGAGGGGCAGTGCGTCCTGCTCGCGGTCTGGGGAGAGGTCTCCGCCCAGCTCCAGTGCCAGCTCCGGGGCGTGACGCTGGCCGACATGGTCCGAAAGGCCCGGGGTCCCGCCAGGGTCTGATCGCCGTCGGGCAGGGCCCGAGGTTGGGAATGCGTTGTCACACCGGAGCGTTACACCGTTCGACGGGTGAACTCCGTGGGTAAGGACTCGGTAATACCTGTGGATGACCTTGTGCCTGATGTGCACGTAAAGGAGACTTGAGTACATGCAGAACTCCCGACGCGGGGCGACCAACACTGCAGACACCCTGGGCCTGCTCCTGCGGGACCTGGATCGCTACCCCATGCCCAACTACGACGAGCAGGTCGAGCTCGCCAAGCGCGTCGCCGCGGGGGACGAGGAGGCGAAGAAGCAGATGGTCGCGGCCAACCTGCGGCTCGTGCTCCACTGGGCGCGCCGGTACCAGGACCGCGGCGTCGAGATGGTGGACCTCGTCCAGGAGGGCACCTTCGGTCTGCTCCGCGCCGTCGAGAAGTTCGACTGGGAGCGCGGCTTCAAGTTCTCGACCTACGCCACGTGGTGGATCCGCCAGGCGCTCCAGCGCGCCGTCCAGCAGCACGGTCGCACCATCCGCATCCCCCTCGAGGTGGGCGAGCTGCTCCAGCGGCTCGAGGCGACGACGGCCGAGCTCACGAGCCAGCTGGGCCGGCGCCCGACCGACGAGGAGATCGAGGCAGCGACGGGGATGTCGCGCGCGGAGCGTGCGAACCTGACCGGTCTCGCGGGCGTGACCGCGAGCCTCGACCAGCCCGCCTCCGCGGACTCGACGACCGTGCTCGGCGAGCTCGTCGCGCCCGAGGACGACGACTGGGTCGACGACGTCGAGCGAGAGATGCTCGCCGACCAGCTGCACGCCGCGCTCGACAAGCTCGACGAGCTGCCGCGCCGCGTCCTCACGATGCGCTTCGGCCTCGACGGCTCGACGCCGCTCAGCCTGCAGGCGACGGCGGACCGCCTCGGCATCGGCGTGCGCCGCGTGCGCCGCGCCGAGGAAGAGGCGCTCGAGGTGCTGCGCGACGACCGCGACGTGATCGCGGTGCACGAGCCCGCCTGAACAACCCCGACCCCGCCGGCGCGCCGAGGCTCGTCGTAGGGTGGCGCCGTGGAGCTCCGCGACGCGCTGCGGACCACCGGCGCGGTGCGCGAGTTCGACGGCACCGCGGTCGACCGCGAGACGGTCTACGCGCTGCTCGAGACCGCCCGGTTCGCGCCGAGCGGCGGGAACCGCCAGGGCTGGCGCGCCGTCCTCGTCGAGGACCGCGAGAAGAAGCGCGCGCTGCGCGACCTGTACCTGTCCGGCTGGTACGAGTACCTCGCCGTCGCGTCGGCGGGGCTCGTGCCGTTCGCCCCGCGCACGGACCGCGCCGCCGAGACCGCGGCGCTCAGAGGGGCGCCGGCGATGGCCGCCGCGGCCGGTGACGGCGGCTTCGCCGAGCACCTCGACGAGGTGCCCGTCCTCTTGGCCTTGCTCGTCGACCTGCGCGAGGTCGCAGCCCTCGATCGCGACGAGGACGGCTACACGTTCGTCGGCGGCGCCTCGGTGTACCCGTTCGCGTGGTCGATCCTGCTCGCGGCGCACGACCAGGGCCTCGGCGGGGTCCTCACCACGATGGTGCGACGCCGCCACGACGAGGTCCGTGCGCTCCTCGGCGCCGACGAGGACCTGGCCGTCGCGGGCGTGCTCGCGCTCGGCCGCCCGCGCACGCGGGCCACGACGCTGCGCCGCCAGCCCGTCGAGTCCTTCGCCACGATCGACTCGGTCGACGGTCCCCCGCTCACGCGCTGAGCGTCACGGCACACCGCACGCGCACGAGCTCAGCCGAGCAGCGCGGCGAGGTCCGCGGGGAGCGCCGAGGTCACGGTGACGCGCGCACCGCTCACGGGGTGCTCGAAGCCGAGCACGGTCGCGTGGAGGAACACGCGGCCGTCGGCGAGCCGCGGCTCGCGGTGCTGGCCGTAGCGCGGGTCGTTCACGACGGGGCGGCCGATCGCGGCGAGGTGCACGCGGATCTGGTGGGTGCGACCCGACTCGAGCCGCAGCTCGAGCAGCGTCCGCGTCGGCGGCGCGCGGCGCTCGAGCACCCGGTACGCCGTCCGCGCGGGACGCCCGCTCGCGCGGACCGCCATCTTCGTCGGCGTGCGCTGGGAGCGCCCGATCGGCGCGTCGATGACGCCGTCATCGTCGGCGACGTCGCCCTCGACGAGCGCGACGTAGCGCCGCTCCATCGACCTCGCCTGGAGCTGTGCGGTGAGCGACGCGTACGCCCCGGGCGTGCGCGCGACGACGAGCACCCCCGACGTCCCCTTGTCGAGGCGCTGGACGATGCCCGGGCGGTGCGGTGCGGACCCCGGGAGCTCGCCGAGCGCGGCGAGGTCCGGGTACCGCGCGAGGAGCCCCGCGACGAGCGTGCCCGTCCGCTGGCCCGCGCCGGGGTGCACGACGAGGCCCGCCGGCTTGTCCACCACGAGGAACGCGTCGTCCTCGAGCACCACGTCGACGACGACGTCGGGCTCGGCGCCGACCGCGGTGTCCTCGTCCGCGGCGAGCGTCGCCTGGAGGCGCTGGCCGGTCGCGAGGAGCTGGGCGCCCCGGCGCACGACGGCGCCGTCGACGCGGACCGCGCCCGTCGCGACCAGCGCGCCGGACGCCGCGCGCGCGGCGCCCGTCAGCATCGAGACCGCACGATCGACGCGCACGCCGTCGAGCAGCGGCGGCACCTCGACGTCGAGCTCGCCGGCCTCCTCCGGGGGCGGGGCGGGGTCACTCACCGCGATCGCCGTGGCAGCAGGATCGGGTAGCGCAGCACGGCGAGCGCGATGAGCCCCGCGACGCCGACGGTGATCGCGACGTCCGCGAGGTTGAACGCCGGCCAGTGCGGCAGCGTCAGGAAGTCGACGACGCCGCCCGTGCCGCGGCGCGCGACGCGATCCACGTCGTTGCCGAGCCCGCCCCCCAGCAGGAGACCGAACACGACGCCGGCCCTCACCGACGCCACCTTGAACGCGCACACGACGACGACGACCGTGAGCGTCAGCGTGAGCACGACCGCGAGCGTGGAGTGCCTCGAGATCAGCGAGAACGCGACGCCGGTGTTCCGCCCGACGTCGACGCCGAGGGGACCGAAGAGGTGGTGCGGGCCCGCCGAGACGTGGGCCAGCACGAGCGCGTTCGTGAGCTGGTCGACCACGAGGACCGCCGCCGCGACGACGAGCGCCACGGCCGTGGCGCGACCGTTCAGCGCCGAACCCCGAGGCCGCCCTTGGCGCAGTCGATGCACAGCGACTTGTGGGGCATCGCCCGCAGGCGATCCCGGCCGATGGGCTTGTGGCAGCTCTCGCACATCCCGAACGTGCGGATGCGCATCCGCGCGAAGGCCGCGTCGATCTCCTCGAGCTCGAGCCGCAGGCGCTCTGCCTGCATGACGTCGAGCTCGTGCTCGATGTCACCGCCGAGCCCGTCCCCGGCGTCGTCATCCCACCCGATGCTCGGGTCACGCTCTTGGACCAGGGCCTCTGCCTCTTGGAGGAGCTGGTCGACCTGGCGGTCGAGCTCGCCGCGGTGGGCGGCGAGGTCCTCGCTCACGGCCTCCACGAACTTCTCGTCGTCGATGTAGGGGTTCTTGTACGTCCGCTCCTGCTCCTTTCGAAGCTTCGCCTCGAGCCGCTCGCGCTGCTTCTGCTCGCGCGCCTCGGCGCGCGCGGCCTCCTGCGCGGCACGGCGCTCGACGGCCTCCTTGCGTCGCGCCTCGGCGGCCACGGCCCGCTCCGCCGCCTTCTTGGCCGCCGCCGCCTTCTTCTCGGCGGCGAGCCGCTTCATCTCGACGGCACGCTTCGCCGCCAGCGCCCGCTTCACCGCCGCGGCCTTCTTCGCCTCCTGGACCTTCTTCGCCCGCGCCTTCTTCGCGACCGCCGCCTGCTTGGCGGCCTGCGCCTTCTTCACCGCGGCCGCCTTCTTCGCCGCGGCGACCTTGGCCGCGGCCAGGCGCTTGGCCGCCAGCGCCTTCTTCGCCGCGGCCGCCTGCTTCGCGGCCTGGGCCTTCTTGGCCGCGGCCGCCCGCTTCGCCGCAGCGCGCTGCGCCGGGGTCGCCGCCCCGCGCGACGGCGCCCTCGCCGGTCGGCGCCGGCTGCTCGGCGCACGCCGTGCCGCGCTGCGGGACGGCGCGCGAGACCGGGCAGCGGACCGCGAGGCGGTGGATCTGGCGGCCGAGGGGCGCTTGGCCGCCTTCCGCTTGGCGGGGGCCCGCGTCGTGGTGGTCCGCTTGGCGGGTGACGCCTTGGACCGGGTCCGCGCCGCGGCGGCCCTGGGGCGGGCCGCCGCCCGTGCCGGGGCGCGCTTCTTCGCGGCGGGCTTGGCGGCTCGGGTGCGCGCGGCGCGCGCGGTGGCGGCGGGTCTTGCCGGGGTCATGCGTCCTCCTCGCGGCGCGTCATCCCTGGCGCACGCGGCGAGGCACCCTAGCAGTCAGGCGCTTTCGCCCTACTCCTCTCGACGCGCGTCGTCCATGCTGAGCACCTGGGCGCTCCCGCCGCTCTGCCCGTTGGTCGGCGTGCCGGCCACACCGCTGCGCAGCGCGGCGAGCGCCGCGGCGGGCTGCAGGTTCTTGTCGATCCATCCGAGCAGGTCGTGCAGCGAGCCGCTGAGGCGCATGCGCTCGCTCTCGAGCTGCGTCGACATCTTCTCGACGTCCTCGCCGAGCCGCTGGCGCAGCCCCTCGAGGCGCGCGACCTCGTCGGCCAGCCGCTGCTGCGCGTCGGTCGCGAGCTGCCGGGCGCGGTCCTGGGCGTCGGCGACGATCCTCGCGGCCTCGGCCTCCGCGTCGAGCCGCGTCTGCTCGACGAACCGCTCGGCCATCTCGATCATCTTCGTGACGGTGCCCGCCGTCGCGCCGGCCGCCGCACCCTTCGCCACGGGCACGGCCGGTGCCGCGGCCGTCGGGGCGGCCGACGGTCGCTCGACCTCCAGGTGACGCACCCGCTCGGCGGCCTGCGTCGCCTGCGCGGTCGACTGGCGGACCTGCTCGCGCAGCTGGTCCGCCTCGACGGCGGCACGCTCCAAGAAGTCGTCGACCTCGTCGACGTCGTAGCCGCGGAGGCTCAGGCGGAACTCGGCGGTGCGCAGGGCGTCGAGCGCACTCTGGGTGGTGGTGGTGTCCATCGCCGGAATATACCGAAGGTTTGTCGCCGAACCGAGGGTTTCCGACGCCGATCCTCGGCGATCGGTCAGAGCAGCGCGGCGCGGATCAGGTTGATCACGAAGAACAGGACGATCACGACCACGAGGAAGGACAGGTCGATGCTGACCCCGCCCGAGCCGAGCGGGGGGATCACGCGCCGGACCGGGGCGATCACCGGCTCGGTGATCCGGACGAGGATCGAGTTGATGCGGTGGGCGGTCGACCCGTAGGAGATGGGGAACCAGCTCAGGATCGCGCGCAGGAACAGGCAGATGACGAACAGCGTGAGCACGGTGACGAGGACGAACCCGATCGCGTGCACGCGACGAGGCTAGGGCCGAACGGGCCCCAGCCGGTGCCTACGACCCCCCGTCGGCGCGGTAGCCGCGCTCGTGGAGCCGCTGGCGCGTCTCCTCGGAGACCTTCACGTTGGCCGGCGAGAGCAGGAACACCCGGTCGGTGACCCGGCTCATGGAGCCGTTCGCCATGTACACGAGCCCCGAGCAGAAGTCGAGGATGCGCCGGTGCAGCTCGGGCCCCGAGCTCTCCACGTTCACGATCACCGGCCGGTTCGCCTTGAGCGCGTCGGCGATCTCCTTGCCCTCGTTGAACGAGGTCGGCTGGACGATCTGGACGTCGGCCTCGGACGGCACCACGCGCACCGAGCCGGGGGCGGCCCCCGAGCCCATGGGGCGGACCTGGGGCCGGGTGCCCGAGTCGATGACCGAGATCCCCCGGCGCGGCTGCATGGGGGTCACCTTGGTGACGGGCGGCTCGTACTCGTCGGGCTCGTCGTAGCGCGAGGAGGCGACCGGGGCGGGCTCGGGCTTGGCCCGGTAGGGGCGGGCGTCGCCGTTGCGGTCGAGGTCGTCGTACTCCTCGTCGACCAGCCCCAGGTACGCCATCGCCCTGCGGAACATGTTCTGCGCCATCAGCTGCTCCCCCGCGTCCCTGCGACGCGGCGACATGCTAGGCGAGGGGGGCCGAGGGCCGCGAAGGGCGCGCCCCGAACAGGGCGGTCCCCAGCCGGACCGCGGTGGACCCCGCCCGGCAGGCGGCCTCGAGGTCCCCCGACATCCCCATCGAGCACCCGGGCAGGCCGAGGGCGTCCGCCGCCCGGCGCAGCGAGGCGAACTCGGCCCTCGCCGCGGCCGGGTCCGGGGACGCCACGCACATGAGCCCCTCGACGGCGAGGCCCGCGCCGCGGGCCGCCGCGAGCACGCTCGGGACCTCGCCCGGCGCACACCCCGCGCGGCCCGGCCGCCCCGTGACGTCGACCTGGACGTAGCAGCGCGCCCCCGGCGCGTGGGCCCCCACGCCCTCGGCCTCCCGCGGGGTGGCGAGCGACTCGTAGACCGCGACGCGCGGCGCGAGCCGGGCGAGCTTGTTGCGCTGGAGCGCCCCGAGGAAGTGCCACACGAGCGGGGTGTCCCCGAGCGCGTCGTGGTGCGCGACGAGCTCGGCCGCGTAGTTCTCCGCGACGTCACCGAGCCCTGCGGCCGCCGCGGCCGCGGGCGCCTCGGGCCCGAACGACTTGCAGACCGCGACCACCGTCACCTCGGACGGGTCCCGGCCGGTCGAGGCGATGCGCTCGTGGACGACGGCGAGGTTGGCCGTGACGCGCGCGACGAGCTCGTCGCGCGCCGGGGTCACCGAAGGAAGCTCGGGATGTCGTCGTCGCCCTCGTCGTCGAGGTCGAACGAGAACTCCTCCGGCTGCTCCTGGGGGTCGCCGAACAGGTCGATGGGCTCGGGCAGCGGCGCGCCGCTCGAGGAGGTCTTGGCGCCCCTCGCGGCGCCCGTGTCCCAGCGCTCGAACCCCGCGGCGATGACCGTGACCCGCACCGCGTCGCCGAGCGCGTCGTCGACGACGCTGCCGAAGATGATGTTGGCGTCCTGGTGCGCGACGGAGTGGACGATCTCGGCCGCCTCGTTCACCTCGAAGAGCGTGAGCTCGGGGCCGCCGACGATGTTGATGAGAATGCCCCTCGCGCCCTCGATCGACGCCTCGAGCAGCGGCGAGGTGATCGCGGCGCGCGCGGCGTTGACCGCACGCCCCTCACCGGTCGACTGGCCGATGCCCATGATCGCGGTGCCCGCGTTGTTCATGATCATCCGCACGTCGGCGAAGTCCGTGTTGATGAGCCCCGGCACCGTGATGAGGTCGGTGATGCCGCGGACGCCCTGGAGCAGCACCTCGTCGGCCATGCGGAACGCGTCGAGCATCGAGGTCTGGGCGGTGGACACGGTGAGCAGGCGGTCGTTCGGGATGACGATCAGGGTGTCGACCTTGTCCTTCAGCGACACGATCCCCTTGTCGGCCTGGGTGGCCCGGCGCTTGCCCTCGAAGCTGAACGGGCGGGTGACCACGCCGATCGTGAGGGCGCCGAGGCCCTTGGCGATCTCGGCGATGACCGGGGCGCCCCCGGTGCCGGTGCCGCCGCCCTCGCCCGCGGTGATGAAGACCATGTCCGAGCCCTTCAAGGACTCCTCGATCTCGCCGCGGTGCTCCTCGGCCGCGAGACGTCCCACCTCGGGGTCGGAGCCCGCCCCCAGGCCCTTCGTCAGCTCCCGGCCGATGTCGAGCTTGAGGTCGGCGTCGCTCATGAGCAGCGCCTGGGCGTCGGTGTTGGCCGAGATGAACTCGACGTTGCGGAGCTGGGACTCGATCATGCGGTTGACGGCGTTGACGCCGCCGCCGCCGATCCCGAACACCTTGATGACGGCGAGGTAGTTCCCCTGACCCGCAATGGCCATCGTTCGTCCTTCCCTCCGGCACCCCCGTGCGCACGACAGAGGGGTGGGGCCGAGAGCCCTCCGTGGTCAGGCTAGGGGTGCTGCCGCCCATCGGCAAGGATCCCCCGCTGCCACACCGATTCGCTAGGGGCCGGTCACGGTCATCGCCTGCGGCACGCTCACGTCGACGACGTCGCCGACGTGCAGCGTCGTCCTCGCGATCACCGCGGCGACGTCCTCGTACTTCGCGCCGAGGTCGCTCGCCGGACCGAGCACGAAGCTCACCGGCGTCGTGAGGTGCAGGGTCACCCACCCCGACGTCGACACCTGGACGACGGCGACCTGCGCGGCGAACGCCGGCGGCAGGGTGGCGGCGACCAAGAGCCCCGGCACCGCGGCGCTCGAGAGCGTCGCCGCGGTCGAGGGCTGGCCGGGCGCGGGCGCGTACTCGAGCCGCGGCAGCACCTGGTGCGGCGCGGCGGGGCCGAGGCGCCGCCCGGTGGCGTCGACCAGCACCATGGCGCCGCGGGGGGCGAGGACCTCGGCCACGGCCCTGCGCTCGGTGATCGCGATCGACACGGTGTGCGGCCAGTGCTTCGTCACGCTCGCCGACGCCACCCACGGGAACGTGCGCTCGAGCCGCAGCGCGACGAGCCCGGGGTCGACCGAGAGCATCGACGGCGCCGCCGCGAGCCCCGAGGCGTCGATCACCTGGTGCACGGTCTCGTGGCGCATGCCGGTGACGGTGACCGTCGAGGCGGCGAGGAGCCGCGAGTGCAGCGCGGCGTAGCCGGCCGCGGAGAGCCCGACGAGCACCACGAGGGTCACGCCGGTCGCGACGAGCCAGCGGCGCCGGCCGCGCCGGTGCGGCGCGTGCAGGGTCGGCGGCGCCGGCGTCACGCGGGGCGCGTGCGCGGCGTGCGCGGGGCTCACCGGCAGCACCCCCCGAACCCGACGAAGACGACCTCGGTGCGCAGCGTCACGCCGGAGTCCGCGCGGACGAGGTCGCGGACCTCACCGATGAGCGCGGCGACGTCGTCGGCGCGGCCGTCGCGGTCGGCCTGGATGAAGTTCGCGTGCTTCTCGGAGACCATCGCGGTGCCGTGGCGCCGGCCCTTGGCGCCGGCGGCCTCGATGAGCCGCGCGGCGTGGTCGTCGGGGGGGTTCTGGAACACCGAGCCGCAGTTCGGGCCGCCGGGCTGGTGCTCGCGCCGCCACCGCACGACGTCGGCGACGCGCTCGCGGGTCGCCGTGGGGTCGCCGCGCGCGACGGTGAACGTCGCGGCGGTGACGACCTCGTTCGACGCGAGGTTCGAGCGGCGGTAGGCGAGGTCGAGGGACCCCGTCGGGCGCACGGACGTCGTCGCCTCGACGAGGTCGAAGACCTCCGCGTCGCGCAGCGACGACGCCGTGTCGTCGCCGTGGCCGCCGGCGTTCATCCGCACCGCGCCGCCGACGGAGCCGGGGACCCCGACGCCCCACTCGAGCCCGGTGAGCCCCTGGTCCGCGCAGCGCCGCGCGAGCACCGGGAGGGCGACGGCGCCGCCGGCGCGCACCGAGACCGTGCCGTCGGCGAGGTCGACGACGGGGTCGATCGTCTCGAAGGCGCCGGCGAGCACGACGGCCACCCCGTCGAAGCCGCCGTCGGCGACCAGCAGGTTCGAGCCGCGGCCGACGACGAGGATCGACACCTCGACGCCCTCGAGCGCGTCGGCGAGCAGGCCGAGGTCCGAAGGGGTCCGGACCTCGACGAGGAGCGCCGCCGTCCCGCCGACGCGGTAGGTCGTCCGCGCGCCGAGCGGCGCGTCCCGCGTCGCGAGCGCACCGAGGCGCTCGGCGACTCCGTCGAGCGCGGTCACGCCGCCTCCTCGCGCAGCTCGTCGGGGAGCGTGGTGAGGTCGCCCGCCCCCATGGTGAGGAGGAGGTCGCCGGCGCGCAGCAGCGGCGCGACCGCCGCGGCCAGCGCCGCGCGGTCCTTCACGTAGCGCACCTCGGGCGCCGACGGCGCCCGGGCGATCGCGTCGGCGACCAGGCGGCCCGTGACACCGGGCAGCGGCGGCTCGCCGGCGGGGTAGACGTCGGTCACGACGACCACGTCGACGCCGTCGAAGGCACCGGCGAACGCGCCGGCGAGCTGCGAGGTCCGCGTGTAGCGGTGCGGCTGGAAGACGGCGACGACGCGCCGCCAGCCGCCGGCGCGGGCGGTCGCGACGACGGCGGCGACCTCGCTCGGCAGGTGGGCGTAGTCGTCCACGAGCGTGACCCCCCGGAGCTCGCCGCGGAACTCGAAGCGGCGCGGCACGCCCGCGAACCGCCCGAGGGCGTCGGTCACCGCCGCGCCGTCCACGCCGCGGACGAGGGCGACCGCGGCCGCCAGCGCGGCGTTCTGGACGTTGTGCGGGCCGGGCGCCCCGACGCGCACGTCGAGCGCACCGTCGCGGTGATGGAGCGTGAAGCGCGACGCGGCGCGCTCGAGCCGCACGTCGGCCACGACGACGTCGCAGGCGGGGTCGCTCCCGACGCGGTGCGCCCCGAGGTGGCCGCCGAGCTCGCGCGCGACGGGGTCGTCCGCGTTCACGACGCACGTCGCCGCCCGCTCGAGCAGCCCCTCGAAGGCGTCGCGGAGGGTCGCGAGGGTGCCGTAGTGGTCGAGGTGGTCGGCCTCGACGTTGGTCACGGCGCACAGCGCCGGCGCCAGCAGCGCGAAGGACCCGTAGCTCTCGTCGGCCTCGACGACGAGCTCGTCGCCGAGGTCGAGGCGAGCGTTGGCGCCGAGACCGGCCACGTCGGCGCCCACGAGCCACGACGGGGACCGTCCCGCGGCCGCGAGGATGAGCGTCAGCATCGAGGACGTCGTCGTCTTGCCGTGGGTGCCCGCGATCGCCAGCACCTCGCGCAGCGCGCAGAGCGCGCCCAGCACCTCGGCCCGGGTCGCCACGCGGATCCCGCGCGCAGCGGCGGTCGCGAGCTCGACGTTGTCCGACGCGATCGCGGGCGAGGCGGTGAGCAGGTCGACCTTGCCGACGTGGTCCGCGGCGTGCCCGACCCACACCTTGACGCCCGCGGTGCGCAGCGCGGCGAGCGTCGGCGAGTCGACGACGTCCGAGCCGCTGACCTCGTGGCCGAGCCCGGCGAGCAGGCGGGCGAGCCCGCTCATCCCCGCGCCGCCGACGCCGACGACGTGGATCCGGCGCGGCGCGTCGAGGGTGAGCGGCTCAGCGGACATGGTCGAGCACCACCTGGGCGATCCTGCCCGCCGCGTCGGGGCGCGCGAGGGACCGTGCCGCAGACGACATCGCGGCCAGCCGTGCCGGGTCGCCGAGGAGCTCGTCGAGCGCCTCGTCGAGCACCTGCCCGGACAACGTCGCGTCGGTGAGGACGACCGCCGCACCGGCGCGCTCGAGGACCCGCGCGTTGGCGCTCTGGTGGTCGCCGGGCGCACCGGGGAGCGCGACGAGGACCGACGGCACCCCGGTCGCGCAGAGCTCGGCGACCGTCGTGGCACCGGCGCGGGTCACCGCCACGTCGCACGCGGCCCACAGGTCGGCCATCGCGGACTCGAAGCCGACCACCCGCCAGCGATCGTCGCCGATCCCCTCGGCGCGCTTCCGGGCCTCGACCTCGTCGACGTCCCGACGGCCCGTCACGTGGTACAGCATCGTCGCTTCGCGGTCGCGCCAGCGCACGGCCAGCTCGCACGTGGCACGGTTCACCGAGGCGGCCCCGAGCGAGCCCGACGTGACCGCGACCACGGCACCCGTCGGCGGCAGGCCCAGCCGCCCACGGCCGACGGCACGCGCGTCGGCGGTGCGCGCGACGGCGAGGATCTCCGCACGCAACGGTGCGCCGGTCACGACGACACGGTCCTCGGGCCCACCGGGGAAGGCCGCGGTGATCGCGACGGCGAAGGGCCGCAGCAGCCGGTGCACGAGGCCGGGGGTCGCGTCGAGGTCGACCAGCACGAGGGGTCGGCCCGTGACCACGGCCGCCGCGGCGGCGGCGAACGCCGCGTACCCGCCGACCGAGACGACGGCGCGAGGTCGGCGCCGGGCGACGACGACGATCCCGCGCGCGAGCGCGAGGGCGAGCCCCGCGACCGCGGCCAGGTTCGCGAGGGCCGCGCGGAGCGAGACGTCGCGTCGCAGGCCGCGCCCCGGCAGGAGCACGAGCTCGACGCCGAGGTCGCCGAGCAGCTCGCGCTCCTGGCCCCGGCGCGACCCCACGACCAGCAGGTCGGACGGGTCGACGCCGTCGGCGAGCAGCGCCTCGGCGATCGCGCGGAGCGGGAAGAGGTGGCCGCCGGTGCCGCCGCCCGTGAGCACCACCGGACCGCTCACCGTCGACGGCCCGCCCGGCTCGGCGCGCGCTCGGGTGGACGCGACGGCGCGCGACGCGGCGGCGTGCGACGCGACGGCGTGCGAAGCGGCGGCGTGCGGCGCGATGGCGAACGTGTCGCCGGACGCGGGGGCGTGGCGCTCGCACGACGCGCCCGCGGGGCAACGGGACGCGGCGCGCGCACCGGGGCTCGCCGATCGGCGGACGACGCTGCCTTTGCGGGCGCCGGGCGCGACGTCGCGACCACCCGGAGGCGGGGACGCACGGCCGAGCGCCGCGCGATGCCGACGAGCACGCCCACGGCGGCCATGTCGATGACGAGCGACGTGCCGCCGAAGGAGATGAACGGCAGCGGGATGCCGGTCACCGGCAGCACCCCGGTGACCGCACCCACGTTGACGATGGTCTCGATGGCGAGCCACGTCGAGATCCCGACGGCGGCGAGCTGGCTGAAGCGGTCGTCGGCGCGCGCCGCCACGCGCAGGCCGAGCATCACGAGCGAGACGAGCAGCCCCAGCACCACGAGCGCGCCGACCAGCCCGAGCTCGTTCCCGACGATCGAGAAGATGAAGTCCGTGTGTGGGTTCGGCAGCGAGCCCCACGGCAGCGGAGAGTTCCCGATCCCCGTGCCGGTGACGCCGCCCGAGCCGAACCCGATCTTCGACTGCAGCAGCTGGTACCCCGACCCCGACGGGTCCGACTGGGGGTGCAGGAAGCTGAGGAGCCGCGTGCGGCGGTACGGCATCGCCACGGCCGCGAGCCCGCAGCCGACCAACAGGACGCCGACCGTGCACCACAGCGCCCGCCACGGCGCCCCCGCGGCCGTCGCGACGGCGAGGGCGATGCCGATGAGCACCACGGCGGTGCCCATGTCCGGCTGGGCGAGCACGAGCAGCGCGGCCACGAGCGTCACGACGGCGAGCGGACGCAGGACGCGGCCCCACTCCCGCTCGACGCGCTCCTTCTTCGAGATGACGTGCGCGGCGTAGAGGCACAGGGCGAGCTTCGCGAGCTCGGACGGCTGGATGCGGATCCACCCGAAGCCGAGCCAGCGGGACGCGCCGAACGAGCTCGTGCCGAACCCGGGCGCCAGCACGAGCGCGAGGAGCGCCATCGTCCCCACCGTCCCCACGGCCGCAAGCACGCCGAGCTGCTTGGTCGTGCGACCCGCGGCGAACCAGAACGCGCCGACACCCACCACCATCCAGAGGCACTCGCGCAAGAGGATCGCCCACGTCGAGCCGTAGTACGAGATGGAGACCACCGAGCTCGCCGAGCCGACCATGACGAGCCCGATGACGCACAGTGCCGCCAGGTTGACCGTGAGCCACATCGCCAGCGTCGGTGCCGCGACGGCGGGGGCACCGGGGGGCGCGCGGCGCAGGCGCGGGACGGCACCCACTCAGATCACCTTCGCGATCTTCACGAAGTCGCCGTAGAACAGGCCGATGCCGAGGGCGGCGCAGAGCCCCGCCAGGATCCAGAACCGGATGAGCACGGTTGTCTCGGGCCAGCCGAGCAGCTCGAAGTGGTGGTGCATGGGCGCCATCCGCAGCACCCGCCGGTGGAACACGCGGAAGCTGATCACCTGGGCGATGACCGAGAGCGTCTCGGCGACGAACAGCCCGCCGATCACGACGAGCAGCAGGTCGAGGTTCATGAGCAGGCACAGCCCCGCGAGCCCCGCACCGATCGAGAGCGCCCCGGTGTCGCCCATGATGATCCTCGCGGGCGCCGCGTTCCACCACAGGAACCCGAGGCACCCGCCGACGAGCGCGACGGCGACGAGCCCGAGGTCGAGCGCCGTCGCCTGCGAGGGCCCCACGTGGTAGATCCCGTAGTGGCGGAACTGCCAGTACCCGATGACCGCGAGGACCGCGAAGCAGAAGGTCGACGATCCCGCGGCCAGCCCGTCGAGCCCGTCGGTCAGGTTGACCGCGTTGGACGTGGCGACGACGACGAACGCCGCGAAGACGACCCACACGGCGGGGCCGACGTGCCAGCCCGGCAGGTCGTACCTCGTGAACGAGATCGCGGTGGTCGCACCCGCCCACTTCCAGGCGGCCAGGGCGAAGCCCACGGCCACGAGCACCTGGAGGGCGAACTTCGTCCGCTTGTTGAGACCGAGGTTGCGGGCGTTGCGGACGCCGATGAGGTCGTCGGCGAAGCCGATGAGGCCACACGCCACGACCAGGAGGAGGACGAGGACCCCGCTGCGCGTGAAGGTCCGGTACCCGCCGAGGTGGCCGACGAGGTAGCCGAGGATCGCCGCGAGCACGATGAGCACGCCGCCGGTCGTCGGCGTCCCTGCCTTCACCACGTGCGTGGCGGGACCGTCCTCTCGGATCTGCTGGCCGATGTCGCGCCGGCGCAGCGTGCGGATGAGCGCGGGCGTGAACACGATCGCGAGGAAGAGCGCCGCGGCCCCCGCCTCCATGAGGCTCAGCACCGTCGGCTCCGCGACGCGAGCGCCGTCGCGGCGACGACGCGGTCGTCGAAGGGGACGTGGACGCCGGCGACCTCCTGGGTCGTCTCGTGGCCCTTGCCCGCGAGCAGCACGACGTCGTCGTCGGCCGCGCCCGCGACAGCCGACGCGACGGCGGTCGCCCGGTCGAGCTCGATCGACACGTCGGCGTCGCCGTCGCAGCCCGCCACGATCGCCGCGATGATCGCCTCGGGCGACTCACCCCTCGGGTTGTCGGAGGTCACGACGACGACGTCGGCGAGTCGCGACGCGATCGAGCCCATGATCGGGCGCTTGCCCTGGTCGCGCTCGCCGCCGCAGCCGAAGACGACGATGAGCCGGCCCGTCGGCCGCAGGGCTCGGACGTCGCGCAGCACGCGCTCGAGCGCGTCTGGCGAGTGCGCGTAGTCGACGAGCACGCTCGGCGGCCCGCCGTCGACGAGCTCCAGGCGGCCCGGCACCGGCGGGACCTCGCCGAGGGCGGCCGAGGCCGCCGCGACATCGATGCCGAGGACGTCGGCCGCCGCGAGGGCGACCAGCGCGTTGGTGACGTTCACGCGACCCGTGAGGCGGGTGGCGGTGCGGTGCGTGCGCCACGTGAAGGTCGTGCGCCCGATCTCGGCGTCCTCGACGACGGCGTCGTCCGTCGCGACCTCGAGCGTCGGGACGAGGTGCCGCGACGCGAGGGCCCTCCCCCACTCGTCGTCGACGCACACGACGGCGGCGGCCGACCTCGAGGGCTCGAAGAGCACCGCCTTGGCCTCGAAGTAGTCGGTCATCGCACCGTGGTAGTCGAGGTGCTCGCGACTGAGGTTCGTGAACGCGGCGACGTCGAAGCGGATGCCGTCGACGCGCCCCTGGTCGAGGGCGTGGCTGGAGACCTCGAGGGCGACCGCGCCGGGCCGACCCTCACGGCTCGCGCGGTCGGCGACGTCGCGCAGCGCGCGGTGCAGGTCGGGTGCCGAGGGCGTCGTGCGCTGCCCGGTGAGCGTGCCGATCGTGGCGGCGGCGTAGCCGACGGTCGCGAGGATCCCGTTCAGCAGCCAGGTCACGGTCGTCTTGCCGTTGGTGCCGGTCACCCCCGCCATCGTGAGGGACTCGGCGGGATGCCCCACGACGGCGCTCGAGAGCGCGGCGAGCGCGGCGCGCAGCGCGGTCGGCGCGACGCGCACGACGACGGCGGTCGAGCGGACGGGCGAGGCCGCGACGACGCACACCGCGCCGCGGCGCACCGCGTCGTCGACGTAGACCTCACCGTTGGTCGCGGTGCCCGGCAGGCACACGAAGACCGAGCCGGGCGTGCAGCGGCGGGAGTCCAGCTCGACGGTCGACACGCCGAGCCCGGCGGCGTCGGCGTCGAGGGAGGCGTCGAGTCCGGCGTCTGCGAGCAGGGCGCCAAGGGTCGTCAAGTCACGTCCTGCAGGAACGAGACGGACCCTCCTGCGAGCGTGGGCGCGACGACCCGTCCCGACGTGGGCACACCGTAGCGGTGCAGGGCGTAGCCCATCACGCGCGCGAACACGGGGGCGGCCACGGTGCCGCCGTAGATCACCGGGGTGGGGCGCTGGATCACGACGATCATCGACAGGACGGGGTGCTCGGCGGGCGCGAACCCGACGAACGTCGCGTTGTAGGCGCCCGGGATGTACGCCGCACGCCCCGCGTAGGGGATCTGGGCGGTGCCCGTCTTGCCGGCGATGGTGTAGCCCGAGACGGCGGCCTGGGTGCCGGTGCCGCCGGCCACGACCCGGATCAGCATCCGCACGAGCTCTCGAGCGACGACGGGTGCGAGCGCGCGGCGCTGCGACGGCGCGGGCACCTTCGTCACCTCTCCGTCCGTGCCGATGTGGCCTCGCACGAGCGACGGGGTGACGAACACGCCGTCGTTCGCGATGGTGTTGTACGCGTCGAGCACCTGCAGCGGGGTGACGGCGTCGACCTGGCCGATCGGCAGCGACGCGATGTCGGTCGGTGAGAACCGCGCCGCGTCCATGAGCAAGCCGGCGGACTCGCCTGGGAGCCCGACGCCCGTCGCCTGGCCGAAGCCGAGTCGCCGCACGCCGTTGAGGAGCCGGGACTCGCCCAGGCGGTGCGAGATCTCGTAGGTGCCGATGTTCGACGAGTACTCGAGGATCTGGGTGGCCGTGAGGTGCTCGAGGCCGTGCTGCTCGGCGTCGTGGAACACGTGGCCGTCGATCGTCACGTAGTCGGGGACCGCGAACCGCGTCATCGGGGTGATCACCCCGTCGGCCAGCCCCTCGGAGAAGGGCACGATCTTGAACACGCTGCCCGGCTCATAGGTCGTCGTCACGCCGAGGTTGTTCTGCGCCTCGAAGACCCCCGGGATGCCGGTCGGGGTCGGCCACACCTGCGACGTGGGAAGTGCGGGGTCGGGCTGCCTCGTGTTGACGAGGCTCGCCATGGCGAGGACCTGCCCGGTGCGCGTGTCCATCACGATCGCGGTCCCAGAGACGCCGTTGGCGTCGACGAGCTCCGTGCCGAGGGCCTGCTCGGTGACGTACTGGAGCGGCGCGTCGATCGTCAGCTCGAGTCCGGTGCCGGCGATCGGCCGCTGCGAGATGACCGCGGGGGCGAACGGCAGGCTCACGCCGCTCGGCGACTGGCCGATCTGCTCGACCCCGTCCTGCCCCGCGAGGAGCTGCTGGTCGGCGTACTCGAGGCCTGCGGACCCCGCGCCGTCGGCGAAGGTGCCCCCGAGGACGGACGCTGCGAGCGCGCCGTCGGGGTTCGTGCGCTGCGAGGAGTCCGCGAGCGTGATCCCGGGGAACGCGTCCGCCTCGATCGTCGCCGCGTTGGCCACGCTCGTGTTCGAGGCCAGCACGACGTGGCCCGCCCCGGGACCGCGCTGCTCGAGCTTCGCCGCGAGCGCCGTCGCCGAGACACCGAGCAGCGGTGCGAGCGCGGCGGCCTCGGCCGCGGGCTGGGTGATCTGGAAGTCGTCGGCGACGACCTGCTTCGTCGGGACCGACATCGCGAGGATCTGCCCGTTGCGGTCGTAGATCGCGCCGCGCAGCGCGGGGATCGTCACGGTCGACAACAGCTGCTCGGCCGAGAGCTTCTCGAAGTGCGGGGCGCGCAGGATCTGGAGGTTCACGAGCTGCACGACGAGCCCCGCGACCCCGAGGAGGACGAGGACGCGGATGACCCGGACCCGGCGGTGGAGCACGCCGCCCGCACGGGTGCTGATCGGCGGGCGCGCCACCCCCCGACGCGGCGGGGCCCCGGGACGTCGCCCGGACCTCGCCGAAGGGGACGGCGTCATCGACCCGGCGTCAGCGAGCAGCAGGGTGCGTAGGAGAAGGTGGGCGGTGCGAGCCGCCGCTCGAGCGAGACCGCCGGGATGTGGAGGATCTCGTTCGGCTGGACGAGGCCCCGCCCGCGCACGTCCTTCGCGACCGCGGCCGGCGAGACGAGGTTGGCGGCCTGGACCTGCTGAGCCGCCTCCGAGGACTGCAGGGCCACGACCTGGGCCTGGACCTGCGAGAGGCGGAGCTGTCCGGCCGCGAGCTGCATGTTGCCGACGACGACGGCGAGCAAAGAGACGATCACGAGCCCGGCCGCGATGCCCACGGGGCTGAGCCGGGCACGCAGCCGCGCGGCGCGCCCCGGCGACGGCGTCGGCGTGCTCGACGGTCGCGGCGAAGGGACGGGGCGCAGCGTCGGCTCGGGGCGAGCGGGAGGTCGCGGCGCCTCTAGGCGAGCGGCGGCCGAGGCGCGGGGCGTCACGTCGGCACCGTGCCGATCCGCTCGGCCACGCGCAGCCGGGCGCTGCGTGCCCGTGGGTTCTCGGCGATCTCGACTGCGGTCGCCTTGTGGGCGCCGCGCGTGACGAGGCGCATCGAGGGCACGGCGCCGCAGACGCAGGGGAGCAGCGGCGGACACGTGCAGCCGCCCGTCGCCGCGTCGCGCAGCGTCGACTTCACGAGCGTGTCCTCCCCCGAGTGGTACGAGATCACGACGAGCCGTCCACCCTCGACCAGAAGCGCCTGGGCAGCCGCGAGTGCCGCGGCGAGCTCTTCGAGCTCCTCGTTCACCGCGATCCGGAGCGCCTGGAAGGTCCGCGACGCGACGTGGCCGTGCCGGCGTGCCGCGGCCGGCACCGCGCGCTCCACCGCCGCGGCGAGCTCGGCGGTGCTCGTCGGCCTCGAGGCGAGGATCGAGCGAGCGATGCCGCGGCCGAATCGTTGCTCACCGTTGGCGACGAGGAGCGCCGCCAGCTGGTCCTCGTCGACCCGGCGGAGGTACTCGGCCGCCGTGGGCCCGTCGTCGGGCCCCATGCGCATGTCGAGCGGCCCCTCGTGACGGTAGGAGAAGCCGCGCCCAGCGCTGTCGAGCTGGTGCGACGACACGCCAAGGTCGAGCAGCACGCCCACGACGGGATCGGCCGAGCGAAGCGCGCCGGCATCGCGCGCCTCGGCGCACGCCGCGGCCATCGTCGCGAACCGGGCCTGGCGGACCACGGCACGATCACCGAAGCGGTCGAGCGCGCGCCGCGCGGCGAGCACCGCGTCCGGATCACGGTCGAGTCCGAGCACGACGAGGTCGTCACGTCCCTCGAGGATGGCTGCGGCGTGGCCGCCGCCGCCGACGGTGCCGTCGATCACGATGCCGGGCGGCACCGGGGCGAGCAGCCGCACGACCTCGTCGACGAGCACTGGAGCGTGTGAGTACACCTGGGCCATCCGCAGCCCCCCGACCGGAATGGTCCTTCCGGGGTAGGGGCCTCGGCGACCGACGGGGAAGAGGGCGGAGGAGGAGTCTTCCACCGGCCCGGTCGGGAGGCTGCGCATGGTCCTGGCGTGCCGGAACGGCGACGCGGTTGCTCGTGCTCCTCTCTCTCTCACTCGGTCTCTCCGAGGAAAAGGCTCTGCGCGGGCGCCACTCGCACCCGCCACTCCTCTGGGTTCCACAGCTCGATGTGGTCGATGGCGCCCGTCACGAGCACCTCGCCCGACAGCCCCGCGAACTCCCGCAGGTGTGCGGGGATGCCCATGCGACCCTGCCGATCGATCTCCACGTCCACGGAGCCCGACGCCCAGATCCGCGCGAAGTTCCTCGCCTCGGGTGTCCCCTCGCGAAACCTCGCCTGCATCTCGGCCGACTGGCGGTCGAACTCCCCGGGCGTCCACAGCGAGAGGCAGCGCTCGAAGTTCAAGCTGAGGTACCCGCCGCGCTCGAAGCTCGTCCGGAAGCGCGCGGGGAGGATCACCCGCCCCTTCGCGTCCAGGCTGTGATCGAACCGCCCGACGAACCCCGGCACCTGCGTCCTCCCGACTCGGTTCGAGGGCCCCTCCCCTTCGAACCACTTCGCGCCACAGTATGCCCCTCACCACCACATGTCAACAACTGATGTGCCCCTTCGTGGCCCTTCGCTGACGCGATTGCGCCGAGTGCCGACGGACACCCCCGCTCGCGGGGTCGATGGGCCTCGAAGGCGCGCAGCCAACGTCGAGCGCCGACGTCGCGGGCCGCCCCGCTTCCTGGAGGGGGCGAGCGGTCGCCCGGGGTGTTACCTGGTCGGGTTCGGTGTCCCGGCGGCGCGGTCCCCACCCGCCGCTGGCCGCGTCGTGCGCACCGTGGCGACGAACGGGGCGTCGGCGACCGCGAGCGCGCTGACCTCGTGCTGCACGGTCACGGCGAACGCCGCGGCCACGTCGTCGGCGGCGACGCCGGGGAGCGCCTCGTCCAGGCACGTGGCGAGGGCCAGGCTCGGGGTCGGCGGGGCGTCCGAGGAGAGGTACGCCGTCAGGTCCGAGGGGCGGCGGGCGGCGAGGACCGAGGAGACGAGCGCGCCCTCCCGGGCCCGCCACTGCGAGAGCCCCACCAGCTTGCGGCCCTCAGTGGAGAGCTCGCCGGGACCGAGTCCCGCGAAGCACGCGACGGCCCCCTGTGCGGCACCGTCGACCGCGCCACGGTGCACGTCGCACGCGACGCCGAGCGAGCGGAGCGCCACTTGCCACCACTCGCCCACCCGGTAGGCCGTCGAGCGCACGTCACCACGCTCGGCGCTCGAGGTGGCGGGCAGCCACAGCTCGATCCAGCAGTCCGGAGGGCGGAGGAGCACGGCGCCGCCGCCACCGCGGCGACGCCGCACGGTCAGCCCGTCGCGCGCGAGCGCGGCGGCGTCGAGGTCCTCGAGCCGCTGGGTGCTGCCGAGGACGACCATGGGCGACGCGCGCAGCACCCCGAGCGTCGGCACCGCCAGCGCCCGGATGCGATCGACGTCGAGGAGCGCGGCGGGCGCCTCGGTCACGAGGCGAGCGGGAGGAACGGCGCCCAGAGCGGATCGGGATCCTCGATGGGCCGCCAGCGCCACCACAGCCCCTGCGGTGCCCGAGGCTCGTGGCGAAGGCGCCATCCGAGCTCCTCCAAGAGCCGGTCGCCCTTCTCGACGTTGTGGCGCCGGCACGCCGCGACGACGTTGCTCCAGTCGTGCCGGCCGCCGCGGCTCCTGGGCACGATGTGGTCCACCGTGTCGGCGTGCTCGCCGCAGTACGCGCAGCGCTGGCGGTCCCGGGCGAGGACGGCGCGGCGTGTGACCGGCGGGATGCGCGCGTGCGGGGGCAGCCGCACGAGGGTCGTGAGCCGGACGATCGACGGCACCGTGACCGTGACGCGAGGCGAGCGGATGATGCGCGGCTCGTCGTGGGTCGCGACGGCCTCGGCGCGCCCGACGAGCAGCAGCACGACGGCGCGACGGTCAGAGACGAGCTGCAGCGGCTCGTAGGTCGCGTTCAGCAGCAGCACCCGCGCCATCGGCGGCCACCCTACCGTCGACGTGCGCGAGCGTGCAGAGACCAGCGAAGCGCGACGGCCACGTCGTCGTCACTCGGTGACGCACCGGCGTCGCCGTACGCCGTCTCCATCCGGAACCGCCAGTACCGCTCGTCGGGCGCGGGAAGGAACGGTGGATGCCGCCACCACCTCGCCGGCGCGAAACGTGCGATCGCGCGCGACGCGGGCCACCACAGCGTCGGGTGCCGCACGACGACGCCGAGCGCGTGCGAGAGCGTGGACGACGCGGTCGCACGGGCGTCGTCGCCGTCGAGGTGTCGCACGTTCACGCCGGTGCAGCCTCGTCGTTCGGACGCGGCGGGAACGCGCGCATCGCGAGCGCCCCGGCGCCGACCAGCGGCGACAGCTCGCCGAGGCCGACCGGCGCGATCCGACAGTCGCGCGAGAACGCGAGCCGCGCCCGCGCCGACAGCTCGCGCTGCGCGGCGTCGAAGAAGACCTTGCCGTAGCCGAGCGCCACGGAGCCGCCGACGAGCACAAGGTCGAGGTCGAGCAGGCTCGACACCGATGCTGCCGCGCGGCCGACGAGCGTGCCGGTCCGCACCCGGACCTCCTCGCCGGCGCGCGCCGCGGGCGAGCCGGTCATGGCCTGTATCGCAGGTCCGGAGGCCTCGGCCTCCAAGCACCCGCGTGCGCCGCACGGGCAGCGCCGTCCGTCGGGCTCGACGATCACGTGGCCGACGTGCCCCGCGTTGCCAGTCCGTCCGTCGAGCAGCCGGCCGTCGATGACGAGCCCGCCGCCGACGCCGGTCGAGACGACCATCGCAAGGAAGTTGTGGACGCCCTGGGCAGCCCCGCGCCATCCCTCGGCGAGCGCGAGGGCCTTCGCGTCGTTGTCGACGACGACGGGGAGCCCGAGCGAGTCGGCGAGCCGACCCTGGAGCGGGAAGTCGCGCCAGGCCGGGATGTTGAGCGGCGAGACCGTGCCGTCCCGCATCGGACCGCCGCAGCCGACGCCGCAGGCGACCGCCAGGTCGCCCGCCCTCGCACGCGCCCGCTCGACGAGCGCCACCAGGGTCTCGAACAGCCCGTCGGCGGTGGCGTCCTGGGGGGTCGCGACCGCCACGCGGCTCGAGACGTCGCCGTCCGGGGCGAGCAGGCCCGCGGCGAGCTTCGTCCCCCCGACGTCGACGGCGAGGTACGGGCCGGTCGGCTCCGGCTGCGGGTCAGTCGACGTCGCGGCGGAACCGGTTCTTGAACCAGTCCCGAGCCTCGTGGACGTTCCGCTCGATGCCCGCCGCACCCGACGGCTGGGTTCCTTGGAACCCCCTCGTGATGTCGTGCCAGCTGGCGCGGCCCATGCGGCGCACGTTGCGCTGGATCACGATCGCGGACGCGAACATGATGGCGACGCCGACGAGCGCGAGCCAGAGCGAGGTCACGAACAGCCAGACCGTGAGCACCAGCCCGAGCAGGAAGCCGACCGCCGCCCAGCGCGCCTGGCGCCCGGAGTGGCGGTACAGCGTCTCGTTGCGGACCTTGTCGGCGAATTCGGGGTCCTCGCGGTTCAGGGACTCCTCGAGTTCGGCGAGGATGCGCTGCTCGTGGTCCGACAGGGGCACGGCCTCCTCCTTCCCGCCTCGGACGCCTGGTTCCCAGGCTGCATCGTAGTTGCGGGCCGCACCGGACACCATGCCGGGACGGCGCCGGAGGCCCTTCTGCGGGGCGGTTCGTCGCCCGGACGGGGTCAGCCCGGCGGGAAGCCGAGCAGCGACGACTGCGTGGCGACGAGGACCATGTTGTCGCCGATCGCCGGTGTTGGGAAGTGGTTCTGGAACGAGCCCGCGGGGTACTGGACCTGCACGTTGCCGGTCGAGGGCACGAGGCCGTAGAGGGTGCCGGAGCTCCAGTCGATGGACCAGACGAGGCCGGCACCGTAGACGGGTGGGCCGCCGGTGTTGGACTGGGACCACACCTCGGCGCCATAGGGCGGCGTGGACGTGTAGTGCGCGGCGTCGAGCCCCCCGCTGCAGGCGATGACCACGAGCGAGCCGACGATCGCGGCGCCGCCGTGGGCGTCCCCCAGGCCGTTGCACATGGTGAAGGTGGGCACGGCCCCGGTGACGTGACCGAGGTGGTTGGGGTTGAGCACGTAGACGGTCTGGGTCTTGCCGATCTGGATGAGCCGTCCGTTGGGCAGCAGCTCGGGTTGGCTCGAGCCGAGGTCGAGGTCCGCGCCGTTGTCCGAGTACCACGTCGTCGGCGCGAACCAGTCGAGGAGCTTCATGGTGGGCGAGAGCTTGAGCACCGCGTCGCTGAAGTCGAAGGGGTCGCCCTGGGACGTCGCGTTCCCGTTGCCGTCGGCGACGAAGACGTCGCCGTGCGCGTCGATCACCGGGCCACCGCCACCCATCCACACCGCGCCCTTGCCATCGCTCACGCCGTCGACCTTGGCGACGTCGTAACGGGCGATCGGGCCGTGCCCGGCCTCCGGGACGCTGATGACCCAGCCGTGGTAGCTGCCGCAGTCGCCGTCATTGCCCCCGAAGCCGAAGATCACGCGGCCCGCGTCGATCGCGAGCGCCGTGCGCTGCAGGAGGTAGACGGCCTGCTGACCCGGGGGGTCGACGTCGCGGTTGAGCAGGACCCTGCCCGTCTTGATCGAGAGCCCGAAGAGCCGGTGCACCGGGACGGTCCCCTGCCGGCCGAGGCCGATCGTGCCCACGACGTACAGCTCGCCGCGGCCCTCGTCGATCACCGGCGTGCCCACGATGCCGACGTACGGCCCGATGTCCCCGCACACGCCGCTCGGCTGGGCGTAGGGCGTGCCGAGCCAGCGCGTCCACAGCGTGCGGTGTGTCGTGAGCGAGATGGCGTAGACGCGATTCTCGAGCGTCGTCACGAACGCGGTCGTCCCGACGACGAGCGGGGCGGCGTAGATCTGGTCGTTGCGCTCTGCCGCGGTCCGCTGCGGCAGGTTCCACCGCACGGTCGGGTGGAGCGACAGGTACGTGCCGCGGATCGACCCGTGACCGGTGCGCAGCTCGTCGTGGTGGTACGTCGTCCAGTCCGTGGCCGGCGCGCCGTGGGACGTGATCGCCGCGCGAGCGCGCGCCGCCAGCGAGCTCGCCGGCACCGCGATGAGCGCCGCGGCGATCGCTGCGGGGAGCACTCGTCGAGCCCACCTGCGCACTGGCACCTCCTCGTCGGTGACGCGGGCGCGATGCTACGGGAGGCCCGACACCGGCTCCGGTCATCCGCCCATCTCGGCGCCCTTCGCGTGCGATCGGTACGGTGGGACGGTGAGCACCGTGGCCGTGGCGACGCCGAGGAGCCACCGGACCCGCCACACCGCGTCGGTCCTCCTGCTCGTCGTGGTCTCGATCCTCACCCCGCTCGTCGTCACCGCGGGCTGGGCGATCACGACGGTGACGAACACCGACCGGTTCGTCTCGACCATGTCCTCGCTCGGGACGAACCCCACGATCACGAACTACGCCGGGGCACAGGCCGCCGCCACGCTGGTCACCGAGGTGCACCTAGAGCGGCAGATCGCGGCGCGACTGCCCAAGAGTGCGGCCATCCTCGCCCCGTTCCTGACGACGCAGTTTCAGACGCAGCTAGCGAAGGTCTTCTCGACCGTCTTCGCGAGCCAGCGGTTCCAGGCAATCTGGACCGCGAAGCTGCGGCTGCTCCACGCCACGTTCGTGGCGGCGATGACGAGCAATGGCTCAAAGCTCAGTAAGGCCGCCCAGCTCGGCCTCGACGTGACGCCGCAGCTGCTCGCCGCGATCGACACCCTCGATCAGAAGGGCATCCACGTCTTCGACCCCGCGCGCAAGTTCCTCGCAGGCGACAAGCCCACCCTGGTCACCCTCGCCCAGGGCAAGGAGTTCCACGAGGTCCAGTACTACTTCCACCTGGCGACGACGCTGCGCTGGGCCCTCTGGGTGGGCACGCTGGTCCTCGCGATCGCCGCGATCCTCCTCGACCCGCGCCGGCGCCGCGCGGGGCTCTGGCTCGGCATCGGCGTGGCGTGCTCCTGCGTCGTCATGCTCGCCCTCCTCAACACCGGCAAGCAGTACGCGATCTCCCACTCGTCGGCGCCGTCCGACGTGACCAACGCGCTCGTCTCGACCCTCACCTCATGGCTCCGCTGGGAGCTGCGCGCCGTCGTCATCGTCGGGCTGGTCGCGGCGCTCGTGCTCTGGCTGACCGGTCCCTCGAGATCCGCGCGCAGCCTGCGGCGGATGGGCGCCAAGGAGGGCGGCGTCGCGGGCCACGCGATGGAGGGCGTGATCGGCGCCAGCGCGACCACCACCCTCGAGACGCACGGCACCGCGGCGATCGACTGGGTCGGGACCTACGCGACGGTGCTCGCCTGGATCGGCGTCGTCGTCGGCGGCATCGTGTTGGCCGTGTGGGACAACTCGCTCCTCAGTGCGGCGATCACCATCCTGCTCGTGGTCGGGTGGTTCTCGGCCATGGTGTCGATCCGTCGCCGCGTCCGCAGCCCGGTGCCGGCGGCGCCTCCGCCGGGCGGCGGCTGACCTATCTAGTCGCCAGATCTCGAGTGCGCGCGTCGGCGCGCGAGCCAGGTGACGAAACCGCCGAGCACCGCGGACACGGCGATCACGACGGTCAGCGAGGCGTGGGCGCTGATGACCCAGAAGTGGATCTCGACACGCTGCCAGTTGGCGATCGCGAACCACGCGAGCAGGATGCCCGCGACGATGGTGGACACCTGCTGGGTGTCGAGGCGGCGAGGGGACTTGCCCGGAGCCTCATGGTCGGTCACGGCACCTCCTCGCTCCCGACATGATGGCCCAGATGCTCTTCGACGTGGAGGACGCCGCCGCGGCGGTGCTCACGGTCGTCTTCGTGTGCACCGGGAACATCTGCCGCTCGCCCATGGCCGAGGTCGTCCTGCGGGCGAGGTGCGATCGGCTGTCGGTCGGCGACGGGCGACGACTCGCCGAGCTCGTGCACGTCGAGAGCGCGGGCACGTCGAACTGGCATGCCGGCGACGAGATGGACCCGAGGGCGCGCGCCGCGCTCGACGCGGCGGGGTACCTGGCCGAAGGGACCTTGGCCGCCCAGGTCACCGAGACCCAGCTCGCACGCGCCGACCTCGTCGTCGCGCTCGATCGCGGTCACCGCGCCGAGCTGCGCCGCCTCGATCCGGAGGCGGATCCCACGCTGCTGCGCTGGTGGGCAGAGGGCGAGGACCTCGACGTCCCCGACCCGTACTACGGCGACGCCGACGAGTTCGACGAGTGCCTCGCGCTCATCGTCCCGGGGTGCGAGGCACTCGCCCTCGCGCTCGCCGCGAGGCTGGCCGGGGCCTAGACCTTCTCGACGGCCTCGATGGGGACCGGCGTCGGGCTCGGCCCGACGCTGCGCCGAAGCTCGATCTCCGGCAAAAGGAACGACAGCCCGAACGCGATCGCCGCCACCGGGATCGCCCAACGGAACACCACCTGAATCGACTGGGTCATCGCCTCGAGCACGTGCTGGAGGAGCCCGGGCGGTAGACCGTGGAGCGCGGCCGGCGTCAGGTGGGCGACCGAGAGGTGCACCGCGGCGGGCAGCCGCTGCTGGAGCTGGTTCGAGAAGATGGCGCCGAAGACCGCGGTGCCGAAGGACCCCCCGATCATCCGGAAGAAGTTGGCGCCGGCCGTCGCCGTGCCGAGGTCCCGGAACTCCACGGCGTTCTGCACGGCCACGATCAGGATCTGCATGACCAGCCCCAGACCGACGCCGAAGACGAACATGTCCACGCACAGCGCCCACCCTGTCGTGTCGAGGCCCACCGTGCTGAGCAGCGCGAGGCCCACGACCATGAGCGCGGTCCCGAGGATCGGGAACCGCCGATAGCCGACCCCGCGGCTGATGAGCTGCCCGGCGGTGATCGACGCGCCGAAGAGCCCGCCCATCATCGGGAGCAGCCACAGGCCGGAGAGCGTCGGGCTGACGCCGCGCACGAACTGCAAGAAGAACGGCAGGTACGTCATGGCCCCGAACATCGCGAACCCGACGACGAAGCTGATGGCGCTCGCCGCGGAGAACACGCGGTTGGCGAACAGCCGGGGTGGCAGCACCGCCTCGGTGGCGCGCCGCTCGATCGCGACGAACGCGATCGTGGCCGTGACGCCGATGACGGCGAGCACCATCATGGGTGCCGATCCCCACCCGTAGGTGATCCCGCCGAGGGAGGCGAACAGGACGATCGCCGTGGCGGCGACGGTCAGCGCGACGACGCCGAGGTAGTCGACGCGGTGCGCGACGCGCGCCGAGCGCGACGGCAGCACGATGGCGGTCACCACGAGCGCGGCGATCCCGATCGGGACGTTGACGTAGAACACCCAGCGCCACGACGCGTGCTCGGTCAGCAGGCCGCCGACGAGCGGGCCGAGGACGGTCGCCGACCCGAACGTCGCGCCGAAGTAGCCGGCGTAGCGCCCGCGATCTCGGGGCGCGACGATGTCGCCGATGATCGCCTGCGCGCCGATCAGCAGTCCCCCGCCGCCGAGCCCCTGGAGGGCGCGGAAGCCGATCAGCTCGCCCATCGTCTGGGAGAGCCCGCACAGCACCGAGCCGACGAGGAAGAGGACGATCGCGATCTGGAACAGCCGCTTGCGACCGTAGAGGTCGCCGAGCTTGCCCCACAGCGGCGTCGACACCGTCGAGGCGAGGAGGTACGCGACGACCACCCACGCGAGGTGGGCGGCGCCACCCAGGCTGCCGACGATGGTCGGGAGCGCGGTGGAGACGATCGTCTGGTCGAGCGCCGCGAGCAGCATGCCGAGCATCAGCGCCGCGATGACGAGCCGCAGCCCGCGCGGCGACATCGCGACGGGCGCCACGCCCGCGTCGGTGACCTCGGCGGGTGCGGGCCCCTCGGTCACCGAAGGAGGCTACCGGCCGTCCCATTTCGAGGACGCGCTGGTCGTGTCGCACACGTGACGCCGCGGCCGACGACGCAGGCCGACGACGCCGGCCGACGACGCCGGCCGACGACGCGGGTCGACGGTGCGCGATGATGGCGCCCGAGAGGAGGTCGGCGTGTCCGACGTGCACGACGAGGGTGGGCGGGCGACGCCCCCGGTCAGCTACGCCGACCTCATCACGCTCGCCGAGAACCTTCGCTGGACCTGGCACATGGACGTGCGGGCGCTCTTCGAGAGCCTGTTCCCCGAGGTGCGGGCGGAGGAGCTCGAGTGGCCGCTGCGGCTGCTGCGCGAGCTCGGCGTAGCGGAGATCGAGTCTCGGCTCGCGTCCATGCCCGCCCTCGCCGCCCTCGCGCGCGCCGTCGTCGACGACCGCTCCGACTACCTCGAGGAGGCGCCGGCAACCTGGTTCCCGACCACGCACGGCGACGCGCCGTCGCTCGAGGTCGCCTTCCTCGCTGCGGAGTTCGCCGTCACGGACTCGCTCCCGATCTTCGCCGGCGGCCTCGGCGCGATCGCCGGCGAGCAGCTGAAGTCCGCGAGCGCCCTCGGCGTGCCGCTCGTGGGGCTCGGCCTCTTGTACCGCGAGTCGTCCCACCAGCGCCTCGACGCGGTCGGGAGCCAGCGCGAGTCCTGGGAGGTCCTCGACCCCACCTCGCTCCCCGTCTCGCTCGTGCGCGGGGCGGACACCGAGCCGGTCACCGTCGACGTGCCCTTCCCCGGCCGCGACGTCGTCGCCCAGGTGTGGTCCGCGCCGGTCGGCCGCACCTGGCTGTACCTCCTCGACACCGACGTGCCGCAGAATGCGGCGGAGGATCGGGGCATCACCGCCCGGCTGTACGGCGGCTCGCTCGAGACGCGGATCCAACAGGAGCTCGTGCTCGGCATCGGCGGCATGCGCGCACTGTGGAAGTGCGGGCACCGCCCGAGCGTCCTGCACCTCAACGAGGGCCACACGGCGTTCGCGGCCCTCCAGCTGATCGCCCAGATCGAGCGCCGCAGCGACGTGCCCTTCGACGTGGCGCGCCGGATCGCCGCCGCCCAGATGATCTTCACCACCCACACCCCGGTGAGCGCGGGCCACGACTACTTCCCGGTCGCGCTCGCCGCGCCGTACCTCGCCCCCTACGCCCGGCTCCTCGGCCTCTCGGACGAGGCGCTGTTCGCCCTCGGTCGCTACCGGCCCGAGGACCCGACCGACACGTTCTGTCCCACGGTCCTCGCGCTGCGGCTCTGCGACGCGCGCAACGGCGTGAGCCGGCTGCACGGCGCGGTCACCCGGCAGCAGTGGGGCGGGCTCTGGCGGCGGCTCCCGACCGACGAAGTGCCGATCTCGCACGTGACCAACGGCGTCCACCTGCAGTCGTGGATCACGCCGGAGATCGACCGGCTGCTAGATCGCCAGCTCGGCGAGGAGTGGCGCAAGGTCCCCGGCGAGCCCGAGTCGTGGGCCGCGATGCTCGACGCCGACGACGCGGAGCTGTGGCACGCGAGGAACGCCGCGCGCGCGCGGCTCGTCGCCGCCACACGGGAGCGGCGGCTCTCGCTCATCGGGCGTCGCCGATCCGACGCCGTCGCGATCGACGAGGCCAAGCAGCTCCTCGACCGCGATGCCTTCACGATCGGGTTCGTCGGCAGGTTCGTCGCCTACAAGCGGCCGACGCTCTTCCTGCGCGACCCCGACCGGCTCGCGCGGCTGCTCTCGGACCCCGATCGTCCCGTCCAGATCGTCTTCGCCGGCAAGGCGCACCCCAACGACGAGCACGGCAAGCGGTTGCTGCAGACGGTCAACGACTTCGCCCAGCAGCGAGGGTTCACGCGTCGGCTCGTCTTCATCGAGGACTTCGACCTCACCGCGGACCGGGCGATGTCCCAGGGGGTCGACCTCTGGCTCAACACGCCGCGGCGGCCCCTCGAGGCGTGCGGCATCGGTGGCATGAAGGCCGGGGTCAACGGCGCGCTCAACCTGAGCACCCTCGACGGCTGGTGGGACGAGGCGTGGAACGACGCGATGCCCGGTGCGCCGCCCATCGGCTGGTGCATCGGCACCGCGGATGCCTTCGAGGACCACGACCTGCAGGACGCCCTCGACGCCGAGTCCCTCTACGACCAGCTCGAGCACGACATCGTGCCGCGGTTCTTCGACCGCGACGCACAGGGCATCCCGCGGCGCTGGATCGCGTCGGTCCGCCAGTCGATGGCGACGCTGGCCGAGACCTGGCGCTCCCACCGGATGGTCGAGCAGTACGTCGACGACCTCTACCTGCCGGCCGCCGTGCGCGCGGCGCGCCTGCAGACGAACGGCGCCGCGCGCGCGCGTCGCCTCGCCGCGACGCTCGGGCGCGTGTCGACGGGGTGGCCCCAGGTCCGCCTCGAGGTGGCGACGTGCACCGTCGCCGACGGCGTGACGACCGTCGACGTCCACGCGCACCTCGGCGAGCTGTCGACGAGGGACGTCACCGTCGACCTGTGGGTGATGCCGCCCGACGCGCCGGCCTACCCGTTCGCCGCGCACTTCCTCGTAGGCCCGGTGGGCCCCGGTGCGACCGTCGCCTACCGCGCCGTGGCGAGGGTCGAGCCCGACGCCCGACTCTCGGCTCGCGTGCTCCCGGTCATCGAGGACGCCCCCAGCCGCTTCCTCCCCGGCCTGATCGCCTGGGCCGACTGACCGTGGACGCCGACGACGAGGCGCTGAGCCGCGAGCTGCGCGCGCTCGCCGACGCCCACGGGGTCACCGCCTCGTACCTCGACCACGGCGGCGTCCAGCGCACCGCGCCCCGCTCGTCGGTCCTCGCCGTCCTCGAGGCGCTCGGCGTCGAGGGGGCGGTCGACGATCCCGCGGGCGCCCTCGCCGCACACGCCGCGACGCCCGGCCTGCTCGACGCCGTCGTGGTGCTCGAGGGTGGCGAGGCACCGACGTCCGTGCCCGTCGCCGTGCGGCCGGGCACGCGCGCGCTCGAGTGCGAGCTCGTGACCGAGGACGGCGAGGCGACGGGGTGGCGCGCACCGCTCGGTGACGACGCGTCGCACCCAGGAGGCGTGGTCACGAGGGCCCTCGCGCTGCCGCGGCCGCTCGCCGCGGGGTACCACGCCCTCACGGTCCGCGACGGCGCACAGGCGTCGAGCGCGCACGTCCTCGCGCGGCCCGCCGGTGGCGCCCGTGGGCGGTTCGACGACGCCTGGCGCGCCGTCGGGATCGCCGCGCCGCTGTTCACCCTGCACTCCGAGCGCAGCTGGGGCTGCGGCGACCTCACCGACCTCGACGAGCTCGCCGGGCTCGCCGCGCCGCACGGGGCCTCGGTCGTCGCCACGCTGCCGCTGCTGGCCGGCTTCGGGCCGACCCCGTTCGACCCGAGCCCCTACCTGCCGGTGAGCCGGCAGTTCTGGCACGAGCGGTGGCTCGACGTGGACGCGGCGCTCGACGCGCTCGGCGCCGACGACCTCGCAGGGCTCGCGGCCGACGCGCGACGCCGCGCCCGCGCCGCCGCCGACGCCGCGCACCCCTACGTGGACGGCGAGGGGTCGATGCGCGCCCAGCGCGAGGTCCTCGAGGCCGCCGTGGCGGGGCTGGGCGACGCCCCGCACGTCCGCGCGGCGCGCACCGCGTACCTCGCGGACCGGCCGTCCGTGGCGGACTACGCGCGCTTCCGTGCGGCCGGCGAGCGCCACGGGATCGACTGGACACGCTGGCCCGCGGCGCTGCGCGACGGCCGCATCCGCGACGGCGACGTCGACGCCGCGGTCGTCGAGTACCACGAGACGGCCCAGTGGCTGGCCGACACCCAGCTGCGCGCGCTGGTGGAGCGGCTCGCCCGTCGCGGCCAGGTGCTCGCCTTGGACCTGCCGCTCGGCGCCCACTCACGCGGCTACGACGTCTGGCGCCACCAGGACCAGTTCCTCCAGGGCCTCTCCGTCGGCGCGCCCCCCGACCGCTTCTTCCCGCGCGGCCAGGTCTGGGGCTTCCCGCCGCCGCGCGTGCACGCGGCCCGAGCCGACGGCCACGCGCTGTTCCGCGCCGCGCTCGTCCACCACCTGAACGTGGCCGGCATGCTCCGCATCGACCACGTCCTCGGGACCCAGCGGCTCTTCTGCATCCCCGACGGCATGCGGGCGAGCGACGGCCTGTACGTCCGCATGCCGCTCGAAGAGCTGCTCGCCGTCGTCGCGATCGAGGCGCAGCGCCACCGCGCGGCGATCGTGGGCGAGGACCTCGGCACGGTCGACGCCGCCGTGCGCCGCGCGATGCAGCGCGACGGCGTGCGGCGCACCTCGGTCGTCGAGCTCGCGATCAAGCCGGCCGGCACGGACCCCTTCGTCCCGCCGCCGGCCGGCGCCGTCGCGTCGTTCTCGACGCACGACCTCCCCACCTTCGAGGGGTGGTGGCGGTGCCGGGACGTCGACGAGCGCGTCTCGCTCGGGCAGGTCGACGCGGCGACGGGCGCCGAGATGCGCGCCAAGCGCCTCACCGAGCGGGCGCGGCTCGCGACGCTCGTCGGCGGGACCGCGGCGGCGGCGGAAATCGACGTGCCCGACGACCCGCCGCCGTCGGGCCTCCTCGTGGCCGCGAACCGGGTGCTCGCCGACGGCGAGGCCGGCGTCGTCGTCCTGCAGCTCGACGACGTGCTCGGCGAGCGCGAGGCGGTGAACCTGCCGGGCACCTCGACCGAGCGCCGCAACTGGCAGCGCCGGACCGCGCTCTCGCTCGAGGCGGTGCGCGAGGACCCCCGGCTCGCCCGCGCGCTCGACGACGTGCACGCGCGCCGCCCCGAGCCCGAGGCGGCCACGGCCCGCGCCGGCGTGACCGTGGCCACCCGCTACGGCGTCACCCGGTTCGACGACCGCGACGAGGCCCGATTCGTCGCGGGGCGGCACGCCCGTCTGTTCGACCACCTCGGCGCGCACCCGATGGAGGTCGACGGCCAGCCCGGGACGTACTTCGCCGTGTGGGCGCCGAGCGCCGCGTGGGTGGAGGTCGTGGGCGACTTCAACGGCTGGGACGGCCACCGCCACCCGCTCGCACGGCGCGAGGCGTCGGGGATCTGGGAGGGGTTCGTCCCCGACGTGGGGTCCGGCGAGCGGTACAAGTTCCGGCTCGCCTCCACCCTCGGCGGCGACGTGCTGGACAAGGCCGACCCGTTCGCCCGCCAAGCCGAGCTCCCCCCTCGGACCGCCTCGATCGTCCACGTGGCCGACCACGCCTGGGGCGACGCCGCCTGGATGGCGGCGCGCACGGCGCGCCAGGCGACGAGCGCGCCGATCTCGGTCTACGAGGTCCACCTCGGGTCGTGGCGACGCGACCCCGATGACCCGTCGCGGCTGTACTCCTACGGCGAGCTCGCGCCGCTCCTCGCGGCGCACGTCGCCGAGCTCGGCTGCACCCACGTCGAGCTGCTGCCGGTGATGGAGCACCCCTACTACCAGTCCTGGGGCTACCAGCTCTCGGGGTACTTCGCGCCGACCGCGCGCTACGGGAGCCCCGACGACTTCGCCGCCTTCGTCGACGAGCTGCACCGCGCGGGGATCGGCGTGCTCCTCGACTGGGTGCCCGGCCACTTCCCCGACGACGAGTTCGCCCTCGGCTGCTTCGACGGGACGCACCTCTTCGAGCACCCGGACCCGAGGATGCGCGTGCACCCCGACTGGCACAGCCTCATCTTCAACTACGCCCGCGGCGAGGTGCGCTCGTTCCTCATGAGCGCGGCGTGCTGGTGGCTCGAGCGGTACCACGCCGACGGCCTGCGCTTCGACGCCGTCGCGTCCATGCTGTACCTCGACTTCTCCCGCGGGGACGGGGAGTGGGTGCCCAACCACCTCGGCGGCAACGAGAACCTCGACGCCGTCGCGCTGCTGCGGGCGTGCAACGAGGAGATCCACCGGTCCTATCCCGGGGCAATCACGGTGGCGGAGGAGTCGACGGCGTGGCCGGGCGTCACCGCCCCGGTACGAGACGGTGGCCTCGGGTTCGACTACAAGTGGGATCTCGGCTGGATGCACGACACGCTCGACTACCTGCACACCGACCCCGCGCACCGCGGCGAGCGTCGCGACCGGCTCACCTTCCGGTCGGTGTACGCCACCTCCGAGCAGTTCGTCCTCCCGCTCTCCCACGACGAGGTCGTGCACGGGAAGGGGTCGCTCTACACCCAGATGGCCGGTGCGGACGATCGCGAGCGGCTGGCCAACCTCCGCCTGCTGTTCGGGCTCCAGCTGCTCCAGCCGGGCAAGAAGCTCCTCTTCATGGGCGACGAGTTCGGCCAGGTCCGCGAGTGGGGCGTCGACCGCGCCCTCGACTGGGCGCTGCTCGACGATCCCGGGCACGCCGGGCTGGCCGCCCTCGCGCGGCACCTCGCTGCCCTCTACGCCACCTCGACACCACTCCACGGCGACGACCTCGAGGACCGCGGGTTCCGCTGGCTCGACGCGGACGAGCACGCGCGCCGGGTCTTCGCCGTCGAACGCCGCGACGGGCGCGGCGCCCACCTGGTGGCCGTCTGCAACGCGGGGACCGACCCCCAGACGGGCTACGTGGTCGGGCTCCCGACCGGGGGGACCTGGCAGCTCGCGTGCTCGAGCGACGAGGAGCGATTCGGCGGGACCGGGCACCCCGTGGTGCCCTCGCTGGCCGCCGCCGACGTCCCCTGGCAAGGTCGTCGCTGGTCCGCGGCCGTCGACGTCCCAGCCCTCGGGTTTGTCATCTATGCACCCGGGTAGCGGCGTGCGCCAGTTTGCGCACGAGGTCCACTAACTTCGTCGGTCCATGGCGTTCCGACCCGGTGCGGACGCCGACGTGCCCCACGACGGCTCGCGCGACGTGGCGCGTGCGATCGCTCGCCTGGCGCGCCGGCTCCCCGAGCCCCTCCAGCCGCTGGCGACGATCGCCTACAACTACCGCTGGTCCTGGACGCCCGACGGCCGTGAGCTGTTCCGCGCGCTCGGCGCGCACCGCTTCACGCTCGCCAACGAGAACCCGGTCCGCTTCCTGCGCGACCTGCTGGAGCCGGACCTGCTGGCCGCGGCGACCGACGGGGCGTACCTCGACCGCGTCGAGCGCGTCGCCGCCGAGCTCACGACCGACCTCGCGAGGCCGGACCAGGACCTCGGACCGGGCGGACCGATCGCCTTCCTCTGCGCAGAGTTCGGCGTGCACCGCTCGCTGCCGGTCTACTCGGGCGGCCTCGGCGTCCTCGCCGGCGACCTGCTGAAGGAGGCGTCGGACCAAGCGCTGCCGTTTCTCGGCGTGGGGCTCTTGTACCGCCGCGGCTACTTCCACCAGCGCATGGACCTGTCGGGCTGGCAGCAGGAGTACTGGATCGAGTCGGACCCGAACGTGCTCCCCGCGGTGCGCGTCACCGGGTCCGACGGCGCGCCGCTCACGATCACCGTGCCCATCTGGGACGGCGAGCTGTCCGCGCACGTGTGGCGCTGCGACGTGGGTCGCGTCCCGCTCTACCTCCTCGACGCCGAGATCGGCGAGAACAGCCCGCTGCAGCGGTGGGTCACCGCGCGCCTCTACGAGGGCAACCGCTCCATCCGTCTCGCCCAGTACGCCCTGCTCGGCGTGGGCGCGGTCCGGGCGCTCGAGAAGATGGGCATCGCGCCGTCGCTGTACCACCTGAACGAGGGCCACGCCGCCCTCGCCACGCTGGCCGTCGCGGCGCAGGAGGTCGGCGACGAGCCGACGCACTGCGGCGACGCCATCGAGCGCGCCCGGCGCTTCTTCGTCTTCACGACGCACACCCCGGTCCCCGCGGGCAACGAGGTCTACGGGCGCGAGGAGGTGCTGAGCGTCCTCGGCCGGCTGTTCTGGGAGCTCAACTTCGACCCGCACGAGGTCCTCGCGCTCGGGCGCACCCACACCGCGTCGGCGGACGAGGGCACCGGCCTCACGCCGCTCGCGATCCGCGGCTCTCGCTCGACGAACGCCGTCAGCCAGCGCCACGGTGTGATCGCGCGCGCGATGTGGCACGAGATGTTCCCCCTCGGCAGCACCGACGACGTCCCCATCAGCCACGTGACGAACGCCGTGCACCTGCCGACGTGGATGGCGCCGCCGATGCGCGAGCTGCTCACGGAGACCTTCGGCGAGGGCTGGGAGCGCCACGCGAGCGACCCGATCATGTGGAAGCAGGTCGACGACATCGAGGACCAGCGGCTCTGGGACGTGCGGTGCACGCAGCGCGAGCAGCTCGTCTACGCCGTGCGACGTAAGGTCGTCGTCGACCGCCTCTCGCGCGGCGAGGACATCGACTTCGTCCAGGCCGCGCGCGAGGCCTTCGACGAGACCTACCTCACGGTGGGGTTCGCGCGACGCCTCGCGACCTACAAGCGGCTCAACCTCCTCGTCCACAACGCCGAGCGGGCCCTCGCGCTCCTCGACCACGACCGGCCGCTCCAGTTCGTCTTCGCCGGCAAGGCGCACCCGCTCGACGACGCCGCCAAGGCCTTCGCCCAGCGGATGTTCGACCTGAAGCGCGTCCCCGAGGTCGGCAACAAGGTCGTCTTCTTGGAGGACTACGACCTGAGCGCGGCGACGACGGCCGTCGCGGGCTGCGACGTGTGGCTCAACCTCCCCCGGCCGCCCCTCGAGGCGAGCGGGACGAGCGGGATGAAGGCCGCCCTCAACGGGTGCCTCAACCTGAGCGTCCTCGACGGGTGGTGGATGGAGGCCTACGACGGGACGAACGGCTGGGCGATCGACGGGAGCGTCGACCCCGACGAGAGCGCGAAGGACGAGCGCGACGCCCAGGCGCTGTACGACCTCGTCGACAACGAGGTGAAGCCCCTCTTCTACGATCGCGGCCCCGACGACGTTCCGACGGGCTGGCTCGAGCGCGTCCGCGCCTCGCTCCGGACCCTGGGGCCGCGGTTCTGCGGCGCCCGGATGCTCGACGACTACGTGCGCCAGATCTACCGGCGCTAGTCAGTCGCCCGCCCCGGCGGCGACCAGCACGAGGACCGATCGCTCGGGGACGACGACCCGTCCGCCGCCGCGGTGGTGCGCCCCGCGTCGCGAGGGGTCGAACGACGAGAGCGCCTCGACGAAGGCGGCGTCGACGCCCGGCAGCGCGAACTCGACGACCTCGAGCCGCCCGTTGACGCAGACCACGACCTCGTCGGTGGCGTCCCCGATCGCCGCGGTCGCGTGGAGCGCAAGGCAGGGTGGGGCGCCCGCCTCCCAGTCGGGCCCCGCCATGGGGGCGCCGTCGGGCCGACGCCAGGCGAGCGGCGTGCGCTGCGGTGCGGCACCGTCACCGCGGAGCGCGGGGTGCGCGCCCCGCAGCGCCACGAGGCGGGCGACGAACGCCGCGAGGGCCTCGTCGGCGCCCTGCCAGTCGAGCCAGCTCGTCTCGTTGTCCTGGCAGTACGCGTTGTTGTTGCCGCCCTGGGTGCGACCGAGCTCGTCGCCGCCGAGGAGCATCGGGACGCCGCGGCTGACGAGCAGCGTCGCAAGGAGCGCGCGAGCCTGGCGCCCGCGGAGGGCGAGCACCCCGGGGTCGTCGGTCTCGCCCTCGACGCCGCAGTTCCACGACCGGTTGTCGTCGGTGCCGTCGAGGTTGTCGTGGCCGTTCGCCTCGTTGTGCTTGACCTCGTAGGACACGAGGTCGCGCAGCGTGAACCCGTCGTGGGAGGTGACGAGGTTGATCGACGACGTCCACGTGCGGGCGGGCGCCTCGAAGAGGTCCGCGGAGCCGGCCATGCAGGTGGCGAGCCCGGCCAGGTCGCCGTCCGCGTCGCGCCAGAAGTCCCGCACGGTGTCACGGAAGCGGCCGTTCCACTCCCGGTAGGGCGGCGGGAACCGCCCGAGCGCGTAGCCGTCGTCGGGATCCAGGTCCCAGGGCTCGCAGATCAGCCTGGCCGCGGCGAGGACCGGGTCCGCCGCGCAGCGCGCGAGGATCGGTGCGGCCGGGTCGAACGGACCTCGTGGCCGAGCGAGCGTCGGGGCGAGGTCGAACCGGAACCCGTCGACGTGGCACGTCGACACCCAGTAGCGCAGCGAGTCCACGACGAGCTCGGCCGCGAGCGGGCTCGCCGCGTTGATCGAGTTGCCGCAGCCCGTCGTGTCGACGAGCCGCAGGCGCTCGTCGTGGCGGTAGTACTGGGGCGCGTCGAAGCCCTTGAAGGAGAGCGTCGGGCCGAGGTCGTCGCCCTCGGCCGTGTGGTTGTAGACGACGTCCAGGAGGACCTCGAGCCCCGCACGGTGCAGGGCGGCGACCATCGCCTTGAACTCGCCGACCTGGGCGCCGACCCCGTCGCTCGCCGCGTAGCGCGCGGCGGGCGCGAAGTAGCCGATCGGGTTGTAGCCCCAGTAGTTCGAGCGGCCCGCGTCCACGAGGAAGCCCTCGTCGACGAGCTCGTGGACCGGCAAGAGCTCGACGGCCGTCACCCCGAGCGCGAGGAGGTGCGAGACGAACGCGTCGTCGCCGAGCCCGAGGTAGGTCCCACGCCGCGCCACGGGCACGCGCGGGTGCCGGGCCGTCGCGCCGCGCACGTGGGCCTCGTAGAGGACGGTCTCGTCCCAGGAGCGGCGCGGCCGCACTACGTCGTCGTCACCCCAGTCGAACCGGTCGTCGACCACGACCGAGAGGGGGACGAGCGACGCCGTGTCGACGCCGCTGCCGGGCGCGAGCGCGCTCCGCGGCTCGCGCGCGGCGCCGTCGAACGCGTGGGCGTAGGGGTCCAGCAGCAGCTTGGTGGGCTCGCACCACTGAGCGCGGTCGGGGTCGTACGGCCCGTGGGCGCGCAGTCCGTAGCGCTGACCGGCGCCCACCCCTGGTACGTCGAGCTGCCAGCGATCCGCGCCGACGGGCGACATCGCGAGGCGCTCCTCGCGGCCACGCTCGTCGAAGAGGCACAGCTCGACCTTGTCGGCGACGCTCGTGGCCACGCGGAACACCGTGCGGTCGCCGTCGAGCGTCGCCCCGAGCCGGGGTGCGGCGCCGTCGCGGGGCGCGGGCGGGCCGGCGTCGGTCACAGAAGGTCGTCGGACTCGATCGACAGGTCACCGGCGTCGATCGAGACGTCACGGTACGACGTCGCGCCCGTGCCGTGGACACGCAGGATCAGGTCGGCGACGAGCCCCGTCCACCCGGTCTGGTGCGACGCGCCGAGCCCCTTGCCCGTGTCGCCGTCGAAGTACTCGTGGAACTGGACGTTGTCCCGCCACCGCGGGTCCTCCTGGAACTTCGTGATGTCACCGAAGCACGGACGGTGCCCGTTCTCGTCGAGCAAGAAGAGCGAGATGAGCCGGCGACGCAGGTCCCTCGCGACCTCGGTGTAGGTGGTCTTCGTGGTCGACCCCGTCGGGTACTCGATCAGCTCCTCGTCGCCGAAGAACCGGCCGAGCCGCTCGAGCGCGTCGGACGCGAGGTGGTTGAGCGGGAACCAAACCGGCCCGCGCCAGTTCGAGTTGCCGCCGAACATGTGCGTCGTCGACTCCGCCGGCTCGTAGTCGATCGACGCCTCGAAGCCATCCAGCGTGATCTTGTAGGGGTGCGCGCGGTGGTACGCGGACAGCGATCGGAGCCCGTGCGCGGAGAGGAACTCCGACTCGTCGAGCAGGCGCGAGACGAGCCGCGCGACGCGGCTGATCTCGACGACCCCGAGCAGGAGCCGGCGCTCGCCGGGCTCTCCGCGCAGCACCCCGCCGTCGCTCATCCCCTCGAGGTCCGTCCCGGAGCCCAAGAGCTCCGCGCAGCGCTTCCCGACCTTCTTCGCCCGGTCGAGCATGTCGTCGTCGAGGAGCATCGTCGCGAGCAGCGGGATGGCGCCGACCATGGAGTGCACCGCGATCGTCTCGATCGTCCCGTCGGGGCTCTCCAGCTGGTCGAAGAAGAAGCCGTCGTCGTCGCTCCACAGGCCCAGCCCGTTGAGCGCGGTGCGCATGAGCGCGAAGTGCTCGAGGAACTTGAGCACGAGGTCGGCGGCCGGGCGCGTCTTCGAGCGGTTGAGCGCGGACGCGATGACGCCCATGACGAGGGCGTAGGCGGCCATCCACCCGGTGGCGTCCGCCTGGCGCAGCGTGTAGCCCGCCGGCAGGTGCGACCGATCGAGGGGCCCGATGTTGTCGAGGCCCAAGAAGCCGCCCTCGAAGAGGTTCGAGCCGTCCTCGTCCTCTCGGTTGATCCACCACGTGAAGTTGACGAGGAGCTTGTCGAACACCCTCGAGAGGAACTCGAAGTCGGTGCCGCCGTCGGCGACGAACACCTCGATCGCGGCCCACCCCTGGACCGGTGGGTTGAGGTCACCGAAGTCCCACTCGTAGGCGGGGAGGCCGCCGCTCGGGTGCTGGAACCACTCCCGGCACAGCAAGATGAGCTGGTACTTGGCGAACGCCGGGTCCACCCTCGCCAGCGGCACGCAGTGGAACGCGAGGTCCCACGCCGCGAACCAGGGATACTCCCACTTGTCGGGCATCGACATGATGTCGAACGCGTTGAAGTTCCGCCACCGCGCGTTGCGCCCCAGCTCGCGGCCCGGCGGGGGCGTCGGCTGGGTGGGGTCCCCGTCGAGCCACCGCGTGACGTCGTAGTAGTAGAGCTGCTTGGACCACAAGAGCCCCGCCATCGCCTGGCGCAGCACCAGCGCCTCGTCGTCGGACGCGGTCGATGGCGTGAGCTCGGCGTAGAACGCGTCGGCCTCGGCGCGCCGGGCGGCGAGGACCTCGGTGAAGTCGTCGCCCAGGAGCGCGTCGGGCGTGCTCGCCACGGCGACGTCGCGCGGCAGCAGCCGCAGGCGGAGGTGCACGGTCGCGGCGGGCTCGACGTCGAGCGTGTACCAGAACGCGCCCTTCGTACCCGTGCCCTCGGGGTTGACCGTGGCGGCGCCCTCCACGACGCGGTCGTTGATGCCGTCCTTCGGGTAGCGCGCCGTCGACGTCGTGCGCGACCGGCGCCCTGGGTTCGACTCGTTGTCGCAGACGAGCGGCTCGGGCGCCGCGCCGTCGTGGCTCAGCGAAGCCGTGAGCTGCAGCGTGCCGAGCCAGGGGTGGTGGATCGTCATCCGGCGATCCCCGTCGACGACGAGGCTCGGGCGCTCCGCACCCACGTCCCAGGACCAGGTGTTGCGGAACCACGCCGTGGGCAGCACGTGCAGCGTGTCGCGCTCCGGGCCGACGTTGGTGATCTCGACCTCCCACAGCAGGTCGGTCGGGTCGGCCTTCGCGTAGCGCGTCTCGATCGCCCAGTAGCGGTCCTCGTCGAAGATCCCCGTGTCGAGCAGCTCGTACTCGGGGTCAGCGAGGCCGCGGGCGCGGTTCACCTTGATCAGGTCGTCGTAGGGGAAGGCGGCTTGCGGGTAGTGGTAGCGCCAGACGTTCCAGGCGTGGCTCGGGAGCGCGTCGTGGTACCACCAGTACTCCTTCACGTCCTCGCCGTGGTTGGCCTGGGCCTGGGTGAGCCCGAAGAGGCGCTCCTTCAGGTACGGGTCGCGCCCGTTCCAGAGCGCGAGGCCGAGGCAGAGGTTCTGCTCGATGTCGCAGAACCCCGCGAGCCCGTCCTCGCCCCAGCGGTAGGCGGTCCACCGCGCCTGCTCGTAGGGCAGGTAGTCCCAGGCGTTGCCGTCCGCGCTGTAGTCCTCGCGGACCGTCCCCCACTGGCGCTCCGAGACGTACGGTCCCCACCAGTACCAGGGGCTCGCCGCGCGCAAGCCGTCCTCGAGCCGCCCGAAGCTCTCGACGCGCCGCTGTTCAGCGTTCACACTCGCTCCTCGTCCGCTCGCAGGTGGAGCCGGCGACGCGTCGAAGGGTAGCGCGGCGGATTCGCAGCGGTGCGGGGCGTCGCGCGGCTCGTGGCCCGTCGGCGTGACGCGCCGAGCGCCGTCGCCGAGGTCGCTCGCACACCAGCAGAGCGGCGACGTCGTCGATCGCCACCGGCTCGCCCTGCACGTCGCCGAGGGACGGCGCGCACCGCCGTGCGGCGGGTCCTAGAGTGCGCCGCGGGGAGCCGGGAAGCCTGGTCGGCACAGCATCCGTCGATGGAAAGGGCGGCAGCGTGCGCGCACCCTCTCGTCTGCAGCCCACGGCGAGCGCCGGTCCTCCCGCCCTCGGCCGTCGACGCGGGACGCGCTGATCGATGGGCGTCGCCCCCTCGGTCGCCGCCTTCGCCGCCGCGGCGATGGTCAGCCTCGGGACGAGCTGGTTCTTGGTCTCGCGCCTGGAGCGCATCGGCGAGCGGCTCGGTGCGTCCGAGGCGCTCCTCGGCCTCCTCGCCGCGCTCGCCGCGAACACGCCCGAGATCACGTCCTCGGTGACCGCCCTCGCGCACCACCAACGCGACGTCGGCGCCGGGGTGATCATCGGATCCAACGTCTTCAACCTGGCGGCCCTCCTCGGACTCGGCGCCATCGTGGCGGGGCGCATCGAGCTGCACCGACGCGTCGTCGTGCTCGCCGGGTCCGTCGCCACGTGGGTGTCCGTCGTCTGCCTCGCCTCGGTCGCGGGCACCGTCTCGCCGGTGGTCGGGCTCGTCGCGTGCAGCGTCGTGTTCGTCCCCTACGTCGCCGAGCTCGCGGCGCCGCAACGCCGTCGCCGTGCGCTCCCGCTCCCCCCGCGGTGGACGGCGTGGCTGTCCACGGCGGTCGACGAGGAAGAGCTCGAGCTCGACGCGGCGATCCGGCCCGCGCGCGGGCGCGGGATCGACGTGGTGGTCGCGAGTGGCGCCCTCGTCGTCGTCGTCGCGGCGAGCGTCGTCATGGAGCGGAGCGCGACCACGCTCGGGGCGCACTTCGCCATCCCGGCGATCGTCCTCGGTGGCGTCGTGCTCGCGGCGGTCACGAGCCTCCCGAACGCCGTCGCGGCGATCTACCTCGCCGCCAAGGGTCGCGGGGCCGCGATGCTCAGCACGGCCCTCAACAGCAACTCGCTCAACGTCCTGCTCGGGCTGCTCGTCCCCGCCGTCGCGCTCGGCATCGCGGCCCCGACGGGCGGCGCGACGCTCACCGCGGCCTGGTACGTGGGGCTGACCGTGCTCACCGTGTCGCTGGCCTACCGCGGACGCGGGCTGCGGCGTCCCGCGGGCTGGCTCATCGTCGCGCTCTACGGCGCCTTCGTCGCCGCGCTGCTCGCGGTCTCCTGAGCGCGGCGTCGCGGCGTCACCCGCCGACCGGCCAACACCGACCCACGCCGGTGCGCGCCGTCGCCTCGGTGCGCGGGCGACGCTGAGTAGCGTGGCGAGGAGAGGAGGACGCGTGCTCACGACGAGGCTCACCACCGCGCTCAAGATCGACCACCCCGTGATGCTCGCGGGGATGGGCGGGGTGTCCTACGCGACGCTCGTCGCGGCGGTCTCCAACGCCGGCGGCTTCGGGTGCCTCGGCGCCTCCACGATGTCCGAGCCGCGCATGATCGACGAGATCGCCGCGACCCGGGCGCACACCGACCGGCCGTTCGGGGTGGACCTGCTCACCGCGATGCCCGGCGACCTCGTCCACTCGGTCGAGCTCGTGATCGAGGGCGGCGCGAGCGCGTTCGTCGCCGGCCTCGGTGTGCCGTCCAAGGTGGTCGACCTCTGCCACGACCACGACCTGCTGGTCGTGTCGATGTGCGGGAAGGTGGAGCACGCTCGGCGGGCCGTCGACGCGGGCTGCGACCTCGTCGTCGCCCAGGGCACCGAGGCGGGAGGGCACACCGGGACGGTCGCCACCTTCCCGCTGGTCCCGATGATCGTGGACGCCGCCGGCGCCACGGTCCCCGTCGTCGCGGCGGGCGGGGTGTTCGACGGGCGCGGCCTCGCGGCCGCCCTCGCGCTCGGCGCCGACGGCGTCTGGGTGGGCACCCGGTTCATCGCGACGCCCGAGGCTCGCGGGATCCCGGGGTTCAAAGAGCGGATCCTCGAGGCCAAGGAGGACGGCACGACCGTCTCTCGGGCGTTCTCGGGCAAGACCATGCGGGTGATCAAGAACGACACCACGGCCTTCTACGAGCAGCACCCCTCGGCGCTCAAGCCGTTCCCCGACCAGCTCGGCGTCTCGTTCCGCGACGGCACGTTCCACCTCGGCGGCGACGAGGCCACGCCCGGGGTCGACCCGCAGAAGGAGGGCTACCCTGCCGGCCAGGCGGTCGGTGCCATCGACGGGCTGGTGCCCGCCGGTGAGCTGCTCACCTCGATGGTGGCGGATGCCGAGGCGATCCTCGCGCGACTCGCGCGGCTCGCCGGTCGGTGAGCGAGGTCGCGCCGCTCGCTCGCCCGCTCCCCCGTGTGGTCGTCGGCGAGCGGCTGCGCCTCGAGGTGTGGGGCGCCGACCGGGTCGATGAGGTGCGCGACCTCGTTGAGCGGTCCCAAGCGACGCTGTCCGCGTTCCTCCCCTGGGCGACCGAGGTGCCGACCACCGCCGAGGAGGCGGCGGCGCAGGCGAGCGCCGAGCAGCGGTGGCGCGAGGGCCGCATGGCGGGCTGGATCGTGCTCGAGGACGGCGAGGTCCGCGGGATGCTGGGGCTGCACCGCCGCGGTGGGCCTGACGAGCTCGAGATCGGCTACTGGCTGGACGCCGCGGCGACCGGGCGCGGCCTCATGACGCAGGCCTGCACGATGGCGACCGACGTGGCCTTCGGCGTCGAGGGCATCGACGCCGTGGAGATCATCCACGACCGCGCCAACCGCCGCTCCGAGGGCGTGCCGGCGCGGCTCGGCTACCGACGTGTCGCGGCGTTCACCGCGGACGTGACGGCGCGCGGTGAGTCGGGGGTCAAGGTGCGCTGGCGCGTGCGGCGCGCCGAGTGGCTCGCGCGAGGGCTTCCCACGGCGGTCCTGTCGACCGAGTGAACGGCTCGAGCGCTACTCCGCGGCGAAGACGCCGACGGGGCACGAGACCCCGGTGCCACCGATCCCGCAGTAGCTGTTCGGGTTCGCGACCAGGTACTGCTGGTGGTAGTCCTCGGCGTAGAAGAAGGTGCCGGCGTCCTCGATCTCGGTCGTGGGCGGCGCATGGCCGGCCTCGGCGAGCCGCTTGGCGTAGGCGTCGCGCGCCCGCAGGGCGAGCTCGCGCTGGCGGTGCGACGTCGTGAAGATCGCGCTTCGGTACTGCGTGCCCACGTCGTTGCCCTGGCGGAAGCCCTGGGTCGGGTCGTGGGACTCGAAGAAGAGGCTGAGCAGCGCCTCGTAGCTCGTGACCTTGGGGTCGAAGACGACGAGGACCGTCTCGGCGTGCCCGGTGCGCCCCGAGCACACCTCCTCGTAGGTCGGGTTGGGCGTGAAGCCGCCCATGTAGCCAACGGCCGTGGTCGTCACCCCGGGCGCCTCGAAGAACTTTCGCTCCGCACCCCAGAAGCAGCCCAGGGCGAAGTAGGCGACCTCGTTGGCGGGATTGAACGGGGGCGTGAGGGGGACGCCCAGGGCGCGGTGCACGACGGTCACCGGCATGGGCGTCGCGCGCCCGGGGAGTGCGTCAGCCTCGGTGACCATCTCGACGTGGCGGCGGAACACTGTCCCGAGCGACCCTTCTCTCCGACGGTGCGGCGGACGCGAGCGTAGCGGCGTCGCGCGCGCGCAGACGCGCGGACCCTCGCTGGTGACATGGAAGAATCCTGCGCGATGATCGACGCGAGCAACCTGGTCAAGCACTACGGCAAGACGACGGCGGTCGACGACCTGTCCTTCGTCGTCAAGCCGGGCATCGTGACGGGGTTCCTGGGGCCCAACGGGTCCGGCAAGTCGACGACCATGCGCATGATGATCGGCCTCGACTATCCCGACAAGGGCACCGTCACGATCGACGGTCGCGCGTACGACCAGCTGCGGTGGCCGCTGCGCGAGGTGGGCGCGCTCCTCGAGGCGAAGGCCATCCACCCCGGGCGCAGCGCGCGGAACCACCTCCTCGCGCTCGCGGCGTCGAACAAGATCGCCCGCGCCCGCGTGGACGAGGTCCTCGAGCTCGTCGGGCTCAGCGCCGTCGCGGGCAAGCGCGCGGGTGGGTTCTCGCTCGGCATGGGCCAGCGTCTCGGCATCGCGGCCGCCCTCCTCGGCGACCCGGGCGTGCTCCTGTTCGACGAGCCCGTCAACGGCCTGGACCCCGAGGGTATCCAGTGGGTCCGCGAGCTGCTCCGCCGGCTCGCCACGCAGGGGCGGACCGTGTTCGTGTCGTCGCACCTCATGAGCGAGATGGCCCTCACGGCGGACCACGTGATCGTGATCGGCCGCGGCAAGCTGCTCGAGGACGCCGACATCGGGACGATGATCGCCCGCGCGGGGACGAGCGTGACGGTCCGCTCGCCGGACGCCGCGACCCTGGCCGACGCGATCACCGCGGCGGGCGGCATCGTCCTCACCGAGCCCGACGGCGCCCTCAGCGTCACGAACCTTGACGCCGCCGCCATCGGGGAGCTGGCGGCGACCTCTGGTGCGGTCCTGCACGAGCTCTCGCCGCAGCGCGCGTCGCTCGAGGAGGCCTTCATGTCGCTCACCAAGGACGACGTGGAGTTCGGCGGGGCGCGGTGAGCGGTCAGGGGCCGGTCGAGGCCGTGACCAGCGAGTGGATCAAGCTCCGGTCGGTACGCTCCACGCTCTACACGCTCGCCGTCACGGTGTTCCTGTGCGTCGGCATCGGCGCGCTCATCTCGTTCGGCCGGGGCTCGCACGCGTCCAAGACCGAGGGAGGGTTCATCTTCGACCCGACGCGCGTCAGCCTGCAGGGCTTCTTCATCGCGGAGATCTCGATCGGCGTCATCGGCGTGCTCATCATCTCCTCGGAGTACGCCACCGGCTCGATCCGAGCGACGCTCGCCGCCACCCCGAACCGCCTCTCGGTGCTGGCCGCCAAGACGGTCGTCCTGTTCGCCGCGACGCTGGTCGTCGGCCAGTTCTGCAGCTTCCTCTCCTTCTTCGTCGGTCAGGCGATCCTCGCGGGCCAGGGGGCATCCTCGGCGACGCTGTCGACGCCGGGGGCGCTGCGCGGCGTCCTGCTCGCGGGGCTGTCCTTGGCCCTGCTCGCCGTCTTCGCCATGGGGATCGGGACGATGCTGCGCCACACGGCCGGGGCGGTCACCGTGTACGTCGCGATCCTGCTCGTGTCCTTCCTCATCCTCGCGGCGCTCCCCACCGACTGGCAGCACACCGTGTCCAAGTTCCTCCCCGAGGTGCTCACCGAGTCGATGCGCTCCGCGACGCAGAGCGGGGGGCCGTTCTCCGCCTTCTCCGCGCTCACGTCGACCCTCGTGCTCGCCGCCTACGCCGTCGCCGCGTTCGTCGGTGGCGCGGTCCTGCTCGTGCGTCGCGACGCGTGAGCGCGCGCGGCGCAGGCGGGTGTGACGCGCGGTGAGCCTCCTCCCGGCGATCACGAGCGAGTGGATCAAGTTCCGCACGCTTCGCTCGACGCGCTACGCCCTCCTCGCGACCGTCGTGCTCTCCATCGGTCTGGGAGCGCTCGTCTGCTACGCGCAGCGCCACGCGTGGAGCACGGAGACCTACCCGGAGCACCAGGCCTTCGACCCGACCGCGACCGCGCTCTCGGGGTTCTTCTTCGCCGAGATCGCGATCGGCGTCATCGGCGTGCTCATCATGTCCTCGGAGTACTCCTCCGGCTCGATCCGCTCGACGCTCGGTGCGACGCCCGTGCGCCTCGTCGTGCTGTGCGCGAAGGCCGTGGTCCTGTTCCTCGCCACGTTCGTCGTGGCGGAAGTCTGCTCGTTCGGCTCCTTCTTCGTCGGCCAGGCGATCCTGAGCGGCGTGACCACGACCGCGACGCTGCGCACCCCCGGCGCGCTGGAGGCCGTCGTCCTCGGCGGGCTGTCCCTCTCGATCCTCGCGCTGCTCGCCCTCGGGCTCGCGACGATGCTGCGGCACACGGCCGGCTCGATCACGGTCTACGTCGCGCTCACCTTCGTGCTCTTCCTCATCGTGCTGGCGCTCCCGAGCTCGTGGGGCATCCACGTCTTCAAGTACCTTCCCGAGATCCTCACGGGCTCGATGCGCTCGACGCGCGCCGCCAACGCCTCCGGCGCGCAGTACGGCGCGCTGTACTCGCCGCTCGTCTCGACGCTGATCCTGTCGAGCTACGCCGTCGCCTCGCTGATCGCCGGCGGGCTCCTGCTCGTGCGCCGCGACGCGTGAGCTAGGTGCCGTAGGTCGGGGCGCCGTCGAGGACGGGGGCGTCGGCGTCGACCGGGATGACGCAGAAGGCCATCCCCGCGGGGTCCTCGAGGATCGCCCAGCCGCCGTGGCGGCCGACCTCGGTCGCGCCGAGCCCCACGAGGCGGGCGACCTCGGCCTCGAGGTCGTCGGTGTGCAGGTCGAGGTGGACGCGCGACGCGGTGGTGCCGACGTCCTGGAGGAACCCGTCGAGGGTGGAGAAGGTGCCGGCGAGCGCCTCGAACTCGGGGTGGTTCGTGCCCGCTCGCGACGTGCGCGACAGCGCGGCGCGCCAGAAGGCCTTGGAGACCTCGACGTGGCTCGTCGGCACGTCGATGCCGAAGGCGCCGAGCGCGCTGCGGTGCACGTCCCGATCCTCGCAGACCCGCGTCCGGTCCGCCTACGACGCCCGCTCGAACACCTCGAGCCGCCACTTGCCGGTCCGCTCGTAGTCGCACAGCACGCTCAGGAGCGAGCGCATGACGTCGAGCACCGTGGTGGCCGGCGTCTCGGCCGGTATCTCCAAGAGCAGGCCCCGCTGGGTGTGGTCCTGGCGGACCGCGAACGTCGCGCCATCGAGGAGCTGGGCGATGCGCGCGGCGCCCAGGCGCCCCCGCGTGTGGAGCACGCCGAGCGTCGCCGGGCGCCGCTCGCCCTTGCGCGGCGGCGAGGTGACGAGCGAGGCGATCGGCGCGCCGCGCTTCACGCGCAGCGAGAAGACGCTCGGGGTGAGCACGTCGACGTCGTTCGCGTCCACCTCCGGGGTGAGGTTGCACCACCCACGGCCGTCCGAGATGGTGTCGATCGCCTCGACTGCCGGGGACGGGTCGTCCGCGAACTCGACGAGGCGGTGGGTGGTCAAGACCCCTCGCCGATCGCCGCACGGATGTCGTCGCCGTCCTGGTCGAGGGCCGGCGGGGAGCGCCGGACCGCGAGCCACGCCCCGTCGACGCGGATCGGTGAGCGCAGCGTCTCGAAGCTGCCCGACGCCGTGCTCGCCGTCGTGACGAGACCGCCGCCGCGCACCTGGGGGTCCTCGATCGCCGACGCCACGGAGTGCACGGGGCCGCACGGTACTCCGGCGGCGACGAGCGCCTCGGCCCAGGCGGTCGCCGACCTCGAGGCGAAGGCCCGCTGCAGCGCGGCGTCGAGGGCGGCCCGGTTGGCCACGCGCAGCGCGTTCGACGCGAACCGCGGATCCGCGGCGAGCTCGGCGTCGCCCAGCACCTCGCACAGCGCGGCGAACTGGGGGGCCGTGGCGACCGCGACGATGAGGACGCCGTCGCCGGTCGTGACAGGCCCGTAGGGGGCGATGTTGGGGTGGTCGTTGCCCAGGCGGCCGGGGTCCTGGGTGGTGACGAGATAGCCCTGCGCCCGGTTCACGAGGGCCGTCACGGTCGCCTCGAGGAGCGGGACCTCGAAGCGGTGCGCGGGACCCCCCGAGCGGCGTCGCGCGCACAGCCCGGCCAGCAGCGCGCTGGCGGCGTAGAGGCCGGTCACGACGTCGGCGAGGGGGGCGCCGACCTTGAGGGGCGGGCCGTCCGGCGTCCCGGTGACCGACATCAGCCCCGACCGAGCCTGGGCCAGCAGGTCGAACGACGGCGCGTCGGCGAGCGGTCCGGTCGAGGCCGCCCCGCGCACCGACACCCACACGACGTCGGCGAGCTCGTCGCGCAGCGCGTCGAGCCCGAGCGTGGCGAGCTGGTGGGGCAGGAAGTTCTCGACGACGGCGTCCGCGGCGCGCGCGAGCGTGGCGACGATGGCGCGGCCCGCGGGCGCCGTCAGGTCCACGGCGATCGAGCGTCGGTTCCGGTTGACGGACAGGTAGTAGGTGGCGTCGGGCCCGAAGGAGGGCGGCGCGAAGGCCCGGATCCCGTCCCCGTGGCCCGGCGCCTCCACCTTGATGACGTCCGCACCGAGGTCGGCCACCACGAGCACGCACAGCGGCCCGGCCAGGATCTTCGAGAGGTCGAGCACCCGGACGCCCTCGAGCGGCAGACCCGTGCCCGACGACGCGGCGTCGTCAGGCCACGCCGCCCGCGCCCCGTCGTCGCTCACGTCGACGGACACGTCGCGACGAAGGGCACGGCCGATGATGGCACCTGTCCGGGTGCCGGACAACCGGGCGCAGCCGCCGGGCCCGCGCGATCAAGGGTCGCGACCCACGCTCGCGCCGCGAGCCGCGCGGAGGTGCGGACGACCCGCGAGGTAGCATCGCGCGTCTCGATCCGTGTCACCCAGGGGGACGCCGTGTTCGCTGCACCTCTACGTCGCCGCGCCCTCGGCGCGTCGGCGGCGCTGCTCCTCGTGGGCGGCGCGATCGGCGCGTCGTCGGTCCGCTCGGCGGCGTCGGTCAGCCCCAAGGTGAAGAGCCACGTCCTGCTCGTGGGGACCTTCCACGGCGTCAAGGGCGGCTACGCCACGATCCAGTCCGCAGTGAACGCCGCCAAGCCGGGCGACTGGATCCTCGTCGCGCCGGGTGACTACCACGAGACCGACGACCTCACGAGCCCGCCGAAGAGCTACGCCCAAGCCGGGTTCGGTGCCGTGCTCATCACGACCCCGCGACTGCACCTCCGCGGGATGAGCCGCAGCGGCGTGATCGTCGACGGGACGCGCCCGGGGGCGCCGGCGTGCTCGTCCAACCCATCGGACCAGGAGTACGGCAACGTCGTGGGCGGGAGCCCCGTCGGGCGCAACGGGATCGTGGTGTTCAAGGCCAACGACGTCTACGTCGAGAACCTCACGGTGTGCAACTTCCTCTCGGGATCGCAGGGCTCGGGCAACGGGGTGTGGTGGAACGGCGGCGACGCCACGGGCAAGATCGGGCTCACCGGCTACTGGGGCAGCTACCTGACCGCCACCTCGACGTTCTTCGCCACCGAGTCCGCGGCGGCGACCTACGGCATCTTCTCGTCGAACGCCGCGGGACCGGCGTCGTGGAACCAGATCTACGCGAACAACCAGAACGACTCGGGCATCTACGTCGGCGCGTGCAAGCAGGTGTGCAACGTCACGATCTCCCACGCGTGGATGGAGTACAACGCGCTCGGGTACTCCGGCACGAACTCCGGCGGCGCCATCGTGATCACCCACTCGCAGTTCGACAACAACCAAGACGGCCTCGACACCAACACGGCGATCAGCGGCGACCCGACGGCGCCGCAGAACGGCGCGTGCCCGAAGGGCGGCATCTCCAAGATCACCCACACCCACTCGTGCTGGGTCCTCATGGACAGCTTCATCCACGACAACAACAACGCGAACGCGCCGGAGTCCGGCAGCGCGGGCCTCGGCCCGACCGGCACCGGCATGACGCTCTCGGGCGGGCGCAACGACACGATCCTGCACGACACCTTCGCCAACAACGGGGCGTGGGGGATCTTGTTCGTGCCCTACCCGGACTCGGGCACGCCCGTCGACGGCCAGAGCTGCAAGGGCTCGAGCGGCCACGTGTTCGGGAACCTCGGGTGCATCCTCGACCCGCAGAACGACGCCCTCGTCGGCAACACCTTCACCCACGACGGGTTCTTCGGCAACCCGACCAACTCCGACTTCGGCGAGCTCACGCTCAGTCGCCACCTGACCGACTGCTTCTCGAAGAACCACGCGCCCGACGGCAGCTACCCCACCAACCTCGCGACCGCCGAGAAGTCGTGCACCGGCAAGATGGTCAACGGCAACGCGACCACCACCGGCGCGAGCCTGTACGCACAGGTGCTCTGCGACACGAGGATCGACACGAGCCAGTGCACCCCCGGCTCGCACTACCCGCCGCGCGGCACCGTCGTGATGCACCCGGTGCCGGCGTTGCCGTCGATGCCGAACCCCTGCAAGGGCGCGCCGCCCAACCCCTGGTGCAAGGCCGGCTCGCCGATCTGATCCTGCGGCTCGCCACGGCTCGCGCCGCGCCGGCTGGCGACGAGGCGCTGGCCCTCGCTCAGGGAGCCGCGCCGCCCGGCGCCGAGCCGACCACCTCGGGCCACCGGCCGAGCCGATCGGGCGACAGCAGCATCGAGGTGTAGGTCCGGTCGAGGTGCTCCTGGCGCCACCCGGCGAGCGCCTGGGCGAGCGGCAGCACGACGCCGGGGTCACCGGTCTCGGTCCGCCACGTCGGATCGGCACGGAGGTCGAAGCAGCGCCACGTGCCGTCGCCGAACTGCACGTAGGCGTGCGTCGTGGTGCGAACGACGGCGAGGTTCTGGCGCTCGAGCCGTCGGTCGATCGGCCACGCGGGCACGTCGCGACCGATGAAGACGTAGCGCCAGTCCCACTCCCAGTGCGCCGCGTCGCGCCACCAGGGCGGCGACGAGCCGTCGAGGAACGCCGTGAGCGGCAGCCCGTCGACCTGGGCCGGGATCGGCGCGCCGACCAGCTCGCAGATCGTCGGCAGCACGTCGACGTTCTCGGTGAAGGCGGTGACGACGGTGCCGTGCGCGTGGGCGCGGCGCGGGTCGCGGATGACGCAGGGCACGTGGTAGCTCTCCTCGAAGTACCCGAGCTTCTCGACGAGCCCGTGGTCGCAGAGCTGCTCGCCGTGGTCCGCCGCGACGACGACCACCGTGTCCTGCCACTCGCCGCGCCGGCGGATCGCGTCGAGGGCGCGGCCGAGCTGCGCATCGACCTCGGTCACCATCCCGAAGTACTGCGCTCGCAACGCTCGCTGCCCCGCCTCGTCAGCGGGTGCGGCGACCACGGGCAGGCCGAGCATCGTGGCGTGCAGCGGGTGCACGTCGTCGGCGGGCGCGATCGGCAGGTCCACGTCGGCCGGGTCGTACAGCGAGGCGTACTCGCCCGCCGCGGCGTACGGCGAGTGCGGGCGCAGGTAGCTCAAATGGGCGCACCAGCCCGGCTCCTGGCGCTCGAGCCACGCGAGGAGCTGGTCGGTGAGGAACGCCGAGTGCGAGTGCTCGGCGCGACGTGCCGGCTCGCCGCGGAGCGCGTCGACCCAGTGCGCGGGGACCTCGTAGCCGAGCCCCTCGAGCCACCGGCGCCACGGCGCCTGGTCCTCCGGCAGGAGCACGCCGATCGACATGCCGGGGAGCACCCCGTCGTAGTGGTCGAGTCGCGGATCCGACGGGCCGTCCGCGGCGAGGGGGTCGAGGCCGATGTCGGTGTAGCCGAACAGCGTGGGGTCGAAGCCGTGCCGCCGGAGCATGCGCGCGACGTTGTCGAAGCGGTCGGGCAGGGGCGTGCCGTTCGCGACCACCCGGTTGTTCATCTGGTACGTGCCCGTGTACAGCGCGGCGCGCCCGGGCGAGCACGGCGCCGCCTGGGAGTAGTGGCTCGCGAAGCGCACGCCCTCGGCGCAGAGCGCGTCGAGCGTCGGCGTGCGCACGAGGGGGTGCCCTGCGGCGCCGAGGACGTCGGCGCGGCACTGGTCCAAGGTGACGAGGAGCAGGTTCACCGCCGCACTGTGGCAGGGGTCGGGGGCGCACGCCAGCCCCTGTTGCATCGGCTATCGATATCGACTATCGATATTAGATGGACCTCGTCCGGGACTTCCGACGCGGCGCCGTGCGGCTCCACGTGCTCTTCCACGCCGCGACCGAGGAGGTCTACGGGGCCGAGATCGCACAAGAGCTCGCTCGCCACGGGCACGCCGTGAGCCCCGGCACGCTCTATCCGCTGCTCCACGCGCTCGAGGCCGCCGGCGACCTGACGTCGCGCACGGTCACCGTCGCCGGGCACCGCCGGCGGTGCTATCGGCTGACCGCGCACGGCCGGCGCACGCTCGCCTCGTGCGTCGAGGCGCTCCGCGAGCTCGCCGACGAGGTGCTCGCGCGGTGACGGCGCCCGGCCCGCGCGTCGGGCTCAGCACCGTCGCGCTGGAGTGGGGCCGCATCGGGGTGCTCGGCTTCGGCGGGCCGCCCGCGCACATCTCCCTGCTGCGCGCGCTGTGCGTCGAGCGCCGCGCGTGGCTCACGCCGAAGGACTTCGAGGACGGCATCGCCGCCACCAACCTCCTGCCGGGCCCCGCGTCGACGCAGCTCGCCATCTTCTGTGCGTGGCGCGTCGCCGGCGTCCCGGGGGCCGTCCTCGGCGGCCTCGCGTTCATCTGCCCGGGGCTCGCGATCATCCTCGTGCTCGCGGCCCTCTTCCTGCAGCGCCACCCGCCGCTCGGCGTCCTCGGGGCCGCGAGCGGCGCGGGCGCCGCGGTCCCCGCCGTCGCGCTGGCCGCCGCGCTCGCCCTCCTCGGCCCCAGCTGGTCGCGCGCGGGCACCAAGGTCGGGTCGAGGGCTCGGTGGACCGGCTACCTCGCGCTCGGTGCGGTGGCGGCCGCGACCGTCGGCCCGTACCTCGTGCTCGTGATCGCCGGGTGCGGCACGGTCGAGCTCCTCGTTCGACGGCCACGCACCACCGTGGCGCCGCGCCACGCGCTCCTCATCGGGCTCCGTCGTGCGATGCCGCTCGCCACGGGCGGCCTCGGTGCGGTGGCCTGGGTCGCCTTCAAGGTCGGCGCCCTCTCCTACGGCGGCGGCTTCGTCATCGTGCCCCTGATGCAGCACGACGCCGTCTCGATCTACCACTGGATGACGCCCGCGCAGTTCCTCGACGCCGTGGCGCTCGGGCAGGTGACGCCGGGTCCGGTGGTCCAGACCGTCGCCGTGGTCGGCTACGCCGCCGGCGGCATCGGCGGTGGGCTGCTCGCCGCCCTGGTCGCCTTCGCGCCGTCGTTCGCCTTCATCATCCTGTTGAGCCCCCACTTCGACCGGCTCCGCGCGAGCCGCGGCGTCCAGGCCTTCCTCACCGGGGCGGGCAGCGCCGCGATCGGCGCCATCGCGGGGGCGGCCGTGCCGCTCGGGCTCGCGCTGTCGCAGTGGTGGCAGCTCGGGGTGCTCGCCGCCGCCGCCGTGTGGCTGCTCGCCCTTCGCCGCGCGGCGCTGCCCTGCCTGCTCGGCGCCGGCGTCATCGGTGCGATCGCCGCGCTCGCCGGTGCGCCGGTTGCCCACTGACCGCGGTCGGCATGCCGGTCTCCGCGCGTCGTCCATGCGACGATCTCAGCGCCGCGAGCGAGGGAGGGCAGGTGACGACCAAGAGCCCCCGTTGCCCGCTCGGCCACCCCGTGGGTGCTGGTGCCGCCTTCTGCACGACGTGCGGGGCGACCCTGGCTCGGACGGCGCCGGCCGCGCGGACCTGCCCCAACGGCCACGCCGTGGGTCCCTCGGCCACCTACTGCCCGACGTGCGGCGCGAGAGCCGCCGCCGCGCCGCCCACCGAGCGGTGGTGCCCCAACGGTCACCGCTTAGGTCCGACGGCGGCGTACTGCCCGGCCTGCGGCGCGCGGGCCGCCGACGCGACGGCCCCAGCCCTCTCCCCCACCGTCGGCTTCGCGGCCCCGCCGCCCGCCTACCCCGCCGCGTCGTACCCCACTTCCGGCGCGGCGTACCCAGCTGCCGCGTACCCGCCGTCGTTCCACGGCGCGTCGGGCTCGCCCGCGGCGTACCCGCCGGCGCCGTACCCGCCGCAGGGCTACGCCCAGTGGGGCACCTACAACTTCGTGCCGCAGCGCCCGGTCGCAGGACTCGCGATCGCCGCGTTCGTCGTGAGCCTCGTCTGGCTCTACGGGGTCACGTCCGTCGTCGCGATCGCGCTCGGGATCGCCGCGCTGCACAGGAGCAAGGAGCGCCACGAGCGAGGGCGCGGCCTCGCGATCGCCGGCATCGTCATCGGTGGCGTCGGTGCGTGCATCGGCCTCGGCGTGCTGCTCGCGCACGTCGGCTGAGCCGCCGACCCCTACCCGCCGAGGATGCGCCGCCAGTCCGGGTCGCACTGGTAGAGGAGCTGCTCGCAGCGCTCGGCCTCGTCGGCCTCGCTGATGGCGCTGGCGGCCGCGCGCAGCGCCTCGAGCGAGCGCAGGAACCCGAGGTTCTCGTCCCGGGTCGCGCGCACGAACCCGCTCCCGCGCCAGCCCGACCGTCGGAGGCTGTCGAGGCCCCGGTGGTAGCCCACGCGCGCGAAGGCGTACGAGGAGATGGGGTCGTCGGCGGTCTCGGCGAGCGACGCCCACGCGTCGAGCAACGTCGGCCACCTCGCCGCGACGCGCCGGAGCGCCTGCTGCTCGCCTGCGGCGTCGTCGAGGGCGGCGCGCTGCTCGTCGGTGATCGGCGCGAGCACGGTCTCGGGCGCCTGCGGGGTGAACGTCACGGGGTGCTCCTCTGGCATGGCGCCTCCTCTTCGGCATGCTACGAAGCACGGCACGAGGATCGAGCGCTCGCCGAATCCCCGGACGGGTAGGGTGCCGCGGAGGTCGCGAGCCGTGCCGGATCCTGCACACCCTGTCCACGTCGTCGCGCGGCACCGCCGTCGCACGCAGCGTCGAGAGCGGCACGCGGCGGTGCGGCCGTGACGAACGACG
>DASZHS010000013.1:0-24065 GCA_035937595.1 Acidimicrobiales bacterium
GGCCCGGCCGAGCAGCGCGCGGTCGAGCACGTCGGACCAGCCGCGGACCCAGTCGAGCACGTCGGTGCCGGCGTCTCGCACCTCGAAGGCGTCGCGGTCCTTGAACTCGCGGTGCTCGATCACGTACGCCCGTCCCTGGTAGACGCGCGCGAGGTGGTCGCACAGCGCGGTGACGTCCCACTCCGGGCAGGTCGGCACGTGCGCGGTCAGGTTGGTGGAGGCCGCCTCGCAGAACCTGAGGAAGTCCGCCGCGCGCAGCGCGTCGTAGGTGCCGCCGGGGAGCCACGCCGCATCGAAGTCCGCCACCATCCTCGTCCCCTTCCGTCGCATCGGGACTCTAGGGTGACCGTGTCGTCGTCGTCGGAGGAGCAACCAATGTGCGGGCGCATCGCGCTGTACACCCCGCCAGCTCGCCTGGCGCGCCTGCTCGAGGCGGCGCTCGCCGCGGGCCTCGACCCTGACGGCGCGCCCAGCTGGAACGTCCCGCCGCAAGAGCCGCTCTTCGGCGTCGCCGATCGGGGCGAAGGGAAGGGTCGCGTCCTCGACGCGTACCGCTGGGGCCTCGTCCCCTCCTGGGTGGACGACCCGAAGGTCGGCAATCGGATGTTCAACGCCCGCTGCGAGACCGTCACCACCAAGCCGTCGTACCGCACCGCGTTCGAGCGGCACCGGCTGCTGATCCCGGTCGACGGCTTCTACGAGTGGGACCGGCGCGACGGAGGGAAGGTGCCGCACTACTTCACCCGCGCGGACGGCGAGCCCATGGTCCTCGCGGGGCTCTACGAGTTCTGGCGCGACCGTGCGACGCCGGGCGCGGAGTGGCTCCAGACCTGCACCGTGCTCACGACGACCCCCGGTGCCGACCTGGACGACATCCACGACCGCATGCCGGTCGTCCTCGAGCGGGACGCGTTCGAGACGTGGCTGACCGGGGCAGACGACGAGCGCGACGCCCTGGTGGGCCTGTGCGCGCCGGCGCGCGCCGGCACGCTCGTGCACCACCCCGTCGGCGGGCGCGTCGGCAACGTCGACAACGACGGGCCGGAGCTCATCGACGAGGTGGCGGCGCCGCAGACACTGCAGCCGCAGCTCGGCGACGTCTTCTCGGGCGGGCAACGCGGCACCTCGGGGTAGCCCGGCCGTCACCGGCGGGCGCCCGCGACCGCTACGTAGACTCGATCAGCTCCGCCAGCAGCGTCGCGGTGATGTTCCGCCCCGTCGCGATCATGGCCACGGGTCCCTCGTCGAAGGGCACCATCCCGAGCTCGGCGGCCGCGAGCGCGATGGCGGCGGAGCCCTCCAGGACGAGGCCGTGGTCGACGGCCGCGGTCCGCACCGCGGCGCGGATCTGCGGCTCTTCGAGCGTCTCGACGGCGATCCCGAGCTCGGTGATGACGTCGATCGTGACCGAGCCCTCCTCGATGGCGCCGGCGAGGCCGTCGGCGATCGTCTGGCCGCGCTCGATCTGGACGGCGTGACCCTGGTGCAGCGACGCAACCATCGCCGCGTCGCGCGCCGGCTGCAGCCCGAGCAGGTGGACGTCGCGCCCCGCGTCGCGCAGGAAGAGGCCGATGCCCGAGAGCAGCCCGCCGCCGCCCACCGGGACGAGCAGCTGGGCGACGTCGGGGAGCTGCTCGAGCAGCTCGGACGCGACGGTCGACTGCCCGGCGATCACGTCGGGGTCGTTGTACGGCGAGATGTAGCGCGCGCCGCGCTCCTCGGCCAGTGCGAGCGCGAAGGCCTGCGCCTCGGAGAACGACTCGCCCTCTTGGACGAGCTCGATGTCGAAGCCCTTGAGGCGCGCCACCTTGACGGCAGAGGCCGTCCTCGCCAGCACCACGGTCGCCGGGACCGAGAGCAGCTGGGCGGCGTAGGCGACGCCCAGCCCGTGGTTGCCCGCCGAGCACGTGACGACCTCGACGTCCGGCCGCTCGGCGACCGCCGCCGACATCGCGGCGACCGCCCCGCGCACCTTGAACGAGCCGCCGGGCTGGAGCGACTCGAGCTTGCACCACAGCGTCCCGAGCGCCGTGTGCAGCGGCACCACGGGGGTGGGTCGGAGGTTGGCACCGACCGCGTCCCGTGCGGCGGCGAACTGCGCCGGCGTCGGGGGTCGAACCTCACGGATCATCTGCACACCTCCGTGTCGACGCTAGTGCCGCCGCACGAAGCCCGGCGAGCACGCGTCGTGCGTGCGCTCCGCCACCGGCTACTTGAGCACGCCCTGCAGCGCGGTCTGCATCACGTTCGTCAGGTACGTCACGTAGGTGGCGTCGAGGTGCGCGCTGTTGAGGTACGGGAGGAAGCCGCCGATGACCGGTGAGCACGTCGTCGTGCACACCCAGTGCAGCGGGTCGATGAACCCCACGCCGAGCTTCGTCGCCTCGACGTGCTCCGCGGACTGGTGGCCGTGCGAGGCCGCGTTGGGGTTGGGCGAGGCGCACTGCTGGACGCCGGTCGGGTGCGCCGCGAGGCACTGGGGCATCGGCTGGCTGAAGTAGACGATGTCGCCGATCACGGCGACCCTCGTGCCCGGCCGCCGGAGCCCGAGGATCGTCGCTCGGAGGCCGCGCTCCCACTGCACGTTCGAGAAGTAGGTGCCGTTGCCGGACTCGACCATGGCGGTGCGGTTGGACAAGAGCACGAGGGCGGGGTGCAGCCGGTTGATCGCGCGGATCGACTGGGCGCGGAACTGGTCGCAGCCTCGGTAGTAGCCCGCGGGGAACGGCGGGAGTGGCTGGGGGTTCCACACGGTGAGGGTCGCCGCGGGGCACCCGCCGAGGAAGAGCAGCTCGACGCGGTACTGGAGCGCCGTCGCCGCGGGCACCACGGCCGACAGCCACATCTGGGCGTGGGAGTCGCCGAACAGGAGGATGGTGCGGGTGGCGGAGGTGTCGCCGAAGACGCACGCGCCGATCGTGAGGCAGCCGTGGTTGGTGGAGGGGTACTCCCGTGAGGCGCTGTCGCTGTACTCGGCCGAGAGCGTCGGGTGCGAGTTCGGCGGCAGCTTGGTGAGCGTCGGGGCGGCGTGGACGAGCGAGTAGATCTCCGCCGCGGTGCCGGGCGGCGGTGGGTTCGCGTGGCTCCTCGACGCGGCGTCGGCGGTGACCGTCAGCGACACCGCCGCCGTGGCGGCGACGGCGAGCAGCACCCATCGATGCGTCGCGTGCCACCGTCGGCGCATCGCCCCGCCTCCCGCGACGTGAGCCTGGCCCGGTCGCACGACGGGAAGTTAGTGCGGCCGCCCCCTGCCCGCGAGCCCCGACGGCGACGCCGCGCGGCGACCGGGCTCAGGGGACCGGGCTCAGTCCGCCGTCGAGGTTGATGGCGGCGCCCGTCACGTACGACGCCCGCGGCGACAGAAGGAAGGCGCACAGGTTGGAAAATTCCTCTGCACGCCCGAAGCGCCCGAGCGGGATGCCGGCGCGCGCCGCGGTCGTCGCGTAGAACTCGTCGAGCGGCGTGCCGAGGGCGGCCGCACGCCGCACCCACTGCCCGGACTCGACGAGCCCGACGAGCACGGCGTTCGCGCGGACCCCACTCGGACCGAGCTCGCGCGCGAGCGCCTTGGTCAGCGCGAGCCCGGCCGCCCGCGAGGCCGACGTGGGCGTGGTCCTCGCCTCGGGCGCCCGCGCGCTGATCGCCAGCACGTTGACGATGGCGCCGCCGTCGCGGGCGAGGTGTGCGGCGGCACGACGCGCGAGGCGGACCGCGGGCAGGACCTTGAGCTCGTAGTCCTCGCGCCACGCGTCGTCGGTCGAGTCCACGATCGCGGTGCTCGACGCGCGGCCGGCGTTCGAGACGACGCCGTCGAGGCGCCCGAACCGCTCGGCGGCGTCGTCCACGAAGCGATCGAGGGCAGCGCCGTCGGTGACGTCGACCCGCGCGACCAGCGCCCCGCCGCCGAGCGAGGTGCGCGCCGCGGCGAGCCGGCCCTCGTCGCGCCCGCACACGGCCACCCCCGCGCCCTCGTCGAGGAGCCGGGTCGCGAGGGCGAGCCCGAGGCCGTCGGTGCCGCCGGTTACGAGCACGGCCCGTCCGCCCAGTTCGAGGTCCATGGTCGCTCCCTTGTCGTCGGTCCGCGTCGGTCCGGGCATCATCGCCGACGGCGAGCGGCGCACGACGGCCGCGCCGCCGCACGGGCCGGGCCGGGCTCAGCGCGGGGGGACCGCCCGGAGCCCCGCGCAGAGGAGCCGCTCGTCGAGGGCGCAGGTGAGGTGGACGAGCGGGAGGTCGTCGCGCGGCGGTGCGGCCAGGAACTCGGCGGTCCAGGCGTGCCGCGCGGCGTGCGTCGTCCACGCCCAGGCGACGACCGACACCTCAGGATCCGTGCTGAACAGGTTGCGCCAGCGCTCGCGGTTGCCGTTCCACAGCTCCTCGCGGCGCACGACGCGTCGCAGCGTCCGGCGCAGGATCCGCGCCATGACGACGCGTCGCGGGAGGTCGTAGAGCACGACGGCGTCCGCCCGCGCGAGGAGCAGGTCGGCGACCTGGCGGTAGTTGCCGCACACGACCCAGGTCTCGTCGGCCGCGATCGACGAGACGCGCTCGGCGAACGCCTCGTCGGACAGCGGCTGCCAGCCCGGCTGGTGGTACACGCCGTCGAGCTCGACGTGCGGGATCCCGGTCGCCGCCGAGATGCGTCGCGCCAGCGTCGTCTTGCCCGACCCGCTCGTGCCGCGGATGACGATGCGGCGCGCGTCGCGCGGGAGCTGCGCGACGACCGTCCGCGCCACCGCGCGAGCGTACCCCCCTACGATCCGCGCCATGGACGAGGAGGTTGGGCCCACCTCGGTCGTCTCGCGACTCGTCTTCGTCGTGTTCCTCGAGTGGCTCGGCGCGACGTCGGTGCTCCCCCTCTTGCCGCTCTACCTGCGCGACAAGGGCGCGACGCCCGCGACGACGGGCGCGGTCATGGCGGCCTACTTCGTCGGCGCGGTGGTGTTCCAGTACGTCGCTGGTCGCGTCGCGGACCGCGTCGGGCGCCGACCGGTGCTCTTCGCGGGGCTCGTCGCCTACGCGGCGGCGTGCCTCGGCTTCCTCCTGCCCATGACGCCGCTCGCCTACGGCGCGCTGCGCTTCGTCCAGGGCGCGGCGGCGGGATCGGTGGAGGTGGCGACGCTCGCCACGGTCGCCCTCGTCGTCCCTGCCGCCCAGCGCGGCCGCGCCTCGTCGCGGATCTACGCCGCCCAGCTCGGCGGGGCCGCCTTCGGCCCGCTCCTCGGCGCCTTCGTCGGCGTCCGCGAGATGGCCTACGTGTTCGTCTTCGCCGCGACGGCCGCGCTGGTCGCCGCCATCCCGGTCCTGCGCACCGACCTCGGGCCGCGCGGGGCGCGCGGCGCGCCGCTCCCGAGGCTCGTCGTCGACGCCCGGCTCGTGGGCGCCGTCGCCGTCGCGATCGCCTTCGGCCTCGTCATCGGCGTCTACGAGTCGTGCTGGACCCTGCTCATGCACTTCAAGGGCGCCTCGTCGTTCCAGCTCGGGCTCTCCTGGACGCTGTTCGCCCTGCCCTACGTCTTCTTCTTCCGCGTCGGCGGGTGGTTCGCCGACCACTCGGACCGCCGGGTCCTCGCCGTCGTCGGGATCGTGAACTCCGCGGCGTTCTGCGCGATCTACCCGCTGCTCGGCCCGGTCGACGCCCTCTTGGCGTTCAGCTGCTTCGAGGCCATCGGCACCTCGCTCGCGCTCCCCGCCGCCCAGTCGGTCCTGACCGAGCAGGCAGCACCCCAAGAAGTCGGCCGGCGCCAGGGCATCTTCGCGACCTCGCAGACCGGCGCGCTCGCCGTGTCGGCGATGGTCTCGGGCACGCTGTTCGAGCGCGGCCCGGCCGTGCCGTTCCTCGTCATGGCCTTTCTCAGCGTGGCCGCCGTCCTCGTCGTCCCGATCGCGTGGCGCTCGGTCCCCGGCCGCGTGGCGCTCCGTGCCGCCGCGGCTACGCCACCGCCCTGACCACGAGCCGCCACGTCTCGAGGTCGACGTCGGCCCCCGCGGCGTCGGTGATGGCCACCGAGCCGAACCCCGCGTCGGCGAGGAACCGGCGCCACTCCGGCGGCGTCGGGAGCCGGATCGCGAAGCGCGCCTCACGTCGCTCCGCACCGCGGACCGTGACCCGATGACAGACGATGCACCCGGTGTCGACGTCGAAGTCGTTGCGATCGACCATGAGGTCGCCGTCCGCGTCGACGACGATCGCGTCCGGCGCCTGGGTGAAGGACCGCACGTAGGCGTCGTGGCTCAGCGTCTCGAGGACGAGGACCCCGCCGGGGCGCAGCACCCGGTGGAACTCGCGGAGGACGTCGAGGTTCCCCGCGTCGTCGAAGTAGCCGAACGAGGTGAACCAGCAGACGACCGCGTCGTAGGGGCCGTCGACGGGGAGCGCGCGCAGGTCGCCCTCGTGCAGCTCGACGTCCACGCTGCGGTCGGCCGCCTCACGCCGCGCGACCTCGAGGAACGCCGTCGAGCGCTCGACGCCCGTCACGCGCAGCCCGCGCGCGGCCATCCGCACCGCCATCCGGCCGTGGCCGCACGGCGCGTCGAGGACGCGCGCGCCCGGGGAGAGCCCCGCCAGGCGCACGGCGGCGTCGGTGTCCGCGTCGCTGCGCTCGTCGCCGAGGACCGCTCGGTAGAAGTGCAGGTAGTCCTCGCCGAACAGCTCGTCGGCGTCGAAGCGGTGTGCCATCACACAGCACCGCGCCGGCGCCCCGAAGGACGCCGGCGCGGTCGCCGTGATGTCGCGCGGTGCGCGGCTACGACTTCCAGGTCGTCGTGAAGAAGAGGACGGCCTGGTTCGGCTGCAGCACCTGGTGGCCCGACGGATCCTGGAAGGTCTTCCAGTTCTGGACGTTGCTGTGCGCCGCGACGCCGGTGACGGCGCGGTCCGTCCACAGGTACGGGATGTCCTGGTTGATCCGGATGTTGACCGCGGCCCAGGCGTTCTTGCGAGCCGTCGTCGACTTCGCCGCCATGCCCGCGAGCATCAGCGACTCGATCTTCGGGTCCTGGTTGCGCGCGAAGTTGAGCCACGTGCCGCCGCCCGGGGGCTTGGTCTGGAACCACGGGTGGTTGAGGTCCGGCGAGACACCACCGAACTGGGACCAGGTCAGCGCCTGGAAGGCACCGAAGATCGCATCGCCGATCAGCTGGCCCTGGGTGACGCCGTTCAGCGTGACCGTGACGCCGACCTTCTGCAGGAACTGCTGGGTCAGCTGGGCGTCCGTGAGGACCGCCGGCGAGCCCGCCACGTAGGTCAGCGTGAAGGAGCGCTGGGACTTCGGCACCTTGGCGATGTACTTCTTCGCCGTGGCCACGTTGTACTTCGGGTACGGCGTCGACTTGTAGTACGGCGAGCCCGGCAGGAAGATGCCGTTGATCGGCGACGAGAAGCCGCTCTCCACCGTCTTCACGTACTGCGTCTGGTCGAGCGCGTACGCGCAGCCCTTTCGCATGTTGATGTTGGTGAACGGCGCCTTGGACGTGTTCATCATGATGCAGTTCGAGCTCGGGGAGTACTTCGGACGACCCGGGTAGTCCGTCGTCCACGTGTAGCCGCCGCCGAGGCCCGCGAACTGCTTCAGGATGTCGCCCTCACCCTCGTGGATGATGTCGAGCGCGCCGGACTTGAGCGCGGCGAACCGCGTCGGCCCGTCGGGGATCGGCTTGAACACGATGTGGTCGAGGTACGGGAGCCCTGCGCGCCAGTACTGCGGGTTCTTGTCGCAGGAGAACGACGTGCTGTAGTTCCAGGTGTTGAGCGTGAACGGCCCGGTGCCGATCGGCTTGCCGCTGTAGGTGGCGCCCAGCGTCGAGGGCTCCGCGATGAAGCTGATCTGCTGCTCGGCGAGCGTGAACGGGAACGTCACCCAGGGGTGCTTCGTGTGGACCACGACGGTGTTCGAGCCCGGGGTGTGGGTGAAGCCCGCGATGAGGGCCTGTACCGCCGGACCGGTCAGCGTCGAGACGAAGTTCTCGTGCATGTTGGCGTAGATCGCGTCGCCGTTGCACGGCGTGCTGTTGGAGAACTTGATGCCGGGACGCGCCGTGATGGTCCACTGCGTGTAGGTCTTGTTCGGCTTCAGGCTGGCCGCGAGGTAGGGGAAGACGGTGAGCCCGTCGGCGCCAACGACCATCAGCGGGTCGTAGATCGCGCGCCCGTAGCAGAAGCCCGACGTGTCCATGTTGGCGTGCGCGGGGTTGAACGGCTTGTTCTGCTCGGAGATCACGCCCATGGTGAGCGTGCCGCCCATGGTGATCGCGCCGGCCGCGTCGGCGAAGCCGAGCTCGCCGGCGACCGCGCCCGCTGCGACCACGCCGCCGGCGGCCGCGGCGGAGTGGGTCAGAAACTGTCTGCGATCGTACGTATTGGTCACAAGACCCCCCTCATCTGGCAGGCCCCAGTCGGCCTGCGTTGCACCGTGGCCTCTCGGCCCTTGGCGCGACGATAGCAATAGTCAAAGCGCAAGTAACGTCGCGGTAACAGGTTCGCAACCGGCTGCACGGAACATTGTTTTTCAGGAGTTGACGGACCTCGGCATCGCCGTCACGCGCTCGAGGCTGTCGCCAGCGGATGCCGCACACGCCGACGGGCCGTGACGCACGGTGCGCCGTCAGCTCGCGTCGGCCTCGATCACGTCGACGGGCTGCAGCGTGAAGAAGCCGTCGGCGAACAGCGCGTCGAGGACCGGTGTGGCATCGCCGTCCCAGGCGAGCGCGGCGGCCTGTGCGCGGCTCACCCGTGCGGTCACGAGCCGCATGAACCCGTAGGTCGTCGTCGTGAGCCCGATCGGCGGCGCCGCACCCTCGACCAGCTCGTCGCCAGCCTCCGTCGTGAGCCGCACGCCGGGTGCCCCGGCCTCGGTGAGCATCGAGGCCATGCGGCCCTTCGCCCTCGACGCGCCGACCTCGACGGAGAACGTGTCGCGGTCGCCGGCCACGCCCAGGGCGTGGCAGAGGTCGTGCTCGTGGGTGACGACGTCGAAGGACAGGGCCGACAGCGACGGCACGTCGTCGTTGCGCTCGACGGGCAGCCGCGCCCAGGTGTCCAGCACGACGCCGATCGGCTCGTCGCGGTGGCGGTCGACCTGGGCGAACGTCCACTCCTCGAACCCGGTTGCCGGGAGCCGCTTGTCGCGTCGGTCCTCCAAGACCCCGGCCAGGTGGCCGACGAGGTCCTTCGCGGTCCACTTCGGGCAGCACGGCACGATCGTGGACAGCTCGTCCGTCGAGCGGTGGCGCACGATCTCGTCGACTCGCGCCCGTGACTCCTCGTAGGCGCGGGCCTCGTCGTCGATCGTCATCACGGCGGCATGCTTACTACGCACCCTGTGCGGCTGCCGGCCCGACCGCCGCAGGAGCGACGCGCTACGGCTGCAGGAGCTTCTTGAACCGCCGCGACGTGGCGAGGATGCCGACGAGCGACATGGTCGCCAGGTACACGAAGTGCCCGAGGAACGACCAGTCGAAGATCCCGAAGTTGCAGGCCCGTGCCATGGCCACGCCCTGGTACAGCGGTGTCGCGCGCACCACGTACTCGAGCCAGGTCGGGTACAGCGAGATCGGGAAGAACGTCCCCGAGAAGAGGAACATCGGCAGGAGGGCGAGCATCACGAGGTCGAAGTCCTGCCAGCTCCGAAGGAACGTGCAGCAGGCCATGCCCGCGCTCGCGAAGGCCAACGCGGTGAGCACGGCGACCGGGAGGCACAGGACCGCCCAGGGCGAGAGCGTGTCGCCGAGCGCCCACATGCACACGAGGAAGCTCGTCGAGTACAGGCAGCCCCGGGTCAGGCACCACGACAGCTCGCCGAGCGCGATGTCCTCGACGGTCAGGGGCGTCGCCATGACCGAGTCGTAGGTGTGGTCCACCTTCAGGCGGAAGAACGTCGTGAACGTGGCGTCGGTCATCGAGCCGTTCATCGCCGAGGTGGCCAGCATCCCGGGCGCGACGAAGGCCGAGTACGAGACGGCGACCGTGCCGACGTGGACCACGCCGATGAGGTGGTTGAGCCCGATGCCGAGGCTGAGCAGGTACAGCAGCGGCTCGAAGAAGCCCGAGACCAAGAAGTACCAGCCCTTGCGGTAGATGAGCGCGTTGCGCTCGAGCATGTGGCCGGCACGGCGCGAGCCGAAGGCGCCCGGCGGCAGGATGCGCAGCATCGTCGCGGCGCCCATCAGACCTCCAGGCGCCGGCGGAAGTTCCGGACGCAGAGCACGGCCCCCAAGCCCGACAGCGCGAGCAGGAAGGCGAGGTGGTAGGCGGTGACGAGCAGCGTCCCCTGGCCGAGCGCGAGCGTGCGGCAGATGGCGACGCCGTGGTACAGCGGCACGAACTGGACGACGGTGCGCAGCCAGCCCGGCAGCTGGCTGATCGGATAGAAGCACCCAGAGAAGAGGAACATCGGGATGATCCCGAGCCGGTAGAAGACGATGAACGAGTTGGGGTTCTCCTGGGTGGCGGTGTACGCCGCGATCGGGGCGGCGTAGGACAGCCCGGTGAGCGCGGCGGCGAGCGGGAGCAGGACGGCGAGCGGGCTGTGCAGCACGCCGAAGGCACCGAGGACGCAGGTGTAGGTGACGCCGACCATGGCAACGTGGATGCAGACCCACGAGAGCTTGGCGACGACGAGGTCCCTCGGCGTGATCGGCGTGGCGACCGCGGTCCAGTAGCTGCGCGTCCACTTGAACGACGCGAGGATCGGCCACATCGACTCGTTGGAGGAGATCTGCATCGCCGCCATGGCGAGGAGCGCCGGCGCGACGAAGTCGAGGTACGGGACGCCCTGGACGGTGCCCGCGTGCGCGTCGACGAGCTTGCCCACGCCGAGGCCCATCGCCGCGAGGTACAGGATCGGGAAGAGGAAGCTCGAGAAGACCTGGCCGCGCCACGTCCGCGCCCAGAACGCGGCGTGGTACCACAGGGCGCGCCGCCACGGCGCCCAGCCGACCGTCGGCTGCGCCGCGCCGCGCGCGGTGATGGGGTCGCTCGTCGTCGTCACGTCAGTCCACGAGCGTGCGGCCCGTCAGCCGGAGGAACACGTCCTCGAGCGTCGAGCGCCGCACGAGCGCGCTCTCTGGGGTGAGGCCCGCCGCGTGGACCGCCGCGAGCGCCGCGTCGCCGTCGGGCACGTAGAGCAGCAGCCGGTCCGGGAGCTCTTCGACGCGGTCCGCGAGCCCCGCCACCGAGCTCGCGTGCGGGCCGTGGCCGTTGAGGCCGAACCGAAGCTCGAGCACCTCGCGCGTGGAGTGTCGCTCGATGAGCTCTCGAGGCGTGCCGTGCGCGACGATCTTGCCGCGGTCCATCACGACCAGCCGGTCGCAGAGCTGCTCGGCCTCGTCCATGTAGTGCGTGGTGATGACGAGCGTCACGCCCTCGGACTTGAGCCGGTAGAGGCGCTCCCAGACGAGATGGCGCGCCTGGGGGTCGAGGCCCGTCGTGGGCTCGTCGAGGATCAGCACATCAGGCTCGGAGATGAGCGACCGTGCGATCGTCAGCCGGCGCTTCATCCCGCCGGAGAAGTTGTCGGCCTTGTCGTTCGCGCGCTCGGAGAGCTGGGTGAACTCGAGGAGGTTCTTGGCGCGCCGCTTGATCTCGGCACGGGGCAGGTCGAAGTAGCGGCCGTACATGATGAGGTTGTCCATCGCCGACAGCTCGAGCTCGAGCGCGTCCTCTTGCGGCACGAGGCCCAGCCGCGCGCGGATCTTCGGCCCCTGTCGCTTGGGGTCCATGCCGAGCACGGTCAGCTCGCCGGCCGTCGCGGGCGAGATGCACGAGATCATCTTCATCGTCGACGTCGTCCCCGCCCCGTTCGGACCGAGGAAGCCGAAGCTCTCGCCCGCGTCGATCTCGAAGTCGATCCCGTCGACGGCGACGAAGTCGCCGAAGCGCTTCACCAGTCCGCGGGCGGCCACGAGCGCCGGGGCGCTTCCTGGGGTTCCCACCGGCGCCACGCTACCGGCGCACGTGTGACAGGCCTCGTGCGCGTCGTCGTGCGACATACTCGACGGGTCGACGAGCGAGGGGGCCGATCGTGACCGACGTGGTCGACGTACTGCCGGTCGACGACCTCCCCTTCCACGTCGAGCAGCGCGGGATCGACTTCATCCCCGAGCAGGAGCGCTGGGCGACGCCGCGGGCGATCGCGGGGCTGTGGGCCGGGGCCAGCGTGAACGTCGAGTACCTCGTCTACGGCGCGATCCTCATGACCTTCGGGTTCAGCCTCGCCGACGCGGTCGTCCTCATCGTCGTCGGGAACCTCTCCTGGGTCCTCGTCGGCCTCGCCTCGTTGCAGGGCCCGACGGCCGGCACCACGACGTTCACCATCAACCGGGCCCCGTTCGGGCCGAGGGGCTCGCGGGCGATCGCGCTCGCCAACTGGCTGACCATGATCGGGTTCGAGGCCGAGGGGCTCATCCTCATCGTGGGGGCGGGGATCGTGCTCGCGGCCAAGGCCGGCGTCCACGCCTCGACAGGGCTCAAGGTGGTCCTGATCGTGGTGGCCGTGGTCGTCCAGGTCGTGCTCCCCTTCCTCGGCCACGCCACCATGGCGCGGGTCCTGCGCTGGCTGATCGCGCCGTTCGTCGCCATCTACCTCGTGCTGGCAGGGTTCTCGGTCGGCCACGCGCACGCCGTGCCCGCCTCGGGCGCGTCCTGGCAGCTCTGGACGGCCGGGCTCGCCTTCACGATCGCGCTCTCGGGCCTCGGGTGGACGGAGAACGGCAACGACTACTCGCGCTACCTGCCGCCGAGGGTCTCGGGCCGCGCGGTCGTGGGCTGGCTGTTCGTGGGCACCGCCCTCCCCGAGATCGCGCTCATGACCCTGGGGGCGGCGGTCTTCTCCTTCGTCGGCACGTCGTCGTCGTGGAACGGCGCCTACCCGTTCAGCGCGTTCCTCGACCAGCACGCGCTGCCCGGGTGGTTCGTCGTCGTGTTCATGGTCTTCGTCGTCGTCCAGCTCTTCGGGATCAACAGCCTCGACCTGTACTCGTCGGGGGTGACCCTCCAGGCGATGGGGCTGCGGATCCGCCGCTACCACGCCGTCCTCCTCGACAGCGCCATCTGCCTCGGCATCACGGTCTACGCCGTGTTCAACTCGCAGTTCTCGACGCTGCTCAAGGACTTCGTGACGATCGTGATCGTCTGGATCGCCCCGTGGTGCGGGATCTTCCTCACCGACTGGCTGCTGCGCAAGGGCCGCTACGACCCCTTCGGGCTGCAGGACACCGCGCCCACGAGCCCCTACTGGGCGACGCGCGGCGTCGGCTGGGCGGCCATCTGCGCCCAGCTGCTCGGCGGGGTCGCCGCCGTGGCGTCGTCGAGCGCGTCGTTCCTCCCCAGCTGGGCGAACCCCATCGCCCGGCACACCGCGACGACGTCGATGGGGTTCACCCAGCTCTCGGACGTCTCGGTCTTCCTCGGGCTGGGCGTCGGCGCGCTCGCCTACCTCGTGCTGGGCGCGGGTCCCGTGCGGCGCCAGGAGGGCGCGCGTCTGCGGCTCGGCTGAGCACGCCGGCGCGAGCGGCCGGCGTCAGTCGGCGCGGGGCTCGAACGTGCCGTCGCCGTGGGGCCGGAACAGCGGGAGCGAGCCGAGGGCGTGCACCAGGGCCGCGTCCGCGCCGAGGGCCGACCGCCACAGCTGCCCCTCGGTCACGAGGGTCCCGACCGCGACGGGCACCGCGCCCACGCCGCGCAGGAGGCGCAGCGCGGCGGCCGCCGACGCGCCGGTCGACACGACGTCGTCGATCAGGGCGACCCGGCGACCCCTCACCGCCGGGATCCGCCGACGGTCGAGCAGGAGCCGCTGCTCCACGGCCGTCGTGATCGAGCGGACCGGCTCTGCGACCGCGTTGGCGAGGTGGATCTTCGGTGTCTTGTGCAAGATGACGTACTGGTCGAGGCCGAGGCGGCGCGTCACCTCCACGGCGAGCGGGATGCCCATGGTCGCGACGGAGACCACGAGCTCGACCTCGACGGCCCCGAGTCGCGCCACGAGCTCGGCGGCGGCACGCTCGCAGAACGCGACGCCGAGGTCGACCGAGATGAGCAGGGCGATGCCGAGGTCGTCGTCCAGCTTGACGAGGGGCAGGTCCACCACCTGGCTGCCGACGGCCGCGCGGTAGGTGGGATCGCTCACGGTCCGCGAGCATGGAGGACGCGGTGGCCCACCGCAAGCGGGGGGCCTCAGCGCGGCGGCGGTCCGAACAGCCGGTCGCCGGCGTCGCCCAGGCCCGGGACGATGTAGCCCACGTCGTTCAGCGTCGTGTCGAGGGCGGCCGCCACCACCCTGGCCATCGGGTGCGCCGCGCAGAACCGCTCGACGCCGGGGACCGACGCGATGAGGCAGAGCGCGGTGACGTCGCCCGCGCCCCGTGCGACGAGCATGTCGGCGACCTGGATGAGCGACCCCCCGGTCGCGAGCATCGGGTCGCAGACCACGACGTGGGCGCCGTCGATCCGATCGGGCAGCCCGTCCAGGTAGACGTCGGCCTCCAGCGTCACCTCGTTGCGACGCAGCCCCACGAGGCACACCCGGCTGCGGGGCACCACCTCTTGGACCGCGGGCACCATGCCGAGCCCGGCCCGCAGGATCGGCACGACGAGGTACTCCTCTTCGATCACCTTCGCCGGGACGTCGGCCGCGACGGGCGTGTCGATGCGCGTGTCGACGAGCGGCGCGGAACGGAACGCCTCGTAGGCGACGTAGCGCGAGAGCTCGCCGGCGAGCCGGAGGAACTCGGGATTCGCCGTGCGCGCGTCGCGCAGGAACCGCAGCCGATGGTGCACCAGCGGGTGGTCGAGGATCGTCACGCGGTCGGCCGTCGCCATCGCGCCAACGTCTAGCACGGTGCCTGCGCGCACGGGCTCGCTGGGTGCGCCCGGACGCGCGACGTGCGAGTCGGGGCGCCGATGGGTGCCGGTAACGTAGGCGCATGCTGGTTTCGCACGTCTCGTCCGACGTGCGATGAGCACCACCACCGCCCGATCGCACCAGGAGGCCGCCGGCTCGGCGTACTCGCCGCTTGGGGTCACCTCTCGGTACCAGCGCCCCCGGGGGCAGCTCGACCCGGACGTCTCGAAGACCTGGCTGCGTCGGGTCCTGCCGATCCTCAAGGGCCACCGCGGGGCGTTCCTCACCTTCATCGGCCTGTCGTTCTCGAGCTCGGTGCTCCAGATCCTCGCGCCCAACGTCATCAACCGCGCGACCAACGCCATCCAGGGCTACCTGCGGCTCCCGGCGGGCACGGGACCTCCGCCGTCGATCACGAGCTACGTCGTCGAGCTCGTCGTGCTGGGGCTCCTCGCGGGGCTCACCGGGCTCATCTCTCGCTACTACATGTACCGCACGGCCTACGACATCGAGTTCGACCTGCGCAACCTGATCTACGAGCACCTCTCCACGCTGTCGTTCGGCTTCTACGACCGGGTGCAGTCGGGCCAGCTCATCTCGAGGGCGAACTCGGACATCCGCAGCGTCCAGATGTACACGACGTTTGCGCCGCTGATCCTCGTGCAGTGCTCGATCGGCGTCGTCGCGTTCGGCTTCATGCTCTACTACAGCGCACTGCTCGCGCTCGTCGCCCTCGCGATGATGCCGCTCCTGTACCGCGTCGGGGTGCGGATGCGCAACGTGATGTTCCCGATCTCCTGGGTCATCCAGGCCCGGCTCGCCGGGGTCGCGACTGTGGTCGACGAGAACGTGAACGGGGTGCGCGTCGTCAAGTCGTTCGCCCAGGAGGACGCCGAGCTCCAGAAGCTGGCCGCCGCGGCCAAGAAGGTCGAGTGGGCGTACATCAAGGACGCTGACATCCGCGGGCTGTTCACGCCGTGGGTGCAGAACATCCCCCAGGTCGGGCTCGCGATGGTCCTCGGCATCGGCGGTTGGCTCGTCATCAACGGCTCGCTCAACATCGGCGAGATGCTCGCGTTCAACCTCTACTTCGGGATGCTGCAGGCGCCGTTCATGATGCTCGGCCAGCTCGTGATGATGGGTCAGCGCGCCAAGGCCAGCGCCGAGCGGATCTTCGAGATCCTCGACGAGCCGACGGAGATCACCGAGCGTCCGGGCGCGAGTGACCTCGACGTGCCCGAGGGGCGGGTCAGCTTCCGGCACGTCGCGTTCGCCTACGGAAGCGGCCCGACCATCCTCGACGACCTCACCTTCGAGGTGGAGCCGGGCGAGGCCGTCGCCATCGTCGGCGAGACGGGCTCGGGAAAGTCCACGGTCGCGCGGCTGCTCACGAGGTTCTACGACGTGACGGGCGGCAGCGTCGAGATCGACGGGCACGACGTACGCGACGTCACCCTCGGGTCCCTGCGCGCCGCCGTCGGGGTCGTCCAGGACGAGCCGTTCCTCTTCTCGGTGTCCATCCGCGAGAACATCGCCTACGGCCGGCCGGACGCCACGCTCGAGGAGGTCGAGGCAGCCGCCAGGGCCGCGAACGCCCACGAGTTCGTCGTGAAGCTCCCCGACGGCTACGACACGGTCGTCGGCGAGCGCGGCTACACCCTCTCGGGCGGGCAACGCCAGCGCGTGGCGATCGCGAGGACGCTGCTCCTCAACCCGCCCGTCCTCGTGCTCGACGACGCCACGAGCTCCATCGACGTCCACATCGAACAGGAGATCCACGCCGCGCTCGGCACGCTGCTGCAGCACCGCACCACGCTCGTCATCGCCCACCGGCTGTCGACGATCGCCCTCGCGGACCGCGTGATCCTGCTCGACGGCGGCCGCGTGGCCGCGACGGGCACGCACGCCGAGCTGCTGGCCACGACCCCGCTCTACGGCGAGGTGCTCGCGCGCACCGCCCTCGACGACAACCTCGGCGACCCCACCGGCGGCGGCACCTGATGGGCTGGGGCGGCGGCTTCGGCGGCGGTGGCGGCGGCTTCGTGGGCGCGCAGGCCGCCGCGACCCAGGCGGGCCTGCCGTTCGGCGGGATCCCGACCGAGCTGCAGCGCGGCGTGGACCAGATCCTCGCGACCGAGCCCGTCCACCCGCCGTCAGAGGTCGCGTTCACCCAGCGGCCCTCCGCGCGCGACGCGCGGCGCCTCTCGATCGCCATGCTCGTGGCCGACCACCCGGTCCTCGTCGCGATCGGCACGCTCCTCGTCCTCGTCGTGGGCGCCCTCGGCGTCGTCGGTCCACTCTTCGTGGGCCAGGCGATCGACAAGGGGATGAACCCCAAGCACTTCGACCTCACCGTCGTGCTCGGCTATGCCGCGGCGTACCTCGTCGCCGCCGTCACCGTCGCCTACGCCCAGCGCGCCCTCGTCCACACGACGGGTCGGCTCGCCGCGCGCGTGATGCACCGCCTGCGGATCCTCGTCTTCACGCACCTGCAGCGCCTGAGCCTCGACTTCTTCACGGAGGAGAAGGCGGGCGTGCTCATGAGCAGGATGACGAGCGACATCGAGAACCTCCAACAGTTCCTCCAGGACGGCATCAGCTCCTTCGGGATCCAGCTCATCTCGATGCTGACCATCATCGGCATCCTGCTTACGCAGAACGTCGGGCTCGCGGTGCTCACGATCGTCTCGGTGCTGCCGCTCCTGCTGGTCATGACGATCTGGTTCCACCGGGCTTCCGAGCGCGGGTACCTGCGCGCCCGCGACGGGATCGCGAACGTGCTCTCGGACCTCTCCGAGTCGCTCTACGGGATCCGCGTGGTGACCGCGACGAACCGCCAGCGCTACAACGTCGTGCACCACCGCAACGTCGTGGGCGAGTACCGCGACGCCAACCTCTACACGGGTCGCGCGAACGCGATCTACGGCCCCGCGACGCTCGCGATCGGCATCCTCGGCCAGGCCCTGATCCTGGGCGTCGGCGGCACGATGGTGCTCCACCACCAGATGCCGGTCGGCGTCCTCGTCACGTTCATGCTGTACCTCGGACGGTTCTTCCAGCCGATCCAGCTGCTCGTCCAGCAGTACAACATGCTCCAGCAGGGTCGCTCGTCGATCACCCGGCTCCGCGAGCTCGTCGAGACACCGCCGTCGGTCGACGAGCGCCCCGACGCCACCGAGCTCGCCGTCGTCGACGGCGCGATCCGCTTCTCGGACATCACCTTCGGGTACGACCCGCAGCGCCCGGTGCTCTCCCACGTCGACCTCGACATCGCGCCGGGCGAGAGCGTCGCGTTCGTCGGCCCGACGGGGGCGGGCAAGTCGACCATGGCCAAGCTCGTGAACCGCTTCTACGACCCCCAGGGCGGCAAGGTGCTGGTCGACGGCGTCGACATCAAGGGCGTCACGCTGCACTCGCTTCGCAGCCAGATCGGCGTCGTCCCCCAAGAGCCGTTCCTCTTCGCGGGGTCGATCCGCGACAACCTCGTCTTCGCGAACCCCGACGCCACCGACGCCGACGTCGACGAGGCGATCGACGCCGTCGGGCTCCGCGAGCTCGTCGACCGCCTGCCGGCGGGCATGGCCACAGTCGTGCACGAGCGCGGCCAGACGCTCTCGGCCGGCGAGCGCCAGCTGCTGGCACTCGGCCGCGCGTTCCTCTCGCACCCACGCGTCCTCGTCCTCGACGAGGCGACGTCCAGCCTCGACCTGCGGAGCGAGACCGTGGTGGAGCACGCGCTCACGCGCCTCTTGGAGGGTCGCACCGCGATCCTCATCGCGCACCGCCTCACGACGGCGCGCCGCGCGGACCGCATCGTCGTCATCGAGGACGGCGGGATCGTCGAGTCGGGGTCCCACGACGCGCTCGTCGCCCTGGGAGGGCGCTACGCGGCGATGTACGACACCTGGGTGCGCCAGGGCGGGCTCGGCGAGGACGGCTAGCGGCGCACGGCGCTGCGCACGCCGACGCCCGTGACCGAGGCGAGCGCGTCGAGGACCTGGGGCCACACGGCCCGGGGCAGGTCGTGGCCCATCTCGTCGATGAGGAGCAGCGTGGCGCCGGGCACCGCCGTCGCGGTCGCCTCGCCGCCCGGCGGGGTCACGAGCGGGTCGATCGTGCCGTGGACCACGAGCGTCGGCACGGCGACGGCGGCGAGGCCGGGGCGCCGGTCGGGCGAGCCGACGATCGCGGCGAACTGGCGCAGGGTGCCGGCGGGATCGAACGCCCGGTCGAAGGCGCGGCCGGTCACCTCGGCGACCCACGCCTCGTCGATGCCGAGCGCCGGCGAGCCGGTCCGCCGCCACGAGACCAGCGCCTGGTCGATCAGCCCCTGGCGGGTGGTCGGGCCCGTCTCCAGCATGTGCTCGAGCTCCTCTGGCGTCGGCGACCCCACGTGGATCGGGTCGGGCGTCGACATGATCGAGGTGAGCGACAGGGTGACGCGGGGGTGCCGGATCGCGACGGACTGGGCGATCATGCCGCCCATCGAGACGCCGAGGACGTGGGCGGCTGCGATCCCGAGGGCGTCGAGGAGCGCCACGGCGTCGTCGGCCATGTCCTCGATCGTGTACGGGAGCGTCGTCAGGTCCCCGCCGGCGATGGCGAAGGGGTCGGGCTCGCCCAGCTGGGTGAGGTGCGTGGACAGCCCCGCGTCGCGGTTGTCGAAGCAGATCGCGTAGAGGCCGCGCTCGACGAGCGCCGCGAGCAGCGCGTCGTGCCACGCGATGAGCTGCGCGCCGTGCCCGTGGATCATGAGCAGCGGGGCGTCGGTCGGACGTCCGTGGGCCTCGTAGCAGAGCTCGAGGCCGTTCGCCTGCACCGTGGGCACTCCGCGCCTCCCCTTCTGTCCAGGCGACGCTATCGGCTCGTGGGCGCGTCGCCCGGGGCTGCACCGCCGCCGCGGCGACGCGAGGGGCGCTCGCGAGCTACGACGCGAACCCCTTCACGAGCTCGATCAGGTCGGCGGCGCGCTGGTCGCCGCGCGGGATCGGGGTGACCTGCAGGTGGGTGACGCCCGCCTCCTTGAACGCCGCCACCCGCTCCTTCACGTAGCCCTCCGGCCCGCACAGCGAGGTGAGCTCCAAGAGCTCGTCGGGGACGAGCGCCTCGGCCTCTCGCTTCTTGCCGGCGAGATAGAGGTCCTGGATGGCCGTCGCCGCTTCCTCGAAGCCGTAGCGGCAGGCGAGCTCGTTGTAGAAGTTCTTCCCCTTCGCCCCCATGCCGCCGACGTAGAGCGCCACGCCGGGGCGTGCCAGCTGTCGCAGCGCGACGACCTCGTCGTCGTCGCCGATCGCGAGGAGCCCGCCGGCGGTCACCTGGAGCGGTCCGAGGGACGCGTCGCGCTTTGCGGCGCCCGCGGCGAGCGGCGCGCCCCAGACCTCCCTCGCGCGCTCCGGGATGAACAGGATCGGGATCCAGCCGTCGGCGACCTCGGCCGTCATGGCCACGTTTCGCTCGCCGAGCGAGGCCACCCACACCGGGATCGAGGGGCGCACGGGGTGCGCGATGATCTTGAGCGCCTTGCCGAGCCCCGTGCCCTCGCCGCTCGCGAGCGGCAGGTCGTAGTAGCGGCCGTGGTGCTCGAGCGGCGCCTCGCGCCGCCACACGTCGCGGCAGATCTCGATGATCTCGCGCGTGCGGCCGAGGGGCGCGGTGTAGGGGACGCCGTGGAACCCCTCGATCACCTGGGGGCCTGACGCGCCCAGCCCCAGGTGGAACCGCCCGTCGCTGAGGGCGTCGATGCCGGCCGCGGTCATGGCCAGGAGCGTCGGCGTGCGGGTGTAGATGGGCAGGATCGCCGAGCCGATCTCGACGCGCTCGGTGAGCGCGGCCAAGTAGCCCATCAGGCTCGGGCTGTCGAAGCCGTAGGCCTCGGCCACCCACACGAGGTCGAGCCCGGCGGCCTCCATCTCGACGACCTGGCTCGCGGCGTGCTTGAAGCCGCCCGAGTAGCTGAGCTGGGTTGCGATCTTCACGGCGTGGACCTCCGACGGCAGTCTTGCAGAGGCAACGAGGGGCACGAGCGGCGTGCGTCGCAGGGTCCCTCACGGCGTCGGCGATGTGGACCCGGACCGCCGCCGATCAGCTCGCGATCGCGCAGCGGTTCGGTCCGGCCTCGAGCGCGGTGCGCTCCTCGTCGTCGACGTCGCGCCCCGCCTTGTTGGTGGCGACGATCGTCGCGTAGTTGGGCGGCCGCGCCGTCACCGAGCCGACGGCCCAGCGCACGAAGTCGTCCTCGTCGGCGGTGAGCTGCCAGAGCCGCGAGCGCAGGGCGCCGAGCGTGGCGGCGACGACCTCGCCGCCGCGCACCTCGACGACGCTGCCCACGTGTGCGGGCAGCACGAGCGCGGTGTCGGGCAGGCGGAGGACCTTGTCGTGGAGCGATCGGTACAGCACGTGGGCGAACGCCTCGGCCTGGTCGGCGAGGTCCGGGCGGCCCACGCTCTCGAGGAACAGGGTGTCCCCCGTGAAGATCGCCGCCGACCCGAGCAGGAAGGTCGTGGACCCCGAGGTGTGCCCGGGCGTCGCGAGCACCGACACGGTGAGCGCGACGCCGTCGCCGATCCCGACCGTCATCCCGTCCTCGAGGGCGGCGTGGGGGAACCCGAAGCGGTCGGCGGGATTGAGCACGAGCGCGGCGCCGGCGGCCGCGGCGAGCGCCCGCGCGCCGCTCACGTGGTCGGCGTGCAGGTGCGTGTCGAGGACGTGGGTGATCGCCCAGCCGCGTGCCGCCGCCCTGGTGAGGTACCGGTCGACGTCGGCGGCGGGGTCGATGACGACCGCGCCGCCCCCGGCGGCGACCACGTACGAGAGGCAGCCCTTCCCGCGCCGCCGGACCTGCAGGATCGTCGCCCCGCCGACACGGACCTCGACGTCGTCGAAGACCCTCGACCACGCCGCCATCCCGCCCTCGAGCACCTCGCTGTCGCGGCCCGCAGCATCGAGGAGCTCACTCGCGGTCGTCGCCCGGGCGCCGACGGCGCACACCGTCACGATCTCGGTTCCCGCGGGGACCTCCTCCAGCCGGGACCCGAGCGCGCCCAGGGGGACGTTCACCGCCCCGGGGATACGCCACGCGTCGTACTCGTCGGGCTCGCGGACGTCGAGGACGCACACGTCGTCGTCGTGATCGAGCCTCGCCAGGAGCTCGTCGGCCGAGATCGTCCGCACCCGCACCCGCACCCCGCACTCTCGTCGTCGCTGTGGAGCGTAGACGCGGGCGATCGTGGCGCTGCTCACTAGGTTGTCGTCATCTCCGACGACCTCGCACGACGGTGCCTCGACGATCGTGAGGCACACCGTGCACCGTGAGCTCGACGCACTCGACGCCGACGACGCGGTCCGCGCCGGTGCCCTCCTCCTCGACGTCCGCGAGCCCGACGAGTTCGACGCGGGTCACGCACCGGGGGCGACGTCCGTGCCGCTCGGCGAGCTCGGCGCACGGCTGGACGAGCTCGAGGGCGCGCGCATGGTGGTCTGCGTCTGTCGGAGCGGCGTGCGGTCGGCCGCGGCCGCCGAGGCACTGACGGGTGCCGGCTACGACGCCGCCAATCTCGTCGGGGGCATGCTGGCCTGGGCGGCCGAGGGCCTCCCGGTCACGACCGCGGGCGGTGCGGCGGGCGAGGTGCGCTGAGCTCGCGGGAGCCCGAGGGCATCCCTGCGCCGCGGCTCGAAGTTCGCCACTTGACAATAGTTGTGGTGATCGACAACTATGTGCCCGTGGCCCGCACACCGCGCGCGAACGCCGGACAGGTCCTCGACGCGCTCGCGGACCCCACGCGCCGCACCGTGGTGCAGCTCTTGGGCGAAGGGCCGCAGCGAGCCGGGACGCTCGCGGCGCGGGCGGGGACCTCCCCGCCGACGATGAGCCGGCACCTCCGGGTGCTGCTCCACGCCGGGGTGATCAGCGACGCGCGTCCCTCCGAAGACGCCCGGGCCCGCGTCTTCTCGCTGCGCCCCGAGTCGCTCGCCGCCGTCACGGCGTGGCTGGACCAGATCAAGGCGCACTGGGACGAGCAGCTCGGCGCGTACCGGCGCTACGCACAGACAGGGAGCACACGATGACAGACGCACCGTCCATCGCGACGTCCGTCGAGGTCGACCTCGACCCGGACACGGCGTTCCGGGTCTTCACCGAGGAGCTCGGGTGCTGGTGGCTCCAGGGACCCATCAACTTCTACGACTCCGCCAAGGCGTACGGGAAGCGCATGGAGTGCTTCGTCGGCGGGCGGATCCTCGAGGTCTACGACCCGGCGACGGGCGAGGGGCTCGAGCTCGCCCGGATCACGACGTGGGAGCCGGGCGTGACCGTGGGCTGGACGAGCTCGGTCGACGACGTGCGCACCGAGGTGCGCTTCACCAAGACCGACGGCGGCACCGTCGTGCGCGTCGTGGCCACGATCCCCGACGGCGGTGTGGACCGCGGCGGGACCGCGTGGGTCCGGACGACGCCGCTGTGGTACCCGCGCTGGGCGGCACGGCGCGACCAGGTCCCCCATAAGCCCGACGTGCCGTCGCGGCTCGCCGTGGCGGTCCACTACCACGACCCCGGCGCGGCGGCGCGCTGGCTGCGCGACGTGTTCGGGTTCGACCCGGTGAGCCGGGTCCCCGACGCCAACGGCGCGACCGAGGACCGCCAGACCTGGATCGAGTTCCAGGTGGGCGACGCGCGCGTGGTCGTGCTCGACGCCCCGCCGGGAGCGAACGTGACGCACCCGAACGCGGACGTCGTGCCGTGGGTGTTCGTCGACGACCTCGTCGGGCACCACCGTCGCGCGAGCGACGGCGGCGCGGTGATCGTGGAGGCGCCGTGGCACCACGGCGTCTCCGCCTACAGCGCCGTGGACCTCGAGGGCCACCGCTGGACGTTCGCGCAGGCCAGCCCCCTGATGCGGGAGCGCGCGGCACCGGCGCCACCGACGTAACCCAATCGTCACCGCGCCGCCCTTGCATGTGCCCCCGGCCCACCCCATAGTGGGGGTGCTGGAGGATCCGCCCGGATCCGGAGGAGGTTCCGTCGATTGGATGTCACGGAGGATCTTCATCCGGAGAGTCGGTTGCAGGGGATGACGCGAAGGACACCTTCGTACGGCTCAGGCGACTGACAGGCAAGCGGCTCGAGGTTGGAGCGTTGCAACGGGAGGGAGCAAGGATGTTCCCGCTGATTGCCACTCCCCGGAGCAGCCGGCTCTCGGAGTACAACTGAAGTAGGGCGCCCGACCCCGTGGC
>DASZHS010000014.1:0-8009 GCA_035937595.1 Acidimicrobiales bacterium
GGGCGAGGTCGACGGGTAGTCGATCACCGATGCGGCGAGCCCGACAACCGTGAATCGCTCGATCGTGCCGTGCGCGGGCGGCGTGCCACTGGACGAGAAGACGGTGTGTGCCTCGCTGAGCGCGTAGAACGGCACGACGATCGTGGAACCGAGGTGCAGGTGGTACTGCTGCTGCATCTCGTAGCCCACGTCGACCTCGTCGGCCGTGACGGGCAGCCGGCCCGACGTGAGCTTCACGACCTTGGACGTGAGCGTGGGGGTGAGCTCGGTGATGAACAGCGGCGTAGAGGGCACGAGCTGGCCGTCGGCGTGCGCGTTCGGGCTGATGTAGAACGTGGTCGGCACGATGGCGGTGACGTACCGCCAGTGCGAGACGGGTGCGGGCACGCGCGGCGCCGTCGTGAAGATCTCGGCGTCGTACCCGTACCGCGCGAGGAAGTCAGGGAAGGCCGCCTCCGTGCGACGCGCTGCGGCTGCCCCCACGAGCACGGTGCCGCCCACGAGCGCGACCAGGGCCGCGAGCGCGAGCCACGAGGCCCATCGCCGCCGGCTCTCTGCGCGGAAGGCCCACCAGACGCATCCCACTGAGTCGTTCCCTCCTCGCGCACACTGTGCCTCGCGCGGGAGCGCAGCGACAGGGTGCTACCCCGAGCCACGCTCTCGTGGTACCACCCGGCAGCCGGGTCGTCGACAGTGGCCGCGTCCTACTGCTCGCGGAGCGACACCGCAGGGCGGAGGCGGACGGCGAGCGTCGCCGGCACGAGCGCGAGCGTGTTGGAGACGACCACGACGCCGAGGACGACGAAGAGCACGATCCCGATCGGCACGACGGGGACGGGGACCGCGCCGAGGCTCGTGGCGTACGCGCGCCACACGTACCGACCGAGGACGATCCCGGCGGGGACGCCGAAGGCGATGCCGATGACCGCGACGGTGGTCGCCTGCCAGCAGACCGCGGTGCCGACCTGCCGGCGCACGAAGCCCAGGACCTTCAAGAGCGCGATCTCACGCCGTCGGCGCACGACGCTCACGAAGAGCAGGTGCGCCAGCGTGGCGGTACCGAAGAGGGCGAGCGTCACCCCAAGGAGCGCGGGGAAGTTGACCGCCTGACCGAAGTTCACGAGGTTCACCGGCACGGTGAGGAGGGTGACGTTGGACGAGTAGCGACGGTCGAGCCGTGCGACGGTGGCGCGGCCGGCCGCGTCGTCCACCACCGTGATCGCCATCCCCCAGTTCGCGAAGCTGGGTGCCTCGAGCCGGTGGATCAGCGTGGCGATGCACGGCGGGGCCCGCGGTCCGGCGGGGCAGATCGACGCGGCGGCGGCGTGCAGGGTGACGATCGCACCCGTGCCGAGACCGCCGGCGCTCAGGTTCGGTGGGAGCACGACGGTGCCGACGACGGTGAACTCGCTCGTGCGGGACTTTCCCGACGGCCCGATGACCGCGACGGGGACCGTCGAACCGACGTGCGCGTGCGCGGCCGCCAGTGACTGGGTGCCGAGCGCGACCTCCCCGTCGGCACGCGGGTACCGCCCATCGACGAGCGAGAAGACCATCGGCCCCTTGGCCACGTCGACGAGGGTCGCCTGCACCGGCGCGCCGTTGACGTCGATGTACTTGCCGTTGATCCCGTAGGTGACCTTGGTCACCGCCGGGTTGTCGAGCAGCCCGTGGACGATGGCCGCCGCCTTGGGGTAGTAGATGCCCCCGATGCTGGCCTGCCAGCCGACGCCGTAGAGCCGGGGGGTGCCCAGCAGGTTGGAGAGACTCGCGCCGAACACGGCGGTCGCGACGAGCGCGGCGACGGCGACCGCGGTGCCCACGAGCGCCGTCGCCACCGGGACGCTCGTGCGCCCGTGTCCGCGTTCGAGCGCGTGGCGCGATCCCACGAGGACGCTCGGCGGGGCACCGGTGTGCGCGAGCGCGCGGACGACCCGAGAAGGACCGTGGGTCGACGGCCGGACCTCGCGCTGCTGCACGCTGCGGACCTGGGCGGCCCGGTACGACGGGTACGCGGCGAGCACGAGCACCGTGGCGGCGATCGCCACGGCGCCGAGGCCGAAGACGAGCGTGTCGAAGAGGAAGCCGGTCGACGTCTCGGCGGCGCGCGCCTCGCCCACGGGCGTGAGCGGCGAGAGCGCGACGGCGAGGGCGAGGGCGCCCACCGCGCCGGCCGCCCCGATCGCTGCGGCACGCGCCATCCCCAGCCAGAACAGCTCGCTCGGGCGGAACCCGATCGCCGAGAGCGCGGGGTAGGGCTCGCGCTCGACGAGGCTCTGGCGCGACAGGGCCTGCGCCACCAGCGCGAGGCCCGCGAGGAGGGCGAACAGCGCGAAGAGCCACCACCCGACGGCCTGGGGATGGATCGACCCCTCGATCGCGGCGATCTGGGCGTCCTCGCTGAAGACGTAGGCGACGTTCTGTCCCCCGACGGTGAGGTGGTTGACGGCGTAGGTGAACCGGGGGAGGTCGGCGGCGCCATGGGCGAGGCGGACGACCAGGAAGGTCGCGGCGGCGAGGTGGGATCCGATCGTCGAGTCGAACGCGGGGCTGGTGTACATCGAGTAGCTCGGCGAGTTGGAGGGGAAGTCGAGCATGCTGGCTTCGACCCCCACCACGCGGAACCGGACCGTCGGTCCACGCGCCGCGGGCGTGCCGTTGGAGCTGAAGACCTGCTGGAGCTGGGAGTGCGCGTAGAGGGGTACCGAGACGATCGAGCCCAGGTGCAGGCCGTACTGCTGCGCCATGGAGAACCCGACGAGCGCGTCGTGGATCCCGGTCGGGAGCCGCCCCGACGTCAGCTTGACGGTGGCGGAGAGCCGCGGCTTGGGCACGCCGTAGAGGCTGAAGTCGTTCGCAGGGACGAACTGGCCTCCTGCGGTGACGTTGCCGTTGAGGTAGGCCGGGCTCGTCGAGATCACGCTGGCGTCACGGACGCCCGACAGGTCGAATGGGTGCTGAGATGCGCCATAGATCGCGGCGTCGAAGCCGTACCGCGCGACGAAGCTCGGGATCGCGGCCGAGGTGCGACGAGCCGCCGAGACGCCGGCGAGCACCGTCCCACCCACGAGCGCGACGAGGACCGCGAGCGCCAGCCACGACGCCCACCGCCGTCGAAGCTCCGCCCTGAACATCGCCTCGACGCCGCGCATCACCCCCCTCTCGCCGCACACTGTGCACCGCCGTCGACGTCGGAGCACAGGGTGGTACCCCGAGAGGGCGGCTCGTGGTACCACCCGGGGCCGCGGAAGCCTCCGGAGCGGTGCCTGCTACTGTGACCGGGCCGTTTGGGCACGTCGTCGAGCAGAGGCAACCGTGGCGAACATCAAGAGCCAGATCAAGCGCAACCGCCAGAACGAGGAGCGACGGCTCCGCAACAAGGGCGTGCGCTCCGAGATGAAGACGCGGTCCAAGACCGCCCTCAGCGCCGTCGGTTCCGAGGACGAGGAGGCCGCCCTGCGCCTCGCCATCAAGCGGATCGACAAGTCCGCCTCGCTGGGCGTGATCCACAAGAACCAGGCGGCGAACCGCAAGTCACGACTGATGCGGCGCGTGAACGCGCTGCGAGCGTCGGCCTGATCGTCCCTCTCGGGCCGCGCTACGCGGCCCCGCGCCCCGCGGCGCGATGGAGCCGGGCGAGGCGCGCGACGAGCACCTCGAGGACGAGATGGGGCTCGAGCCCGGTCGCCCCCTTCACGTCCTCGTCGGCCTGGGCGATCCAGGCCACGGCCTGACGGATCCGCTCGGCGCCGAGCGCCTTCGCCGCGGCGAGCAGCTTGCCCGCGGGGAACGGGCTGACCGACAGCAGCGACGCGGCGTCCTCCTTCGTGCGCGCGCCCGAGCCGTCGAGTCGGAGGAGTCGCAGGTACGTCCGCTGCAGGGTGTACACGACCGTGGGCGCCGCGCGGGCGCCCGACCCGACGAGCCGGTGGAGCACGTCGAGGGACGTCGCGGCGTCGCCGGCGGCGATCGCGTCGGTGAGGTCCCACTCGGGCACGCTGCCGCTCGCGCCGAGGAAGGGTGCGAGCTCGTCCACGCCGACCGACGCCCCGTCGCCGTAGGCGGTGGCGAGCGTCTCGAGGATGCCGTCGACGCGCGAGAGGTCCTCGCCGACCTGCGCAGTGAGCCGCTCGGTCGCCGCAGCGTCGAGTCGGACCGACGACGCGCCGGTCCGGCTCACGACGAAGGTCCGGCGGTCCTTGAGCGACGCGCCGACCGAGGCGTCGATCACCTCACCGTTCGCGGCAACCGCCCGCTGCAGGGTCGGCGGGATCGTGCCGCCGCCCGAGGCGAACACGACCGTGACCCCGTCGACCGGCGCGGCCAGCAGCTCGACGAGCTGCGCGACGTCGGCCGCGCCCAGCCGTCCCGCGTCGCGGACGACGACGACCCGTCGGTCGACGAGGAACGGCGGCGTCGTCATCGCGTCGACGAGCCGGGCGACGTCCAGCTCGTCGACGCCGGACGGCCCGAGCTCCTCCACGCAGGTCGCCGGATCGCACCCGTCGACCAGTGACTCGACGACGCGACGGACGACCTGGGCGACGAGCGCGCCGTCGGCCTCCTTGCCCCGCACGAGCACCGCGGCGGGCGCGGGGGTCACGCCGCCTCCAGCACCGAGGCGACCGCGTCGCGCACGCGGACGGTGCCCCGCACGTCGTGGACGCGCACCACGCGGCACCCGAGCGCCATGCCGAGCGCGGCGGCCGCGAGCGACGCGTCGTTGCGAGCGTGCAGCTCGAGCCCGAGGGTCTCGCCCAGGAAGCGCTTGTTCGACGCCGACAGCAGCACCGGGAACCCGAGGGCGGCGAGCTCGTCCGAGGCGCGCAGGAGCGCGAGCGACTGGGCGGGCGTCTTGCCGAGGTCGAGCCCGGCGTCGACGAGCACGCCCTCGGCGGGAATGCCCGAGGCGACCGCCTCGCGTGCCTTTTCGAGCAGGACGTCGCGGACCGTCGCGACGACGTCGCCGTAGACCGGTGCGGGATCCGGAACACGCGGCTGAAGCCGGATGTGGGTGGCGACGACCGACGCGCCCGCGGCCACCGCGGCGGGGAGGTAGCCCGGGTCCGCGAACCCCGAGATGTCGTTGCCCAAGACGGCGCCCGCGGCGAAGCTCGCCGCAGCGACCGGCGCGCGCCAGGTGTCGACGGAGAGCGGGGCGGCGAAGCGGTCGTGGAGCGCCTCGACGACGGGGACGACGCGGTCGAGCTCCTCTGCCTCGGTGACCTCGGGTCCTGGTCCTGCGCGCACGCCCCCAACGTCGAGCAGGTCCGCGCCGTCCGCCACGAGCCGGTCGGCCCGGGCGAGCAGGTCGTCCATCTCGAAGGTGGCCGCGGGCGAGAAGAACGAGTCCGTCGTGCGGTTGAGCACGCCCATCACGAGCGCCGTCGTGGTCACGTCGTAGGTGGTGTTGCCGAGCGCGAGCTTCACCGGGCTGTCGGGCCGGAACGGTCGCACGGCCTCGCGTCTAGAACAGCCGGGAGGCGAGCGCGCGGCGGTAGCGCGCCGTCCGCGGGTCGTCGGCGCCGAGCGCGTCGAGCAGGTCGATGAGCTCCTGTCGCGCCGCCTCGTCGTCCTTCGCGCGGTCGAGCAGCTCGTCGAGGCGGGCGTCGGTCCCCTCGCCAAGGTCGACGCCGCTCTCGACCAGCCGCGCCTTCGCGGCGAGGTGGCCCACCTCGCCCACCTCCGGGAACGGCGCGAGCACCTGCAGCGCCTCGTCGGCGCGCGACTGGTGGAGGAGCTCGCGCGCGAGCGCGAGTGCGATGTCCTCGCGCGCGGGCTCGAGCTCGCGCGCCGCGAACAAGGACACCACGTCGCCCTTCTCGAGCAGCTCGTCGGCCTCGGTGCGCTGGGGCAGCAGCGACTCGATGAAGGCTCGCACCTCGCGCTCCGGCAGTGCGCCGATGAACGAGTCGACGACCGTGCCGCCCACGAGCGCGTGCACCGCCGGGATCGACTGGGCGCGGAACGCACTCGCGACCTGGGGGTTGGCGTCGACGTCGACCTTCACGAGCTCGACCTGACCCTCGGTCTCGTCGACGACGCGCTCGAGGATGGGACCCAGCGTCTTGCACGGACCGCACCACTCGGCCCACAGGTCGACGACGACGGGCACCGTCTTGGAGCGCTCGATCGCGACCTCGGCGAACGTGGCGTCGGTGGCGTCGATCACGCACCGACACTACCGGTGGCCCCCTTCGCCACGGCGCGGGCGCACTAGCGTCGAACCGATGGGCGACGGGGTCACGGGGATCGACGTCCCGCGCGTCTCGGCTTGGCTCGCGGCGCACGTCGACGGCGCGGCGGCGCCGTTCACGTTCGAGCTGATCGCGGGCGGCCGATCCAACCTCACGTTCCGCGTGACCGATGCCGGGGGTCGCGACTGGGCGCTCCGACGCCCGCCCGTGCACCACGTGCTGCCGACGGCGCACGACATGGTCCGCGAGCACACCGTCCTCGCCGCGGTCGGCCCGGCGGGCGTCCCGGTGCCCACGGTGGTCGCCCTGTGCACGGACGAGGCCGTCAACGAGCGGCCGTTCTACGTGATGGAGTTCGTCGAGGGCCACATCCTGCGCGACGCGAGGATGGCCGCAGAAGAGCTCGACGCCGAGGCGAGGGCGCGGGTCGGCACGCAGCTCGCGACCACCCTCGCGGGCCTCCACGCCCTCGATCCCGACGAGGTCGGGCTCGCGGGCCTCGCACGCCACGACGGCTATATCGAGCGACAGCTCCGCCGCTGGCAGGGCCAGTACGAGCAGATGCGCGTCGCGGGCATCGACCAGGGCGCCATCGTTGGCGAGGTCGGGGAGGCCCTCGCCGTGCGGATCCCGCCCCAGCAGCGCGTCTCGATCGTCCACGGGGACTACCGCCTGGACAACACCGTCCTCGACGACGACGGCTCGGTGCGCGCGATCCTCGACTGGGAGATCTGCACGCTCGGCGACCCGCTCGCGGACATCGGCATCCTGTGCGACTACTGGGCCGATCCCGGCGACGTCCAGGTCGCGCTCATGGGGGCTGCCCCGACGACGGCACCGGGGTTCGAGTCCCGCGACCAGGTCCGCAAGGTCTACGAGGCGACGAGCGGGCTCGACTGCACCGAGCTCCCCTACTACCAGGCGTTCGGGTACTGGAAGCTGGCCTGCATCCTCCAGGGCGTCTACGCCCGCTACGCCGCGGGTGCCACCGCCGGCGACACGGGCCCGGTCGACGGGTTCCCCGCGCACGTCGTCGCGCTCGCGGAGCGCGCGCGCGACCTCCTGGCGACGCGGTCGTGACACCGCCCGACGAGCGCGTCCTCGTCGTCGACGAGCCGACGCTCACCGATCCGGTGCTCGTCGTCGCCCTCGAGGGCTGGATCGACGCGGGGTTCGGCGCCGCCACCGCGATCGCCGCGCTGCTCGAGATCACGGGCTCGACGATCGTCGCCACGTTCGACGGCGAGTACTTCTTGGACCAGCGTGCGCGCCGGCCCATGGCCCGCATCGTCGACGGCGTCACCGCCGAGCTGCGCTGGCCCGAGATCCAGCTGCGGCGCGGGACGGACGCGAGCGGTCGCGACGTCCTCCTGCTCGTCGGCCCCGAGCCGGACTTCCACTGGCTGGAGTTCGCCGAGCTCGTGGTGACCCTGGCGGAGCGCTTCGGCGTCCGCCTCGTCGTCGGGCTCGGCGCGTTCCCCGCGCCCGCGCCGCACACCCGTCCGGTCCGGCTCGCCGCGACGGTGCCGCAGGCGTCCCAGCACCTCTTGGAGAAGGTGGGCCTCGTCGCGGGGGAGCTCGAGGTCCCCGCGGGCATCGTCTCGGCGCTCGAGCTCGCCTTCGCCGACGCTGAGATCGAGGCCATCACGTTGTGGGCGAGGGTCCCGCACTACGTGGCGACGCTCCCGTACCCGCAGGCGTCTGTCGCCCTCCTCGACGGGCTGGCGGCCATCGCCGGGCTCTCCTTGGCAGCCGAGAGCCTGCGCAAGGCCGCGGAGGACGCCCGCTCGCGGGTGAACGAGCTCGTGGCGT
>DASZHS010000015.1:0-58167 GCA_035937595.1 Acidimicrobiales bacterium
CAGCAGTACCACCTGCACCTCGGCTCCACGGTGGTCGTGCCGTTCTACGCGCTCCGCCAGGCCCACGAGGTCTTCTCGTCCAACTCGACGCCGCCGGCGCACGGGACGATCGAGCGGTTCACCGTCGTCGGCGTCGCCGCCTCGGCGGTCGACTACCCGTCGTCGACGCCCAACTACTCGGTCTACGTCGGCCGGGCGTTCGCCGACTCGGTCGGTCGCCGGTCGGTGGCGGGGACGATCGCCTTCGTGCGGCTGGCGCACGGCGCGGCCGACGTCCCCCGCTTCGCCTTCCAGGTCAACCACCTCTCCGTGACGGGTGGCTTCGCCGGCGTCCAGGGGAACGACGACCTGACCGCCGCGATCGAGGGCTCGATCCACCCCCAGGCGATCGGGTGGTGGCTGTTCGCGCTGCTCGCGGGGCTCGCCGGCATCGCCCTCGTCGGCCAGGCGCTGTCGCGGCAGAGCACGATCGCGCGGGAGACGTACCCGCCGCTCGCGGCGGTGGGCGTTCGCCCGATCCAGCTCGTCGGCATCGGCATGGCACGCGCCGTCGTCGTCGGTGTCACCGGCGCCATCGGCGCGCTCGCGCTCGCGACCGCCCTCTCGCCGCTCACGCCCGTGGGCGAGGCGCGGGTCGCCGAACCGCAGGCCGGCGTCGTCGTCGACCCGGTGGTGTTCGGGTTGGGCGGCCTTGCCATCGTCGCGGTCGTGCTGCTGCTCGGCGCGGTGCCGGCGTGGCGCGCCGGCCAGGTCCGGCGATTCCAGCTGCGCGAGGAGCGCGCCGTCGGCGGCGGCGCCTCGAGGATCGCGGCCGCCGTGTCGAGGGCGGGCGCGGGACCGAGCGTGCTCGTCGGGGTGCGGCACGCCCTCGAGCGCGGACGCGGGCGCACCAGCGTCCCGGTCGCGACCGCGCTCGTCGGGACCTCCGCGGCGGTCGCGGCGCTCGTCGCCACGTCCGTCTTCGGCGCGAGCCTGTCCACGCTGCTGTCCACCCCGCGCCTCTACGGCCAGGACTTCCAGGTCGTCATCGGCAGCCTCACGGGACCACAGGTGCGCGGCGTCGTCGCCCACCTCCAGCACGACCCGGGCGCCGAGCGCGTCTCGTACGCCCAGCTCGGCAAGTACGTGACGATCAACGGGGTCTCGGTGCAGGCGACGCTGGCCGTCGCGGCGAAGGGGCCACTCGTGTTCTCGCTCATCCAGGGTCGCGACCCTCAGGGCGAGGGGGAGCTCGCGCTCGGGACCCAGACGTTGCGCGCGGTGGGCGCGCACGTCGGCTCGACCGTCTCGACCGTCGTCATCGGTCCGTCCGGCAGGTCCACCACGACGCCGTTCCGCGTCGTGGGGACGATGGCCTTCCCTCCGTCGGTCGGCTCCGGCGGTCTCGGTACCGGGGCGGTCGTGACGCTGGGTGGCGCCCTCGACGCGGTCTGCCCCTCGGGCCCCCGCGCGACCGCGTGCCGGTCGAGCGTGCTGAAGAACCTCTACTCCCCGCACAACAACAGCTGGGGTCTCGCCGTCAAGGTCGCCCCAGACGCGGCGGGGAGGGCGACGGCGAGCGCGTTGCTCACGCGGTTCGCACAGCAGGCGACGCCGCTCTCGGTGCCGACGAACCTCGTCAACTTCGGCGAGGCGGTGAACTTCCCTGCCCTCTTGGGCGCCACGCTCGCGATCTTCGGCGCCGCGACCCTCGTGCACCTCCTCTTGGCGAGCGCGTCGCGGCGCCGAAGGGAGTTTGCGCTGCTGAAGGTGCTCGGCTTCGTCCGGCGCCAGGTCCGAGCCACCGTCGGCTGGCAGGCGACGACGGTGGCCGTGATCGGGATCGTCGTCGGCGTGCCGCTCGGTGTGGCGCTCGGCGGCATCGTCTGGCAGGCCTTCGCGAGCAACCTCGGGGCGGTCCCCTTGACGGTGGTCTCCGCCGGCACGGTCGCGCTCATCGCGCTCGGCGTCCTCGTCGTCGGCAACCTGCTGGCGGTGCTGCCGGCGAGCCTCGCGGCTCGCAACCGCCCGGCCGCCCCGCTGCGCGAGGAGTAGGCGACGACGCCCCAGCCGGGCGGCCTCAGAGGGTGACGACCAGGTCCTCGGCGGCGACCGCCACCCGCTCGTCGGACGCGAAGCGCGCGGCGAGGGCGTCGAGCTCGTCGTCGGTGCGGTCGGGCTTGTGGTGGAAGAGCACGACGCCCCGCGAGCCGGCCGCGCGTCCCAGCCCGACCGCGTAGTCCGCGGCCGCGTGGCCGAACGAGGCCTCGAGCGGCACCTCGTCGCGGAGCAGCTGGGCGTCGTGGACGAGCAGGTCGACGCCACCGGCGAGCGCCATCGCGGCGTCGTGCAGCGCGCCGAGGCCGTCGTCGCCCGGACCGAGCGCCGTCGGGCAGTGGTCCGGCACGTACGACATGGCGGCGTGCCCGTCGCTCACCCGGTAGCCGAAGGTGCGCCCGCCCTTGTGGGGCACCTCGACTGCGGTCACCGTGAACCCCTCGATGTCGAAGGTGCCGGGCGACGCGGTCTCGAACCGCCACGTCCCGCGCAGGCCCTCTGGTCCGATCGGGAAGTGCGGCGGCGACATGCCGCGGGCGAGCACGTCGCTCGCCGTCTGCCCGTCGAGCTGGTCGGGGAGCAGGAGCGACACGAGCGCGTCGTCGCGGTCGCCGCCCCTGAAGAAGGGGAGCCCGTGGGTGTGGTCCCAGTGCAGGTGCGAGAGCAGGATGGTGCCGGCGAACGGCGCGCCGCCGAGGAGCGCCGTGACCCGGCGCACACCCGTGCCCGCGTCCAGCAGCAGCGTCGGGACGGCGTCGCCGTCACGGGCGATGGCCACGCACGAGGTGAACCCGCCGTAGCGGACGAACGCGGGACCGGGTGCGGGCGTCGACCCGCGCACGCCGCAGAAGTGGACGCGCACGGGCTAGCTGGGTCCCGTGGCTTCCCGGCGGTGCCCCTCCGACAGCTCCTCGAGCAGCGCGCGGTCCAGCTGGCCGGCGTGGACCGACGCGACCTTGCAGGGGGTGACGGCGAGGAGCGTGGACGTCCGCGTCCCGCCCTCGAGGTGCGCGCGCTCGCCGAGCACCGCCCCGGGCCCGTACTCGGCGAGGCGCTCGCCGTCGACCTCGACGCCGAGGACGCCGTCGAGGAGCAGGAAGACCTCGTCACCGGTGTCGCCCTGGGCGACGAGCACGCCGCCGCGCTTCACCTTGCGGATCGCCGGCGTCTCGCCACCGCGCATGATGGCCGCGGACAAGGACCGCTCGAGCGCGGACTCGACCGCGGTCACGAAGGCCTCGGAGTCCTGATCGCCCCAGGGCGAGTACTTGCCGAAGGACACGTTCGACCAGGACTTGTAGTCGATCACGCCGGACTTCGCGATGAGCGCGCCGGCGGCGTCGTAGACCCAGTGGCGCGGGAACGGGCTCGCCCCCGCGAGGCCCGACTCGGTGGTGCCGTCCGCGTGCACGGTGAGCGACAGGGTGGTCCAGGCGAGCGGTGCGTTCCACTGCACGAACGGTGGACGGCGCACCTTGCGCGGGAGCGGGACGCCGGTGCGGCCACCGGAGGTCTGGCTGAAGCGGACCCAGCCGTCACCGCGCTCGGGCTCGGCGCGGAGGTCCGGCATCGAGAACGCCTGGAACGTGTGGCGCAGCGGCCCGAGGCGCAGCGTGGTGGCCCCGATCATCCCCGCGCCCGAGTAGCGCCCGTCGGTGATCCGGTCCCCGTCGGTCTCGACCTCGACGGCGAGCCGATTGAGGAACCGGAAGCGGTCGGCGAGTCGCAGCGCCTCGGTGTCCCCGAGCACGTCGGGCGGTGGGTCGTCGTAGTGCGAGACGCCCATCTCAAAGGAGGACTTGAGGGCGCCGGTCACGGCTTCGGAGGGGATCCAGGACAGTGAGGTCACCGATGTCTCGAGTCGCATGGTGGCATCCTCGTGGGATCGACGCGGCGCAGGAAGGGTGCTGACCGTCCGGCCACGGTGGTTCTAGCACCACCAAGAGTCGGAGAGGCTGCTCACTGGCCGCCGAGGCTCGGTCGTGGGAGAAAGGTATCTGCATGGCGACCGACCACACCGACGACACCACGATCTCGGTCTTCTTGGCCGACGACAACCTCATCGTGCGAGAGGGCGTGCGCGCGCTCATCGAGCGGCATCCCGACCTGCGCGTCGTGGGCGTGGGGGCGGACTACGACGAGACGGTCGCGGGCGCCTCCGCGACCGCCCCCCAGGTGCTCGTGACCGACATCCGGATGCCCCCGTCCTTCAATCGCGAGGGGATCGACGCGGCCAAGGAGCTGCGCAAGCGCCACCCGGGGACGGGCATCGTGGTGCTCTCCCAGTACGACGACCCCGAGTACGCCGTGACGCTGCTGTCCGAGGGCTCCGCGGGCTACGGGTACCTGCTGAAGGACCACATCGCCGAGGGCAACCAGCTCGTCGACGCCATCCGCACCGTGGCGACCGGCGGCACCGCGCTCGACCCCTCGATCGTGGAGGCGCTCGTACGCCCCGTCACGAAGGGGGCGGACCTCTCCGAGGACGAAGAGGCGCTCTTGGGCATGGTCGCCGAGGGCAAGCCGATCAAGGCGATCGCCGTCGCGCGCGGCGTCACCCCCGAGTCGGTGGACGCCGAGGTGGAGGCGGTGTTCTTGAAGCTCGCGCAGGGCGCGTCGTCGGGCAACCAGTCGGCGCTGCACCGGCTGCGCCTCCTGCACCTCGCGATCGTCGACCGAGAGGAGCAGGGCGAGACCCTCTCTCGGCTGCTGCCCGGCGGCCTCGCCGAGAAGGTGCGGCGCGACGGCCAGCAGCTCGGCGTGACCGAGCGCGTCGAGGTGACCGTCCTCATGAGCGACATCCGCAAGTACTCGGCGATCGCCGAGCACGCCGACCCGAGCCAGCTCGCGGGGCAGCTCAACACGCACCGCGCGGCGATGAACGAGGCGATCCTCGGCGAGGACGGCACGGTGATGCAGTTCGTCGGCGACGCCGTGATGGCCGTGTTCGGGGCACCCGTCGCCCAGTCCGACCACGCCGATCGCGCCGTGAGCGCCGCGGGTCGCATGCACGCGCTGCAGGCCACCATCAACGTCCAGTGGGCCGCCGAGGGGCTGCCGGTGTTCGGCCTCGGCATCGGGCTCTCGTCCGGCGAGGCCGCCGCCGCCCTGCTCGGCTCCGCCGAGCGCCTCGAGTACACGCTCGTCGGCGACACGGTGAACCTCGCGCAGCGCCTCCAGCAGTTCGCCGAGGCCGGCGAGACGGTGCTCTCCGAGCCCACGTGCCGCCTCTCGTCCATCGACCTCTCCACGGTGCCGCTGGGTGCCCAGATGGTGAAGGGCCGCGAGACGCCCGTGGTCGCCTTCAAGCTGGCTGCGGCCGAGATCGCCATCGATGAACCGACGACCACGACGTCGACGACACAAAGGGGAACACCATGACCGAGCCCACGCTGACGTCCGAGACGACCCCGGGGGTGTCGACGGCGGCCCTCGAGGTGGCCGGGGTGCGCAAGACCTTCGAGGCCGAGAACGCACCGGTGCGCGCACTGCGAGGGGTCGACCTCACCGTCGAGTCCGGCGAGTTCGTCGCACTGATGGGACCCTCGGGCTGCGGCAAGTCGACGCTGCTCAACTTGGTGGCCGGGCTCGACGTCGCCGACGAGGGCTCGATCAGCGTCGCCGGCGAGCCGGTCACGGGACGCACCGAGGACGAGCTCGCCCGGATGCGCCGCCGCCACATCGGCATCGTCTTCCAGTTCTTCAACCTGCTCGAGGGCATGACCGTCTTGGAGAACGTCGCGCTCCCCGCGATCATCGCGGGTCGGCGGCGCAAGGCCGCCGAGACCCGGGCGCGCGACCTGCTCGACCTGCTCGGGATCGGCGACAAGGTGGCAGCGATGCCCGGGGTGCTGTCCGGAGGACAGCGCCAGCGCCTGGCGATCGCGCGCGCCCTCGCCAACGAGCCGACGCTGCTCTTGGCCGACGAGCCGACCGGCGCCCTCGACTCGGCGGGTGGCCAGGAGGTCATCGAGCTGCTGAGCCGGTTGCACACGGGCGGCCAGACGATCCTGCTCGTCACCCACGACCCCGGCGTCGCCGCGGCGGCCGGCACGGTCGTGCGCATGCGGGACGGGCGGATCCTGGACGGCACCGCGGACACCGCGTCGCCCGCAGCGGCGGCGACGGCGATCGGGTCGCTCTGAGCACCTCGACCCACCCCGCGGTTCGCGCCGGCGTCGGCGACCTGCCGGTCGACCGCGCCGCCACGCCGGCGGGGTGGCAGGGCGCGGTCGCCCTGTGCTGCGCGGGTGGCACCGCCGCCGTCCTCGCCGTCGCCCTCGCGTCCACGGTGCCGTCGCGTCGTGGCGCGCTCGCCTTCGCGGTCGCCGCGGTCATCGTCGCCTGGGGGATCGCCGGGGCGGCCTGCGTCGGGACCGGCGCGCGGCGACTTGGCTGGCTCGTCGTCGCGGGCGCCGGCTGCGCGGCCCTTGCCGATCTCGCCGTGCACCTCGGGGCCCGGACCGCCGCGCACCCGCCGTCGACGACGCGCGAGCTCGCGACGGTCGCGGTCCTCGCGACGGCAGCCGTCACGATCCACGGGCTGGTGGCCCTGCCCGACGGGGTGCTGGGCGTGACGTGGCGCCGGACGCTCGTGGCCACGTGGTACCTCGTCGCAGCCGGCGTCGCCGTGTGGCTCGTGACCGCCCACCGCGCGCCGAGCCCTGCGGCGGTCGTGGTCGGCTGGGCGCTGGCGGTCGCGACGGCGGCGCCGTGCGTCTACGGCCGCTACGTGCGCTCCAGTGGTGCGCCCCGCCAGCGGCTGCAGTGGCTGGGCGCCGGCACGGTCTTGGCCATCGAGGTGGCGCTCGTCGCCGGCTCGCTCAACCTGCTCGTGCGCTGGCCCGCCGCGGTGCTGGCCGTCTCGGTCGCCGGCGCCGTCGCGATCCCGCTTGGGCTCCTCGTGGCGTCGCGCGCCGCCTTCCTCGCGCGAGCGGGCCGCGCGTTCGTGCTGGTCCTCACGATCCTCGGCTTCACCGTCGCGGTCTCGGCGGTCTACCTGATCGTGGTGCTCGGCCTCGGCTCGCGGCCATCGTCGACGGCGGACCGCGAGGTGCTCGGGCTCTCGATCCTCGCAGCGGCGATCGTGGCGATCGGCTACGTCCCGGTGCGCGACCGCGTCGTGCGCTCGGCCACCGGCTTGGTCTACGGCGCCAAGGAGGCGCCCGACGAGGTCGTGCGAACGTTCGGGTCCCGCCTCACGCGCGCGATCCCGATGGACGAGCTGCTGCTGCAGCTCGCCGAGTCGCTGCGCAAGACGCTCGTGCTCCAGAGCGCGGAGGTCTACACCGGCAGCGGCGAGGTCCTCGAGCTCGCCGTGTCGGTGCCGGACCGCGGCGACCGCTCCCTCGTCGTCTCGGGGCGCGAGCGGCCGGTCATCACGGGCGCGGGCGTCTCGGGCAACGCGTGGGCGTCGGTGTGGCTCCCGTCGCTCCTCGAGGGGCGTGGCGGCGGACAGCTGCGCGTGGCGCCGATCAGCCACGCCGGTGAGCTGCTCGGCCTGATCGTCGTCGAGCGCGCCCAGGGTGCCGACGGCTTCAGCGAGGAGGACGACCGCGTGCTCACGGAGCTCGCGCGCCAGACCGGGCTCGCGTTCCACAACGCCCAGCTCGACACCGCGCTGCAGTCCTCGCTCGACGAGCTGCGCCGCCAGGCCGACGAGCTTCGTGCCTCGCGCGCGAGGATCGTGGCGAGCGGCGACGCCGAGCGCCGACGCGTCGAGCGCGACCTGCACGACGGCGCCCAGCAGCACCTGGTCGCGCTCGCGGTCAACCTGCGACTGGCCCGCGACGTCGTGCTCGACGACCCGCCCGCCGCCGCCGAGATGCTGGAGGAGCTGACGGGCGCGGTGCAGGACACCATCCGTGAGCTGCGCGAGCTCGCCCACGGCATCTACCCGCCGCTCCTCGTCGACAGCGGGCTCCCCGAGGCGCTGCGTGCGGTCGCGTCGCGCACCCCCCTCGACGTGGACGTGGTCACCGACGGGATCGGCCGCTACCCGGGCGACGTCGAGGCCGCGATCTACTTCTGCTGCCTCGAGGCGCTGCAGAACGCCTCAAAGCACGCCCCCGACGCCCACGTCGCCGTGCGCGTCTGGGAGGACGCCGGCGGGCTGCTCTTCGAGGTGGCCGACGACGGCCCCGGCTTCGACGTGCGCCTCGCCCGCCGCGGCCACGGCTTCGTCAACATGTCGGACCGGCTCGGCGCGATCGGCGGGACCGTGCGGTGGGAGTCGGTGCCGTCAGAGGGCACGACGATCACCGGGTCGGTCCCGATCGCCTGACCACGCGGCTCAGTCAGTGAGGAACGTGCCGTCGTCGCGGGACGCCCACAGGCGCTGGAGCGTCGAGGGGCTGAGGTGCTCCTTGTGCACGTACGCCGCCGCGCCGGAGGTCGCCGCGTCGGCGGGCAGGTCCGCGGCGTCGTACGTGGAGCACAAGAACACGACCGTCGACGGGTGCTGGGCGAGGATGCGCCGCGTCGCCTCCACACCGTTCATCTCGGGCATGTTGATGTCCATCAGGACCAGCCCGGGCTCGAGGGTGGTGGCGAGCTCGATGGCTTCTTTTCCCGAGGCGGCCTCGCCCGCGAGCTCGAACCCCTCGGTCCTCTTGAGCACGGCGCGCGCGGCGGCGCGGAACGGCGCCTGGTCGTCAACCAGCAGGACGGCGACGGACGCAGCCATGGCCCTCGCAGTGTCGCACGCAGCGGTGCGCCGTCGAAGGGTGGTGCCACCCTCAGCGAGGGGAGGCCATCCCCCCGGACTCGGCAAGGTAGACGAGGACCGCCTTCACCCGTCGGTTCGCGTCGCGCTCCTCGCTCAGGCCGAGCTTGGAGAAGATGGCGTTGGAGTGTTTTTCGACTGCGCGCTCGGACACGCCGAGCGCGTCGGCGATCGCGTTGTTCGACTTGCCCTGCGCCATCTCGGCGAGGATCTCGGACTCCCGCGGCGTGAGGAACGAGAGGTCCGAGCTCCGGCGGCTCGCGCGGGCCGCCACGAGCTCGTCGACCACGAGGGGGTCGATGACCGAGCCGCCGCCGGCGACGACGCGGATCGCCTGGGCGAGCTCGTCGGCGCCCGCGACGCGCTCCTTCAAGAGGTAGGCACGGCCCGCGGACCCCGCCTCCAGCAGGGCGAGGGCGTACGACGGCGAGGTGAACTGGCTGAGGACGACGACGCCGACCGACGGGTGGTGCTCGCGGAGCCAGGTCGCCGCCTGCAGCCCCTCGTCGGTGCCCGTCGGGGGCATCCGGATGTCGGTGACCACGACGTCGGGCGTCGCGGCGTCGACGAGGGAGAGGAGCGACGGGAGGTCGGCCGCGACGCCGACGAGCTCGAGGTCGTCCTGGGCCTCCACGAGCCGCGACACGCCCTCCCGCAGCAGCGCGTTGTCCTCCGCGAGCACGATCCGGAGCGCCGCCACGATCGCGGGAGCCTACCGTCGCCGCCCCGGTGCTCCCGGGTCCCGGCCACCCACGACGGCGTGGCGCGACGATGAGCCCCTCGGCGTGGCGCACGGTGCGCTACTGGTCCACCCGCACGCTCGCGGGTCAGGCGCGCTCGCTGGTCGGGCTCGTCGTGCTCGTCGCCCTCCTCGGAGGGCTCGCGATGGGCGCCCTCGCCGGGGCTCGAAGGACGCAGTCCGCCTTCCCCCGCTACCTCGCGCGGTCGCACGCCTCGAACCTGCAGCTGTACATCTTCGACCTCACCCACAACTTCGACCCGACCGCGCCCGCGAGGCTCACGGGCCTCATCGCCCGCCAGCACGACGTCGTGCACGTCGCCACGTCACCGACGCTGTTCTTCGCGCCCCGGGTCGCGAGCGTTCCGGCGGCGATCGCCGCCAACGACGTGAACTTCATCGGCAGCGCGGGCGGCGCGTACACGACCCAAGATCGCCCCGCCCTCGTGGCTGGCCGGCTCGCCAACCCGGCGAGCCCCAACGAGCTCGTCGCCTCGGCGGACGCGGCGCGGCTGCTCGGGTGGAACGTCGGTGAGCGCGTCGCGCTCGACGCGTACTCGGTGGCCCAGGTCGTACGGTCGCCCTCGTACCCGCCGACCGGTGCCGTGCCGGTCGCCCGGCTCACCCCGACGCTGGTGGGCATCGTCCAGTTCGCGAACGGGGTGGCGCACGACGACGTCGACCGCTACCCCGCGTTCGTCCTCGCCACCCCCGCGCTCACCCGCGCCCACGCGGGGTCCGCCGGGTTCTCGAGCTACGAGCTGACGCTGCGGCACGGCGACGCCGACGTGTCGCTCGTCGAGCGCGAGATGGTGAGCCTGCTGCCGCCCGGGACCGTGTACGCGTTCCACGTGACCTCCATCGTCGAGGGCCAGGTGGAGCGCGCCATCCGACCGGAGTCGATCGCCCTCAGCGTCTTCGGCGGGATCGCCGCGCTCGTCGCCCTGCTGATCGGCGCACAGGCGCTCCGCCGGCTCGCGTCGGCGAAGCGCGGCGAGGTCGAGGTCCTCCGCGCCCTCGGGGCGACGCGCGCGTCGCTCCTCGTGAGCACCGTCCTCGCGCCGATCGCCGCCGTCGCGCTCGGCGCGGTGCTCGCCGCGGGGGTCGCCGTGGCCCTGTCGCCGCTCGCACCGCTCGGCGCCGTGCGCGTCGTCGAGCCCTCGCCGGGGATCGACGCCGACGCGGCGGTCCTCGTGCTCGGGACGACCGTGCTCGTGCTCGTCCTCGCCGCCTGCGCCGTCGGCTTCTCCGCGGCGCTCATCCGCGCCGTCCCGAGGGGCAGAGCGCGCGTCGAGCGCAAGGCGGTGCTGCCGGACGCGTCGGCGCGCGCGGGGCTCCCGGTGCCGGCGGTCACGGGGTTGCGCTTCGCCCTCGAGGGGCGCGCCGGGGGCGTGGCGTCGCCCGCGCGCTCCCTCCTCGCCGCCTCCGTCGTCGCGGTCGTCGTCGTGGTCGCGACCCTGACGTTCGCGAGCGGGCTGGCGACGCTCGAGTCGCACCCGGCGCTGTACGGGTGGAACTGGAGCGGCGCGATCTTCTCGCGGACCGGGTCCAGCATCCCGCCCGTCGTCGTTCGCGAGCTCTCGAGCGAACCCACCGTCGTCGCGGCGTGGTCGGGGTACAGCTTCGCGAACGCGCAGTTCGACGGCGTGACCGTTCCGATCCTGCTGGTCAGCCTGCACTCGCGCGTGCAGCCGCCGCTGCTCGCGGGCCACGGCGTGGACGCACCCAACGAGGTGGTCCTCGGGGCCGGGACGCTCGCCCAGCTGCACCGCCATCTCGGCGGGACCGTCACCGCGTCGTACGGGACGAGACGTGGCTACCCCGTCTACGTGCCGCCGACCCGTCTTCGGATCGTGGGCGTGGCGACGATGCCCTCGATCGGCAACAGCGGGAACCTCCATACGTCCATGGGGCTCGGCGCCGAGCTCGCGACGGCGATCGAGCCGCCGGCGTTCCGAGCGGCGCTGCACCAGCCGGATCCCAACCTGAACGGGCCGGAGCTCTACGCCGTGCGCTTCGCTCGCGGCACCTCGCCGACGGTGGGGTTCGCGACGCTCGCCCGGATCGCGAGGGACGCCACCGCGACGATGGCCAAGGACCCCAACGGCGGGGGGGCCACCTACGAGGCGATCGGCGCGCAACGACCCGCCGAGATCGTGACGTACGAGTCGACGGGCGCCACCCCGGCGGTCCTCGCGCTCGGGCTCGCGGCCGGCGCGGTCGCCGCCCTCGGCCTCGCGCTCGCGGCCTCGGTGCGGCGGCGGCGCAGGGACCTCGCGCTGCTCAAGACCCTCGGGCTCACGCGGCGACAGCTCGCCGCGACGATCGCGTGGCAGGCCTCGGTCGTGGCCGTGGTCGGGGTGCTGCTTGGCGTGCCGCTCGGGATCGCGCTGGGGCGCTGGTTATGGGTGGAGTTCGCCCACCAGATCGCCGTCGTGCCCCAGCCGACCGTCCCCGCGCTCGAGGTCGTCGCGGTCGCGGGCGCGGCGCTGGTGCTCGCCAACGTCGTCGCGGCGGTCCCCGGCCGCGCCGCCGCGCGGACCCCCGCCGCCCTCGTGCTGCGGTCCGAGTAGGTGCGCACCGAGCTGTCGTCAGCGACGCGGGTCATCGCGTACCGGTTCGCCACGACGCTCCGGCGCCGCGCGGGTGCGTACGTCGCGGTCGCGATGGTGATCGCGCTGCTCGGCGGCGCGGCGATCGCGGCCGTCACGGGCGCACGGCGCACGGCGTCCTCGTTCCACACGCTGCTCGCCGACACCAACGCGCCGAACCTCATCGTGCTCACGGGGCTGCTGGGACCCGAGCCGTCGGGCTACGACGCCGGACTGATCGCCCGCCTCGCGCACCTCCCCGGGGTGGCGCGTATCGAGAGCGAGGCGGGGTACCAGGCCACGGAGGTGAGTGCCGCCGGGCGGCCCGTCCCGAGCGGCTTCCTGAGCGGCTTCCCCCAGGTCGGGCTCTACAGCTCCGTCGACGGGCTGTTCTACAAGACGAACCGGCTCATCGTGCTGTCGGGTCGGGTCCCGGACCCCCGCTCCAGGACCGAGGTGGCCGTGACGGCGGCGGCGGCCCGCATCCTCGGGGTCCACGTCGGGTCCACGTTCGGCCTGGGCGTCATCGGCAACCGTCAGACGGGCTGCCCGGCGTGCGTGCCCGAGTTCCACCACATGGTCACCGTCGTCGGGATCGTGACGTCCGCGTTCGCGCTCATCGTCGACGACACCGACGTGGCCGCCGAGGTCTACGCCTCGCCGGCGTTCACCCGGCCGCTCCTCGGGTGCTGCGTCGATCCCACGATCTCCATGCTGCAGCTGCGCGGTGGTGCCCGTGAGATGGCGGCGACGGAGGCGAGGGTCGTCCAGCTCCTGCCGAGGGGCCTCCCCGTGCAGGTGGGGACGTCGGCACCCGCGATCGCGACCGCCGACCGGGTCTTGGGGCCCGACGCGCTGGCGCTCTGGGTGGTCGGCGCGATCCTCGCGGCGCTCTTGGTGCTCGTCGCCTCCCAGGCGCTCGGTCGGCTCCTGCGGCGTACCGCCGAGGACCGCCGCGTGCTCCGCGACGTGGGCGCCTCGCCGCTCGAGACCGCCGCAGAGGGCGTCCCCGGGTGCCTCCTCGCGATCGTGGTCGGCGTCGGCGGCGCCGTGGGCGTCGCGCTCGGGCTCTCGCCGCTCGCGCCGATCGGCCCGGTCCGCGCCGTCGAGCCCACGCCCGGCTTCTCGCTCGACCCGACCGTCGTCCTCATCGGTGCGGCTGCGATCGGCGTCGTGCTGCTGACCGTGGCCGCGGTGAGCGCCGTCCGCCTCACGCCGCACCGCGACTCGAGCCGCGACGCGCGCGACCCCCGGCAGCCGGCGGCCGCCCTGCGGGCGGCGGTCGCGCTCGGGCTGCCCGCCAGCGCCATCGCGGGGCTGCACCTCGCGCTCGCCCGTCAGCGCGGCGCGCGCCGGGCGTCGCTGCGGTCCGCCGCCGTCGGCGCATCGCTCGCCGTCACGGTGCTCGTCGCCACCCTCACGTTCGGTGCGAGCCTCGACCAGCTCGTCGCGCGACCCGCGCTCTACGGGTGGAACTGGACGGGGGCCATCACCGCGGCCGGCGGCGTCGGCGTCCTCCCCGCCCGGCCGCTGGCGGCGGCGCTCGGCGCCGACCACGACGTCGCCGCGTGGTCCGGGGCCGACTTCGGCCAGCTGCGCCTCGACGGGGCGCGGGTCGCGGTGCTCGGCGTCGTGCCCAACGCACCCGTGGCTCCGACCCTCCTGTCCGGCCACGGCGTCCGGTCGCCGGACCAGGTCGTCCTCGGCACCGCCACGCTCGCGTCGCTCCACGCCTCGGTGGGCGGCACCCTCGTCGTCTCGGGCACCGGTCGGCCGCCGGCCACCCTGCACGTCGTCGGCACCGCGACCCTGCCGGCGATGGGGGGCTCGATGCACACCGAGATGGGCACCGGCGCGATCCTGGACTACCGGCTCATCCCGGCGGCCCAGCGCAACCTGTTCCACCTCCCGGGCGGCGGTCCGAACGTGGCGCTGGTCCGGCTACGCGCGGGCTCGGGACCCGAAGGGCTCGCCCGGCTGCGTCGCCTCGCCCACGGTCTCGAGGCCGCCGCCCAGGACTCGCTCGAGGTCATCGCGCTCCTGCGACCCGCCGTCGTCGCGAACGCCGGCACCCTGCGCTCGACGCCGTCGGCCGTGGCGGCCGTGCTCGCCGCCGGTGCGCTGGCGGGTCTCGCGCTCGCCCTGGTCGCGCTCGTGCGGCGGACGCGCCGCGAGCTCGCCCTGCTCCGCGTGCTCGGCTTCGAGCGTCACCAGCTCGTCGGCGCGGTCGCGTGGCAGGCGACCCTCGTGGCGGTGGTCGGCTCGGTCGTCGGCGTCGTCTGCGGCGTCGTGCTCGGCCGGTGGCTCTGGACGCTGTTCGCCGAGCAGATCGACGCCGTCCCCGCGCCGGCCGTGCCGCTCGTCGCCGTCGCCCTCGTCGTGGCGGGCACGGTCGTCCTCGCCAACGCCCTCGCCGTGCTCCCGGGCCTGAGCGCGGCCCGGTCGCCGGCGTCGATCGCGCTGCGCGCGGAGTAGTCCGCCGGTCCTTTCGAAACGGGTGCTCCCGGTAGCCTGCACCCGCCGTGCCCACCGCGCTCCAGCCCGCCGATCCCGCGGTGATCCGGAACTTCTCGATCATCAGCCACGTCGACCACGGCAAGTCGACGCTCTCTGACCGGATCCTCGAGCTCACCGGGGCCGTCGACGCCCGCGACATGCGCGCCCAGTACCTCGACTCGATGGACCTCGAGCGCGAGCGCGGGATCACGATCAAGGCCCAGAACGTCCGCGTGCGCTTCGAGGGCCACACGCTGCACCTCATCGACACGCCGGGCCACGTCGACTTCGGCTACGAGGTCTCGCGCTCGCTCGCGGCCTGCGAGGGGGCCGTCCTGCTCGTCGACGCGAGCCAGGGGATCCAGGCCCAGACGCTCGCCAACTGCTACCAGGCGATCGAGCACCACCTGGAGGTCGTGGCCGCGCTCAACAAGATCGACCTGCCCGCCGCCGAGCCGGACCGCTACGCCGCAGAGATCGAGCGCGTGCTCGGCATCGACGCGGCCTCGATCCTGCGGATCTCCGCCAAGACCGGCGAGGGCGTGGCCGAGCTCCTGCGCGCGGTGATCGAGCGCGTGCCCGCGCCGAGGGGCGACCCGGCTGCCCCGCTGCGCGCCCTCATCTTCGACTCGTCCTACGACCAGTACCGCGGCGTCGTGAGCTCGGTGCGCGTCGTCGACGGGACGCTGCACGCCGCGCAGCGGCTGCGGTTCCTCCAGGCGAACGCCGTCCACGACGTCGAAGAGCTCGGGGCGCGCACGCCGGCCCCCGTGCCGACCGGGATCCTCGGCCCCGGCGAGGTCGGGTACCTCATCGCGGGGATCAAGGACGTGGGCGAGGCGCGCAGCGGCGAGACCGTCACCGACGCGCGCCACCCCGCCGACGCGCCGCTCGAGGGCTACCGGGACCCGAAGCCCATGGTCTTCTGCGGGCTCTACCCGATCGACGGCGACGACCTGCCCCAGCTGCGCGACGCGCTCGAGAAGCTGAAGCTCAACGACGCGTCGGTGAGCTTCGAGCCCGAGAGCTCTCACGCGCTCGGCTTCGGGTTCCGGTGCGGGTTCTTGGGGCTCTTGCACATGGAGATCGTCCGCGAGCGCCTGGAGCGCGAGTTCGACCTCTCGCTGATCGCGACCGCCCCCTCGGTCGCCTACGAGGCGACCCTCACCGACGGCACCGTCATCGAGATCGACAATCCGACGGACCTGCCCGACGCGAGCCGCCTCGACCACCTCGACGAGCCCCTGCTCACCGCGACGCTGCTCGTGCCCGTCGAGTACCTGGGCGCGGTCATGGACCTCTGCCAGCAGCGGCGCGCGGAGATGCTGACGATGGAGTACCTGAGCCCCGAGCGCGTCGAGCTCGTCTACACGATCCCGCTCCAAGAGGTCGTCATCGACTTCTTCGACCAGCTGAAGTCGCGGACGAAGGGCTACGCGAGCCTCGACTACGAGCCGGCGGGCTACCAGACCGCGAGCCTCGCGCGCGTCGACCTGCTCATCAACCACCAGCCCGTGGACGCCTTCTCCACCATCGTGCACCGCGCCCAGGCCGACGCCTACGGGCGGCGCATGGTCGAGCGGCTGCGAGAGCTCATCCCGCGCCAATTGTTCGACGTGCCGATCCAGGCCGCCATCGGGGGGCGGGTCATCGCGCGCGAGACCGTGAAGGCCCGCCGCAAGGACGTCCTCGCCAAGTGCTACGGGGGGGACATCACCCGGAAGCGCAAGCTGCTCGAGCGCCAGAAGGAGGGCAAGAAGAAGATGAAGACCATCGGGCGCGTCGAGGTGCCCCAGGAGGCCTTCATCTCGGCGCTCCGCCTGGACGACTAGTCCGGCTGGCACTCGGTAGACTGGAGTGCTAACTCGCCTGGAGCCGCCTCGCATGTCCCGTGCGCACACTCATCAGGGGGCGCCGCGCCCCCACGACGAGCTCGACGGCCGGCGCGCGGCCATCCTCGACGCCGTGGTCGCCGAGTACATCGAGACCGCCCAGCCCGTGGGCTCGACGACGGTGTCGAAGGCCGCGGCGGTCGGCGTCTCCCCGGCGACGGTGCGCGCCGAGATGGTCGCCCTGGAGCGCGAGGGGTACCTCACCCAGCCCCACACCTCGGCGGGGCGGATCCCGACGGACCGCGGCTACCGCTTCTTCGTGGACCACCTCGCCGAGCCGGGGATCCTCGGGCCCTCCCAGCGCACCCAGGTGTCCCGGTTCTTCGACCACCTCCACGGCGAGATGGAGGACGTCCTCGAGCGCACGAGCTCGCTGCTCGCCGAGCTCACGAGCCACGCCGCCGTCGTGGTCGGCCCGCCCCACGCGACGGCCGCGATCCTGTCGGTCCACGCCGTCGGGCTCGGCCCGCGGGTCGTGCTCGTCGTCGCGGTCCTCGACGACGGCGCCGTCGAGAAGGTCACGCTCGAGCTCGACGAGGACGTGAGCGACGCGACCGTGGCGGCCGCCACCGCCCAGCTGCGCGAGCGGCTGGAGGGCCGCGCGCTCAACCAGGTCGACGCCGTCGAGCCCAAGGGGTCGGACCCCCACGTCACCCGCCTCGTCGGCCGCGCGCTCGAGGGCGTCGTCGCCATGGGCGCGCGCCGCGAGCCCGAGGAGGTCTTCATCGGCGGCTCCTCGCGGCTGGCCGCGAGCTTCGACGCCGTGGAGACCGTCCGCTCCGTCCTCGCGATCCTCGAGCAGCAGCTCGTCGTCGTGGACCTGCTGAACGACGTGCTGGCCCGTGGGCTCTCCGTCGCCATCGGCGAGGAGCACGGCTACGAGCCGCTCGCGAGCTGCGCGGTGATCGTCGCCCCCATCTCCTTGGAGGGCGCGCCCGGCGGCGTCGTCGGCATCCTCGGGCCGACGCGGATGAACTACCCGAGCGCGATCGCCGCCGCAGAGGTCGTCTCGAGCCGGCTCTCGCACCGCATCGACGCCGCACGGCACGGCGAGCACGACCCCGACGAGGCACGACGTGGCTGAGCGCGACCTCTACGAGGTCCTGGGCGTCGCCCGCGACGCGAGCGACGACGAGCTGAAGCGCGCCTACCGCAAGAAGGCCCGCGAGCTGCACCCCGACACGAACCCCGACGACCCCGAGGCCGAGGCCGAGTTCAAGCAGGTCACCGTCGCCTACGAGGTCCTGTGCGACCCCGAGCGACGTCGCCAGTACGACCTGTTCGGGCTGCAGGGGCTGCTGGGCGGCCAGGGGGGTCCGGAGTGGCAGAACTTCGCCGAGGGAGGGCTCGGCGACCTCTTCGAGGCGTTCTTCGGCGCGATGGGCGCGACGCGCCGGGGGACCGGTGGCCCCGGGCCCGGGCCCGACGCCGAGGTCGTGCTGCGGCTCACGCTCGCCGAGGCGGCCTTCGGCGCCGAGCGCGCCCTGGAGGTGCGGCTCCCGGTCGCCTGCGAGGCCTGCGGCGCCACCGGCGCGTCCCCGGGGACCACCGTCACGCGGTGCGCGGACTGCCAGGGCACCGGAGAGCAGCGGCGGGTTCGCCAGTCGATCCTCGGCCAGATGGTGACGTCGACGCCGTGCGCGCGCTGCCAGGGCGCCGGCTCGACCATCGCCTCGCCGTGCGAGCAGTGTCGCGGCGAGGGCCGCACGACGACGACGTCCACCCTGGTCGTCGACGTGCCCGCCGGCGTCGAGGACGGCTCGACGATGCGCCTCTCGGGTCGGGGGCCGGCGGGGTTCCGCGGCGGGCCGAGCGGCACGCTCTTCGTGCACCTGGGCGTCGAGCACGACGCCCGGTTCGAGCGCCACGGCGACGACCTGCACACGGTGGCGACGATCTCGGTCGCCCAGGCCGCCCTCGGCGCGACCGTGCCGGTGGCGACGCTCGAGGGCGACGAGACCGTCGACGTCGAGCGCGGCACCCAGCCGGGGACCGTGCTGCGGCTCCGACAGCGCGGCGTCACGCACCTGCGCGGCCGCGGCCGGGGCGACCTGCTCGTCCACGTCGCCGTGACGGTGCCGACCGAGCTCGACGAGGCGTCCGACGCCCTCCTGCGACAGCTGGCCGCGCACCGCGGGGAGGAGGTCGCCGAGCCCCACGTCGGTTTGCTCTCGAGGCTGCGCTCTCGGCGGTGACGGCCCTGCGCGACCGCGCGGACGCCGCGGCCCAGGTCCTCGTCGACGACCTCGACGCCCCGGCGCTCGACGACCACGACGCCCACCACGTCCGCCGCGTCCTGCGCGTGCGCGACGACGAGCTCGTGATCGCGACCGACGGGAGGGGCTCGTGGCGGCGATGCGCGCTGCGCGGCGGCGCGCTCGAGCCGACGGGACCCGTCACGACCGACCCGGCGCCCTCGACCCTCGTCGAGGTGTGGCTGCCCGCCTTGAAGGGCGACCGCGCCGAGTGGGCGGTCGCCAAGCTCACCGAGCTCGGGGTCGACGTCATCGGCCTCTTGACCTGCGAGCGGGCGTCGACCCGGCTCGACGGGCCCCGGACCGCCCGCGTGCTCGACCGGTGGCGGCGCGTGGCGCGCGAGGCGGCCTGCCAGTCGCGCCGCACCCGGCTGCCCGACGTCACCGGGCCCCGCGACGTCGCCGCGGCGGTCGAGGCCGGCGGGGTGCGGTGCGACCTCGACGGGACCCTCGCCGTGGACGGCGCCCGCTGTCTGCTCATCGGCCCGGAGGGCGGGTGGTCGCCCGACGAGCGCGCGGCGCCCACGGCGAGCGTCTCGCTCGCCGACACGGTGCTGCGGACCGAGACCGCCGCGGTCACCGCCGCGGCGCTGCTCGTGGCCGCGCGCCGCGCCACGCGGCACGACGCGGTCCACGAGGCGCAATGATGGTTGCGAGATGACCGACTGTCTGTTCTGCAGGGTCGTGTGCGGCGAGGTGCCGTCGACCAAGGTCGCCGAGTCCGACGTCGCCTACGCGTTCCGCGACATCGCCCCGGTCGCCCCCGTCCACGTGCTCGTGGTCCCGAAGGCGCACGTCACCTCCGCCCACGAGGTGGGCCGCGACGGCGCCGACGTGCTGGGCGAGCTGGTGCTGCTCGCCCAGGAGGTCGCGCGCCTCGAGGGCATCGACGGGCCGGACCGGGGATACCGGCTCGTGTTCAACGTCGGCCCGGACGCCAACATGTCGGTCCCGCACCTGCACCTGCACGTGCTCGGCGGCCGCGCGATGGGCTGGCCGCCCGGATGAGCACCACCGACACCGGCGTGCCCGAGGAGCTCGCCGACGACCCGGTGACGACGATCGTCTCGAACCCGAACCTGCTCTCCGAGCTGCTCGGCCCCCGTGACGAGCTGCTCCGGGTCGTCGAGCGCTCGTTCCCCGCGTGCGCGATTGAGGTCGCGGGCAACGAGCTGCGCGTGGCGGGCCCCGAGGCGGCGATGGTCTCGCGGCTCTTCGACGAGCTGCTGCTGCTGCTCGAGAGCGGCCAGCACCTCGACGTCAGCAAGGTCGAGCACACCGTCGACATGGTCCGCGACGACCTGCGGCCGTCCGAGGTGCTCGGCCAGGACATCCTGCGCGGCCAGAAGGGCAAGCCCGTCCGCGCGCACACCGCGGGCCAGAAGCGCTACACCGACGCCATCGGGTCGAACACGATCACCTTCGCGATCGGGCCGGCCGGGACCGGCAAGAGCTACCTCGCGGTCGCCGCGGCCGTCCAGGCGCTCCAGCGCCGAGAGGTCCAGCGGATCGTCCTCACGCGGCCCGCCGTCGAGGCGGGCGAGCGGCTGGGCTTCCTGCCGGGCGACCTCATGGCCAAGGTCGACCCGTACCTCCGCCCGCTCTACGACGCGCTCTACGACATGCTCGGGCCGGACGGGACCCAGCGGCTCTTGGAGAAGGGCACCGTCGAGGTCGCCCCGCTCGCGTTCATGCGCGGCCGCACGCTCAACGGCTCGTTCATCATCCTCGACGAGGCACAGAACACGACACCCGAGCAGATGAAGATGTTCCTGACCCGGATCGGGTTCGGCTCGCGCTGCGTCGTCACGGGCGACGTGACCCAGATCGACCTCGGCGGCGCGCGCTCGGGGCTCACGGGCCTCGACGAGATCCTGCGCGGCATCGAGGGCATCGCGTTCGTCCGGCTGACCCGGCGCGACGTCGTCCGCCACCGCATCGTGGCGTCGATCGTCGACGCCTACGAGCGCGCGGAGGGCGGGTGACCGTCGAGGTCTTCGGCGCCGACGAGCAGGGGGACCACGCCGTCGCCCTCGAGCCGCTCGTGGCCCTCGCCCGCCGCGTGCTCGAGGCCGAGGGGGTGCGCAACGGCGCGGAGGTCTCGCTCCTGTTCGTCGACGAGCCGACGATCGCCGAGCTCAACGAGCGGTTCCTGGGCAAGGCCGAGCCCACCGACGTCCTCAGCTTCCCGCTCGACGACGAGCCGCTCGGCGCGGGCCGCCAGCCCGACGCGGGTGGCACCGGGCCGGGCGAGCCGATCGAGGACACGCCGCCCGACCTGCTCGGCGACGTGGTCGTGTGCCCGGGGGTGGCCGCGGCGAACGCCGCGCGCGACGGCGTCGCCTACGACGACGAGCTCGCGCTCCTCGTCGTCCACGGGACGCTGCACCTCCTCGGCTGGGACCACGAGGACGACGTCGAGGCGACGGCGATGGAGGACCGGGAGCGCACGCTCCTGCGCGAGCACTGGTCCTCGACGTGGGTGGGCCGGTGATCGCCGCCGCGGGGTTCCGCACGAGCGACGTCGCGCTGCTCGTGGTCATCTTCGTCCTGCTCTGCGGGTCCGGGTTCCTGGCGCTCGCAGAGACGAGCCTGCTCCGGACCTCCAAGGTCCGCGCGCACACGCTGCGCGAGGACGGCAAGTCCGGCTCGCGACGCCTCGAGCGGCTGGTGGACAACCCCCAGGCGTTCCTCAACCCGGTCCTGCTCATGGTCCTCGTCTGCCAGCTGGTCGCCGCGACGCTCGTCGGCGTGCTCGCCTCGCGGTGGTTCGGCCCGCTCGGGATCGTGATCGCGACGGTCGCCCAGGTCGTCGTCGTCTTCGTCGTGTTCGAGGCCGTGCCGAAGAACTGGGCGGTGCGCCACACCGACCGCGCGGCATTGTTCGCCGCGCCCGTCATCTACGCGGTGACCCGGTTCCCACCGGTGCGCTGGGTCTCCTCGATGCTCATCGGGCTCGCGGACCTGCTCATGGGCGGGCGGCACACCGAGCTCCCGTCGGTCACCGAGTCCGAGCTGCTCGCGATGGCCGACGTCGCCCACGCCGACGACGTGATCGAGCCGACCGAGCGCGAGTTCATCCACTCGGTGATCGAGTTCGGCGACACCGTCGTGCGCGAGGTCATGGTGCCGAGGCCCGACATGGTCACCGTGGCGCACGACGCGTCCGTGTCGTCGGCGCTCGAGCGCGGGCTGCAGGCGGGCTTCTCGCGGCTGCCGGTGCTCGGCGAGGACATCGACGACGTGGTGGGCATCGCGTTCACCAAGGACCTGGTCCAAGTCGAGCGCTCGGGCGGCGGGTCGAGGGACGTGTCCACCGCGGTGCGCCCGGCCAAGTTCGTCCCCGAGACCAAGCGGGTGGCCACCCTGCTCACCGAGATGCAGTCCGAGAACGTGCACCTCGCCATCGTCGTCGACGAGTACGGCGGCACCGCGGGCCTCGCCACGCTGGAGGACGTCTTAGAGGAGCTCGTGGGCGACATCCGCGACGAGTTCGACATCGAGGAGCCCGAGGTCAGCCACCGCGCCGACGGCATCGTCGTCGTCTCGGGCCGCATGAGCATCGACGAGGTGGACGAGCTGCTCGACGAGCCGCTGCCGAAGGGGTCGTGGGACACCGTCGGCGGCCTCGCCTACGACCTCGCCGGCGGCGTGCCCGCCGAGGGCCAGGTGCTGGCCTCGCCGCCGTTCCGCTTCACCGTGGAGCGCGTCGAGGGCCGCCGCATCCTGCGGGTGCGCATCGAGCGGGTCGCCCCGAGCCAGCCCGTGGCGTCGTGAGGTCCGGGTTCGTGGCCCTCGTCGGGCGCCCGAACGTCGGCAAGTCCACGCTGCTCAACCGGCTGGTGGGGGAGAAGGTCTCGATCACGGCGGCCACGCCGAACACGACGCGCCACGCCGTCCGCGGCGTCGTGCGCCGGCCCGAGGGCCAGCTCGTCGTCGTGGACACCCCCGGGCTGCACCGCCCGAAGACCAAGCTCGGCCACCGGCTCAACGACACCGCGCTCTCGGCGTTCCACGACGTCGACGCCGTCGTCGCCCTCGTCGAGGCGACCGCGTCGATCGGCCCGGGCGACCGGCGGGTGCTCGGCCACACTCTTTCGGCCGCCGCCGCCGAGGGGTGCGCGCCGTTCGTCGTCGTGAACAAGCTCGACGTCGCGCGCAGGGCCACGGTCGCCGCCCGGCTCCTCGAGGCGACCGCGGCCGTCGACGCGCTGGCGGCGACGCACGGCGGGGCGGCGGCCGCGGACCGGGTGGAGTACTTCGCGGTCTCGGCGGCGACCGGGGAAGGGGTCGACGCCCTCTGCGACGCCGTCGCCGCCGTGCTGCCCGAGGGGCCGAGCTGGTTCGAGGACGGACAGGTGTCCGACGTCTCGGCCCACGAGCGGATCGCCGAGCTCGTGCGCGAGCAGCTCTTGCGCCACGTCCGCGACGAGCTGCCCCACTCGATCCACTGCCGGGTCGCCGCCTACGAGTGGCCGGTCGTCCGGGTCGACATCTGCGTCGAGCGCGACAGCCAGAAGCCCATCGTGATCGGCCGGCACGGCGAGGTGCTGAAGCAGGTGGGGATCGCCGCGCGCGCCCAGCTCCCCGAGGGCTGCTTCCTCGAGCTGCACGTCGTCGTTGAGCCGCACTGGCAGTCGCGCGCCGACGCGCTCGACCGGTGGGGGTACTGATGCCCGAGGGCCTGCGGCCGATCGCCTGGGTGCGCTCCACCCGCACCGAGGTGGTCGACGACGGCTGGGACGCCGAGCGCTGCACCATCGAGCTCGACCACTCGGTGCCCGACGAGGCGCTCGTCGGGCTCGAGGGGTTCAGCCACCTCGACGTCGTCTTCTGTCTCGACCGCGCGAGCGACGTGCCGCCCGCGCCCTACGCCCGTCACCCGCGCGGCAACGCCGCGTGGCCGCGCGTCGGCATCTTCGCGCAGCGCGCGAAGGACCGGCCCAACCGGATCGGGCTGACCACGTGCGCGATCGTGGGCGTCACCGCGCGCGCGGTCGAGGTCGCCGGCCTCGACGCCGTCGACGGGACGCCCGTCGTCGACCTCAAGCCGCACGTGCGCGAGCTCGGCCCGCGCGGCGAGGTGCGCCAGCCCCGATGGATGGACGAGCTGATGGCGGGCTACTTCGAGGCCAGGGCCACGTGATCGCGCCGCTCGCCCACGCCGTCGAGCTCCAGCTCGACGACGCCGCGTCGCGCAAGGTCCTCGGGCTGCTCGCCGTCCTCGAGGCGGCCGGCGTCGCGCCCATCACGGCGTCCTCGCCGCACGTGCACCCGCACGTCTCGGTCGCCGTCGCCGCCGACGCGGCGCCCGACGCGGTCCGCGACGCGCTCCTCGGCGTCGCGACGGCGGGGCTCCCGCCCCTGCAGCTGTCGAGCGTCGGGGCGTTCGTGTCGCCCGAGACCGTCGTCTTCCTCGGCGTCACCCCGACCGCGGCCATGCTCGAGCTCAACCGGCGGGTGCACGCGCGCCTCGACGTCGCGAGGGTCGCGGCGTGGCCCCTGTACCGGCCGGGGATCTGGGTGCCGCACTGCACGCTCGCGATGCGCCCGGCCGACGTCACGGCCGCCCTCTCGGCGCTGCGCGCCGCCGTGCTGCCGATCGAGGCGAGCCCGGTGGCGCTGCGGGTCGTCGAGGTCCCGACGGGCAGGGTCACGGGCACGGTCGGGTAGTCAGCCGAGCGCGGTCGCGGCGCGCAGGAAGCCGACGGCGTCGTCCCGCCTCGTCGTGCGCCGCATCGGCGGCAGCCGGCGCAGCAGCGCGCCGCGGTAGCTCGCCGTGGCCAGCCGCGTGTCGAGGACGCAGACCACGCCGCGGTCCTCGGCGGTGCGGATGAGCCGGCCCACCCCCTGGGCGAGCAGCATCGAGGCCCTTGGCACGTCGACGGTCGAGAACGCCGCGTCGCCCGCGCGCTCGCGGCGCGCCTGGAGCATCGGGTCGTCGGGGCGCCCGAAGGGCAGCCGGTCGATGGCGACGAGCGAGAGCGTGCGCCCGGGGACGTCTACGCCCTGCCAGAACCCCATCGTCGCGAAGAGGCTGGTCGACTCGTCGCTCGAGAACTGGCGCAGCAGCGCGGCGCGCGACGAGTCGCCCTGGAGCAGCACGGGGGTCGAGACCGCGTCGCGGACCGCCGCGCCCACCTGTGCCAGGGCGCGGCGCGACGTGAACAGGGCGAGGGTCCGCCCGCCCGCCGCGTCGACGAGGGCGGCCAGCTCGTCGGCCATCTCGGCCTCGCAGGTCGGGTCGCGGCGGTCCGGCAGGTGGGTGGGCACGTAGAGCAGCGAGTGGTTCGCGTAGTCGAAGGGGGAGGCCAGCTCGAGCCGCGAGCGGCGCTGCGGGTCGAGGCCGAGCCGGTCCTCCAGGCCGAGCGGCATCGTCGCCGAGCACAGCACGCCGGTCGACTCGGCCCACAGGTCGCGCAGGAGCGGCCCGACGTCGACCGGCGCGCGCACGAGGGTCACCTGCCGCTCGTTGCCGTCGAGGAACACGAGGTCGTCCCCGCCGGGGTCGCGCAGCCGGACGAGGTCGCCGCGCAGGTGCACCGCGGCGCCGCGGGTCGACCACCGCCGCACCTCGGCGCCCGGCGACGCGGGCAGCGCCTCGACGGCCTCGACGAGCCGCTCGGCGCCGGCCGCGGCCTGGTCGAGGACGGCGCGCGTCGTGTCGTCGAGGCCGGTGGTCGCGCCGCGGGCGAGGCGGTCCTGGAGGACCTGGGCGAGCCGGTCGCCCGCGCGGGACAGCTCGTCGGCGATGGACGTCGCGTCGTGGGCGCCGCTGTGGCGCGCGAGCGTGGCGATGGCGCGGAGGCGCGACGCGCTCAGCTCGACGCCGAGGCTGCGCGAGAGCTGCGCGTCGAGCTCGTGGGCCTCGTCGAAGACGACGACGTCGTGGGCGGGCAGGAGCGTGCGCCCCGTCGAGAGGTGCGCGCCGTAGAGGGCGGCGTTGACGATGATGACGTCGGCGGCCTCCGCGCGGCGCTTCGCCTGCTCGGCGAAGCACGTGGACCCGAACGGGCAGCGGTCCGCGCCCGGGCACTCCTCGGCGGGCATCGAGACGCGCGCCCAGGCGCGGGGGTCGGCCTCGAACCCGAGGTGGTCGCGCTCGCCGGTCTCCGTCGAGGTCGCCCACACCGCGATCCGCCGCAGCTGGGTGGCCACGCCCTTGGTCTCCTGGTCGTCGAAGGCGAGGGCGGCCTGTGGCGCGCCCACGTCGGCGAGCCGCTGGCGGCAGAGGTAGTTCTGGCGGCCCTTCAGCACCGCGGCCGTGACGGACAGCCCCGACGCCGCGAGCGAGGGGACCTCCTTCCCGATCAGCTGGTCCTGGAGCGCCTTGGTCGCCGTGGCGACGACGGTCCGCTGCTTGGAGAGCGCGACGGGGACGAGGTACCCGAGCGACTTGCCGATGCCCGTCCCCGCCTCGACGACGAGGTGCCGGTGGGTGGCGATCGCGTCAGCGACGCCGGCGGCCATCGCGTGCTGTCCCTCGCGGCGCTCCGCGCACGGCAGCGACGCGGTCACCACGTCGAGCGCCGCGCGCACCGCGTCGTGGTCCGCCGCGTCGCGGTCGTCGTGGAGGTCCCGCGTCGGCAGGTCGTCGTGCGCGCCCGCGACCTCCTCGTCGGGGTCGAAGGAGCGCACGCAGCGAGGGTACCGGTGCGCCCGTCGACGCCCACTCCAGTCGGCGACGCGTGTCCGCACAGGTAGGTTCGTGTGCATGCCGGCCCGCTCGCGTCGTTCGACCCGTCCCGAGCTGCCCGGCGGGATCGACGCGTCGCGCGTGCCGGCCCACGTGGGCATCGTGATGGACGGCAACGGCCGCTGGGCACGGCGGCGGGGGCTGCCGCGCACCGAGGGCCACGCGGCGGGGGAGGAGGCCCTCGTCGACACCGCCTACGGCGCGCTCGACATCGGGGTGAAGTGGCTGACGGTCTACGCCTTCTCGACGGAGAACTGGCGCCGCCCCACCGACGAGGTGCGCTTCCTCATGAACTTCAACGAGTCCCTGCTGCTTCGCCGCCGCGACGAGCTCCACGAGCGCGGGGTGCGCGTCCGGTTCAGCGGGCGTCGGGACTGGCGGGTGCCGCGCCGGGTCCTGCGCCAGATGGACGACGCCGAGGCGCTCACGCGAGCGAACCGCGCCATGACCCTCACCATGGCGTTCAACTACGGCGGTCGCGCCGAGATCGTCGATGCCGTCCGCGGGATCGTCCGCGACGGGCTTGCCGCGGACAAGGTCGACGAGCGCGCGATCCACGCGCACCTCTACCACCCCGACATGCCCGACCCGGACCTCGTCGTGCGGACCTCGGGGGAGTACCGCGTCTCGAACTTCTTGCTCTGGGAGCTCGCCTACGCCGAGCTCGTCTTCACCGACGTGCTCTGGCCGGACTTCCGCCGTGCGAACCTCTACGACGCGATCGTCGAGTACCAGCGCCGCTCGCGCCGCTACGGGGGTCTCGAGCGGTGAGCGGACCAAGCACCGACCCCGCGGCGCGCGGCCCCGGACCGCGCCCGGGCGTGGCGACCCGGGTCGGCGAGGTGAGGTGGCGGCTCGTCGGTCTCGCCCTCGGCCTGTGCTTCTACGCCGCGCTGTGGGTCGGCGTCGCCGCGGGCGCGACCGGGCTCGAGGGCGTGCTCATCACGGTCCCCGTCCTCGTGCTGCTGATCGCCGGCGGCAACTGGCTGCAGCACTGGCTGGGCGTGCAGCGCCGCCCGCCCCAGTTCGCCCGGCCGGGCACCGGCGAGCCGCACGACGACGACGCCGCGCCGCCGCCGCCATGACGACGCTGCGCGACGAGGCGATCGTGCTGCGCACCTACAAGCTCGCCGAGTCCGACCGGATCTGCGTCCTGCTCACGCGCGAGCACGGCAAGGTGCGGGCCGTCGCCCACGGCGTGCGCAAGACCTCCTCGCGGCTCGGCGGGCGGATGGAGGTCCTGGACGTCGTCGACGTCCAGCTCGCGCGCGGCCGCGCCGAGCTGATGACCGTCCGCCAGGCACAGCCCGTGGGCGCGCCCTCCGGGCTCCGCGGCGACTTCAGCCAGCTCGCCGCGGCGATGGTCCTCGTCGAGGTCGCCGACGCCGTCACACTCGAGCACCTGGCGGACCCGGAGTACTTCGAGATGACCCGTCGTGCGCTGCGAGCCCTCGAGACCGCCGAGGACCCCACGATCGTGACGACGGCGTTCCTGCTCAAGACCCTCGCCCACGACGGTGCCGCCCCGGTCCTCGACCGGTGCGCGACGTGCGGCAGGACCGCCGAGCTCGTCGCGTTCGACCTCACCGAGGGCGGCCTTCTGTGCACGTCGTGCCGGCGGGGCCGACCGGTCAGCCCCGAGGCGATCGAGCTCCTCCGGCGCATGCTGCTCGGCGGGCTCGCCGGCGTCCTCGCGGAGTCCCACCCGGCGGGGGCGAGGGAGGTCGCGTCGATCGCCGTCGAGGCGGTGGAGGCCCACGTCGGCAAGCGGCTGCGTGCCGCGCACGTGGTGGACACCCTCTGAGCGCGCTCGAGAACACCGCGCCCTTCGGGGTGTACGTCCACGTGCCCTTCTGCCGCGCACGCTGCGACTACTGCGCGTTCGCGACCTGGACGGACAAGGACCACCTCATCGCCGGGTATGTCGCCGCCGTGCACGCAGAGCTCGCGCGGCGTCGCTCCGCGGGGACGATGCGACCCGCGACGTCGGTCTTCTTCGGGGGTGGCACGCCGTCGAGGGTGCCCGCCGCCGACCTCTGCTCGGTGCTCGCCGCGATCGAGCGCCGCGCGGGCGCGGAGGTCACCGTCGAGTGCAACCCCGAGGACGTCGACGCGGCGCGGCTCGGCGCGTACCGCGATGCCGGGGTGACGCGGCTCAGCCTGGGGATCCAGTCGACCAGCGACCGCGTGCTCCGCTCGCTCGGACGCCGGCACGGCACGGGCGCCCTCGCGCGGGTCGCCGCCGTCGTCGCCGGCGTCGGGTTCGAGTCCTGGAACGTCGACCTCATCATCGGGGACACCGCCGAGGACGACGCCGACCTCGACCGCACGCTCGACGACGTCCTCGGGCTCGACGCGCCGCCCCCGCACCTGAGCGCCTACGCGCTCACCCCCGAGCCCGGGACGCCGCTCGGCGACGACCCGTCACGGCGCCCCGACGACGACGTCGTCGCGCGTCGCTACGAGACCGTCGACGCGAGGCTCGTCGCGGCGGGGTACCGCTGGGAGGAGGTGTCCAACTGGGCGCTGCCCGGCCACGAGGCCCGCCACAACTGGCTCTACTGGACCGGCGGCGAGTACGCGGGCGTCGGGTGCGCGGCGCACAGCCACCTCGGCGGGGTGCGGTCGTGGAACGTCCGGACCCCGCAGCGCTACTGCGACCTCCTTGCGCGGGGCGACGACCCGACGGCGGGCAGCGAGACGCTCGACGCGGCGGCGAGGTCCTTCGAGGCGGCGACCCTGCTCCTGCGCACGCGGCGCGGCGTGCCCGCCGACGCCTTCGACGACGTCGACGCGCTCGAGGACCTCGTGGAGCGCCGCGGCGACCGCGTCGTCCTCACCGTGCGCGGACGGCTGCTCGCGAACCAGGTGAGCGTGCGCCTCCGCGAGGGGGCGCACGCAGCCGACCGGTAGTGTCGCGCCCCATGGCCGAGGACGCGGACCCGTCGCTGTTCGACAAGGTCGTGAACCTCTGCAAGGTGCGCGGCTTCGTGTTTCCCTCCGCCGAGATCTACGGCGGGTTCCGCTCGGCGTACGACTACGGCCCGCTCGGCGTGCTGCTGCTGCGGAACGTGAAGGGCGCGTGGTGGCGGTCGATGATCCAGCTGCGCGACGACGTCGTGGCGATCGACGCGGCGATCCTGTCGCCACCGGCGGTCTGGGAGGCCTCGGGGCACCTCTCCAACTTCACCGACCCGATGGTCGACTGCCGCAGCTGCAAGGAGCGCTGGCGCGCCGACCAGATTGGGGACACCTGCCCCAACTGCGGCTCCCACGACCTCACCGAGGCACGGGCGTTCCACCTGATGTTCAAGACCCACGCCGGGCCGATCGAGGACGAGGGCCACGTCGCCTACCTGCGCCCCGAGACCGCCCAGGGCATGTTCACGAACTTCGCCAACGTGCTCCGCACGACGCGCAAGAAGCCGCCGTTCGGCATCGCCCAGACCGGCAAGGCCTTCCGCAACGAGATCACCCCGCAGAACTTCATCTTCCGGACCCGCGAGTTCGAGCTCATGGAGCTCGAGTACTTCGTCCCGCCCGCCGACGCGTCCCGGTGGTTCGACTACTGGCTCGACCAGCGCCTCAGCTGGCACCTCTCGCTCGGGATCAAGCCGGACCACCTCCGCTCGCGGTTCCACGAGTCCGACGAGCTCAGCCACTACTCGGCGCAGACCGCCGACATCGAGTTCCTCTACCCCTGGGGATGGGGGGAGCTCGAGGGCGTCGCCAACCGCACCGACTACGACCTGCGGGCCCACGCCGCGGCCTCGGGGGAGGCGCTCGACTACTTCGACCAGGCGACGGGGGAGCGGTTCACGCCGTTCGTGATCGAGCCGGCGCTCGGGGCGACCCGCTCGATGATGGCGTTCCTCCTCTCGGCCTACGACGAGGACGAGATCGGGGGCGAGCGGCGCGCCGTGCTGCGGCTCGACTGGCGACTCGCCCCCTACCAGGTCGCCGTGCTCCCGCTCTCGAAGAAGCCCGAGCTCGAGACGACGTCGCGCGAGGTGCTCGGGCTGCTCCAGCCGCACTTCATGTGCGACTACGACGTGACCCAGTCCATCGGGCGCCGGTACCGGCGCCAGGACGAGGTGGGCACGCCGTGGTGCGTGACGGTGGACTTCGACTCGCTCGAGGACCGCGCCGTCACCGTGCGGGACCGCGACACGACCGAGCAGGTCCGCGTCCCGATCGCGGGGCTCCTCGACGAGCTGCGGGGCCGCGCCGGCGAGGCGAGCTGAGCGACCCCGGCGACCTCAGAGGGCGTTGCGGAACTTGCGGATCGAGAGCGGCGCCATGATCGCGAGGATCACGAGGCTGATCCCGATCGCCCACAGCCCCTGGTGGGCGTGCAGCGCAGGAAAGCCGATCATGAGGTGCCGCGTGGCGTTCGCCACCTGGCTCACGGGCTGGTAGGTCGCGAACCCCTGCAGCCACGACGGCATCCGCGCGGGGCTCACGAAGCACGACGAGGCGAAGGTGAGCGGGAACAGGATCGGGAAGGCCATGACCTGGGCGGTCTCGGTGTTCGGCGCGGCGAGGCCGATGTAGGCGAACCCCCAGCTGAGCGCGTAGGCGAACACCAGCATGACGACGCACCCCGCGAGGTAGCTGATGACGCCCTGGCTCGGGCGGAAGCCCACGGCGATGCCGACGACGGTCATCACGAAGATGACGAAGACGTTGCGGCAGACGTCGGACATCGTCCGTCCCGCCAGCACCGCGGTGCGCGACATCGGCAGGGCGCGGAACCGCTCGATGAGCCCCTTCTGCAGGTCGTCGGCGAGGCCGATGGCGGTCGAGACGGCGCCGAAGCAGACGGTCTGCACGAAGATCCCCGGCATGAGGTAGTTCACGTAGGAGTAGGAGCCCACGTGGCCGATCGAGCCGGCGAACACGTACCGGAACAAGAGCACGAACATGATGGGCTGCAGCGTCGAGAAGAAGAGCATCTCGGGGATGCGCAGGATCGCGAGGAGGTTGCGCCAGGTGATCGTGGCGACGTTGGCGAGCGCCCAGCCGAGGTTCGACCCCGACGGCACGGCTGGCCCGGTGCGCAGCTCGACGTCGATGGCCGTCATCGTCCCCTCCTCCCGCCGGCGGCGACGGGCTCGTTGGCCGGCTCGGCCTCGGTTCGCCGTCCCGTGAGGCTCAAGAAGACGTCGTCGAGGCTCGGCTCGCGGAGCACGATGCCCGTGACGATCACGCCGGCGCCGTCGAGTCGCCGGAGCGCCTCGGCGGTCTTCGCAGGCCCGTGGTCCACCGTGAGCTCGAGGCTCGTCCCCTCGACCACCGCGTCGTGCTCGGCGAGGTCGGCGAGCAGCCCCACGGCGGTCGCGACCTCCGCCTCCTTGCCCAAGGTGAGGGCGATCACCGTCTCGCCGAGCCCGGCCTTGAGATCCGCGGGCTTGCCCGCCGCGATGATGTGGCCGTGGTCGACGACCACGAGCTCCTTGCACAGCCGGTCCGCCTCTTCGAGGTACTGGGTGGTGAGCAGGATCGTCGTGCCGTCCGCCACGAGCCGCTCGATCACCCCGAACAGGTCTTGCCGGCTCTGCGGGTCGAGCCCCGAGGTTGGCTCGTCCAAGAACAGCAGCGGCGGCGAGGCGACGAGCGACGCCGCGAGGTCCAAGCGCCGCCGCATGCCGCCCGAGTAGGTCTTGACCGGTCGGGTGGCGGCGTCGGCAAGGCCGAAGAGCTCGAGCAGCTCCGCCGCCCTCGTCTTCGCGGCGTCGCGTGAGAGCCGGCAGAGCCGGCCGATCATCTTCAGGTTCTCCATGCCCGTGAGGTTCTCGTCGACCGTCGCGTACTGGCCCGCGAGCCCGATGCGCAGCCGCACCTGGTGCCCCTGTCGCTGCACGTCCAGCCCGAAGATGCTCGCCGAGCCGCTGTCCGGCGTGAGGATCGTCGACAGGATCCGCACGAGCGTGGTCTTGCCGGCGCCGTTCGGGCCGAGCAGCCCGAAGCACTCGCCGGCAGGGACCTCGAGCGAGACGCCGTCGAGGGCGCGGACGTTCCCCTTGGGGAAGACCTTGACGAGGTCACGTGCGTCGACGGCGAGCTCGGCGGACATCGCCGCGACCCTAGCGGCGGGTGTCCTCGCGGCCGTCGATCTGACGACGCCCTCCGGGCGTCGAGCGCGAGGGCCCGTAGCATCGGTGTCCACGACGAGGGAGCAGCCTGCATGCGGTACGTCTACGACTTCGGCCACGCGCACCGACGTCCCCCGATGGAGCTGAAGGACCTCCTCGGCGGCAAGGGCGCGAACCTCGCAGAGATGACGTCCGTGCTCAAGCTGCCGGTGCCGCCGGGGTTCACGATCACGACCGACGCGTGTCGCGCGTGGCTCACCGGCGTCATGCCCGAGGGGCTCGTCGATGAGATCGCGCGGGCGCGACGCCGCCTCGAGCGCGCGATGGGCAAGCGGCTGGGTGACGCGCGCGACCCGCTGCTCGTCTCGGTGCGGTCGGGGGCGAAGTTCTCGATGCCCGGGATGATGGACACCGTCCTCAACCTCGGCCTCAACGACCGCTCCGTCGAGGGCCTCGCCGAGCAGACCGACGACCGGCGCTTCGCGCTCGACTCGTACCGGCGCTTCATCTCGATGTACGGCCGCATCGTGCTCGGCATCGACGGGGCGGCGTTCGACGAGCCGTTCGACAAGGCGAAGGCCGACGTCGGGGCGTCGAGCGACGCCGCCGTGCCCTTTGAGCGGCTCGCCGTGCTCGTCGACGAGCTCCAGCAGGTCGTGGCGGACGCCACCGGCCGACCGTTCCCCCAGGACCCCGCCGTGCAGCTCCTGGGTGCCGTCGAGGCGGTGTTCGCGAGCTGGGGCGGGGACCGGGCGATCGCCTACCGCGAGCGCGAGGGGATCCCCCACGACCTCGGCACCGCCGTCAACGTCCAGGCGATGGTGTTCGGGAACCGCGACGACCGCTCGGGCACCGGCGTCGGGTTCACGCGCGACCCCGCGACGGGCAAGCGGGGCGCCTACGGCGACTTCCTCATCAACGCCCAGGGCGAGGACGTGGTCGCGGGGATCCGGCTCACCGAGCCGCTGAGCGCGGTGCGACGGCGGTTCCCGAAGGTGCACCAAGAGCTGCTCGCGATCTTCGGCCGTCTCGAGCGCCACTACCGGGACATGTGCGACACGGAGTTCACGATCGAGCAGGGACGCTTGTGGATGCTGCAGACCCGCGTCGGCAAGCGCACGGGGCACGCCGCGCTGCGCATGGCCGTCGAGATGACGCGCGCCGGGGACCTGCGGATCTCGCGGCGCGACGCGGTCGCCCGGATCACCGAGGACCACCTCGACCAGGTGCTGCATCCACAGTTCGCCGCCACGCGCCCGCCCGCCATCGCGACGGGGCTCGGCGCGTCGCCGGGCGCGGCGGTGGGGCGGTGCTACTTCTCGGCCGACGACGCCCTCGAGGCGTCGGTGCGCGGCGAGGCCGTCCTGCTCGTGCGGCCCGAGACGTCGCCCGACGACGTCCGCGGGATGCTCGCCGCGACGGGCATCCTGACCTCGCGCGGCGGCCTCGTCTCGCACGCCGCGGTCGTGGCGCGCGGGTGGGGCAAGCCCGCCGTGGTCGGCGCCGAGGCGGTCGTCGTCACCGGTCGGCACGCGACGATCGCCGGGCACGAGGTCGACGAGGGCGACTGGCTCTCCATCGACGGCGCGACGGGTGCGATCATGCTCGGGGCCGTCCCGCTCGCCGAGGCGACGGCGCCGAAGGAGCTGACGACGATCCTGTCGTGGGCCGACGCCATTCGACGAGGGCACCTCAGGGTGCGCGCGAACGCCGACACGGGTCCCGACGCTGCCGCGGCGCGCCGACTGGGTGCGGAGGGCATCGGGCTGTGCCGCACCGAGCACATGTTCCTCGCCGAGGACCGGCTCCCCATCGTGCGGCGGATGATCCTCGCCACGGACCCCGCCGCGATCGTCGACGCCCTCGAGGCGCTGCGCGTCGCGCAGCGCGCGGACTTCCTCGAGATCCTGGAGGCGATGGACGGGCTGCCCGTGACCGTTCGGCTGCTCGACCCCCCGCTGCACGAGTTCCTCCCCTCGACCGAGGAGCTCGCGGTCAAGGAGGCCGCCAGCGGGCTGACCGCAGAGGAGCGCGCCCTCCTCGTCGCCGCGCGCTCCTGGCGCGAGGTGAACCCGATGCTCGGGACGAGGGGCGTCCGCCTCGGCGTCGTGCGACCCGGGCTCTACCAGATGCAGGTCCGCGCGCTGATGGAGGCGGCCCTCCAGCGACTCGATGCCGGGGGTCGACCCGTCATCGAGGTCATGATCCCGCTCACGGTCTCGCGCGCCGAGCTCGAGCTCGCGCGCGACTGGGTGGAGCGGGCGATCGACGAGGCGGTCCCCGCCGCCGCGGCGCGGCGCCGCCTCCGGGTGACCATCGGCACGATGGTCGAGACACCGAGGGCCGCCCTGGTCGCCGGTGAGCTCGCCTTGGCCGCGGACTTCTTCAGCTTCGGCACGAACGACCTGACCCAGATGACGTTCGGGTTCAGCCGCGACGACGTCGAGGGTCGGCTGATGACCCCGTACCTCGAGCTCGGGCTCCTGCCGCACAACCCGTTCGACACGATCGACGCACCGGGCGTGGGCGAGCTCGTGCGGATCGCGGTGACCGAGGGGCGCCGCGCGAAGCCGGGGCTCAAGTGCGGGGTCTGCGGCGAGCACGGGGGCGACCCCGCGTCGATCGAGCTCTTCGCACGCCTCGGGCTCGACTACGTGAGCTGCTCGCCGTACCGGGTCCCGGTCGCTCGGCTCGCCGCCGCGCAGGCGGTGATCTCGGGCGCCGCGGCTCGGGGCTGACGGCGTCCGAGCGGCGCGGTACCGTCCCTCCATGTCGGTCGCCCCCGAAGAGATCGCCCAGGTCCGCGCGGCGACGGACCTCGGGGTCCTCATCGGGGAGCACGTCGCGCTGCGCAAGACCGGTCGCCGGCTCACGGGGCTGTGCCCGTTCCATGAGGAGAAGACGCCGTCGTTCTCCGTCAACGTAGAAGAGGGGCTCTACTACTGCTTCGGGTGCCAGGCGAAGGGTGACGCGATCACCTTCGTGCGCGAGACCCAGCACCTCGACTTCATCGACGCGCTCCGCCAGCTCGCCGACCGTGCCGGCATCCAGCTGCACGAGGACCGCGACGCGGGCGCCGGTGGGTGGCGCGACAAGTCCGTGCTCTACGACGCCGTCGAGCGCGCGGTCGCCTGGTACCACGAGCGGCTGCTGTCGGCCCCCGACGCCGGCCGCGCGAGGGACTACCTGCGGAGCCGCGGCTACGACGCGGAGACGGTGCGCGAGTTCCGGCTGGGTTGGGCGCCCGACGAGTGGGACCAGCTCGTCGGCCACCTCCGGCTCGAGCCGGCGGTCGCGACCTCGTCGGGACTCGGCTTCGTCAACAATGCCGGACGGCTCCAGGACGCGATGCGGGCGAGGGTGCTCTTCCCCATCCTCGACCCGGGCGGTCGCCCGATCGCGATCGGCGGGCGGATCCTGCCGGCCGCAGACGGGTCGACGTCCCCGTCGGGTCGCGTGGAGCCGAAGTACAAGAACACCCAGGAGACCGCGATCTACCAGAAGCGCAGGACGCTCTACGCGCTGAACTGGGCGAAGCAGGACGTCGTCGCCACGAGCGAGATCGTCGTCTGCGAGGGCTACACCGACGTGATCGGGTTCTTCCGGGCGGGCGTGCGCCGCGCCGTGGCGACGTGCGGCACCGCGCTCGCCGAGGACCACTTCCGGGTGATGCGCAACTTCGCGAAGCGCATCGTGCTCGCCTACGACGCCGACGCGGCGGGCCAGAACGCGGCCGAGAGCGTCTACCAGTGGGAGCGCACCCATGAGGTCGAGGTCGCGGTGTGCCGGCTCCCGGCCGGGTCGGATCCCGCGGACCTCGCCGGCCGCGACCCCGAGGCGCTGGCGGCCTCGGTCCGCGACGCCGTCCCCTTCTTGCAGTTCCGCCTCGACGCCGCGCTGGTCGGGGCGGACGTGACGACGCCGGAGGGCCGTGCGCGCGCCGCAGAGCGCGCGCTCGACGTCATCGCCGAGCACCCGAGCGACCTCGTGCGTGACCAGTACGTGATGCAGGTCGCCGACCGGTGCCGCCTCGACCCCGAGCTCCTTCGCGCCGACGTGGCGAGACGGCGCAGGTCCCCGACGCATCGCGCCGCGCCGCGCGTCCGGCCCGCGGCGTCGACGCCGCCACCCGGTGGCACGGACCGCGCGGGCCTCGAGGCGCTCCGCTTCGCTTTGCACGACCCCGACGCGATGCTGTCGCGGTTGTCGTCGGTCCTGTTCCTCGATGACGTCCAGCGTCGCGCCTACGAAGCGATCACCTCGGGGGACGGCCACCTCGCGGCGATCGACGAGGCCCGGGCCGTCGGCGAGGACGACGTCGCGGACCTGCTCAGCCGACTGCTCGTCGAGGAGCCCCAGCAGCCCCCCGACGGCACGGACCCGATCGCCTCGGTCGTCGCACAGCTCGTCCGGCACGCGACACGTCGCGTGCTCTCGGCACGCGAGTCGGCGGTGCGGTCCGGCGACCTCGAGGCTCGCGACGTCGTCGACGAGATCTCGGTCGCCAAGGAGCTGGTCGCGCGCCTCGAGGGGGCCGACGGGCTGGCGGCCGAGCGCGAGCTCGTCGAGTGGCTCGCCGGAGAAGAGGTGCCCCATGCCGTCGGGTGAGCCCCTCCACAACGGGCACCGCCCGAACGCCGCCGGCCGAGACGTGATGGACGACTTCTTGAACCGGATCGGTCGCGTCGAGCTGCTCACCCCCGAACAGGAGCGCAGCCTCGGTCACGCCGTGAAGGAGGGGCTCGCGGCGCAACGCGAGCTCGACGAGCCGGACCAGCTCGACGATGACCGACAGCGCGAGCTGCGCCGCGCAGCGGGGCGCGGCGAACGGGCCCGACGCGAGTTCGTGGAGGCCAACCTGCGCCTCGTCGTCTCGATCGCGAGGAACTACCGCACCCCCGGGGTGGACCTGGCCGATCTCGTCCAGGAGGGCAACGTCGGGCTGCTCCGTGCCGTCGAGCGGTTCGACCCGGACTTCGGGGTGCGCTTCAGCACCTACGCCACGTACTGGATCCGTCAGTCGGTCCGACACGGCATGTCCAAGATGGGCCATGCGATCGCCCTCCCCGACGAGAAGCGGGCGCTGCTCATGGAGGTGCGCCACACCGACGAGCGGCTGACCCAGACGCTCGGACGCTCGCCGAGCGAGGACGAGATCGCTGCGGAGATGGGGCTGACCGTCGACGGGCTGCAGCAGCTGCGCCGCGCGGAGCTGCGCGTCGTCTCTGCGAACGCACCCATCGGCGAGGAGGGGGAGACCGAGCTCATCGACGTGCTCGCCGCTGCTGACGAGCCCGGCGACGACCTGGTCGACCGCGCGGCGCTCAGCGACGCGCTCGACGAGGCGATGGCGGGCTTGCAGCCACGGGACCGGGAGATCCTGCGACTGCGCTTCGGCTTCGCGACCGGCGAGGTCGAGACGCTCGAGACGGTGGCAAAGCGCTACGGCATCACACGAGAGCGCGTCCGACAGCTTGAGCTGCACGCGGTGTCGCTGCTGCGCCGGAGCAAGTCGGCGTCTGCGTTGCTGAGCGCGGTGCGCGACGGCTGACGATCGTTTCGGCGCAGAGCCTCCTGCTAGCCTCACCTGCGCCAAACCGACGATCCGGGGTAGCTCAATGGCAGAGCAAGCGGCTGTTAACCGCTAGGTTGAGAGTTCGAGTCTCTCCCCCGGAGCAGCGCACTCGAGCAGCGCACGCCTCCTCTGGCAACGTCTCGGTCGAACCGATCAGTACGATCGCCCTGGCCACGACCGTGGCACGGGGCCGTAGCTCAGTGGTCAGAGCAGGGGACTCATAATCCCTCGGTCGAAGGTTCGATCCCTTCCGGCCCCACCCGATCACAGCCACACCGCCTCACCTCGCCTACTCGTTCCGAGGTCGGATGGGCACGTGCGCGCGTCCCGTGAGTGCTGCTCGGATGCTGCGTCCGGGGCTTGCGGTTCCCCAGGCTCGCTCACCCACCGATGGCTCGGTGCGGGCGACCGATCGCTGTGTTCAGATTGCGGCGTGGACGGAGTGCACGACCTGGGGGGCATCCAGGGCTTCGGACCCGTCGTCGTAGAGCCCGAGGAACCGGTCTTCCACTCGGACGAGGAGCGGAGGGCCTACCGGCTGACCGTCGCGGCCATGCTCGCTGGACACCTCAATGGTCGCTTCCGGCACGCGATCGAGCGCATGGACCCAGGTTGGTACCTGGACTCGTCCTACTACGAGCACTGGCTGACGGCGACGGCAACCGGCCTCCTCGAGGGCGGACTCGTCACCCAGGACGAGCTCGACCAGCACCTCGGGGCACCGTTCCCGGTGTCGCGACCGACCCGAGCACCCCAGCTCCGTGAGCCCGGCCCTTCGTCGCACGTGCATCGCTTCGGCGTCGGTCAGATGGTGCGGGTGCGCGAGTGGCATCCAGTGGGACACACCCGCGCGCCGCGGTACGTGCAGGGCAAGCAGGGCGTCGTCGTCCGCCTGGACGGGGTGTTCTCGCTGCCGGACGTGGAGTACCACTGCGACGGCACCCGTGTCGAGCCGACCTACTCGATCCGATTCGAGGCGGTCGAACTCTGGGGTGATCCGGGCGACCCAGTGCACGTCGACCTCTGGGAGAGCTATCTGGAAGCCGCAGGGAGGTCCAGGGATGGGTGACGATCACCACCATCCGTCGCCACGCGCCCCGTTCGAGGCGCGCGTCGCCGCACTCGAGGCACTGCTGGTGGAGAAGGGGATCCTCGACACCGAGACGATCGACGCCGTCGTAGAGCACTACGAGCACGATGTCGGCCCGATGAACGGCGCCAGGGTGGTCGCCCGGGCATGGGCCGACGAGGACTTCCGGGAGCGCCTCCTCGCCGACGGCACGCCTGCCATCGCAGAGCTGGGATTCTCCGGTCCCGAAGGGGATCACATGGTGGTCGTCGAGAACACGCCCGAGGTCCACAACGTGATCGTCTGCACCCTCTGTTCGTGCTATCCGTGGCCGGTCCTGGGGCTGCCGCCCAACTGGTACAAGAGTCCGCCTACCGCTCGAGGATGGTTCGGGAGCCCCGTGCGCTGCTCGCCGAAATGGGGTGCCACGTCCCTGACGAGTGTGAGATCCGCGTCTGGGACTCGTCCGCAGAGGTTCGCTACCTCGTCCTACCGATGCGCCCGGCGGGAACGGAGAACATGTCGGAGGCGGAGCTCGCGGGCTTGGTGACGAGGGACGCGATGATCGGCGTGGCACGCGCATGAGCACGCGCGACGTGCGTGCTCTCGGCATCACGGAGCCGTCGCTGCCTCGATCAAACGGAGCGCCAGTGTTCGATGCGCCGTGGCAGGCGAGGGCGCACGCCATGGCGGTGGTGGCGGTCGAGTCCCTTGGGTGCGACTGGGACGCGTTCCGTCGATGCTTGATCGCTGCGATTGAGGATGACGCGGGACGGCCCTACTGGGACAGTTGGGTGGTTGCCCTGGACGTGTTCCTCGCTGAACGGGACGTCGTCGGGCGGCCCTGAGCCGTCGCTCGGGTGCCGTCAGCTGCTGATCGCACGCGGGTGATCACGCCCCCGGCGATCCGCAGCACCGAGCATGCCGTCGATCGCCGCCGACGTTGGACGCCGTCACCTCCTCCGCCGGGGCAAGTCGCAGTGTTGGGGTTGCATAGGGTCGTGTCCAGGAAAGCGATCGACGCGATGGAAGCGGAGGCTGAGGATGGAGAAGCGATTGGTCACGCAGTACGCCATGAAGACTGCGGCCGACGCCGATGAGAACGAAGAGCGAGTGAAAGCGGTGTTCGCCGAGCTTGCGACGAGTCAGCCCGACGACGTGAGCTATCTGGTGCTGCGCCTCGACGATGACTCGTTCCTCCATGTGTCGTTTCACAATCACACAGACGAGGAGGTGAATCCGATCTCATCGACCGCCGCATTCGCCCGATTCCAAGAGGGACACGCCGATCGACGTGACGGACCGGTCAGTCAACAGACGGCAGTCCTTGTTGGTGCCTACGTCACGCAACTCGCCTGAGCTCACCTATGTGGCCGAGGGCACGGGGCCCTTCCGAGGCGGTTGCTCCAGGCAGCTCCTCGAGGCGCACCCCTCCACAAGGCCGACTGGCGCCTCGGAATGCAGCGCCCGCAGCGACGCCCACCGATGCGTGGCCGCATGGCCAACGAACAACGAGTCCTCGGGCCCGTCGTCGAGGAGCTGCTCGGCATCGAGCTGGCGCAACCGCCCGGTCCTCGTGCCGACGGCGCACTCAGTCCAGCGCTAGGCGCAGGACCTCGGTTCGAGCAGCTGGCCTCGTCGGCGTCGTCGCCGCCTCGTTCGCGAGCTGCACGACCTCGACCCCATTGGTTCCACGGCCGCGCGCACACCCAAGGGCTTGGTTCGCCGTGGACGTGACACGGCACGCACCGCAGGGTCGCGACGACGCAGATGCCGCGACCCTGCTGATGCGTGCCGTGTGAGGTCCTCTGCCTCCGGGCAGCTGTCGGTGCGCTCGCCGTCTACTCGTCGCCCTGGCAGTTGTCGTCACCGGTCGACCCTGAGTTGCCGGAGGGCCCCGAGTTGCCGGTTGGTCCCGAGTTGCCAGTCGGACCCGAGTCGCCGAAGGAGGCGAGTTGCTGGTTGTCGCCCGAGTTGCCGGTCGGTCCCGAGTTGCCCGTCGGCCCCGTGTTGCCGCTCGGCCCACACGGGCCGCCCTGGTTGTTGTCGTCGCTGCCGCTGCCGCTGCCGCCGCAGGGGCCGCCGCCCGTGCTGTCGCCCTGGCTGTTGTCGTCGCCCTGGTTGTCGTTGCCACCCGAACCAGCCTGCACGGAGATGGCGGTCAGCGTGGCGCCGTTCGCCGTGGCCGCGACGTCGACGCAGTCGCCCGTCTGGACAGTGCCGCCACCGTCGCGCTCGATGGTCGCGCCGGTGAGGTCGAAGGTGACACTCGGCGGGTTGCCGTTCGAGCTCAGCCACGACATCGCCGCGTCGTTCGCGTCGGACCAGGTGATGGTCATGGACGTCGTGCCGTCCGTCGTGGTGACCACGCCCGACCACTCCTGGGACGCCTCAGCGGTGTCGGCTCCCTGACAGTCGTCGTCCCCGTTCGCCTGGTTGGCGTTGTCCTCGACGACGGTGACCTCTCCTGTGGAGCTCGGCGGGCAGTTGAGGGTGTTGTCACCCGGACCGCCGCTCAGGAACTGGACGTGGCCGCTGCCGGCGACCAGCGTGTTGTTGCCGCCGCCACCTTCGAGCGTGTCCCATCCGCCGCCACCGATGAGCCGGTCGTTGCCCGGACCACCGAGGAGGAGATCGTGGCTGCCGCGGCTCTTCGAGGCGATGAGCGTGGTGTGGTACTTGCCGGCGATCAGCACCACGCGGCCGCTGCCGGTCGCGATCAACCGGTCGTTGCGCCCGAACCCGCAGACCACCTGGCCGCGGTGCCCGACGAGCGTCTTGTTGTTCGCGTGGGTGACCTTCGAGCAGGCGAACCCGTTCTCGTGGACCCTGCCCGTGGCGCCCGCCGAGGTGGCGAGGGCGCCCGACGCGATGACGCCGACGGATCCGAAGACAAGCGCGGCCCCCGCGAGCGCCTTCAGCGGCTGGCGGTACCTCGATGCTGTGATCTTCATCCCAACCCCCTATGGCAACGTGCCTGGCGAGCCGGCTCTCGACGTCGCCGGTTGCGTGTGATGCCCATTCCAGCACTCCTCCCAAACCTGTCTCAAGTTCCCCCTGGCGCAGACCTCACGCACTCCCACCCGCGCTTGTGGGATCGAGGGTCGCCGGAGACGGTGTGGTTCGCGGATCCGAAGTGGGCAGGCTGGCGGATCTGCAATGCCGAACACCGTTCGAGTTCGCCAGTGCCGGGATCGTCGTGCGTGGGTCACCAACGGTGACGTGCGCCGAGACTCGAGTTGCTGCTCCGTCGAATCAGGCGATGCCGCGTGAGATCACTGGCTCGGACCTCGGACGCGCCCGTCGAGGTTCGAGGCCACGACGATGATGTCCTCGAGTCCACTAGTAGGAAAGTGATGGGTACCAGGCACCGCGTCCTTGAGGGGTGAGGTCGAGCAGGCTCCAGACGGGGGTCAGGAGGTCGATGCCCCGTTCGCGACGCTCCTCGGAGAGCTGGGCACCCTTGGAGTAGCGATGGCGCGTGCTCCCGTCCGGGTCGCGGGTGAACACCGAGATCCACTCGATCTGCGTGCCGTCCGACTCTTCGCTTCCGAGGTCGTACTTGAAGGTCGAGCCACCGGCGCTCAGAAGCCGCAGACTGCTCCAACCTCGTGACGCGGCGTGCGCGGCGAGGGCAGCTGGCTCGGCAGCCGCGACGACCACGAAATCGGCGCTCTGGGTCACGTGACCTGAGGCCGCGTTGTAGCCGTCGATCCACATCGTGCACAGTGGACAAGGATCCGTCTGGGCCTTGCCGTACATGAAGTGGTAGACGATGAGGGCGCGATCACTCGCGCTGAAGAGACTGGAGAGGCGGACCTGTTCGCCGCTCGGGACCTCGAGCAGCTCGTAGTCGTCAACGACCGCCCCAACCGGTAGGTCGCGCCTGAGCGCGGCGACGCGCTCGACGTGATCGACCAGCTCAAGCTCAGCGATCCGCAGTTCCTCTCGCCGATCCAGATAGTCATCCGACTCGCTCAGTCTCGTGGAGTACATGGCCCTCCCAACGGTGGCTGCGGCGGACCCTATGGGTCGCCACCAGCCGTCAAGCTCGTTTCGTCCGCTCGCCTGCGTGTCGGGGAGCGGCCCTGGCCCTGGTGTGCACCCTCGCCTGTTGGATGCGCATCGCTCCCTGCCCGATGGCGGTCCGAGGCCGCGATGCGACGGCGTGAGGGCGCTCACCTCTCGTGGAGGGCGGCCGGGGCCATTCGGGGCGCTATACCTACTGGGTAGTCCCGAGCGGAAGTTGGAACGGGTGGCATCGACCGAGGATCTCGTCCGAGTCAGCCGGCTGTGTGCTGAGGTCATTGAGCTGCTCGGCAAGGGTGACCTTGAGCCAAGCGCCGTCGATCGGGCACTCCAGGACCTCATTGACGGCGGGGCGGTCGAAGCGGTCACCTATCAAACCGCGCAGCTTCGTTTCACGAGTCCTGAGGAACAGATCTCCAACCTGACCAAGTGGAACGAGTCCTTGCTTGCCTCGGCGCTGACAACCGAGCAGATCGAACTGGCGAGCGCCGAGGTCCCCTCCTTCGACGGCGAGGAGCCGCTGATCCCTCTCACGCTGTGCTGGACGCTTGGAAGTCTGGAAGCCTCCATCGACGCGAAACTCGAGGTCATTCAGAGTGCGTACGGCGCGGACATGGTGTTCGTCACCCGGGATTTCCAGACCGATGCGAAGCACACCACCATCGTCATCGGTGCACCACGATTCGCCCCGAATCGTGTCTGGTGGGAGCTGATCGATCTCGGGGCCAACCGGCGAGTGGCGCCGAGCGACGTGCCCGCGGCCACCGCGGCCGGCTGCGAGGTCCTCGACGTCATCTGCCAGCACCCGGTCTATGTGGGCCAGCAGGACGGGAGGGACACGCCGTATCTCGACATGCCGGGGCTCAGCGTCAAGGTCCGGGGAAGAAGGGGAACGGACACGCCCGACGTCACCGGCGGGCCGGATGGGGGCGTGACGATTCACGTTGCCTGGTCGGGCACGATCTACACCGACCACGCCGAACCAGTCAGACAGCCGGTGGCCAAGAGCGATTCGTGACAGGGCGGCGTCGTGATCGCGACACGAGGGAGCCGAAGCGTTGGTCGCCTCCACTCCGCGGGACGCGAGAGGTCGTCACCGCGGCCGTCGGATCCCGTGTGCGCCCGTCGACGGAGTGTGGAATGCTCGAGGCGCGGGCGTGCCGAGCAGGAAGACGCGCCGGGTCGACGGGATGGAGGCAGAGATGGGTGTGGGACCAGTCGAGTACCTCGTGGTCGGCTTCCCGGGCAACAAGTTCAAGGGCGAGATCGCGCCGGCGCTCGCGAAGCTCGTCGACGACAAGCTCGTGAGGATTCTCGATCTGATCTTCATCGGCAAGGACAAAGACGGGACGACGGTGACCTTCGAGGTCGATGAGGTTGACGGCGAGGGATCCTTCACGGTCGTCGACGGCGAGGTTGGCGGGCTCATCGGTGACGACGACATCGCCCACGCTGCGGCCGCCCTTGAGCCCGGGAACTCCGCCGCCCTGCTGATCTGGGAGGACCTGTGGGCGGCGCCGTTCGCAGAAGCCGTGCGGGGCGCTGACGGCATCGTGCTCGAGGGTGGCCGCATCCCGCACGAGATCGTCGAGGCCGCGCTGTCCGCCCTGCCCGCGTCGAGCTGACGACGCGTCACGATCCAAGAGGAGGCACTATGCCGTTCAGGAGACGACCGATCGCACGGATGGCCGTAGGCACCGCCGTCGTCGCAGGGACCGCGAGTGCGGTTGCGCGACGCACCGCGAGCAGCCAGCAGGCGGCAGCCGCACCGCAGCACGTGGCCGCCGCGCCCGATGCGGCGCCAGAGGATCCGTACGCGAAGCTCAAGGAGCTGGGAGCCCTGCACGACCAGGGCATCCTCACCGACGAGGAGTTCGCCGCACAGAAGGCCAAGCTGCTCGGCTGAGATCCGCTGCCGTCGGCGGGCAGCACGCCCGTCCGGACGCCCTGCCCTGGCGGCGGGTACGAGGCGAGCCCGCCGTCGAGAAGAACGTGCGCGGGCGTCGACGCGCCGGCGCACACGGTCGGGCCGCCCTCGACAGGAGGTGGCGGGACCACGAGGCAGTTTCGCGACCGCACGGATGCCGGTGAGCAGTTGGCGACCGACCTGCTCGACAGGGGCACCGACGTCGTCGTCGGTCTGCCCCGCGGCGGCGTGCCGGTGGCAGCCGTGGTCGCAAGGTCCCTCGGTGTGCCGCTGGACGTCATCATCGTGCGGAAGCTCGGCGCGCCGCGTCAGCCCGAGCTCGCCATGGGCGCGGTCGGCGAGGACGGCGTGACCGTCGTCAATGAGCGGGTGGTGCGTGGCGCAGGGGTGCGCGCGTCGGAGCTGCAGCGCGCCATCGAGGCTGCCCAGATCGAGATCGCGGCGCGAGCACACCGCCTTCGGGCCGGACGCGACCGAGTACCTCTCTCGGGGCGGACCGCGGTGATCGTGGACGATGGACTCGCCACCGGTGCCACCGCACGAGCTGCGTGCCTGGTGGCCCGTGGACATGGCGCCGCCAGGATCATCGTCGCCGTCCCGGTCGCACCGCGCCGGGCGCTCGCGAAGCTCGGCGACGTTGCGGACGAGGTCGTGTGCCTCTCCACACCAGCGAGCTTCCACGCCGTCGGCCAGGCGTACCGTCACTTCGAGCCGACGTCCGACGAGGAGGTCCTCGCACTCCTGCGCCGCGCCGCGGATCCCTCCCACGAAGACCCCTGATGCGGCGGTCGGCGCAGGTGCCCTGCGCCGGCGCGGATCGGCGCACCGGAACGAGCGGCGGCGCGCGCCCGAGGACGCGCGCCGCCGGGTCCGCCGGCGCTCAGCTCAGGGTGTAGACGACCGTGACCTGGACGTTCACGGGCTGGCGCCCGACCTGGATCGGGACGCTGTGGAGCGCCGCGTCGGCCGCGGCGTAGAAGGGGTAGGGCACCGGCATCGGCTGCGAGTTCTCCTGATCCGTCACCCGGGCGATGCCCGTCACCGTCCGGTTGGCGCCGGCGGCGAGCTGGCTCGCCGCCGCCATCGCGTTCTGCATCGCCTGTCGGCGTGCCGACGCGAGGTACCGCGACTCGTTGGAGATCGAGAACGTCACGCCACCGAAGTCGATGCCGTTGCCGGCCCTGCTCGCGGCGGCGTCGATCACCCGGCCGGCCTTCGCGCTGAGGGCGCCCGGCGACGAGAGGGCGCTCGTCACCGTCACGTCGAGCGTGTCGTCGACCGAGAACCCGGTGATCGTGCCGTACTGGTTGGTCTGCTGGTAGATGCTGAGGCCGGAGGTCTGCTGGTCCGTGAGCGGGACGCCGTAGCGCTTGAGCGTGCTCTCGAGCGACTGCAGCTGCAGGTTGTTGGCCTCGAGCGCGGCGGCCGCGCTGGCCCTGGTCGTGTGGATGCCGATGTTGAAGCTCACCGTGTCAGACGTTCCCTGGATGGTCCCCGTGCCCGTCACGGTGATCGTCGCCGTCGTGGGGTCGCTGTTCGAGGATCGACCGTAGGCCGCACCCGCGACCGCGACGATCACCACGACCAGGATGGCCACGACCGCCGAGAGCCACGCGATCGGGCTCCCGGCAAACCGGCGTTGCTCCGAGGCGACTCGCTCGGGCGTCGGCGCCTGCCGGGCTTCGGTCGTCTCGCTGGTGCTGCTCATTGCGACCTCCTCGTTGTCGTTCCACCTCACACCTGTCCGCTTCGGGCCGCCATTGCAGCGACGTCGTAACGAATAGGTTTCGTGTGGTCATGACTGTCGCGAGCGAGGCGGAACTGTCGACGTTGTGCTCGCTGCTCGATGGCACCCGTGCCGGGCCGTCGTCGTGAGCGTGCGACTCGATGCGGTCCTTCGTGGGAAGTTCGTCACGTTCGACGACGCACGGCCGACGGCCCAGGCGATCGGCGTGCTCCACGGCCGCATCGTCGCCTTCGACGACGACGCGACGACCGCGCCAGCCACGCACACCTACGACCTGGCGCACGCAGTGTGCTTCCCCGGCTTCCACGACGCCCACGCCCACACCGTCAGCTTCGGGTACTCCCTCGTCGAGCTGGATCTGTCCACGCCGCCGATCCACTCCCTCGACCAGCTCTGCGACGCGGTCCGTCGTCGCGCCGCCGAGCTGCCCGAGGGAGCCCTCGTCGTCGGTCGCGGCTACGACCAGAACAAGCTCGGAGGGCAGCACCCGTCGCGTGCTGCCATGGACGCCGCCGGCGGCGGCAGGCCGGTGGCCCTGCTGCACACCTCCGGGCACATGTGCGTCCTCAACTCCGCCGCGCTCGCGCTGATCGGACCGGACCTCGGCCTCCCCATCGACGGCGGGCGCGTCGTCCGCGACGCCGCAGGGGAGTCGACCGGGCTGCTCGAGGAGCGCGCCCAGGTGCTCGCCCGTCGCCTCGTGGTGCCGCGATCCGTGGCGTCAATCGCAACCGCGATCGCAGCGGCGCACCGCGTGTTCGTGAGAGAAGGGCTCACGAGCGTCTGCGACGCGGGCGTCGCGGGCGGCTGGATCGGTGAGAGCCCGGCTGAGCTCGATGGCTACCAGACGGCACGAGAGAGGGGAGACCTGCTCGTCCGCACGACCGCGATGGTCGCCGCGGATGTGCTCCACGGGATGGACCGGCACCCTGACGACCTCGCGGCCCGGGGCGTCGACGGGGGGATCCGAACCGGTCTCGGCGACGACTGGCTCCGCATCGGGGCGATGAAGGTCTTCTCGGATGGCTCGCTCATCGGTCGAACGTGCTGGCTCACCCACGGGTTCGAGGACGACCCCGGCAACCTGGGCTACCCGCAGCTCGATCCCGAGACGCTTCGTGCCCAGATCGTGGAGGCGCACCTTGCAGGGTGGCAGGTCGCGACCCACGCGATCGGCGACGCCGCCGTCAGCTTCGTGCTCGACGCCTACGAGGCAGCGCTCGAGCAGCGCCCTCGGCGCGACCACCGACACCGCATCGAGCACTGCGGCATCACCACGCCCGCAGCCCTGCGGCGCATCGCGAGGCTCGGCGTCATCCCCGTGCCCCAGGGGCGCTTCATCGGAGAGCTCGGCGACGGCATGCTCGCCGCGCTCGGAGAGCGGCGCGCGGCGGACACCTACCGCCTCGCGAGCTTCCTACGCGCCGGCGTCGTGCTGCCAGGCAGCTCGGACCGGCCGGTCGTCGACGGCCGTCCGCTCCTCGGCATCGCTGACATGACGGCTCGCCGCACGCAGAGCGGCCGCCCGTTCGCGCCCGCCGAGGCGCTCACGGTGGACGAGGCCATGCGCAGCTACACGGTCGGCTCGGCGTTCGCGACAAGGACCGAGGCGGACCGCGGCACGCTCTCTCTCGGCAAGCTCGCGGACGTCGTCGCGCTGGGCGCTGACCCCCGCACGCTCGCCGACGACCCGTCGGCGCTGGGGGAGGTGCCGGTCATCGCGACCTTCGTGGGGGGCGAGCTTCGATACTCGTCGTGAGTGTCGCGCGTAGGCTCGCCACCGTGCCCGAGGCGTTCGACCTGTCCACGACGTTCATCCACCTCGGGCTCGGCGCGAAGGCCACGCCGCTGCCCGAGTTCGAGTGGTCGGCGTCGTACCTCGAGGGCTACGAGCGTCGCTTCGCGAGCGACGGCGTGGAGGGTCGACTGGTCATCGTCTCGCCCCAGGTCGAGACCTGGGACTCCTGGGAGCGCCACCCCGCCGGCGAGGAGGTCGTCGTGCTGCTCTCCGGTCGCGTGGACCTGGTCCAAGAGCTCGACGGCCAGACGGTGACGACCCCGCTGCGACCCGGTGAGGCGATCATCAACCCGACTGGGGTGTGGCACCGCAGCGTCGTCCACGAGCCGGGCTCCGCGCTGTTCATCACGCCCGGCCTGGGCACCGAGCACCGCCCGTTGGAGGGCGCCGCGAGCGAGTGAGCGGCGCCGCGCGCGACCGCGCGTGGGACAATCGGCGCCACATGTCGGCGACTGCGCTCCTCGACGGTCGTCGGGGGCCGACCAGCGCCTCCCGCCGACGGAGGGCGCTCCTCGTGGGGCTCCTGGCCTACCTCGTGCTCGGCGTCGCGATGTTCTGGAACGTCCTCATGCTGTCGGTGACGCGCGGCACCACATGTGCCTGCTCGGACGCCTCTTTGTTCGCGTGGTTCTTCGAGTGGCCGCTCGTCGCCCTGTCCCACGGCCACAACCCCTTCTACTCCTCGGCGATGTTCCACCCGCAGGGGATCAACCTGCTCTCGAACACCTCGGTGACGGCGTGGACGTTCGTTCTGCTCCCGGTGACCGCGCTGTTCGGCCCGATCGCGTCGCTGAACGTCGCGCTCGTCGCCGCACCGGCGCTCTCGGGACTCGCGATGATGTGGGTCGCCCAGCGGTGGGTCCACTCCTCGCTCGCCGCCTTCGTCGCCGGGGCGCTCTACGCCTTCAGCCCCCTCGTGCTCTTCCAGAGCGCCGGGGCGCACCTCATGGTCACCTCGCTCCTCGTCCCGCCCCTCGTGCTCGCGTGCCTCGACGAGCTGTTCTGGCGGCGACGGCACCACCCCGTCAAGATCGGCGTCGCCCTCGGGGCTCTGGCCGTCCTCCAGTTCTTCACGGGGACAGAGATGCTGGTCATGCTGGCGGTCGCCGCGGGTCTCTCGCTCGTCGTGCTCGGCGTGGTCGCGCTCGTCCAGGACCGCACGGCGGCGCTCGCCGCGATCCGGCACGGGTGGCCCGGACTCGGGGTGGCCGCCGTGCTCGCGGCCGTCGTGCTCGCCTGGCCGACGTGGTACGCGCTCAAGGGTCCTGGGCACTTCGTGGGCCCGGTGTGGCCGGGCATCGCGCCGGCGCAGGCGAGCCTGCGCAGCTTCGTCGTGGCGGTGCCGGGCACCGTCTTGTGGTGGTCGCTGCACTCCGGCAGGTTCGTCCGCCCCACCTACCTCGGGCCGCCGCTGATCGCGACGCTCCTCGTCAGCCTCGTGGTGTTCCGCCGGTGCGCACGGCTCTGGGCCGCGGTCGCCCTCACCGGCGTGGTCGCCTGGCTCGCGCTCGGCCAGCGCTACGGCTTCGGCGCGTGGCACTACGCACACCACCTGGTCCTGCTCCGTGACGTGATGAACGAGAGGTTCGCCGCGCTCCTCTTCCTGCCGGCGGGCCTCGCCCTCGCGGTCGTGCTGGACCAGCTCGACGGGTGGCGCCCGCGCGCCCTCGGCGCGAGCCTCGCACTCGTCGTGGGCGCGGCCTGCGTCGCCCCGCTGGCGCTCAACGCGACCAACGGCCTTCCGTACAGCGCGTCCACGGTGTGGGAGCCCGAGTGGTACCAGCGCAACGCCGACACCCTTCCGGCGGGCCAGGTGCTCCTCGGCTTCCCGTTCTTCGACACGTCCGCGGACCTGCTGAGCGTCCAGGCGCTGCACGCGATGCGCTACGCGATCGTCGGAGGCACCGGTCCCGAGTGGATCGACACGCGCCAGGGTGCCGAGGCGCCGGGCTACCGGGTGATCAAGCAGGTCGCCTCCGTCGCGTTGGCGCCCGCGCTCGCCCCCACGGCGACCCCGATCCAGCGGGCCGAGGTGCTGGCCGCGCTGCGCGGCTGGGGCGTGACCTACGTGATCGTCCCGGTCGCGCGTGGCCCCAACACCTCGGTGGCTGCCCGCCCCCCCAGACAGGTCGCGACGTGGCTCGCCTCGGTGCTCGGCCCGCCGCGTCTCGACGACGCGGCCTGGGTGTGGCACCTGTCGCGTTGAGCCGAAGAGGCCGGGTGCTCGCTAGCGGTGGCTCCCTGCGGGGTCCTCGGTCGGGACCCGTTGGCGTGCCGCAGCGCGGCGGTCGCCGAGGAGGAGCTGGACGTCGGTGACATGCGCCTCCGCGAAGGCCGCCTCGCAGTAGGAGAGGTAGAACCGCCAGAGTCGGAGGAAGCGCTCGCTGTAGCCCCGCGCGCGCGCGTCGGCGCTCCGGTGCTCGAGGCGCCGGCGCCACTGCTGCAGCGTGCGCACGTAGTGCGCGCCGAGGTCCTCCGTGTCGAGGACGGCGAGGCGCGTCGCACGCGCGAGCGACGCCGAGATCGCTGCCATCGAGGGCAGGCAGCCCCCCGGAAAGATGTAGTGCCGAAGGAACTCGTCTCGGCGCTTGGCGCGCTCGTAGTCCGCATCGGCGATGACGATGCACTGCACCAGGGCGCTGCCCCCCGGCTCGAGGAGCCGGTCGATCGCGGCGAAGTAGGTGTCGTAGTCCCGCCAGTCGACCGCCTCGATCATCTCGATCGACACGAGGTGCGAGTAGGTGCCGCCGAGCTCTCGGTAGTCGCGATTGAGCACGGTCACGCGGCCGCCGACGCCGGCGTCGACGACGCGCCGCGAGGCGGCTCGGAACTGGTGCTCGCTGATCGTGGTCGTGGTGACCCGGCACCCATAGCGGGTGGCGGCGTGGACGGCGAAGCCGCCCCACCCGGTGCCGATCTCGACGACGTGGTCGCCGGGGCCCAGCGCGAGCTTGCGACAGACCCGGTCGAACTTGGCGACGGACGCCGCCTCGAGGGTCGACGACTCGCCCTCGAAGACGCCGCACGAGTACGCCATCGTCGAGTCCAAGAACAGCTCGAAGAAGTCGTCGCCCACGTCGTAGTGGGCGACGACGTGACGACGGTCGTCGGACGGCGACCTCCCTCGAGCTCGGTCGAAGGGCCATGCCAGCGCGTTGGCGAGCGGTGCGATGCGGTTCCGGACGCGGTTCAGGCGGCGGAGGTTGCGCGTGAGGAGGCCGAGGAAGGCCGCGAGGTCGTCGGTGTCGATCATCTCGTCAACGAACGCCTCGCCCAGGCCCACCGACCCACGCTGCAGGATCAGGCTCCAGGCCCGGGGGTCCACGACGCGCACCTCGGCCGACGGCCCGTCACCGTCGCCGTAGGTGGTCGCCGCCTTCGGCTCGACGACGCGCAGGCGCCCGCGCCGGAGCCGTCGGAGCAGCGCGAGGAGCACGCGACGCGAGGCGCGCGTCGGGAGGAGGCGGCCGGGGGCACTGAGCTCGAGGCGGTGCCGCACCGTCGTCGCGGTGCCGTTCGCCGCAGCGTCAGCGGATGCGGCAGGTCCCGTCGGCGTGTCGGCCATCTCGGCCTTCGTCGAACTCACCTTCGAGGGATCACTCGCTCATCCGTTCGTCCTGTGCGTCGTCGCCCCAGTATGCCCTGCGCGAATCGAGCCATCCACGGCGCGCCACTGCGCTCGTTGCACGCGCAGCATGGAGCCGATGGTGCCCACGGAGCTGCGAGCACCGTCGTGCACACGCGGTCCGCGTCACCGTGCGAGCGATGCCGACGTCGAGCGCCCGCCGCGTCGAGGCCGCGCACCCCTGTCGTACGCTGGGCTCGATGGGCCGGCGGGGTTTGCGGACGCTCGCCGCCGCCGCCGTCGCGGACCTCTTCGACCAGGAGACGGCGTTCGGTCGGCTGGCGCTCGTCCAGGTCACGATGCTCGCCGGCGACACGCTCGTCACGATCTCGCTCGCCGGCTCCCTCTTCTTCTCGATCACCCCGCAGGCCGCAGAGGGAAAGGTCCTCCTCTACCTGCTGCTGACGGTCGCGCCGTTCGCCGTCGTCTCCCCGCTCCTCGGCCCCGCCATCGACGCCAACCGGCGGGCGAGGCGCCTCATCGTCTTCTCGTCGGCGGCCGGGCGCGTCGTGCTGTGCGTCCTCATGGCCATGAGCCTGCACTCGTTGTGGCTCTTCCCCGAGGCGTTCTGCGTGCTCGTCCTCTCCAAGCTCTACCTCGTGACCCGCGGGGCGCTCGTCCCCGAGATGGCGGCGGCGGACCAGCTCCGGGTGCACCACGACCGCGTCGACGACGCCGGGTGGCCCGTGGCAGGTGACGCCCCGGACGTCGCGGAGGGGTTCGCCGGCTTCAACGCGCAGCTCACGCTGCTCGGCACCCTCGCGGGGTTCGCGATATCGATCCCGGGCATCGGGCTCCTCAAGGCCTTCAACGCCGAGACGGTGCTCGCCCTCGCAGCGATCGTGTTCATCGCCGCCGCGGGGTGCTCGCTGCGCCTGCGCGTCGTCGCGCCCGTCGAGCGCGACGACGAGGCCGGGCTCTCCGACGAGGAGCTCGCCGCGCTCGACCAGCGGCCCTTCGAGGACCGAGAGGTCGTGCTCGGCCTGACCGCGAGCGCGACCGTGCGCCTCACCGCGGGCTTCCTCACGTTCCTCATCGCGTTCGGGCTGCGGCGCCACCACTCGGCGCTCGGGTGGTACGGGTTCGCCTTCGCCGCGTCCGGTGCCGGGGCGCTGCTCGGCCTCTACTTCGTCCGCCGGCTCCGCCGCCGGCTGTCGGAGCAGTGGCTCCTGGCCGCGGCCCTCGCGCTCCTCGTCGTCGGCGCGGCCGCAGCGGCGTACCTGGGCTCGATCCTCGCCCAGGTCGGCCTCGCCTTCGTCGCGGCGGTCGCGGGCGCGATCTCCCAGCCGTCCTTCGACGCCCTCACGCAGCGGCGGGTGCCGCCCCGCGCCCAGGGCCGCGTCTTCGCGCGGTTCGCCGTCCGCCAGCAGCTCGCCTGGGTGCTCGGCGCCCTCATCCCCGTCGCGATCGCCATGCCCTTCGCCGTCGGCGACGGGATCCTCGCGGGGATCTCCGCGGTGTGCCTCGGCGGCTACGCGATCGGCCGCGTGGTCGTCAACCGCGCGGCGTAGGGCCGCCGGCGATCACGAGGCGGAACCCGGCGTCGAGCTCGTCGAGGTCGTCGAGCTCGGCGTTGCGCTCCTGCCAGGTGCCGTCAGCGAGGTCGCGGGCGAGCCGCGCCATCGCCGCGTCGACGACGCCGGGGTCGAGGAGCGCCAGCCCCGACATCGCCCCGCGCGTCGTCGGGTCGAGGTACGCCGCGGGTCGGGCCCAGTTCGCGCCGAGGACGCCGTCGGCGCACTCGCGCGGGACGGGCAGCACGCGCACCTCGTGCACGTCGAGGGCGCCAACGACGTCGTCCACGGCCGACTGGCCGGCCACGTGCGCGGCGAGCTCGGGGAGGTAGTCGCGGCTGAGCCAGAACGCGAGGGTGGCGTCGCGGTCCCAGCTGACCAGGACCTGGCGGCGCGCGACCCGGGCCAGCTCGGCGAGGCCGCCGATCGGGTCGCGCCAGTGGTGCACCGTGAGCACCGCGAGCGCGACGTCGAAGGCGCCGTCGGCGAAGGGCAGCGCCTCGGCCGCCGCGCGCACGGCCGGGGCGGCGTCACGGCGGCGCTGGGCGAGCATCGTGGCGGAGGGCTCGACGGCGACGACCGACCGGTCACGGGGCTCGTAGTTGCCCGTGCCCGCACCGACGTTGAGCACCCTCGCCGCGTCGCCGAGGGCGCCGAGGATGGCGCTCGCCCAGGTCGGCTCCTCGCGGCGCCGGCTCGCGTAGCCGACGCCGATCGTGTCGTAGCGCGCCGTCCCGCTCGGGACGCTCGCGTGCCCCGAGCCCGGTGCCACGCGACCTAGCCGAGGCGCCGGCGCAGCTCCTCGAGCTCGGCCGTGAGCGCGGGCGGCAGCCGGTCACCGAAGATCGCGTAGTGCGCCTCGATGTCGGGGAGCTCGTCGCGCCACGCGGCCACGTCGACGTCGAGGAGCGCGGCGACGGTGTCGTCGGCGAGCCCGAGCCCCGCCGTGTTCAGGGCGTGGGGGGTCGGGACGAACCCGATGGGGGTCTCGGTCGCCTCGCCCTCGCCGGCCACGCGCTCGAAGACCCACTCGAGCACGCGCGAGTTCTCGCCGTAGCCGGGCCAGAGGAACTTGCCGTCCGCGCCCCGCAGGAACCAGTTGACGTAGAAGATCCTCGGGAGCTTGTCGGGGTCCGTGCGCGTCCCCATCGAGAGCCAGTGGCCGAAGTAGTCGGCCATGTTGTACCCGCAGAAGGGCAGCATGGCGAAGGGGTCACGGCGAAGCTGTCCGACCTTGCCCGTGGCCGCCGCCGTCGTCTCGGACGACATGATCGAGCCGAGGAAGACGCCGTGCTCCCAGCTGCGCGACTGGAAGACGAGCGGCACCACCGACGCCCGCCGCCCGCCGAACAGGATGGCGGAGATCGGGACGCCGGCGGGGTCCTCCCACTCCGGTGCGATGGCGGGGTCCTGGGCGGCGGGGGCGGTGAACCTCGCGTTCGGGTGCGCCGCGGGGGTGCCCTTGTCCTTGGTCCAGGGCTCGCCGCGCCAGTCCGTCAGTCCCTCTGGCGCCACGTCGGTCATGGACTCCCACCAGACGTCGCCGTCCGCGGTGTACGCGGTGTTCGTGAAGATCGTGTTCGCCCCGACCGAGACCATCGCGTTCGGGTTGGTGACCATGCTGGTGCCGGGGGCGACGCCGAAGAAGCCCGCCTCCGGGTTGATCGCGTAGAGCCGGCCGTCCGCGCCGAACTTCATCCAGCAGATGTCGTCGCCCACCGTCTCGACCTTCCACTCCGGCAGCGTCGGGACCAGCATCGCGAGGTTCGTCTTGCCGCACGCCGACGGGAACGCACCCGTGACGTACTTGGTCTCGCCCTCGGGGGAGGTGAGCTTGAGGATCAGCATGTGCTCGGCGAGCCAGCCCTCGTCGCGGGCCATCACCGAGGCGATGCGCAGGGCGAAGCACTTCTTGCCGAGCAGGGCGTTGCCGCCGTACCCCGAGCCGTACGACCAGATCTCACGGGTCTCGGGGAAGTGCACGATGTACTTGTGCTCGGCGTCGCACGGCCAGGGCACGTCGGCCTGGCCGGGCTCGAGCGGCATGCCGACGGAGTGCAGGCACGGGACGAACTCGCCGTCGGCGCCGAGGACCTCGAGGGGCCCGGTGCCCATGCGGGTCATGATCCGCATGGAGACGGCCACGTAGGCCGAGTCGGTGAGCTCGACGCCGATGTGGGCGATCGGGCTGCCGAGGGGGCCCATGGAGTAGGGCACCACGTACATCGTCCGGCCCCGCATGGCGCCCTTGAACAGGCCCTTCAGGGTCGCGCGCATCTCGGAGGGCTCCCGCCAGTTGTTGGTGGGTCCCGCGTCGACCTCGAGCGCCGAGCAGATGTAGGTGCGGTCCTCGACCCGAGCGACGTCACCGGGGTCCGAGCGGGCCCAGTAGCTGGCCGGGCGCTTGGCCTCGGAGAGCCTCGTGAACGTGCCGTTCTCGACGAGCAGCTGGCACAGGGCGTCGTACTCCTCGGCGGAGCCGTCGCACCAGTGGACCACGTCGGGCGTCGTCAGGGCGGCGACCTCGGCGACCCAGTCGAGGAGCCGCTTGTTCGTGGTCGGTGGGTTCACCGCGTCCTCCTTGCAGTCACCCGGCGGCGCGCCGCCGGGGTCATGGTAGGCAAGTGCCGTGCTCCCGCCGAACCCAACCACCGCCCCCCGTGGGGGTGGGGTCTGGCGTGAGGATGTCGCGCTCGAGCGTATCGCGGCGCTCCTGGGGTCGCGTTCGACGGACCCCGCCGGCGGTGCGTGGGGTGACGACGCCGCGGTCCTCCCTCGGCCGGACGGGCGCCTCGTCGTGTGCACCGACGCGGCCGTCGCGGGCGTGCACCTCGACACGGCGGTCTTCCCCATCGGGGACCTCGGCTACCGCGCGGCGATCGCGTCGTTGAGCGACCTCGCGGCCGTCGGCGCGCGGCCGCTCGGGGTCGTGGTCGCGGTCCTGGCGCCCGCCGAGGTCGACGTGGTCGAGGTCGAGCGCCACGTGGTGGCGGCCTGCGCCACCGCTGGTTGCGAGGTCGTGGGTGGCGACCTGTCGCGGTCGGCGACCGCCACGGTCGTCGCGACCGCCGTCGGCGTCGAGGGCGCCGGCGGGTCGGTCTTGCGGCAGGGGGCGCGCCCAGGGGACGCCGTGCTCGTGACCGGTGCGCTCGGCGGGTCCGCCGCCGGGCTCCGGCGGGGCCGCGAGGGGGCGGCGCTCGACGACGACCTCGTGCTCCGGCACCGTCGCCCGGCGGCCCGGCTCGCCGAGGGCGAGGCTGCCGCGATCTGCGGGGCGACGGCGATGCTCGACGTCTCTGACGGGCTGGCGCGCGACGTGCGTCGGCTCGCCCGAGCCTCCGGCGTCGGGATCTCCCTCGAGCTCGTCCCCGTCGAGGACGGCGCCACGCTCGACGAGGCGCTCGGCGGGGGGGAGGATTACGAGCTCGTCTTCACGCACCCCGACGCCGACGCGGCCGTCGAGGCCTTCGCGCGTGCGCGGCTCCGTCGCCCGGTGCGCGTGGGGGAGGTGGTGGAAGACGCCACGGTCCTCACGCTCGGCGGCGAGCCGCTCGCCGACGTCGGGTGGCGCCACTGAGGCGCCGGACGGCTCAGGACCCGACGTAGGTGGCGCGGGGCGGCTTGGTCACACGGCCGGCGCGGATGCACGAGGTACACACGTTCAGCCGCTTCGGCGTCCCCCCGACGAGCGCGCGGACGCGCTGGATGTTGGGGTTCCAGCGCCGCTTCGTCCGCCGGTGCGAGTGGCTGAGGTTCATCCCGAACGACGGCTTCTTGCCGCACAGCTCGCAGACCGATGCCATCGGGGGGCCTCCTCGGGGCGAAGGCCACCGCTCGGCCTTCGAAATCGAACGGCAATTGTAGCATCGGGCGACATGGCGCGGCTCGCCTCACTCGCGGCGGGCGACGTCCGCACCGTCGTCGAACGGTTCTCCGAGCTGCTCGACGCCCACCGGGACGTGATCAACCGCCTCAACGTCTACCCGGTCCCCGACGGCGACACGGGCACCAACATGTCGCTCACCGTGGCCTCGGTCGTCCGCGAGCTCCACGCGCTGCCCGAGGCCGCCACGATGGCCGGGGTGTGCAAGGCCGTCGCGCACGGCTCGCTCATGGGTGCGAGGGGCAATTCGGGGGTCATCCTGTCCCAACTGCTCCGCGGGATGTCCACCCGGCTGTCGGCCGCCCCTGCCTGCGGGTCCGCGGAGGTGGCGGAAGCCCTGGTCGAAGCGGCCGCACTGGCGCGCACGGCGGTGGTCCGACCGGTCGAGGGGACCATCCTCACCGTCGCCCAGGCGGCGGGCGAGGGGGCGGCGACCAGTGCAGCGGTCGGCGCAGACCTGTGCAGCACGCTCGAG
>DASZHS010000016.1:0-15901 GCA_035937595.1 Acidimicrobiales bacterium
GCGAGCTGCGACGCGCCCTCGCGCTGCCCGAGTCGTTGACCGAGGAAGCGACGACCTACACGCTGCTCCGGGGGTTCGCCTCGCCGAGGCGCGTCAGCGCAGCGCGCGGAGCTCGCTGAGGACCTTCGGGAACGCCTCGAGGAACGCGTCGACGTCGTCGGTCGTCGTCGACCATCCGACGCTCACGCGCAGCGAGTGGTCCTCGTCGACGCCCATCGCGGCCAGCACCTCGGAGCGCTCGAGGGACTCCGAGGAGCACGCCGAGCCCGAGTGCACGCTCACGCCGTAGCGGTCGAGGCCGAGCAGCACGGGCTCGGCCTCGACGCCCTCGACGACGAAGCACCGCACGTGCGGCACCCGTCCCGCCGCCGTCGGGTCGCCGATCGCGCGCACGCCCTCGAAGGCGCGCACCCCCTCTTCGGCACGGGCGATGAGCGCCGCCGCCGCCTCGGCCTCGGCGCGCAGGCGCGCACCCCCGTCCTCGCCGAGCACCCCGGCGGCCGCGCCGAGCCCGAGGATGCCCCCGACGTTCTCGAGCCCGGCTCGGCGCGCGCGCTCCTGGTCGCCGCCGACGAGCAGCGGCGCGAGCCGCAACCCACGCCGCACCACGAGGGCGCCGGTGCCGAGCGGGGCACCGAGCCCCTCGGCGCTCAGCGTCGTGTACTCCGCGCCGAGGGCGGCGACGTCGAGCTCCACGTGCCCGACGGCCACCGTGGCATCGAGGTGGACGGCCGCGCCCGCCGCGTGCGCGCGCTCGAGGAGCGGTGCGACGTCGAGGAGCGTGCCGGTCTCGTGGTTCGCGAGCTGGAGGCAGACGAGCGCCGTAGGCGCCACGGCCAGCGCCGCGTCGAGCGCCGCGAGGCGCACGCGCCCGTCGTGGTCGACCTCGAGCGTGGCGAGCTCGCCCCACCTCGCGGCGGCCTCGAGCACGCTCGCGCGCTCGACGGGTGCGGCGACGACGCGACCGCCGTCGCGCAGGGCGGCCGCCACCGACGTGTTGACCGACTCGGAGATCGACGAGGTGAAGACGACCTGGCGCGGCGTGGCGTGGACGAGCCGCGCGACGGCGTCGCGGGCGGCCTCGACGGCGCGCCGGACGATGAGCGCTTCCTCGTAGCCGCGCCCGGGGTCCGCCTGGGGGAGCGTCAGCCACTCGGCGATCGTGGCCCGCACCTCGGGGCGAAGCGGCGCGGCCGAGGCGCAGTCGAGGAACGCCCGGGGCATCTCAGGCGGTGGCGCGGCACGCGTCGTCGCCGCGCGCGCGCGACGACAGCGTCACCGGCGAGGGGCCGAGCGCCCCCAGCCCCTCGAGCATCCCGAGGACGAGCCCCCGGTCGACCGCGCACAGGACGGGATGGTGCGAGGCGACCTCGCCGAACGGGCAGCTCTCCGAGACGACCGAGGGCGACCCGGCGTGGACCTCGGTCCTCGCGGCGAACCCGTGCGCGGTGAGGGCCGTGGCGACCGCCGTCATCGCGCCGTGCGCGGAGCGCTGGGCGTCGGCCGTCGGGCGCTCGGCGGCGAGCCGTCGCCCGTAGGTGTGGCCGACCTCGAGCGCCATCGCCTCGGCGCGCTCGGGGCCGAGCAGCTCCAAGGACCGCTCGAGCAAAGCGACCAGGAGCTCGCGGCTGCGCGTCGCGCCCGCGTCGGCGAGGGAGTCCTCGGTCACCGCGTAGGCCTTCGCGGGCCGGCCGACGCCGCGCGGCGTCGTCGTCGCCGCGACGTGGCCGGAGGCGACGAGCCGGTCGAGGTGGTGGCGCGCGACGTTCGGGTGCACGGCGTGCGCCACGGCGACGTCGGCGACGGTCGCGCCGGGGTGCTCGCGCAGGTGGAGGAAGATCGCGCGACGCGTCGGGTCGCCGAAGGTGCTCGCCAGTGCGGCGACGACGGCGCTGAACGCCGCGGGGTCGTCGGGGACGCTCGGTGCGGCGACGCCCTTCACAGGCACGCGCGCCGGCATCGTCAGTAGTCTACGCACCGGCCCGTGCAGCGGTCCCGGGCGACCGAGGGGTGACGTCGACAACGTGGCAACGGACCTGCGCGCGGCGATCGAGTCGGTCGTCGACCCGCAGCTCGACCTCACGCTCGGCGACGTCGGCATGCTCGGCGACGTCGCGACGACGCGCCGCGGGGCGCGCGTCGAGCTCCTGGTGCCGATCGCCTCGTGGCCGACGATCGACGAGCTCCGCGGACGGATCGTGCTCGCCGCGCGCGAGGCCGGCGTGGACGCCGTCGACGTCGAGGTCGTGACGATGGGTGAGGCCGGGGTGCGCGCGGTCCGCGCCGCGCTCCGCGACCGCATGGAGGCCCGCGGCGGCGACCAGGGCCGTGCCGCCGTCGACGGCCACGGCCACGGCGCGACGCCGACGGCGGCCCCGCCGTTCCTCGAGCGCGGGTCGGCGACGAGGGTGCTGGGCATCAGCTCGGGGAAGGGCGGGGTCGGCAAGTCGACCGTCTCGGTCAACCTCGCGATCGAGCTGGCCGCCCTCGGGCACCGCGTGGGCGTGCTCGACGCGGACGTCTACGGGTTCTCGGTCCCGAAGATGGTGGCCGCCGCCGTCGAGCCCGTGGTCCTCGGCGACACCGTCGTCCCGACGTTCGCCCACGGGGTGCGGTGGCTCTCGATGGGGTGGTTCGTGAGCGACGACCAGCCGGTCATCTGGCGTGGCCCGTTGCTGCACAAGGCCATCACCCAGTTCGTGACCGAGGCGTGGTGGGGCGAGCCGGACTTCCTCGTCGTCGACATGCCGCCGGGCACCGGCGACGTCGCGCTGACGCTGAGCGAGGTCGTGCCGTCGGTCGAGGTCTACGTGGTCACGACCCCGCAGCCCGCCGCCCAGCGCGTCGCGCAGCGCAGCGCCCTCGCGGCGCGCAAGCTCCGGCTCGCGGTGCGCGGCGTGGTGGAGAACATGTCGTGGTTCGACGCCGACGGGGCCCGCCACGAGCTGTTCGGCGCGGGCGGCGGTCGTGCGCTGGCCGACGAGCTCGGCGTGCCGCTCTTGGGCCAGCTGCCCTTCGTCGTCGCGATCCGAGCGGGCGGCGACGAGGGCGTGCCCGTCACCGTCGGCGCCCCCGACGGCGCGGCCGCCGAGGCGTTCCGCTCGCTCGCGACGAGGATCGCCGCACAGGGCCCGGCCCGTGTCTACCGCCAGGAGCTCCGTCTCGGCTGAACCTGCAATGCTCGACCTCGCTCGAGGGAGGCAGCCATGGACGTTCGGGGCAAGACCGCGGTCATCACGGGCGGCGCGAGCGGCATCGGGCTCGCCACGGCCACCAAGCTCGCCTCCCAGGGCGCGCGGCTCGTCCTCGGCGACATCGAGCAGGGCCCGCTCGACGTCGCGGTGAAGTCGCTCGGCGCCGAGGGTGCGGCGGTCATCGGCGTGCACTGCGACGTCGCCCGGCTCGAAGACGTCGAGCGGCTCCGCGACGCCGCCGTCGCGGAGTTCGGCGCCGTCCACGTCGTGTTCAACAACGCCGGCGTCGGTGGCGGCCCGACGATCGGGTCGCCCATCGAGCTGTGGCGGTGGGTTTCGGCGGTCAACCTCGACGGCGTGGTGCACGGCGTCCACACCTTCCTGCCGCTGCTGCTCGAGCAGGACGAGGGCCACGTGGTCAACACGGCGTCGCTCGCCGGTCTCGGCGGCGTGCCGGGCATGGGTCCGTACTGCGCGACCAAGTTCGCCGTCGTCGGGCTCTCCGAGTCGCTCTTCTACGACCTCGCCCAGCGACGCAGCCGTGTGGGCATCTCCGTGCTCTGCCCGGGGTTCGTGCGCACGCGGATCGCCGAGTCCGGGCGGAACATGCCCGAGTCGCTCCGTGCCCTCTCGCGCAGCGACGACCACGGGCCGCTCGAGGCGGCGGCGGCAGCGGTCGTCGCGGCGGGCATTGACCCGGCCGTCGTCGCGGACCACGTCGCGGGCGCGATCGAGCGCGAAGAGTTCTGGATCCTGCCGCACCGCCACGTGGCGATCCGCACGACCGAGCAGCGCCTCGGCTGGATGCAGGGCGGCACGCCCGCGGGGATCGACCTCGAGAAGGCGACCCGGGGCGGCTGAGCTACCGGTCGATGCCCTGGGGCAGCCGGTCGTCGGGCCAGTCGAGGACCGCGACCGCGGTGCGGAACGCGAAGCGGTCGGTCATCCCCGAGACGTAGCGGACCGCGGCGAAGGTCGGGTCCTCGTCCCGCGCGCTCGAGGCGCGGCCGTGCTCGGGCACCTCGCCGGGGTGCGCCGCGAAGTGCTCCACGAGCGCACGGAGGACCGAGACGACCGCCTCTCCCTGGGCGACGGACTCGTCGCGCAGGTAGATGCGCTCGTAGTTGAAGGCGCGGAACGCGGCGAGGGCCTCGGCGTGCGCGTCGTCCATGCCGACCATGCCCGTCGCGAGCGTGGTCGCGACGACGGCGTCGATGAACGCGCCGAGCTGGGACGCCCGCGCGGTCCCGCCGCGCTCCTTCACCGACGCCGGCAGCTCCTCGGGCGCCACGATGCCGTCGATGACGGCGTCTTCGAAGTCGTGGCAGACGTAGCCGATGCGGTCCGCCCAGCTCACGACCTCGCCTTCGGGTGTGCGCGGCGCGGGCCGCGACCAGGAGTGGTTGGCGATGCCGTCCAGCGTCTCGGCGCACAGGTTCAGCGACGCGAGCGACACCGCCGCGCCCCAGGGCGCGTGGTCGAAGCCGCCGTCCACGAAGGGGTCGAGGGCGTCCTCGCTCGCGTGGCCCCCGGGCCCGTGCCCGCAGTCGTGGCCGAGGGCGATCGCCTCGGCGAGGGTCACGTTGAGCCCGATCGCCCTCGCGATGCCGCCGGCCACCTGGGCGACCTCGAGGGCGTGCGAGAGCCGCGTGCGCTGGTGGTCCTCGGGGAAGATGAAGACCTGCGTCTTGCCCGCGAGCCGCCGGAAGGCGCTCGAGTGCAGGATCCGGTCGCGGTCGCGCTCGAAGCAGGTGCGCCACGGGTCGGGTGCCTCCTCGAGCGCGCGGTGACCCGCGCCGAGCGCCCGGGTGGCGGCCGGGGCGAGCGTCGCGGCCTCGCGCTCCTCGCGGAGCGCGCGGTCGACCCCGTACACCGCGTCCGCGCCGTTGCCCACGGTCGGGTCGCCGGCGCCCAGGGGGCGGGTGGGTGAGTCACGGTGCGCGAGCGTCACCCCGCCGTCGACGTCGAAGCCGTGCATCGTCGCCGCCCACCGACGGTTCCGCTCCGATCCACCGGTGCTGGGCACGCCGGCCATTGTGGCAAACGCACAGCACGCGTCCTCGCGCCCCACGCGGGGACCGGCGCCCGAGGGACCGCGGTCGGCACCGACCGCGGTGCGGGTCCCTCGGTCGACGTCGTCGTGCGCCGCGACCGGTGCCGGAGCCGCGTGCCCGCCACCTAGCATCGCGCCCAGAGCGAGAGACGAGGAGACGACAACGTGGAAGTCCGCATCGGCATCGTCCAGACGATGAAGGAGCTCGAGATCGAGCTCCCCGAGGATGCCGAACGCGATGACGTGATCGCGAGCGTCGAGGAGGCCCTGGCCAAGGACGCCGTGCTGTGGCTGACGGACCGACGCGGGCGACGGGTCGGCGTGCCCAGCTCGCGCATCGCCTACGTCGAGGTGGGCGCCGACGCCGGCGAGCGGCGCGTCGGGTTCGGCAACCCCTAGGCCCGCGCCATGCCCCGCGGTGCGCGTGCCCGCGCGGCATCGGGCTCCTGACGACGTGACCACGTGACGAGCCTGCTCGAGCGCCGCCTGCTCTTCGTGACCGGCAAGGGCGGGGTCGGCAAGACCACGATCGCGGCGGGGCTCGCGTGGCTGCTGGCCACGAGGGGCAAGCGGGTGCTCGCCTGCGAGGTCGACGCCAAGGGCGACCTCGCCGCGGCGTTCGAGCTCGGCGACGTCGGGTTCGATCCCGTCGAGGTCCCGGGCGGGCCGTGGGTCATGTCGATGGACACGGAGGCCTCGCTGCGCGAGTACCTCCGCCTCCAGCTGCGGATCCCGGTGATCGGCCGCATCGGGCCGCTCGCCTCGGCGTTCGACTTCGTGGCCGCCGCGGCACCCGGTGTGCGCGAGATCCTGACCGTCGGCAAGCTCTGCTACGAGGTCCGCGAGCGCCGCTACGACGCGATCGTCGTGGACGCCGCCGCGACGGGCCACGTGCTGGGACACCTCACCGCCCCGCAGGCGATCAACGACCTCGTCAAGGTGGGGCTCATCCGGTCGCAGACCACCTGGATGCTCGACATCCTCAACGACGCCGCGACGACGGGCGTCGTCGTCGTCGCGACACCCGAAGAGATGCCGGTCGCCGAGACGATCGAGCTCGTCGACGCCATCCGATCCACGACGCGCGTCGACGTCGCGGGCGTCGTGGTGAACCGCACGCTGCCCGAGCTGTTCGGCGTCCGTGACGAGGCCACGTTCGCCTCGATCGCCGCGGCGAGGCCGGGCGTGCTCGACGAGTCGAGGTTCGACGGCGTCTTCGACGCGGCGCGGCACGCGACGGTTCGACGGAGGATCGCCGCCGAGCACGTCACGACGCTGCGCGCCGCCCTGCCCGGGGATCTGCCGCTCGTCCTGCAGCCGTACCTGTTCACGCGGGCCGAGGGCCGACGAGCGACCCGGCAGGTCGCGACGGCGCTCGCCGGAGAGCTGTCGTGACGACGCCGTCGTCGGTGCGCCGGCTCGTCGAGACGCGCGAGATCCTGCTGTGCTGCGGCCCGGGCGGCGTCGGCAAGACGACGATCGCGGCGTCGCTCGCCATGCTGGCCGCGACGACCACCCCCGGGCGCGTCCTCGTGCTCACCATCGACCCGGCGAAGCGGCTCGCACAAGCCCTCGGCCTCGAGGGGATCGGCAACGACGTGGTGCGGATCGACGACGAGACGCTCGCGGCGGCCGGTGCGGTGCCTCGCGGCGAGCTGCACTGCGCCATGCTCGACATGAAGCGCAGCTGGGACGACCTGATCCGTCGGCACGCCCCGGACGCGCCGACGGCACGCCGCATCCTGTCGAACCCGCTGTACCAGAACATCACCGGCCGCTTCGTCCAGTCGCACGACTACATCGCGATGGAGCGGCTGCACGAGCTGCACGCCACGGGGGAGTGGGACCTGATCGTGGTCGACACGCCACCCACGCGCAACGCGCTCGACTTCCTCGACGCACCGGCACGGATGGAGGAGTTCTTCTCGTCGCGGCTGCTCCGGTGGCTGATCCTGCCCGCACGCGGCGGGCTGCTCGGGATCGCTGCGCGCCCGTTCACCCAGATCGCCGACCGGATCCTCGGCACCCAGTTCCTCGAGGACATCACCGAGTTCTTCCTGTCGCTCCAGTCGATGTACGGCGGGTTCGTCGAGCGGGCCCGCGCGGTCTCGCGGCTCCTCTCCGACGAGCGGACCTCCTTCGTCGTCGTCGCCACCCCCGAGCCGACCCCGCTCCGCGAGGCGGACTTCTTCCTCCGTGAGCTCCGCTCGCGCCGCTACGAGATCGGTGCGCTCGTCCTCAACCGTGCGCTGCCCTCGTCGCTGTCGGCGCCGGCGACCGAGTCCGCCGCCGAGGCGCTCGCCGCGGACGCCGAGGGGATCGCGAAGGTCGCCGCGCGAGCGCTCGACCTCGACATCGAGGCGGCCGCGAGGGTCCTCCGCACGGCGGCGGCGTCGGCGAGGGAGTGGTCCGTCGTGGCGAGGCGCGAGGCGGCCGCCCGCGAGCGGATGGCGTCCGCCGCCCCGCTCGTCGTGACCGTCCCGAGCCTCGACGGGGAGGTCGGCGACCTCGAGGGCATCCTCGCGCTCTCGGGCGTCATCGGGTCGGCCGCCTAGCATCGCTTCGAGCGGCGATGCTGGACTACCACCTCCACCTGTGGCCGCACGAGCACGCGACCACGTGGCTGCGCCTCGACCAGATCGCCGAGTACTGCGAGATCGCCGCGACCGAGGGGGTCACCCAGCTCGCGCTCACCGAGCACCTGCACCGCTTCACTCAGGCGGCCGACGTGGTGGGGAAGTTCTGGGAGCGCGCGGACGACGCCCCCGGGGTCCGTCGCCAGCTCGCCGAGTACTTCGACTTCCACGCGAGGAGCGACCTCGACGAGTACGTGGCGCTGTGCGAGGCCGCGAAGCGAGAGGGGCTGCCCGTCGTCACCGGCCTCGAGGTCGACTACTACCGCGGGCAGATGGACGAGGTGGCCGGGTTGCTGGGCGGCTACCCCTTCGACGTGCTCCTCGGCAGCGTCCACTGGATCGGCGCCTGGCAGTTCGACGCCGTCGAGAACGCCGCGCACATGGCCGAGTGGGACGCCCGCGACGTCGACGCCTGCTGGGCCGCCTACACGGCGTGCATGGAGGAGCTCGCCGCCACCGCGACGTGCGACGTGCTGGCGCACCCCGACCTCATCAAGGTCGCCGGGCGGATCCCCGACGCGCCCGAGGAGTGGTGGGACCGGATCGCCGAGGCCGCGGCGGGCGCGGGCCTCTCCGCGGAGGTCTCGAGCAGCGGGTGGTCGAAGCCCGTCGGCGAGCAGTACCCCGCGACGGGCCTGCTCGACCGGTTCGTCGCGCGCGGGGTCACGTTCACGACGGCGTCGGACGCCCATCGCAGCGACCGCGTCGCCGAGCGCGCCGGTGAGCTGCGGGCGATGCTCGCCGCAAGGGGTGTCGGCTCGCTCGCCGCCTACGAGGGACGTCGTCGCGTCGAGGTGCCGCTCGAGGCGCCGTCCGCGCCGGACGACGCCCACGCCCAGCGGGGCGCGTGACGCGGCTCGCTCAGGCGGACTGCGGCTGCTGCTGGGAGCGTCGGCGAGCCGCGAGCCACTGCTTGCGGAGCTTGCGGCGCTCTTCCTCGGACGTGCCACCCCACACGCCCGACTCCTGGTTCGTGGCGAGCGCGAAGTCGAGGCACGCGCTCATGGCCTCGCACGACTCGCACACGCGCTTGGCGGCCGCGATCTGCTCGAGCGCGCCGCCCGTCGAGCCGATCGGGAAGAACATCTCGGGCTCCGTCGACCGGCACGCGGCCACCGAACGCCAGTCGTCCATGTCCCAGTCGAAGGTCCGGTTCCAGGTCAGCGCCATCTAGTCGTCCTTGCTCCCCCGGTTCGTGAAACCTTTCACGTACCGCCCTCTGCAGACGTCCCGAACAGGGAAGCCGGCCGTTCGATGCTACAAGTCGCCCGATCCTGTATCAAGGGCGAGCTCTCGCGCCTGGGGGGGCGCGGGCCGCGACGACACGGGCGCACCGCGGGCGGCGCGCGTGCTCACCATCGGTGACCAGCGTCGATCGGTCCTCGCCGCTCCCCACGGTCCTGTGACGTCGCACGTGCGACGAGGTCGATCGGAGACCCACCGTGGGGTCGCCGTCGGCGCCAGGGTCGCGACAAGGGACGCGGCTCCGGCAGCGGGATGCGCCAGGCGAGGGTGCTCTGGATTGCAGCGACGTTCGCCCACATCGCTGCGGTCCTACGAGCTTGGTCGACGCGTGCGTGCAAACAACAACTTTGCAACTTGACAAAATATTCGAACGAACTTACTGTCCAGTTCGACCGACAAACGGTCAAGAAAATTCCAACAATTCCGTTGGGTCTTGGGGTGGGGAAGGACGAGGGCCGCAAGGGACGCACGACAACGACCGGGCTGCGACGAATGGAGCCCGACCGTCGCGGTTGTGCGACGGCTCCTCGAGATTTCGACCAGATCGGACCGAGACGGTCGATGCGCGGGCGCGAACCGCCCGCAGGAGAAGGAGTCAACAATGGCACGCAAGACAAGGGTCTTGCTCCTCGCCACGGGTACCGCGTTCGCGACCTTGGTCTCGTTCGTCCCCGCAGCGCTGAGCACGCAGGTAGCCAGTGCGACGGGCTCACCGCCCGTTGCCCCAGCGGCGATCTATGACAGCACCTCGACGCCACTCGTCTCGATTCCGAGCCTCGGTTTCGAGGCGACGCAGGCGTCGGAGGCCGGCAACCTCGTCCAGTTCTCCTCGTCTCCTGCGCGCCTTCTCACGGGCGTGTCGGTGACTATGGACAGCTGGGGATGCCAGAGCGGCAACTGGTACGACAACCCGATCTGCTCGACCACACCCGGCTCCACGTTCTCCGAGCCGATCACGTTCAACCTCTACAACGTCGGGCCCTCGAACGCCGTTGGCTCGCTCATCACGACCGTCACACAGACCTTCAACATCCCCTATCGGCCGTCGACCGATCCGAGCTGCCCGCTGAGCACCGCCGACGGCAGTGCTCCCCCCGGCGACATGGAAGAATTCATGTACAACGGCGTCTGCTCGCACGGGCTGCCGGTGAACGTCACCTTTAACCTTGGCGACGTCGTCGTGCCCGACGAGGCCATCTGGAGCGTCGCGTACAACACCTCGGACTACGGCGCGGCGCCCTACAACACCCCCAACCCCCCCAATCCCCCCACCTACCCGGCGTGCCACGCCACGAGCGAGGGGTGTGGCTACGACTCGCTGAACGTCGGGCTGACGGTCGCCAATGGGCCGTCCGTCGGAACCGATCCGCTCCCCGGAACGGTCTACTGGTCCACGCTGACCGCGGCCAACTACTGCGATGGCGGCACGGCCGGCAACTCAAGCTTCAGGCTCGACTCGCCTAACACCACGCCGTGCTGGGGCGATCAGTCTCCGTACCACAGCGCGCCCTGGGACATCCCCGCGGCGCAGTTCAACGCCGTGCCGGAGATCTCCGTCGGCAGCAGCAACACGGCGTCGTTCATCGGGCACACCGTGACGTTCACGGTCACCGGACCGCCCACCGCGACGCACTCGGTCACCGTCCTGGACGGCTCGCACCCGATTGGGTCGTGCGCGCTGTCCGACGGCTCGTGCGCCGTGTCGACGAGGAGCCTCTCGGGCGGGAACCACTCGATCACGGCGTCCTACGGCGGCGACGGCAACTTCCCAGCCTTCACGTCCGCGGCGATCAACCAGGCCATCCTCACCGTGCCGTCGAGTCCCACCGGGCCGACCGCCGTCCCGGGGAACGGCTCGGCGACGATCCACTGGTCGCCGCCGTCCAACTCGGGTGGGACGCCCGTCACGAGCTACAGCGTCACCGGGAACCCGAGCGGGGCGTGCGGCACCTCCGGTGCCACCAGCTGCTCGATCTCCGGGCTGACGAACGGGACTCCGTACCGGTTCTCCGTGACGGCGACGAACATCGTCGGGACCAGCTTCTCGTCCCTGACGCCGCTGATCGTCCCGGCGACGACGGGCTACCACGTCTATGCGTCGCCACCGGTCGTCGAGAACCACAAGCCGGTCTGGATCAGCGCGACGGGGGCCCAGTCGGGCTCGCCGCTGACCCTCACCGTGGCCGGGCACGGCTCGAAGCACCTGTTCGCGGACCCCTACGGCGCTGGCGCGGTGCGCTTCACCATCGGGCAGAGCGGCAAGTACGCGATCTCGGCCACCAACAACGGCTCGGTCGCACATGGCGTGCTCTACGTCGCGCACGTGACGAGTCCGTCGCAGGCATCGCACAACTCCCAGATCCCGATCCTCGTTCGCAACGCGATCCCAGGCACGGTGATCCAGGTGGTGACGAGTGACGACGGCACCTTCAGCGTGCCGGTGCCGAGCAACGGCCGCGTCGTGATCGACCTCCCGCCGGCCCCGACGGGGTCGCTGAGGGTCACCGTCCTCGACGCCGGCTACCAGCTCGTCAAGCGGACCATCTCGATCACCTAGTCGTCGCGTCGGCCGCCGCCGTCGACCACCCTGGACGGGTGGTCGGCGGCGAGCGGTCGGCGGACCCCGTTTCGCCCTCTGGCGCGCACGCGAGCCGCCGATAGCCTCGCGCGGTGGATCGTGGGAGCGAGCCCGTGTGCGTGGAGCTCGAGCGCCGCGAGCGCGTGTGCGTCGGCACGCCGGCGTGACCAGGGTCTTCGCCCACCGGGGCGTCGCAACCGTCGCGAAGGAGAACACGCTCGCGGCATTCCTCGCCGCGGTCGCCGCGGGCGCGGACGGGGCCGAGCTCGACGTGCGGCGCAGCGCGGACGGCGCGCTCGTCGTCCACCACGACGCCGCGGTCGACGGGCTCGGGGTGATCAACGAGCTCCAGGTCCGCGAGCTCCCTGGAGACGTCGCGCTCCTCGGCGACGCGATGGCGGTGCTCGAGCCGCTCGTCGTGAACGTCGAGATCAAGAACGATCCCGACGATCCCGCGTACGACCCGACCGGCTCGCTCGGCCACGACGTGGTCGCGCTCCTCGAGGACCGCGGCGACCTCGACCGCGTCGTGGTCTCGTCGTTCGACCTGCCGACCCTCGACGCGGTCCGACAGGCGTCGGCGACCGTGGCCACGGGATGGCTCCTCGGGTACTCGGTGGATCCCCGATCGCTCGTCGAGGTCGCGGTCGATCACGCGGTGGGCGCCCTGCACCCTTGGGTGCTCACGGTCGGGGCCGAGGCCGTCGCGGCGGCGCACGCCAAGGGCCTCGAGGTCGCCACCTGGACGGTGAACGCGCGCGACGACCTCGAACGCATGGCGAGGCTCGGCGTGGACACGGTGATCACCGACGACGTCGCGCTCGCCCTCGAGGTCGTCGCGTCGGTCGCAGCGGACCGAAATGGCGTCTCGGGGTCCGCCTCCGCTTGAATGAGCGCCATGAACGTCGTCGTGTGCGTGAAGCAGATCCCCGACCCCGCCGCGCCGCCTGCGATCGAGCCAGGGTCCAACACGCTCGACCGGTCGGGCAAGCTGATCCTGGACGACTCGGACGCCTACGGCGTCGAGATGGCGCTGCAGCTCGCCGACGCGTCCGGCGGTGGCGAGGTGACGCTCGTGTCCATGGCGCCGAACGACGAGACCGGCGGGCTGCGGACCGCGCTCGCGATGGGGGCGGCCCAGGCGATCCTCGTCTCTGATCCCGAGCTCAAGTTCACCGACGCGCTCGGCACCGCCAAGGTGCTCGCCGCGGCCATCAAGACGACGCCCTTCGACCTCGTGCTCTGCGGGACGGAGTCGACGGACGGGTACACGGGCACGACGCCGGTGCAGCTCGCGGAGCTCCTGGGGCTCCCGTCGGTGACGTTCGCGAAGGCGGTCGCCGTCGACGGGTCGACCGTGCGCGTCGAGCGCCAGACCGAGGCGGGCTTCGACGAGGTGACCTGCCCGCTGCCGGCGGTCGTGACGGTGACGGCCGGCGTGGTCGAGCCGCGCTACCCGTCGTTCAAGGGGATCATGGCCGCCAAGTCCAAGCCGGTCACCACGCTCCGCGTCGCGGACCTCGGGCTCGGCGGGCAGGTGGGTGCGGCGGGGGCGCGCCAGGAGATCACCGACGTCGTCGCGACGGAGTCGCGGAGCCAAGGCGAGATCGTCGAGGACGAGGGCGACGGCGCCGGTCGCATCGTCACGTTCCTCGAGGCCCAGAAAGTCATCTGACAAGGAGCAGGCATGCCCGTGAGAATCATCTGGGTCCTGAGCGAGCCGACGCCGAGCGGGATCTCGACGGCGAGCCTCGAGCTGCTCACCGCGGCCCGCGGGCTCGCCGAGTCCGTCGAGGCGATCAGCTGGGGCCCGTCGACCGCGGCGAACGCGACGGTGCTGGGTGCGCACGGCGCGACGACGGTGCACGACGTGGGGGACCTCCACGGCGCGCTGCCCGGCGTCCCGGTCGCCGCGGCCATCTCGGGCCTCGTGGCCGACGCGGGTGCGCCCGACGCGATCCTCATCCCCGCCTCCTACGACGGACGTGACGTCGCGGGTCGCCTCTCGGCCCGCCTCGACCGTCCGGTGCTCACCAACGTGACCGGCCTCCGCGAGGTCGGGGACTCGCTGGTCACCGAGCACCCGGTCTTCGGCGGAACCCTCACCGTCAACGCGAGGTTCACGGCTGCAGGCCCCGGAATCTTCGTGATCCGGGCGAAGAGCTTCGCCGCGGAGCCCTCCGGCGGCGCCCCGGCGTCCGTCGTCGCACTCGGCACCCCGGACACGGGGGCGACGGGCACGGCGGTGATCGCCGCGAGCCACGCCGAGGAGCGCAGCGGGCCGTCCCTCGACGAGGCCTCGATCGTCGTCTCGGGCGGCCGCGGCCTCGGCGAGGCCGCCGCCTACGCGATGATCGAGGAGCTCGCCCGGCTGCTGCACGGCGCCGCCGGGGCGAGCCGGGCCATCGTGGACGCGGGCTGGGTGCCCTACTCGCACCAGGTGGGCCAGACGGGCAAGACCGTCAAGCCCGACGTGTACCTCGCGTTCGGGATCTCGGGCGCCACGCAGCACCTCGTCGGGATGAAGGGCTCGAAGACGATCGTCGCGGTCAACAAGGACAAGGACGCGCCGATCTTCTCGATCTGCGACCTCGGCATCGTGGGCGACGTGCACAAGGTGCTCCCCGCGCTCATCGACGCGCTGAAGAGCCGCTGACGTCACCGCGGCCGGCCGCCGCGGCGCGGGCGGCGGCGCGCCGAGGCGCGGCGCAGTTATCCACATAGGTCACGAAATCGGGCGGCGGTAGTGTCGCCGACGAACCGACCATGCTCTTCCCGACGTTCGACTTCGCACTGTTCTTCCTCGTCGTCTACGTCGGTGCGTGGCTGCTCAACGAGCGCGTCGTCGCGTGGAAGCTGTGGGTCCTCGCCGCGTCGTACTACTTCTACGCGTACTGGGACTGGCACTTCTGCTTCTTGCTGCTCGCCTCGACCGTGATCGCGCACGTGGGCGCGACGGGCGTCACCCGCTCGACGTCGGCGCGCGCCCGCAGGACCTGGCTCGTCGGCGCCCTGGTGGGGCTGCTCGGGCTGCTCGGCTACTTCAAGTACTACGGGTTCTTCGCGGTGAACGTCACCAACATGCTGAGCCACGTCGGGCTCGGGCGCCTCATCCCGCTCTTCACGCCGACGCTCCCGATCGCGATCTCGTTCTTCACCTTCATGGCGGTGAGCTACGTCGTCGACGTCTACCGCGGCACGCTGCCGATCGCGACGCCGCTCGACCTCGCGACGTACCTGTCGTTCTTCCCGCACCTCGTCGCCGGCCCGATCGTCCGCGGCAGCGAGCTGCTCCCGCAGCTGCGTCGTCCGCGCGACGCGCACGAGATCGACCTCGCACGGGCGGCGCTGCTCATCATGGGCGGTCTCTTCAAGAAGGTCGTCATCAGCGCGTACGTGTCGACCAACATCGTGCAACCGGTGTTCAGCTCGCCGCACGCGCACAGCGCGCCCGAGGTCCTCTTCGCGATCTACGGCTACGCCGTGCAGATCTACGCGGACTTCTCGGGCTACACCGACATCGCGATCGGCATCGCGCTGCTCCTGGGCGTCCGGTTCCCCGTCAACTTCGACGCGCCCTACACGGCGAGGTCGCTCCAGGACTTCTGGCGCCGCTGGCACATCACGCTGTCCCGCTGGCTGCGGGACTACCTCTACATCCCCCTCGGGGGGAACCGGGGCTCGACCCTCCTCACGGCCAGGAACATCATGATCACCATGGTCCTCGGGGGCCTGTGGCACGGGGCGAACTGGACGTTCGTGGCCTGGGGCGCCCTCCACGGCACCGGCCAGGTGGTGGGGCACCTCCGGCGGTCCTCGCGGGTCCGGCGCGGGCTGCCCGAGGAGGACGACGCCACCTACGCGCGCTGGCGCCAGCGGTTCCTCACGTTCCAGTTCGTCTCGCTCGGATGGCTGTTCTTCAACGCGTCGTCGATGTCGAACGCCTTCGAGCTCCTCGGCCGTCTCGTCTCGGGGTGGGGGCAACCGTCCCCGCTCGTGACGCCGCTCTTGGTCGTCACGATCGTCGCCATGATCGCGGCCCAGTACGTCCCGTCGCGCGTCGTCGATCGCGGCGTCGCGAGGTTCGGCCGTGCGTCGGCGCCGCTTCAGGCGATCGCGCTCGGCCTCGCCCTCCTCGTCACCACCACGCTCGGGCCGACGGGCGTGCAGCCGTTCATCTACTACCGGTTCTAGG
>DASZHS010000017.1:0-1753 GCA_035937595.1 Acidimicrobiales bacterium
TCGCTCGTCCAACGCGCCGAGGGGTACGGCATCGCCGGCACCGACCTCGACGGCACCGACGCCGCCAGCGTGCTCGGTGCGGCGACGGACGCGGTCGCCCGGGCGCGACGGGGCGACGGACCGGCGCTGCTGCAGCTGCGCGTCCCGCGGATGACCCCGCACTCGTCGCAGGACGACGACGGCTACCGATCCGAGGAGGAGCTCGCGGACGCGCAGGCGGCTGACCCTGTCGCCCGCCTCCGCCGGACCTTGCTCGACGCGGGCGTGCTCGACGCCGACGCCGATGCCGCGCTCGTCGAGCACGCGAGGAGGTCCGTGATCGGCGAGCAGGACCTCGCGCTCGCGATGGCAGCGCCCGACGCGTCGCGGGCCCGCCGGTGGCTGTTCGCCGGCGATGGCGCCCACGAGCCTCCCCGTCCCGAGCCGGCGATCGGGGTGTTCGGTGACTGAGGAGGGCGCCACCCTGGTGGAGGCCATCCGCGACGCGCTCGCCGACGAGATGGAGCGCGACCCGTCGGTCGTGCTCCTCGGAGAGGACGTGGGTCGCAAGGGCGGCGTGTTCAAGGCGTCGGACGGGCTGTACGAGCGGTTCGGCCCGTTGCGCGTGCTCGACACTCCGGTCTCGGAGATCGGCATCGCGGGGATCGCCATCGGCGCCGCGATGATGGGGCTGCGACCGGTCGCCGAGTTCCAGTTCGCCGACTACATGCATCCGGGGTACGACCAGATCGTCAACCAGGCGGCGACCATCAGCTGGCGCAGCGTCGGTGCGTGGTCGGTGCCGGTGGTGTTCCGCGCGCCCTTCGGCGCGGGCGTGCGCGGTGGCGTCTACCACTCCCAGAGCCCGGAGGCCCCGTACTGCCACACGCCCGGATTGAAAGTCGTCGCCCCCGCGACGCCCGAGGATGCGAGCGGACTGCTCCGAGCCGCCATCCGCGACGACGATCCGGTGGTGTTCTTCGAGCACAAGCGGCTGTACCGGTCCCAGCGCGGCCCGGTGTCGGGCGCGGCCGTGCCGATCGGCACCGCCCGGCTGGACCGTCCGGGCACGACGGTGTCGGTGGTGACGTACGCGGTCGGCGTGCACCTCGCCCGCGCGGCGGCGGAGATCGTGGCGGTAGAGGGGATCGACGTCGAGATCCTCGACCTGCGGACGCTCGCTCCGTTCGATGCCGCGGCGGTGGCGGCGACGGTGACGGCGACGGGACGTCTCGTCGTCGTGCACGAGGCCAACAAGACCATGGGATTCGGTGCCGAGATCGCCGCCTTCGCCGCTGACGAGCTCTTCGCCGACCTCGACGCACCCGTCGCGCGAGTGGGCGCGGGGGACTGCCACCTGGCCTACAACTCGGTGGAGGAGGACGCGGTCATCCCGGGCGTGGACGACGTCGTCGCCGCGTTGCGCCGCACGGCGCGCTACTGATACACCCACGCCCCGACGAGGTCGCGCCACAGCTCGCGCCGCTCCCGCTCGGGGTCGTCGACGACTGCGATCCGCGACCCGAAGTCCATGACGGGGCGGCGCTCGATGTCGTAGGGCGGCCAGCGCGCGCCCGGATCTCCCGACCGGCCAAAGCCCGTCCACGCCCCGTGGACCGCAGCCGCCAGCTCGACGGGTGGATCGTCACCGACGAGGACGGCCGCGTCGCCGAGGGTCTCGAAGACGAAGGGCACCTCGAGGGCGTGGCAGGCGCCGAGCATGCCCCCGACGACCGGGGTCGGCCACGAGAACCGGTACACCCAGACGCGTGCG
>DASZHS010000018.1:0-12000 GCA_035937595.1 Acidimicrobiales bacterium
ACGGCTCAGGCGACTGACAGGCAAGCGGCTCGAGGTTGGAGCGTTGCAACGGGAGGGAGCAAGGATGTTCCCGCTGATTGCCACTCCCCGGAGCAGCCGGCTCTCGGAGTACAACTGAAGTAGGGCGCCCGACCCCGTGGCAACGTGGGGCGGGCGCTCTCGCGTTGTGCGTGCGCCCGCGTTTGCGCGACGATGGCGTCGTGACACCGCCGCAGCCGCACGGGAGGGCGCGGGCGTGACCGAGATCCGATACGCCCGCGCCGGCGAGACCCACGTCGCGTTCCGAACCCTCGGCGAGGCTGGGGGCACCGACGTCGTCATGGTGGCCGCCGCCCTCTTCCCCTTCGAGATGCTCGCCGAGGATCGCGTCGCCTCGCGGTTCACCGAGGGCCTCACGGCGCTCGGTCGCCTCGTCGTCTTCGACAAGCGCGGCGTGGGGCTGTCCGATCCGGTCACCGACTGGTCGAGGAGCCTCCAGGACCAGTGGGCCGAGGACCTCCTCGCCGTCATCGACGACGCCGGCCTCGAGCGGCCGGTCGTCGTCTCGTGGGAGCAGCACGGCGTGGCCCGCTTCGCGGCGGCGGCGAGGCCGGGCACGTTCTCCTCGATGGTCCTGATCAACCCGTCGCAGACGACCGCGGGCTTCGTCCGGGACCTCCAACGGCAGAGCGGCCAGATGCTGCCGAACCGGAGCATCGAAGAGATGGCGTTCCCGAGCCGCATCGACGACGAGGGGTTCACCTCGTGGCTGTCGCGGTCGGGCCGCTCGGGCGCCAGCCCGTCGACCGCGTCTCGGATCTGGGCGCACCTGCTCGGCTTCACCTCGTCACTCACGCCACCGGGCATCTCGACGCCGACGCTCCTCTTGCACAACCGCGACTGCCGCCAGTCCGAGGCCGAGGTGCGCGCGGTCGCCGAGCACCTCGCGCACGCGACGTTCGTGCAGGTAGCCGGCAGGGACGTGTACCCGATCGCCGGCGAGGTCGACACCCTCACGGCCGAGATCGCGGAGTTCGTCACCGGCGTGCGCGTCGAGCTCGCGCCCGAGCGATGCATCGCCGCGGTGCTGTTCACCGATCTCGTCGACTCGACGCAGCGAGCGGCGGACGCCGGCGACGCGCACTGGCGCGACCTCCTCGACGTCCACGATCACGCGGTCCAGCGGTGCGTGCGCCACCACGGCGGGAGAATCGTGAAGTACACGGGCGACGGCGTGCTCGCCCTCCTGCCGTCCGCCGCCGGCGCGCTCGAGACCGCCCGCTCGATCATCGAGGGGCTCACCGAGCAGGGGCTGCAGGTCCGTGTGGGGATCCACGTGGGTGACGTCGACGTCCGTGGCGACGACGTGTCCGGCCTCGCCGTCAACGTGGCCGCGCGGGTGATGGCGAGCGCCAAAGCCGGCGAGACGCTCGCCTCGGAGGCGGCGCGCCAGGCGACGCTCGGCACCGGGCAGCGCTTCGAGGAGGTTGGCGCGACGCGGCTGAAGGGATTGCCGGGCGAGTGGCGGCTCTTCCGATGGGTCCCGTGACGAGCCGCACCGGCGCGACCGCGAACGATCGGCACGGCCCCTGTGCGAGCATGGAGGCGATGCCGTCGACACGAGGGGTAGCGACGCTGGAGGCGTTCGGACACGGGCTCGTTCCGACGCCGTCCACGCGACCCGTCCCCCGGTGACCAGGGGGGCGCGCGGCCCCGAGCACCGCGCCCGGCCGCTCGCGATCGTGCTCGCCGTCGTCGCGCTCGCCGGTGCGGGCGTGGCCCTCGCGACGGTGCTGCACCCCCGCTCGAGGTCGTCGACGACGTCGACGACCTCGACGACACCACGAGGACCGGTGCAGGCGACCCCCGGGTGGGGCGTCATCACCCGGACCGCCCGCGGCGTCGCGGTCGACCAGCGGTGGTTCGCCGTCCCCGGTGGGGCACGGGTCTACGTGCTCCGGTTCCGCAAGGGCACCGTCGCGTTCCACTTCCACGTCGGCTCTGAGGACCCGCCCGGTGCGAACCTCGCCGTCCCGCTCGACGCGAGGTCGTTCATCTCGGCGTGGGAGTGGCGCGTGGGCGTCGTGGGGGTGTTCAACGGAGGGTTCAAGCGCAACGCCCGCGCCGGCGGCACGGTCGTCGACGGCTACGTCGCCGTGCCGCTCCGGCTCGGGGCACCGACCCTCGTCATCGACGCACGGGGCCAGATGGCCCTCGGCACCTGGGGCCACGGCGTGCCCGCCGGGGGGCAGCCGGTCGTCGCGGCGCGCCAGAACCTCGGCTACCTCGTCGACCGTGGTGCGGTCACGCGGTTGGCGCCGCACCTCGCGGCGTGGGGTTCCACGCTCGGGGGTGCGAACGCCGTCGCTCGGACCGGGCTCGGGCTCAACCGAGCGGGCGACGTGCTGTACGCCGTCGGCGCGCCCATCCTGCCGATCGACCTCGCGCGCGCGCTCGTCGCGGCGGGCGCGGTCCGGGCGATCGAGCTCGACATCAACCCGTACTGGCCGATCTCCGGCGCCTCCCGCGTGCCGCTCCACGCGCCGTCGGGGTTCCGCTTCACGAGTCCGTACTCCGAGCACAGCCCCACGATCTACGAGTCGTCGTGGCTGCGCGACTTCTTCGTCGTCGTCGCCGAGCCGCCACCGGCGCGCTGCCGGGTGACGTCGCCCGTGCCGGTCGCCCGCGACGTCGACGCCGAGCGGCTGTCGATCGCCTGCACGCCACGTCGCTGACGGACCGTCACGGCGGCGGTGCGACCCCCGGCGGCGTCGGCGCGGCCGGCTCGTCGGCGCTCCCCGCGGACGTGCGCACGGTCTCCTTCGACGACCGGAGCACCAAGAGGACGGTCCCGCCCGCCTGGATCGTGCCGGCCAGCAGGGCGATGACGATGCCGACGCGCGGCCCGTAGGAGAGCGAGGTGCCGAGCCCGACGTCGACGCTGCCGATCGTGAGGCAGCGGACCGCGACGAGCACGGTGCCGAGGACGGACGCGCCGAGCAGGACCTCGACGGGCACCGGCACGCCGGCGCGCCGCACGAGCACCAGGACGCCCACGGCGGCGAGCAGGAGCGCCCCGAGCAACCCGAAGCCGCTCGAGAACCCCGTCACGGCAGCCCCGACGCCCAGGTACTCCACCCCGTACCACGGCAGGAAGAGCGCGACGATCCCGGTCGCCGCCGTCCCGACGACCAGCCACTCGAGCACCGACAGGTCTCTCACCTCGAGCTTGGCCACGCGCAACCCTCGTCACTCTCGAGCGCCAGCCCAGATGTTCCCACGGCGTCCGGGCGAGCGGACGCCCGTGTTCGCACGTCGACGCAGCCCACGTGCGACCGCGTGGTCCTGGCAGCAGGGTGCGTGACACGGCGCTCCGCCGAGCACCGCGGCGTAGGTTGCCTCCGTGGGAGCACGGCGAGCGCTCGGTGCGGTGTCGCTCGTCCTCGCCGTGCTGGCGACGCCGTCCGCACCATCGGTACCGGGCCGCGCCACGTCGCCCTGGCGAGTCACGCGCACGGTCCTCGTCGCGCCACCGATGGCGGCGGCACGCGGCGGGCAGGCCGAGCTGCTCGGGGTCGACTGCCCGCCGGGAGGCGGCTGCGTCGCGGTCGGGGACTTCGCGCTGCGATCCGAGGTGCACCTGCCGATGGCGTCGCGCCGCGTCTCGAACCGCTGGCAGCGCGCGGTCGCCATCGCACCGCCGCGCAGCGGCGACCAGACGGCCTACGCCTCGCTCTCGAGCGTGGCGTGCGCCGATGCGCGGACCTGCGTCGCGGTCGGCACCTACACCGGCCACCCGCACGGTGCGCGCTCCGGCGACCAGCTGCCCATGGCGGTCGTCGAGCGGGCGGGGGTCTGGCAGCCCGCGGTCGCGCTCACCCTCCCGCCGAACGCGCACGTCACCGGCGGCACCGCCGGCCTCCCGACCGCGGTGTGGTGCACCGTGACCGGCCGCTGCACGGTCATCGGGTGGTACTGGACGCGGGCAGGGGTGACGCGCGGCTTCCGGATCGCCGTCGAGCTGCGCGCCGGCGTCGGCGGCTCGGTGGGACGGGGCGTCGCGCTGCCGTTCGCCCCGCTCCACGGCATCTCCCCCTCGGCGAGCGACCTCGAGCTCTACGGACTTGCCTGCGTGGCGCTCGGTGCGTGCCTCGCCGTCGGCCAGCTCAACGGCGTCCCGGTCGCGCAGCGCGAGACGCGGCGGGGCTGGTCAACGCCGCTCGCCCTGCCGGCCACGACGCGGACCGGCGGGTCGCCGCTCGTCGCAGTGGCCTGCGCCGCGGCAACGAGGTGTCTCGCCGTCGGCCTGACCTTCGACACGCTGGGCCCGACGGGCTGGACCGAGGCACCGGCGCCATCCGGCGGCGCGAGCGCCCGCTTCAACGGCGTCGCCTGCTCCTCTCCCCCTCGCTGCGTCGCGGTCGGCGACGTCGGCGGGTCGGGGCCTGGCGCCGGGACGATCGTCGCCGTCGTGGCGGCTGGCTCGACGCGCGGCCTGCGCACGACGCTGCTCGTCGGTGGCGTCCCCAACGGCGGGCCGGGGCCGGCGAGCTTCGCCGCGCTCAACGGCGTCGCGTGCACGAGGTCGGGGGTCTGCACGGCGGTCGGGACCGAGGGCGGCGGCGGTGGACCGCACATCGCCGGCTTCTCGCATCCCATCGCCACGGTCTTCTCCCGCGTGTAGCGGCCGCACGGCGCGCGCGTGCCGTCGAGCCAGCGAGGTGTCGGGGTCCGCGCGAGTGGTCAGACCGCCGTCCAGCCGCCGTCGATGACGAGGACCTGCCCGGTCATGTAGCTCGACGCGGCGGTCGCGAGGAAGAGCAGGGGGCCGTCGAGCTCCTCCAGCGTCGGGGGGCGTGCGAGGAGCGTGTGGCTGCGGATCGAGCGGTCGAGGGCGGGGTCGGCGAGGAACCCGGTCATCTCGCTCGGGAAGTAGCCGGGGGCCAGCGCGTTCACCCGCACCCCCCGCTCCCCCCATTGGGCCGCGAGCTGTCGGGTGAGGCTGATCAGGGCACCCTTCGTGGCGTTGTAGGCGGCCATCGGCCCGCGCGAAGCGACGATGCCGTAGATGGAGGCGACGTTGATCACGCTGGCCGCGGGTGAGCCGAACAGCAACGGGCCAGCCAGCCGACACAGGTCCAGGATGCTGATCAGATTGACGTCGACGACGCGCACGAGCTCCTCGAGCGACTGATCCTCGATGGGCCCGTCGTCGCACGCCCCGGCGTTGTTCACAAGGACGTCGAGCCCACCGAGCGCACGGAGTCGCTCCATGAGGGCGTGCCGGTGGTGCGCGTCGGTGACGTCGCCGGCGATCGCCTCCAGACGTTCGCCGCACTCGCTCGCGAGGTCGTCGAGTCGCTCGCCGCGGCGTGCCGTCACGACGACGGTCGCGCCCGCTTGGTGCAGGACCCGCGCGAACCGGGCGCCCAGCCCTGCGGACGCCCCGGTCACCAGCGCGACGCGACCGTCCAGGCGCCACGGCGCTTCATCGGGGCGGTCGGACACGCGTGCACGCGCCGATGTCCCGTCCCCCACAGTCGAATACTGACGCACGGCCAAGGGGCTCGCTGGCAGCGCGCGTCGACGTGGCCCGCCTTGAAGTTCGTTCGAGTGCGAGGTGCGTCGTCGCCCATGTCGTTGTAGCGGCAGGCACGGTGCTAGGACCGTGTCTCGATGTCGTCCGCATCCCTCGCACCCGAGCGCGTCGTTCGCCGCGACCTCGAGGACCGATCGTGGTCCTCTGCACCAGGGTCGACGGTGCGTCCCAACTGAGCGGAGGTCCGCGTGCGAGTCCTCGTGATCGGCGCCGGCGGGGTTGGAAGTGCCTTCGCGAAGATCGCCGCGCACCGGGCGAGCTTCGAGGAGGTCACGGTCGCCGACTACGACGTCGGTCGCGCCGAGAAGGTGGTGCAGGCCGCGGGTGGGGGCTTCACCGCCGCGGGCCTCGACGCGGCCGATGAGGGTGCGATCCTCGACCTGATCAAGGCCTCGAGGTGCGACGCCCTGCTCAACGCCGTCGATCCCAGGTTCGTGATGCCGATCTTTCGCTCCGCGCTCGAGGGCGGCGTCACCTACCTCGACATGGCGATGTCGCTCTCGCACCCGGACCCGCAGGACCCGTACCGCAAGACCGGCGTCATGCTCGGCGACGAGCAGTTCGCGCTCGCGGCGACGCTCGAGGAACGCGGCCAGCTCGCCCTCGTCGGCATCGGTGTCGAGCCAGGGCTCTCCGACATCTTCGCCCGCCACGCCGCCGAGCACCTGTTCGCCACGCTCGACGAGGTGGGCGTGCGCGACGGCTCGAACCTCGTCATCGACGGCTACGATTTCGCGCCGACGTTCTCGATCTGGACGACGATCGAGGAGTGCCTCAACCCGCCGGTGATCTGGGAGCGGGGCCGCGGCTGGTACACGACCGAGCCGTTCAGCGAGCCCGAGGAGTTCGAGTTCCCCGGGGGCATCGGGATCCAGACGTGCGTCAACGTCGAGCACGAGGAGGTCCTGCTCGTCCCACGGTGGCTCGACGTCGGACGCGTCACGTTCAAGTACGGCCTGAGCGAGGACTTCATCGCCGTCCTGAAGACCATCCGGCGCCTCGGACTCGACCGCACCGAGAAGGTCAGGGTCGGCGGTGTCGCCGTCTCGCCTCGCGACGTCGTCGCGGCCTGCCTGCCGGACCCCGCAGAGCTCGGGCACCGCATGCACGGCGTGACCTGCGCGGGCACGTGGGTGAAGGGCACCGGCATCGACGGTGCGGCCCGCGAGGTATACCTGTACCAGCTCGTCGACAACGACTGGTCGATGGCCGAGTACGGCACACAGGCGGTGGTCTGGCAGACCGCGCTCAACCCGGTGCTCGCCCTCGAGCTCCTCGCCTCGGGGACCTGGTCGGGCGTCGGGCTGCTCGGACCTGAGGCGTTCGCCTCGGCACCGTTCCTCGACCTCGTGAACGACAGCGGTGCGCCGTGGTCCCTCGAGGAGCGCACGCCGCGCTGAGCCGAACCCTCGGCGTGTGGGCTCAACGATCCTTCGGCTCGACCGGACGCGACCCTCCCAGGAGCATCAAGGGCAGCTCGCCGACCGGGACGGCCGGTGAGAAGGCGAACCCCTGCCCCAGCTCGCATCCGGTCCGTCGGAGTCGGTCGAGCTGCTCGCTCGTCTCGATGCCCTCGGCGAGCATCGTCATGTTGAGCTTGGCGCCGAGCGAGACGATTGTCTCGAGCAGCAGGTCGTTCTGCTCGCTGTCGTGCAGCGGTCGCACGAAGGACTGGTCGATCTTGATGATCCTCGGGTGCAGCATCGCGAGGTAGGAGAGCGAGGAGTAGCCCGTCCCGAAGTCGTCGAGCGCGATGCCGATGCCGAGCCGGTTGAGGTGCTGCATGGCGGCCAGCGTCTCGGCCGTGTCGAGCATCGCGACCGACTCGGTGATCTCGAGGATCAGGCGGTCCGGCGCGAGCCCGCTCACCTCGAGCTCCGCCTCGATCATCGGGAGGAGGTTCGGGTCGAAGAACTGGTGCGCGGAGAGGTTGACCGAGACGAAGGGCGGGTCGCCCGTGCCGGGGGGCCAGGACGCCGCGGCCTGGATCGCCTCGCGGAGCGCGAACGCCCCGAGCTCGACGATGAGGTCGCTCTGTTCGGCGAGCGAGATGAACGAGTCCGGGGGGATCCAGCCGCGCTCGGGGTGCTGCCAGCGCATCAGTGCCTCGAATCCCACGATCTCGGACGTGCGGAGATCCAGGACCGGCTGGTAGTGCATCGACAGCTCGCCGTTGTGCAGGGCATGGCGCAGCTCCTGGATGACCGTGAACCTGCTGACCGCCCGCTGGTGCATGCTCGGCGTGAACCACGCGTAGCTCCCCCGGTGCTGCCGCTTGGCCTCGTACAGCGCGACGTCGGCGTCCTGGACGGACTCCGAGCAGTCGGTGCTGGAGCCGTCCAGGAGGACGATCCCGAGGCTCGCGTGCTGCACGAAGCTCGCGCCGCCGAAGGTGAACGGCTCGGCCAGGGCGTCGAGGAGGCGTCGCGCGACGTCCTCGGCCTCCCACGGCGACCCGAGTTCCTCGGCGAGGTAGAGGAACTCGTCGCCGCCGAACCGGCACAGCGTGTCGGTCTCCCGCGTCACGACCTCGAACCGGCGAGCGATCCCGATGAGGAGCTGGTCGCCCACGAGGTGCCCGTGGGTGTCGTTCACGCCCTTGAAGTCGTCGAGGTCGAGCAAAAGCACGGCCCCGGTCCCCTGCCGGCGCACGATCCGTGCGTGCGCCTGGGCGAGGCGGTCGTCGAAGAGCGCCCGGTTCGCGAGACCCGTCAACGGGTCGTGGAACGCCTGGTGGGAGAGCTGCTCGGTGAGCTCGCGCTCCTCGGTGACGTCTCGCTCGGACAGGACGAAGTAGCGGATGCGCCCCGCGTCGTCGCGCGCGGCCGAGCGAGCGACCTCCGAGACGATGATCCGGTGGTCCTTGCGCAGGTAGCGCTGGACGTAGCGGAGGTGGTCGACGTCCCCTGCGACCATGCGACGAAGCGCCTCTTGGGTGATGTCCACGTCCTCGGGCAGCGTGAAGTGCGTCGTGTCGGCGCCGATGAGCTCGTCCCTCGCGTACCCGACCATCGTGCAGAACGCGTCGTTCACCGCGATCATGCGGTCGGTGTCGTCCGAGAACGACATCGGCGCCATGTTGTTCTCGAAGGCCAGCCGGAACCGCTGCTCGGACTCGGTCAGGGCGTGCTCGGTCTCGCGCTGCGCGTTGATCGCGGTGATCGTCGCCTCCAGCGCCTCTTCGCTCTGGCGCACCGACCGGACGTACGCGATCCCGAAGCCGACCTCCTTGGCGATCTGCTCGAGGCCGCGCACGGTGGCCTCGTCGAACGCGGTGGCCGCGTCGGCGTACACGAACAGTCCCGCGCGGTGCTCGCCGATCTGGAACGGGATGGCGAGCGACGACCGCAGGCCGAACCGGGCGGCGCGCTCGCGCCACGGCTCGAACCCGGGCTGCGTCGCGAGGTCGTTGGCGACCTGGGTGACCCCGGTGCGGATCGCCGTGCCGCTGGGGCCGAGGCCCGTCGCCTCTGCGTCCGACCGCGAGGTCATGCCCGGGTACAGATAGCCGGTCGCTCCGGCGCTGAACGTCGGGCGGATCTCGTCGTCCTCGGCGTCGGTCATGCCGATCCAGGCGAGCGCGTAGGGCCCCCTCTCGACGAGCGTCGTGCAGAGGTGCTGGAGCGACTCCGCCTCGCTCGAGGTGGACACCACGACCCGGTTGACCTCGGCCAGCAGCTTGAGCAGGTGGCGCTCGTGCCACTGGGTGTCGATGTCGTCGAACGCGGCGACGACGCCGGTCACCGTGTCGTCGATCGTCAGCAGGTACGTATCGACCGACAGCCACCGGCGGATCTGCCCAGGGAGGTCGACCCCCACGACGACGTCGAGCTGCGTCTCGCCGGTGCGCAGCGTGACCGCCGCGGGCAGCTCGTCCTTGGCGAAGGGGGTGCCGTCCTCCTTGACGGCGCCGCGCCACGGGTCGAAGGAGTGCCGGCCCTCGGCATGCTCGGCCCCGAGGCCGAGCAGCCGCACCGCCGCCGCGTTGTAGTCGACGACCTCCCCGGAGGTGTCCTGGACCAGGATCCCCGTCCTGATCGAGTCGAGGAAGGCGCTCGCCTGCAGCAGCGTCGAGAGCCGGGGAGAGCCGCGGAGCGCGAGCGCGTCGTTCACCTTGGCGCTCCTTCCTCTATTGCGACGGACCTTTTCCGCCGCTGCTCGCGCGCCGGCCGAGGACGTGCTTCTCGAAGCATGCGGTCACGGGATCTTGGTGACGGGCCCTCGCCGGCAGCGACGTCATCCGCTGTTGGAGATCCGTTGAGGCGACCGTAGGCCGGCACCGAGCGGCACTTCCGCCCGTCCACGGACGATCGTCCGTCACCGGTTCGCAGGACGGGACGTGGCACACCCGCAAGAGTGTCAAATGCAGGTCAATCCGGTCGCGACGCGATCGCAAGGAACGCCCAAATCCGGCATCGGGTGGCACAGCCGCTCCCGCGATCCCTGAACGGACCCCTCGTCCAGGCGAGTTGGGGATGGCCGGGACGAGGCCTGCGCGAGCACCAGGACCCATCGGCGATCCTCGCCTGGGCCGGTCACGGCGGGGTCCGTCCCGCACGTGGTGGTTGGTGTCGCCACCGCGTGCGCCCGAGTGGGTCTCAGTAGCCTCGCCGGGAGTGAGGCGCGTGGTCGTCGTCGGTGCGGCGCTCATCGTCGCCGGGTGCTTGGCGATGCTCGGGCGCTGGATCCAAGACCTCTCCGATGTCGGGCACGGCGCCGCCCGCTCCGGGGCGATCGTCCTCACCTGCGCGGACTCCGTAGGTCAGCAAGGACGAGGCGGTGAGACCGTCGTCGGCGGCGTCGAGGGACTCATCCTTCCTGGGTCAGCGGAGCCGGCGGCGCTGACCCCGGTGCTCGGAGCTGGTGGGAGGCGCTACGACGTCTACAAGGCATTCCTGGCCGTGTCCGCCGCGGACGCGCCGTACGCGACGGTGTCGATCGTCAGCCCAACGACGGCACGGCTCTACTACGGGCGCCCGCTGGGCGACCAGGGGATCGTGAGGGCGGGGAGGCGACAGGTCCGCCTGCCCGTGTGCGGCCGTCGGTTCTCCGGCTACGTCGGTGGCGTCGTGTTGGCGGCGCCGTCCCACGTGACCTTTGAGGTCACGACGCCGAGAGGTCACCCCGTCCGGGTCGACGTCTCCATCGGAGCCGGCTGACGGGTAGATCGACGATGGTCCTTGGGCCGGCGCCACCGTTCCAGGGAGGGCGTCGGCCGGCCCGGTCGGGCGCCGTCCGTTGCCGCCTCGGGCTCGGACCTACGCCCTGACCACGAGGTGCTGGCCGAGTGGTTCGTCCTGTGCGCTCGGCACCCGGTCACCGGCCGAGAGAAGGGCGAGGACGCCGGCGACGGCGCCGAGGAATGCGGCGAGCATGCAGGCCCACCACCCGGGCCCCAGCGACGAGCTGACCCGGAATGGCCAGTGGTTGTCTTGGGTGTGCAGCGCCATGTACGCGACCAGTGCCGCTCCGGCGAGCAGAGCGGCCGCACCGCAGATCGACGAGACGCGGCCCCGCGCTACCGGCAGCAGGGTGGCGGCGCCAACGGCGAGGAGGAGGGCGCCGAGCGACATCAGCAGGTACGCGTGGTCGTACCAGCCACGCGCACTGGTCGCGTCCACGATGAGCACCTGGGAGACCTGTTGCAGCGTCGGTGACTGCATCGACTCGGGGAACCGGTACCAGGGCAGCGCGAAGATGCCGACGACAGCCACCAGCGCGGCGAGTGCCCCGAGGAGTGCCGGCGCCCACCGCTCGCGGTGAGGGCGAGCCTCGGTCCCACCGGCTCGGAGCTGCCATGCGGCGAACAGCGCCGCCGCCGCACCGCCGGCGGCGAGGACGAGCGCGAGCACGCTCGCCCACCAGCCCAGGCTCCTCGACTCGAGAGCGAACCGGTACACGAAGTGGCGGATCGGGATCGGCCCTGTGCGCACGAGGACGTACGCCACGATCGTCGTCCCCCAGGCCATGGCGAGGCTGCCTCCCACGAGCCAGGACCTCCGGTGCGCGCCAGCGAGGCTGCTCACGCCGCCGACGAACAACAGGACGGCGGCGATGGTCATCAGCTGGAAGGCGTGGAGGTACCAACTCCCGACTCCGCTCTGGAACGCGTAGCGACCGAGCTCTGAGAGCGTGACCTCGCTCGTGCCGCGTGCGGGAACCGAGAACCACGCCAGCACGTAGGTGCCGAGGAGCACGGTGCTTGCCGCGCAGACGCCGAGGAGTCCTGCCACGCGGGCAGGGATCCTCTCCCAGGAGCGCACGCCGCCGGCTGCTGCGGGCGCCGGCTCCGTCGCTGCGTGCGGAGTGCTCATGGCGGCTTCCTCCCTCGTCGCCGCTGCGGACCTCCGAAGGGTCCCCAACAGCCAGTCTTGTCCGATCGGTTCCGGTCGGTACGGCGTCCGACGAGGCGAATCGGCTCG
>DASZHS010000019.1:0-36550 GCA_035937595.1 Acidimicrobiales bacterium
GCCGCCCCGGCGGCCAGGACCTCGTGGTGGTCGAGGGGGGTCGCAGCGACCCCGGCGGCGAGGTTGGTCACGAGGGAGAGCCCGAGGACCTCGGCGCCGAGGTGGCGCGCGGCGATCGCCTCGAGGGCCGTCGACATCCCCACGAGGTCCGCCCCGAGCGTCCGCAGCATGCGGATCTCGGCGGGGGTCTCGTAGTGCGGGCCGCGCAGGGCCGCGTAGACGCCCTCGCGCAGCGTCGGGGCGACGGCACCCGCGAGCGCGCGCAGCCGCGGCGAGTACGTCGCGGAGAGGTCCACGAATCGCGAGGCGAACCCCTCCGGCGGCGGGTCGCCCGAGAGCGGCGAGCAGTTGGTCAGGTTGAGGTGGTCCGTGAGGGCGACGGCGGTCCCGGGGGCCCACTCCTCGCGGATCGAGCCGGCCGCGTTGGTGAGGACGATCGTGTCGCATCCGGCCAGCACCGCGGTCCGCACGCCGTGGACGACCTCGGCCGGCGTGCGCCCCTCGTAGAGGTGGACGCGCCCCACGAGCACGAGGACGCTCGTGTCCCCGACGTCGAGGCGGCGGAGCGCGCCGTGGTGGCCCGCAACGGTCGGGGCCGCGAACCCGGGCAGCCCCGAGGTCGGGCGCTCGTCGCGGGTGTCGCCGAGCGTCTCTGCCGCCGGGAGCCAGCCCGAGCCGAGGACCACCGCGACGCGGGGCTTGTCGGCGCCCGCCCAGGCGACGACCTCGGCGGCGGCGCGCTCGGCGAGCGAGAAGGCGTCGGGGCCGGCCACGCGCGCACCCTACCGAACCACCCGGCGAAGGCCGTCGCTCAGATCCCGATCGGGTGCCAGACGGTCTTCGTCTCGACGAAGCGGAGCAGCCGCGACGTCCCGGGGTCGCGCGACCAGTCGTGGTCGTCGCCTACCCGTCGAGCGACGCGCTTGATGTTCGTCGCGCCGGCGGCCTCGGCCAGCCCCGCGAGCTCGGTCTCGGCGCCGGCGAGGTCGAGCCCGTCGACGTCGCGGTGGGCGGCGAGCACGGGGACGAGCTCGGCGGCGGGGCCAGTGAGGAGGTTCACGACGCCGCCGGGGACGTCGGAGGTCGCGAGCACCTCGGTGAGGGTGACCGCGGGGAGCGGCCGGTGCTCGTCGGCCACGACGACGACGGTGTTGGCGACCGCGATCGCCGGGGCGACGACCGAGACGAGACCGAGCAGCGACGCGCCGTGCGGGGCCACGACGCCGAGGACGCCCGTCGGCTCGGGCACGGAGAAGTTGAAGTAGGGGCCGGCGACGGGGTTCGCCGCGCCGGCGACCTGGGCCACCTTGTCGGTCCAGCCCGCGTACCACACCCACCGGTCGATCGCCTGGTCCACCTGGCGCTGCGCGGCGCGCGCGGTGCCGCCCTCGGCGTCGCGCACGGCCGTCACGAACTGGTCGCGGCGGTCCTCCAGCAGCTCGGCGACGCGGTAGAGCACCTGGCCGCGGTTGTACGCGGTCGCCGCCGCCCACCCCGGCTGGGCCGCACGGGCCGCGGCGACGGCGTCGCGGACGTCCTTGCGCGACGCCCACGCCACGTTGGCGAGGAAGGCGCCGTCGTGGGCCGCCACGACGTAGGAGCGCCCCGACTCCGAGCGCGGGAACGCCCCGGCGATGAACAGCTTGTAGGTCTTCTTGACCTCCACGCGTCCCTCAGGCATCGAGGTACGCCCCGAGCCCGTGGCGGCCGCCCTCGCGGCCGAACCCCGACTCTTTGAACCCGCCGAAGGGGCTCGTCGGGTCGAACCGGTTGAACGTGTTCGCCCAGACGACGCCCGCGCGCAGCCGCTCGGCCATCGCGAGGATCCGGCTCCCCTTCTCGGTCCAGACCCCCGCGGAGAGCCCGTAGGTCGTGTTGTTCGCCTTCTCCACGGCCTCGTCGGGCGTGCGGAACGTGAGCACCGACAGCACCGGCCCGAAGATCTCCTCGCGCGCGATGCGGTGCGAGGGGGCGACGTCGGTGAAGACCGTGGGGGGGAACCACCAGCCCTTCTCCGGCAGCGTGCACGGCGGGCTCCAGCGCTCGGCGCCCTCGTCGACGCCCGCGTCGGCGAGCGTCACGATCCGGGCGAGCTGCTCGGGCGAGTTGATCGCCCCGATGTCGGTGTTCTTGTCCATGGGGTCGCCGAGCCGCAGCGTCGAGAGCCGCCGCTTCAGCATGGCAACGACCGTCGGGGCGACGGACTCCTCGATCAAGAGGCGCGACCCCGCGCAGCAGACGTGGCCCTGGTTGAAGAAGATCCCGTTGACGATCCCCTCCACGGCCTGGTCGAGGGCGGCGTCGGCGAAGACGATGTTCGCGGCCTTGCCGCCGAGCTCCAAGGTGAGGTGCTTGTGGGTGCCCGCGACCGACTCCTGGATGCGCCGGCCCACCTCGGTCGACCCGGTGAAGGCGACCTTGTCGACGCCGTCGTGCGCGACGAGCGCCGCCCCGGTCGTGCCGTCGCCCGTCACGATGTTGACGGCACCGGCGGGCAGCTCGGCCTGCTGGAGGATGTCGGCGAGCACGAGTGCGGAGAGCGGCGTCGTCTCGGCGGGCTTGAGGACGCACGTGTTGCCCGCCGCGAGCGCGGGGGCGAGCTTCCACGCCGCCATGAGCAGCGGGAAGTTCCATGGGATCACCTGGCCGGCGACGCCGAGGGGTCGCGGGCGCGGCCCGAACCCGGCGTGCTCGAGCTTGTCGGCCCAGCCCGCGTAGTAGAAGAAGTGCGCCGCGGCCAGCGGCACGTCGACGTCGCGGGACTCTCGGATGGGCTTGCCGTTGTCGAGGGTCTCGACGACGGCGAGCTCGCGGGCGCGCTCCTGGATCAGCCGCGCGATCCGGAAGAGGTACTTCGCCCGCTGGGCGCCCGGCATCGTGCCCCACGGTCCCTCGAAGGCCGTGCGCGCCGCCGCCACCGCGGCGTCGACGTCGCGGGGGCCGGCGAGCGTCACCTCCGCGAGGACCTCCTCGCTCGAGGGGCTGATCGTCTTCAGCACGTCGCCGTCGATCGAGTCGCGGAAGGCGCCGTCGACGAACAGGCCGTAGGAGGACTGCAGCCGCGCGACCGCCCTCGACTCGGGCGCGGGCGAGTACTCGAAGACGGCGGCGGCGCCGGCGGTACCCGGCAGGGGTCGCTCAGCCACGGCTCACTCGACGCTCACGTCGTCGCGGCCGGCGTAGCCACCCGTGAGCTGCTTGCGGCGCTGCTGCAGCAGGTCGTTGAGCAGGCTCGAGGCCCCCAGCCGGAACCGTGCCGGGGTCAGCCAGTCGTCCCCAGCGGTCTCGTTGACCGCGACGAGGTAGCGGATCGCGTCCTTCGTCGTCCGGATCCCGCCCGCGACCTTCACCCCGACGACGCGGCCCGTCACGTCGGAGAAGTCGCGGACCGCCTCGAGCAGCACGAGCGCGACGGGCACGGTGGCCGCGGGCGCGACCTTGCCCGTGGAGGTCTTCACGAAGTCCGCGCCCGCCAGCATCGACAGCCATGCCGCGCGCCGCACGTTGTCGTACGTCGCGAGCTCGCCGGTCTCGAGGATCACCTTCAGGTGTGCGTCCCCGCAGGCGGCCTTCACCGCGACGATCTCCTCGGCCACCTTGCCGATCCGGCCCTGGAGGAAGCCCCCGCGGTCGATCACCATGTCGACCTCGTCGGCGCCCGCGGCGACGGCGTCGTGCACGTCGGCGAGCTTGACGGCGAGCGAGGCCCGGCCGGAGGGGAAGGCGGTCGCGACGGAGGCGACCGCGACGGTGCTGGAGCGCAGCGCGGCGCGGGCGGTCGCCACGAGGTCGGGGTAGACGCAGACGGCCGCGACCGACGGCACGGCGGCGTCGGCCGGCTCGGGGTGCGCTGCCTTGGCGCAGAGCTGGCGCACCTTGCCGTCGGTGTCGGCGCCCTCGAGCGTGGTGAGGTCGATCATGGAGATGGCGAGGTCGATCGCGCGCAGCTTCGACGCGGTCTTGATCGAACGCGTGGCCAGCGCGGCGGCGCGCTGCTCGCAGCCCACCTGGTCGACGCCGGGCAGCCCCGCGAGGAAGCGCGCGAGCCGGGACTCCGACGAGACCAGCGACGGCGCGTCGAACGTCGCGGCCTCCGCGTAGCGGGGGGCGGTCGCGGTCGTGGCCACCCCCGACGCCTCGACGGTCTGCATCGGAGCCACGCTAACGCGGGCGTCGAAGGCCCTCGCCGGCCCCCTAGCCTCGCGACCCGGAGGTGGCCATGGGGCTCTCGATCGGGATCGTCGGCCTGCCGAACGTCGGCAAGTCGACGCTCTTCAACGCGCTCACCCAGAACGAGGTCCTGGCCGCGAACTACCCGTTCGCGACGATCGAGCCGAACGTCGGCGTCGTCGAGGTGCCCGACGACCGCCTCGCCGTGCTCGCCGCCCTCTACGACGCGCCGAAGGCGATCCCCGCCACCGTGACGTTCCTCGACATCGCGGGCATCGTGCGTGGCGCGAGCGAGGGCGAGGGCCTCGGCAACCAGTTCCTCGCCGAGATCCGCGAGACCGACGCGATCTGCGAGGTCGTCCGCGCCTTTTCCGACGACGACGTCGTGCACGTCGCAGGCGCGCTCGACCCCGAGGACGACATCTCGACGGTCGAGACCGAGCTGATCCTCGCCGACCTCCAGACGATCGACAAGGCGCTGCGGCGCCTCGAGCGAGACGCGAAGCGTGCCGCCTCGAGCCCCGAGCTCGAGGCGGCACGCGCGGCCCGCTCGGTGCTCGACGGCGGCACGACGATCGCCGCCGCGGCCGCGTCGCTCGACCTCCCGTCGCTGCGCGACCTGCACCTGCTCACGGCCAAGCCCGTCATCTACGTGCTCAACGTGGACGAGGCGACCCTCGCCGACGAGCCCGCGCGCGCGAGGCTCACCGCGGTCGCCGCGCCCGCGCCAGCGGTCGTCCTGTGCGCAAAGCTCGAGGCCGAGGTGGCCGGCATGGACCCAGGTGAGGCGGCCGAGCTGCTTGCCGAGTACGGCCAGCACGAGTCGGGGCTCGCCCAGCTCGCGCGCGTCGGCTTCGAGACGCTCGGGCTCCAGACGTTCCTCACCGCGGGGCCGAAGGAGGCGCGCGCCTGGACGATCCGCCGCGGCGCGACCGCGCCCGAGGCGGCCGGCGTCATCCACTCGGACTTCGAGACGCACTTCATCAAGGCCGAGGTCGCCGCCTACGACGACCTCGTCGCGGCGGGGTCGCTGTCGGCCCTGCGCGCGGAGGGCAAGGCGCGCATCGAGGGGCGGGACTACGTGATGCGCGAGGGCGACGTGGTCGAGTTCCGCGTCGGCGTCTGAGCGGCGGCGGCGCCGGACACCACCTCTACGATGACGCGGTGATCGAGCTCATCGAGAAGCGCCAGGACGAACTCGTCCACTGGATCCCGGCCATGATCGCGGGCTACGTGGAGCAGCGCATCGGCGCGGGCGAGAGCCGCGAGAGCGCCTGGACGAACGCGGAGGCGCAGCGCGAGCAGCTCTTCCCGGGCGGGACGATCGCCGAGGGCCAGCACGTCATGAACCTCGTCCTCGACGGCCGGCCGATCGGCGTGCTGTGGATGGGACGGCCGCTCAACGGCAGCGACGACACCTGGTTCGTGTTCTACGTCGAGGTCGAAGAGCCGTACCGGGGCCAGGGGCTGGGGCGCGCGGCGATGGAGGCGGCCGAGGCGTGGAGCAAGGCGCACGGCGGCCAGCGGATCGCCCTCAACGTCTTCGGGCCGAACCTCGTCGCCCGCAGCCTCTACGACTCGCTCGGCTACCAGGTGATGGCCACCTCCATGTTCAAGGACCTCTAGTCGAGGGAGCCTCACCGGGCACGACGGCGGCGCACCTCGGTCGGGCCGGGCTCGAGCACGGGCCTCGCACGGCTCGCCCCACATGGCGACGGACCGCCCATCGGCGCCGCTCCCCTCGCCCGCGGACGAGCCGATCGCTATGCTGGTGCCCGCAGAGGCGTGCAGCGACAGAAGTCGGCGCCGAGCTCCGAACAGACCGGCGCGCCACGCGCCAAGGAGGCTCCGCCATGTCCACGCACGACTTCAAGGTCGCCGACCTCTCGCTCTTCGAGTTCGGCCGCAAGGAGATCGCCCTCGCCGAGCACGAGATGCCCGGCCTCATGGCGATGCGCGCCGAGTACGGCGCGACCAAGCCCCTCACCGGGGCGCGGATCACCGGCAGCCTGCACATGACCGTGCAGACCGCCGTGCTGATCGAGACGCTCACCGCGCTCGGCGCCGAGGTCCGCTGGGCGAGCTGCAACATCTTCTCGACCCAGGACCACGCCGCGGCCGCGGTCGCCGTCGGCCCGCACGGCACCGCCGAGGACCCGGAGGGCGTGCCCGTCTTCGCGTGGAAGGGCGAGTCGCTCGCGGAGTACTGGTGGTGCACCGAGCGCGCCCTCACCTGGCCCGGCCACGACGGGCCGACGATGATCCTCGACGACGGCGGCGACGCCACGCTCCTCGTCCACAAGGGCGTCGAGTTCGAGAAGGCCGGTGCGGTGCCGGACCCCTCGACCGCGGACACCGAGGAGATGGGCATCGTCCTCGGCGTGCTCGCGAGCAGCCTCGGGGCGAGCCCGGGCAAGTGGACCACGATGGCGGCGGGCATCCGCGGGGTCTCCGAGGAGACGACCACGGGCGTGCACCGCCTCTACGAGATGGCGAGGGACGGCGCGCTGCTGTTCCCGGCGATCAACGTCAACGACGCCGTGACCAAGTCGAAGTTCGACAACAAGTACGGCTGCCGCCACAGCCTGATCGACGGGATCAACCGCGCCACCGACGTGCTCATCGGCGGCAAGGTGGCCGTCATCTGCGGCTACGGCGACGTGGGCAAGGGGTGCGCCGAGAGCCTTCGCGGGCAGGGCGCGCGCGTCATCGTGACCGAGATCGACCCGATCTGCGCCCTCCAGGCGGCGATGGACGGCTACCAGGTGGCCACGCTCGAGGACGTGCTGGGGTCGTGTGACCTCGTGGTCACCGCCACGGGCAACCGCGGCGTGGTCACCGCCGAGCAGATGTCACGGATGAAGCACCAGTGCATCGTCGGGAACATCGGCCACTTCGACAACGAGATCGACATGGCCGGGCTGGCGGCGTTCCCCGGGATCGTGCGCGAGAACGTGAAGCCGCAGGTCGACCTGTGGCGGTTCCCCGACGGCCACGCGATCATCGTGCTGTCCGAGGGTCGCCTGCTCAACCTGGGCAACGCGACGGGGCACCCCAGCTTCGTGATGTCGAACTCGTTCACGAACCAGGTCATGGCCCAGCTCGAGCTGTACCGTGCGGGCGCGGACTACGCGACGGCGGTGCACACGCTGCCCAAGCACCTCGACGAGAAGGTGGCCCGCCTGCACCTCGACGCCCTCGGCGTGCGGCTGACGACGCTGCGCGACGACCAGGCCGCGTACCTGGGCGTCCCCGTCGGCGGCCCCTACAAGCCCGACACGTACCGCTACTGAGCCACCGGCGGCGGACTTGCTTGGCGCGCCTGCCGTCCGTTCGTGGGCGTGGGTCAGCCGCGCCAGCCGGCGAACAGGTCGTCGTCGACACCGGTGCGGCCGAGCGGGTCGATCGCGCGCACGAACCACTCGGTGCCGAACACCTGCCGGAACCGGTCGCGGCCGAGCTTCGTGAAGAACGAGTTGTCGGTCTGGCTCGAGTGCGCCGACAGCGCGTCGTACTTGGCGTCCGCGGCGCCCGAGACGTCGACGCGGATCCCGATCAGCTCGTCGGGCGTGCCGAAGGGCGGGTCCTCCCCGTCACCGCCGGGACCCTCGATGCCGGCGTCGTCGAGCAGCTGGCGGAACCGCGCGAAGGCCGACTTCGGGATCGAGGTGTAGAGCAGGCTCGCCGTCAGCCCCGACGCGGCGAGCGCGGCCCGCGTCACGCGGTTCGCCTGGATGTGGTCGGGGTGGCCGTAGAACCCGTTCTCGTCGTAGGTGACGACGACCTGGGGACGCTCCTCGAGGAGGATCGGCACGAGCCGCGCCGCGGCGACGTCGACGGGGGTCGACCAGAACGACCCCGGCGCGTCGTTCTGCGGCCAGCCCTCCATCCCCGAGTCGGGGAACCCCAGCATCTCGATGCGCGTCACCCCGAGGATCTTCGCGGCCGCCCGCAGCTCCTCGGCGCGGTGCGCGGCGACGCCGACAGGGTCGTGGTGCTCGGCGTCGGGCGGCACGCCGTCCGGCGAGTCGCCGAGCGACCCGTCGGTGCAGGTGACGAGCACCGTGCGCACCCCCTGGTCGGCGTAGGTTCGCAGCACCCCGCCCGTCGACGACGACTCGTCGTCGGGGTGCGCGTGGACGCAGAGCAGCGTCAGCTCGATCATCGGACCCCCTCGAACAGGTCGTGCTCGGGCAGCGGCGTCGAGGTCGTGTCGAGCGCCCGGACGTACCGCTCGGTGCCGAAGACGAGGTCGAACACCTCGTCGGGCATGTTGACGAGGTCAGCGTTGTCCACCTGGGATCCGTGCGCCGCGAGGGCGGCGTGCTTGACCCGCACCCATGCCGTGCAGTCCACCTCGGTCGCCACGAGCTCGTCGGGCGTCCCCCAGTCGGGGGCCTCGAGCCACTCCGGGAGCGTCATCCCCGCGCCGACGGCGAGGTCGAGGAACCCCTGCAGCATCGAGGCCGGCACCGCCGGGAAGTAGACCTTCTCGACGGTGGGCGACGCGGCGACGGCGGCCATCGTGGCCTCGTGGGTGAAGACGTGGTCGGGGTGGCCGTAGAACCCGTTCGCGTCGTAGGTGACGACCACCTGGGGGCGCTCCTCGTCGATGACCGCCGCGATGCGGGCGGCCACCGCACCGCGATCCTGGCGGATGAACGCGCCCTCCTCGAGGTTCTGGGGCCAGCCCAGCATCCCGGAGTCCTGGTAGCCGAGCAGCTCGAGGCGGTCGACGCCGAGCAGGGTCGCGGATCGCTCGAGCTCTTCGCGGCGGGCCTTGGCGACGAGGGCGCGGTCGTGCCCCGCGTCGTGCGGGCCGGTCCCGTCCGGCGCGAAGCCCAGGCTCCCGTCGGTGCACGTGACGAGGACGCTGCGCACGCCCTGCGACGCGTACCGCGCCATCACGCCGGCGGTGAACAGCGCCTCGTCGTCGGGGTGCGCGTGGACGCACAGGAGGCACCTCGGAGCCCGCACCGCGTCACACTAGGCGCGCGCCGCGACGTCCCGGCCCCATCGGGCGCGCGGCCACCCGGGGGGATCCGCGTTACTCCTCGACGGCGGTCATCTCCCCGTAGTCGCGGCGCCACCCCTGGCCCAAGAGCAGCTCCAAGAGGTCGTCGACCGTGACGACGCCGAGCACGCCGCGGTGCTCGTCGTCGAGGACGGGGACGACGGTGAGGTTGAAGTCGCTCATCTGGCGCGCGATCCGGTTGACGTCCCAGTTCGGGTGCACGTGGGCGGGGTCCGCGCGCATGACGTCGGTGACCTTGGCCGTGGGGCGGGCGCGCACGAGGGCGACGAGCGAGACCGTGCCCGCGAGGCCGCCCACGTCGTCGAGGACGACCACGACGTTGAGCGCCTCGAGCGGTGCGCTCGCGTCGCGGACCGCCGCGAGCGCGGCCTCGGCGGTCGCGGTCATCGTCACGTCGACGTAGTCCGGGCTCATGAGGCCGCCGGCGGACTCCGCGGGGTAGCTGAGCAGGTTGCGAACCTTGCGCTGCTGAGGCTCGGCCATGAGCTCGAGCAGCGGGAGGCGACGGTCCTGCTCGACCTCGCTGATGAGGTCCGCGGCGTCGTCGGGCTGCATCCTCGACAGCAGCCGCGCGGCGTCGTCGTCGGAGCGCTGGTCGATGAACTCCAGCTGGTGCTCGGTGTCGAGCTCCTCGAACACGTCCGCCTCGAGCTCGCGGTCGAGGCCCACCGCCTCGATGATCTCCTCGCCCTCCTCGTGGCTCGCCGCCTCCACGAGGTCGGCGATCTGGGCGGGGTGGAGCTTGGAGAGGCGGCGGTAGGGGATGCGGAGCCGCGCCGCGGGCACGTGGTTCACGAACGGCTCGATCTGGGCGAAGTCCACGACGCTCGTCGTCGACACCTTCGAGCCGAGGCGGCCCCCGAGCAGCCGTCGCAGCAACGGACGGCGCCCGGCGTCGGCGCCGACGACCTCCCAGGTGCCGTCGACGTTCGCCAGCTCGATCTCGTTGGCCGTGATGAGGCGGCCGCGCACGAAGTTGATGAGGTGCCGCGCCAGCAGGTCGTGGGCGAGGAGCACCTCGCCGGGACGGCGCTCGAAGGGCCGCAGGTCCACGCGTCGCCCGTCGAAGCGCACCCGACCGCGCTCGAGGGAGGCGATCTTGCGGATCGGCACGAACACGTCGCGCCCCTCGATCCGCAGGACCACGCCGACGACGGGGGGATGGGCCGAGCCGCCGAGCCGCGCGACCACGTCCTCGATGCGACCGATCCGCTCCCCGTCCCGGTCGACAAGCGGCCGATGGATGATCGAGGAGAGGTGGAGGAGCTCGAGTGGCATGTGGCGGCGCCGAAGACAGCCCGACAAGGCTAGCCCGAGGTGGTGGCCGACCCTCCGACGGACCGGAGCGCGGACGCGGCGAGCTCGAGCTGTGCGTCATCGACGTCGGCGTGGGTGACGAGCCGCACGCGCGTCGACGACAGCGTGCCCGCGAGCACGCCGTGGGCCGCCAGCCGCTCGCACAGCCCCTCGGCGTCGGGGTGCTCGAAGCAGACGACGTTGGTGCGGCACGTCGTCGGGTCGTAGCCCGGCGCCACGGTCTCTGCCACGACCTCGGCGAGCCGGCGCGCCCGGGCGTGGTCGTCGTGCAGCCGGTCGATCATCGTCCGCATGGCGACGAGCCCCGCCGCGGCGAGGACGCCCGCCTGGCGCATCGCCCCGCCCAGCCGCTTTCGCTCCACGCGGCCCTCGGCGATGACGTCGGCGGGCCCGGCGAGCAGTGATCCGACCGGCGCGCACAGCCCCTTCGACAGGCAGCTCATGACCGTGGTCGCGGGCGCGGCGAGCCCTGCCGCGTCGCACCCGAGGGCCGTCGCGGCGTTCCAGAGCCGCGCGCCGTCGAGGTGCACCGGGCGGCCGTCCGCAGCGGCCACGACGGCGGCGGTCGCCGCCTCGCTGAGCGGCGTCCCCCCAGAGGCCATGTGCGTGTTCTCGACGACCACGGCGGTGACCTGTGGCTGGTGGTGGCGGGCCGCGTCGATGGCGGCCGCCACGTCGGCGGGTCCGAGCGCGCCCACCCCGTCGTCGACGGTGTGGAAGAGGATCCCGGCGTTGCGGCCGGCCGCGCCCAGCTCGAAGGCCACCACGTGCTGCATGGCGCCGGCCACCACGACGTCGCCCGGGCGGCACAGCACGCGGAGCGCGATCTGGTTCGCCATCACGCCGGACGGCACGTAGACCGCCGCCGGCTTGCCCACGTAGGCCGCGTAGGCGGCCTCGAGCTCGTTGACCGTCGGGTCCTCGCCGTAGCCGTCGTCGCCCACCACCGCGTCGGCCATCGCGCGGCGCATCGCGTCGGTGGGGCGCGTGACCGTGTCGCTGCGCAGGTCGACGGTGCGCGGCACGGCGCGATGCTAGAGCGCGTGTCGAGTCGACCCTGCAGCGGCGGACCTCGGCGGCCGCGAGACCGTAGGCTCCGCGTGTGCCGGAGGGGACCGAGCTGCTGAGGCGCGTGGCGACGACGGGGATCCACTCGCTGCTCGGCATCGAGCCCGTGGAGGTGACGGCGACGCGCGTGGAGCTCCGCCTCCGCGTCGGCCCGAACGTCCACCAGCCGTTCGGGCTCCTGCACGGCGGCGTGTCCGCGCTCATGGCCGAGTCCGCGGCGAGCATCGGTGGTGCCGTCGCCGCGGCGGACGGGTACACCGTGGTCGGCATCGAGCTGAACGCCAACCACGTCCGCTCCATGCGCGAGGGCGTACTCACCGCCGTCGCCACGCCCGTCTCGGTCGGGCGCCGCATCCAGGTCTGGTCGATCGAGCTCAGGGACCAGGACGGCCGCATCATCTGCGTGTCGAGGTGCACGCTCGCGGTCATCGAGCTCCCGGCGGAGTAGCACGCTGCTCGTGGGCGACCAACCTATGCTCGCCCCGTGAGCAGAGCGGAACGGATCGCGTGCCGGGCCTGCGGCTGACCGGCTGGGGCACCGCGCTCCCCCCGCGGATCGTGACCAACGACGAGCTGTCGCTGACGCTCGACACGTCCGACGAGTGGATCCGGGAGCGCACGGGCATCCGGGAGCGCCGCGTCGGCGGATCGGCGATCACCCTCGGCCTCGCCGCGGCCCGCACCGCGATGGCGCGCGCCGGCGTCGACGCCGGCGGGCTGGACGCGATCCTGCTCGCCACCACCACGCCGGACCGCCTGATCCCCGCCAGCGCCCCGGTGATCCAGGACGCCCTCGGCGCCCAGTGCGCCGCGATGGACCTGAACGCGGCGTGCAGCGGCTTCATGTACGGGCTGTGGGTCGCCCGAGGGCTCGTGGCCACGGGGTCGGGTCGCGTGCTCCTCATCGGCGCGGAGCACCTCACGAGGTGGCTCGACTGGGAGGACCGCTCGATGGCGGTGCTCTTCGGCGACGGCGCCGGCGCGGTCGTGCTCGAGGGGACGGCCGACGACGGCGACCTCCTCGGCTTCGACGTCGGCGCGGACGGCTCGCTCGTCCACCTCATCTCCTGCGAGCACGGCGGCACGATCCAGATGGACGGCAAGGAGACCTTCCGGCGCGCGGTGCGGATCATGGTCGACTCCGCGCAGCGCGCCCTGAAGGACGCGTCGGTCGCGATCGAGGACGTCGCGCTCGTCGTCCCGCACCAGGCGAACCAGCGCATCATCCAGGCGGCCTGCGAGCGGCTCGGGGTCGACGAGGGCCGCGCGGTGTCGGTGATCGACCGCTACGGCAACACCTCGAGCGCCTCGATCCCCCTCGCCCTGGTCGACGCGTACGACGCGGGGCGGATCGCCCCGGGCGACCTGCTGCTGCTCACCGGGTTCGGCGCGGGCATGACCTGGGCGAGCGCGGTGCTCCGCTGGCCCGCGTGACGGCCCTCGTCATCCTCGCCGCCGGCCGCGCCCGCCGCTACGGCGGCATCAAGCCGCTCGCCCCGATTGGCCCCGACGGCGAGGGGGTCATCGACCTTCTGGCGGGCGACGCGCTGCGCGCGGGGTTCCGCCGGCTCGTGCTCGTCGTCAACCCCGACACCGGCCCCACCATCACCTCGCACGTCGAGGCCACCTGGCCCGCGGACGTCGACGTCGCGTTCTGCACCCAGCGCCGTCCGATCGGCACGACGGACGCCGTCCTCGCCGCGCGCGACGCCGTGGACGCAACGGCGCCGTTCGGCGTCGCCAACGCCGACGACCTCTACGGCATCGACGCGCTCTCGGTGCTCGGGCGACACCTCGATGGGTCGGGCACCAACGCCCTCGTCGCCTTCCGCATCGACCGCGCGCTCGTGGGCGACCTCCCGGTGACCCGTGGCGTGTGCGAGGTCGCCGACGGCGCGCTCACGAGGATCACCGAGCGCCGGCAGGTCTCGCGGCGCGACGGCGCCTTCCACGTCGACGACGGCCAGCAGCCGGCGGTGCTCGACGAGACGACGCTCGTGTCGATGAACCTGTGGGGGTTCCACCCCAAGATGTGGGACGTGGCCAGCGAGGCGATGGCCGCGGCCACGGACGCCTCCGAGGACGCCGAGGTGCTCCTCCCCGAGCTCGTCGGCCAGGTCGTGGCCCGTGGCGGGCCGCTGTCGCGCGTCGAGGTCCTCGCCACGACGAGCCGGTGCCTTGGCGTCACGCACCCCGACGACCTGGCCCTCGTGCGCGACGAGCTCGCGGGCGAGATCGCGCGCGGTGAGCGTCCGAGGGCGGTCTTCCCCACCTGAACGGCGGCGCCCCGGGTCCATGGCCCGGGAATGACGAAACCCCGAGTGACCGGTCGGCCGCAGCCTCCCAGCCCCTCGGGGCCCGTCTGGTGACCTCCAACGACCGGGTCGTGTCGGACAACCCGACCGCCGTACCGACACCAGTCCCTTTCGGGCCTGGCCCCGATGGCGGGCCACCACCGCGTGCACCCCTTGCCTCCCGCTCCCGTCCCCTCTCGGGTCCGATCGCGGTTCCGCTCCGTCCCTCCTTGCGGAGGTCCCCTGCGGTCCCCGTCTCCGGGCTGCCTTTCGGCTTCCCTTCGTCGCTTCGGCGGGTGGTGCGCACCCGGCGTTGAGGACACTCTGCTCGGTGCGCCAACTCCATGCAACCCGAAACCGCGATATCCCCGGGATATCCACGAGCAATCTTTCGCTGTCCACCGACGCCGTCGCGATACCCACCGACGGGTCCGAGTTCTCCAGAGTTAATCCACAGCGACGGCGTCGAGCGGCGCGGGCATGCGGCGCGGCAGCACCGCGGCGAGCCGCCCGCCGCAGGCCAGCGCGGCGGCGGCGACCAGGTTGCGCGCGCCCATCGCGCGCACGCGCGGTGAGCCGTCGCGCCACCTGGCACCCGCCAGCTCGAGGTGGTACGCGACCATGCCCCGCGAGAGGCGCAGCGTCGCGCGGGCACCGGGCGCCGCGCGCAGCATGGACCACAGCGCCTGGCCCCGGCCCCACCGGCGCCGGCGGTGCGCCGCACTTCGCTGCGCGGCGTGGCGGCGGTACGCGAGCACGTCGTCGTCGACCGCGACGACGCCGCCGGCGGCCGCCAGGCGCACCAGGAGCTCGAGGTCCTCGCTGCGCCGGGTGCGCACGTCGAACCCCCCCACCGCGCGGGTGACGGCCGTGTCGAGGAGCCACGCCCCCGGGGGCGGGGAGACGAGCCGGGTCACGAGCGCCTCGGGGCTGAGGCCGTCCGGGCTCTCGACGTGCCGGCGGTGCCGCCGCACCACCGGGCGCAGCTGGGCGATCGCCCACGTCCCGACGTCCACGTCGGCGCCCTCGCCGTCGACCGCCCGGAACCTCCCGACGGCGCCGACCGCGCCGGGGCTGGCCGTCATCGCCCCGCCGAGGACCCCGAGGCCGCCGGGCTCGAGGGCGTCGTCGGCGTCGAGGAAGCAGACCCGGGCCCCGCGAGCTCGGACGAGGCCGTCGTTGCGCGCGGCGGACGGCCCACCGCGCGTCGGGCGCCCGACCAGCTCGACGCGCGCGTCCGACGCGGCGAGCGCCGATGCCGTCGCCGCGGTGGCGTCCGTGCTCGCGTCGTCCACGACGAGGCACTGGACGACGTCGGGTGCGGCCAGCGCGGAGCGCACCGCGTCGGTGAGGGTCCCCGCGGCATCGCGGGCGGCGACGACCACCGTGACGGTGGGCGCCCTCTTTGTCACGGGTCCCTCCTCGCGCGCCGATCCTGGCCGACCGGGTGGCGGGGTCGGGCCGCCGCGGGGCGCCACCGAGGGCGGCTCAGCCCTTGGCGGAGTGCTGCACCAGCAGCTTCCAGAACCCGGTCGAGGCGTCGACCTCGACGTAGTAGTGGTCCGGCGGGTTGGGCAGGGCGACCCCGTGCTTGATGAACGCGCGGCCGAAGAACGCCGTGTCGATGCGGTTCCCGTTGGGGTCGAGGACGTAGACGTAGATGTTGCCGATGCCGAGGTACTTGAGGTAGAGGAACCGGTCCGCGGAGGAGAAGGGGCCGAGCACCGACGGCCCGGCCGAGTCGTAGGCGAACGGGTGCCCCGGCCTCGAGGCGAGCAGCGGCACCGAGGCGTTGGGACGGATCAGCTGGATCTCCCAGGGCCCGGACCCGAGGATCGACATCTTGTAGCCGCCCGCGGGGAGCATCTCGTTGAGCGTCACGTTCGAGTTGCCGGAGTTGGCGATCGGCGGCGCCACCGGGACCGCGCCTGCGTTGAAGATGGTCACCGCGAAGTTGTAGGTGCACAGGCAGCTCGCGTGCAGGACGAGCAGGTGGCCGTTCGAGGTGAACGCGATGCCGGCCCGGTTGTGCGTGCCGCGGAAGGTCTCGGTCGGGCCCGCCGGGACGAACGCCCCGCTCGGGAGCCCGTTGAAGGCCTTCTGGGCCTTGTGGGTGTGGGCGGGTGCGGTGGTGGGTCGGTAGTGCCAGACGACGACGCCGAGGAACCCGAGCACGACCGCGCAGGTGATGAGCACGCCGGGCCAGCGCCGCGGCCGCTCCCACTCGTCCCAGGCGGGGTCGTAGCGGCGCCGGGATCGGCCGGCCTCGGGCGGCGGCCCGTCGGGGCCGGGTGCGAGCAGCGTGTCCACGCCGCCACCGGCGTCGCCCGGCGCACTCGCCTTTGGGCCGCGGCGCAGCGAGGGCATCGCCACGATGGTACTCGGGGCCTTTCCGGGGGCTCCCCGCCCCGGTGCGTCACCCGATCCCGGCGCGGCGCGCTCAGTGCGCGAGCAGCGGCTGGAGCGTGGTCGCCCAGACGCCGGACAGGTACTCGGCGTAGGTGGCCGAGACGTGGAAGCTGTCGTAGTACGCCGCCATGGTCCCGATCACCGGCGAGCACGTCGTCGTGCAGAGCCACGGCTGCGGGTCGAGGTAGGGCACGTGCTCGGCGGCGGCCGCGGCACGCTCGGCGGCGAAGTGCTCGCGGGTGTGGCCGTTCGGGTTCGCGACCGCGCAGCTCTGGACGCTCGTCGCGTGCGCCGCGAGGCACTGCGGCAGGTCGTCGTGCGGCGGGAACGCCGAGACGTCGCCGATCACGGCGACCTGTGTCGTCGGCGACCTGAGCGCGGCGATCGTCGCTTCGAGCCCCGCCCGCCAGGCGGCGTCGGTCGTGGGCCGGTTGCGCGGTCCTGGGACGTCGCTCGTACGGCTCGCGAGCAGCACGAGCGCGGGGGCGAGCGCGTGGATCAGCCGGATCATCGAGGCGCGCCAGGTGTTGCACCCGCGGAACGTGCGGTGCGTGGCGGCGTCCCAGACGCTGACCATCGCCGCCGGGCACCCCGACATCCAGACCAGCGAGAGCCGGTCGCCCGCCGCCCTCGCGACCGGGACGAGCGCGGGCAGCCACATCTGGGCGTGCGAGTCACCGAACAGCACGATGACCCGCCTGCTCTTGGTGTCGGCGAAGTCGCACTTCGACGGGCCGTCGCAGTGGCGGTAGGCCACGCCGTAGTACGTCCCGGCGCTGTCGCTCGGGAGCTGGGCGAGCGGCGGCACGAGGCCCTGCGGCAGCGCCCGGATCGCGCTCGACGCCGCGACGAGCCTCGCGACCTGGGCGGCGGTGCCCGGCGTCGGCAGCCGGGCGGCGCCGAGGGCCGTCGTCGCGCCCGCGAGGATCGCGACGACGATCGCGGTCCGTGCGAGCGACCGCCGAGTCGGCATCGGCCCTCCTCGAGCACCCGGGCGCCCCAGCCGCGCACGGGGCATCGGATCGTATCTGGGGCGCCGCCGCGCCGGCGTGCGGCGCCGACGGCCTAGTACACGAGCACCTTGTGGTACAGGGCGCAGACGAGGAACGCGGCGGCGACGAACAGCAAGCCCATCGCGATGCTCACCCACGGCCGGGCGGCGAGCGCCCGCGAGCGCCGGATGGGCTTCTCGAGCGCGTAGTACATCGCGAAGGAGAGCACGAGGGTCACCCCGGCGATCTCGAGGCGCTCGTGCACCGGCAGCGGGTGGCCCGTGTACAGGCTCCCCAGCAGCAGGATCATCGGCGGGTAGTGCAGTAGGTACCAGCCGTAGGACACGCGCCCGACGGCCCTCGCGGGCGCGAGCCCGAGGAGGTGGCCGGCGCCGAGGCCGGACATCCCGCCCACGATCACCGCGACGGTCCCGAGCACCGGGAGGAGGGCCGCGCTGCCGGGGAAGATCGTCGCGTCGGAGTAGATCGCGGCGCTCACGCAGATCGCCGCCAGGCCACCCCACGCGAGCGCGACCCCCGCCCACCGGTGCAGTCGCGACAGCGGCACGACGAGCGTCGCGGCGAGCGCGCCGAGGCCCAGCTCCCAGGCCCTCGTGAAGGGCGAGTAGTAGGCCCAGATGGGGTTCGTGTCGGTCGCGTGGATCGACCACACGAAGGAAGCGACGACCCCGGCGAGGGCGACGAGGAAGATGAGGCGACGCAGCGGCCACCACCTCGCGAGCAGCCCGAACACGAGCACGATCGTCGGCCACACGAAGTAGAACTGCTCCTCGACGGCGAGCGACCAGTAGTGCAGGAGCGGCGAGGCCTTGAGCGGGTCGGTGCTCTGGAGGAAGTAGTCCGTGCCCACGTTCGCGTAGTGGACGTTCGCCGCGAACAGGGCCGCCCACTTGCCGTCCTGGGTCGTGAACGCGTACGCGATGATGTTCTGGTAGTGGTGGGCCATGAGCACGGTCCCGATGATGACGAGCATCCCCGCCGGCAGGATCCGCCGGGCACGCCGCGCGTAGAAGCCGGGGATCGACACCGTCCGCCGCTTCTCGTGCTCGCGGAGCAGGAGCCCCGTGATGAGGAACCCGGAGATCACGAAGAACACGTCCACCCCGACGAACCCGCCGGAGGAGACACCGCAGTGGTAGAGCACCACCAAGAGGACCGCCACCGCGCGCAGGCCCTCGACGTCGGGGCGGAAGGCGAGGTCGATGCCGCCGGGCGTCTCGGGCGGCGGATCGGCGTCGCCGCGCGTGACGTCGGCGTCCGCGACGACCGGGACCTCCGCCTCGGCCGCTTGCGCCGTCGCCGTCACGGCGCCCGGCCCAAGGTCCGAGCCGGCGCCATGGGGGCGCAAGTTAGCGCTTGAGGCATCGAGCGCCGGGCAGCGACCCTCACCGAGCGCCGCACGTCGTTCCTGCGCGACACGACGCGCCGCGCAACCATCGGTACGATCGCCCGTTCGGGTGCCGAGCGTCGACGCGAGGAGGGCATCGTGGGCCGAGGTCGGCGGTGGGTGGCCGCGATCGGCGCCCTCAGCGCGGCCGTGCTCATCTCGGGTGTCGCGGGCGCGCGGGCCTTCCCCTCGCCGGGCACCCCGCAGCAGGTCGCCGCGCTCGTCGCGAGCTCGCACGCGATCGAGCGGCTGCCGAGCAGCCTCGTGCCCCCGCTCGCGGACCTGGGTGCCGACAACGCGGCCGCGTGGGGGTACTGGAAGGTTGCGCACGGCTGCACCACGGTGACCGAGTGCGCCTACGGCGACAAGGGGGCGAGCGCGAGCGTCGTGCTCCTCGGCGACTCCCACGCCGCGATGTGGCTCCCCGCGCTCGACTGGGTGGGGCACCACCTGGGCTTCCGCGTCGTGCTGCTCTGGGAGCCGGGCTGCCCTGCCGCCGACGTGACCGTGCTGAGCGACCGCACCCACCGCGTCGACGCGGCGTGCAACGCGTTCCGCAAGGCCGCGCTCTCGGCGATCACCACGCTCGCGCCCGAGCTCGTGCTCACCGCCAACCGGACGACGAACGTGGAGGGCCCTGGCGGACGGTTCGTCACGAGCCGCGCGTGGCAGGCCGGCCTCACCGCAACGATCTCGACGCTCCTCGCCGCCAAGCTCCGCGTCGCGGTCATCGGCGACGTCACGGCGCTCACGAGCCGGATCCCCCAGTGCCTGGCCGCCTACCCGAGCACGGTCCAGCGGTGCTCGTCGCCGAACCCGAACCCGGCCGAGCACACCGAGCGCAAGGCCGAGCTCGCCGCTGCCAAGGCGACGGGCGTGCCCTACCTCGACCCGGAGCCCTGGCTGTGCACCAAGGTCTGCTCGCCGGTCGTCGGGACCTACGCCACCTACTACGACTGGCAGCACGTCTCTGCGACCTACGCCGCGTTCCTCAGCCTCGAGTGGGAGGGCGCCCTCAAGCCGCTGCTCGTGGGCGGTGCGGCTCAGCGCAGGACGGGCGCGAGCGCGCGGCCCAGCACGGTGGTGAGGTAGGTCGCGTACGTCGTGGAGAGGTGCCCGGCGCTGTTGTAGGCGATCATGGTGCCGATGACGACCGTGCACGTCGCCGAGCAGGTCCACGGCACCTCGTCGATGTAGCGCACCTTCGTCGCCGTGGTGGCGGCGCGGTCCGCGGCGAGCTCGGCGGTGAACGACGTCGTCGCCTCGGGCCGCGAGCAGAGCTGGATCGCGCTCGGGTGCGCCGCGACGCAGGCGACCGGGTCTGGGAGGACGAACGACTGGCCGATGACGACCTTGCGCAGGTGCTTGCCGTGCAGCGCACGGAGGCTCGTCTCGAGGGCGGTCGTCCACTCGGCACCCGTGATCAGCTCGTGCTGGGCGTCGAGCGTGTAGTAGCCCTCCGAGACCACGACGAGCGAGGGGTCGAGACGGTCGATGCGCCGGAGCGTGTGCTGGCGGAAGAGCGGGCACGCCGGGTCCGGCGCGTTCGTGACGACGTCCCAGATGGTCACGTTGGCGACCGGGCACCCGTAGCTCATGAGCGCGACGAGGCGCCACCTCGCGGCCTTCGCGATGGCGTCGAGCGCAGGGAACCACATGAGCGCGTGCGAGTCGCCGAAGAGCACCATGGTGCGCCGGCCGTGCACGTCCCCGAACACGCAGGCGGGCTCGGTGGGTCCGGTGATGCACGGGGCGAGCGACGGGTACGCCGACAGCGGGTCGTCGGCGCTCGCCGAGGGCAAAGGCGGCGTGACGTCGGCGGGCAGCTGGGCGATCGACGGCGCCGCCGCCACGAGCGCCGCGACCTGCTGGGGCGTGCCGGGTGCGACCGTGGCACCCGCCGCTGCGAGCAGGGAGACGATCGCGAGGGCGCTCCCTGCGACGACGGCACCGGCTCGCGCCCTCGGGCGACGCACGGCTCGCAGACTACGGCCCGAGCCGCTCAGTTCGAGATCGGCGCTCCGAGGACCCGGGTGAACCCGGGCGGGATGACGAGGTCGTCCGGAGCGAGCTCGTCGACGGTGGCGCGCCCGAGCCCCAGCATCGCCGAGTCGAGGCCGCCGCGCAGCACGTCGAGCACGTTCTCCACCCCGGCCTGACCGTTGGCGGCAAGGCCCCACAGGTAGGCGCGGCCGATCATCACGGCACGCGCCCCGAGCGCCAGGGCCTTGGCCACGTCCCCGCCGCGGCGCACTCCTCCGTCGAGCAGGACCTCGACGTCGGACCCCACCAGCTCGGCGATCGCCGGGAGCACCCGGATGGTGGCGGGCGTCCCGTCGAGGTTGTTCCCTCCGTGGTTGGACACCGAGATGGCGGTGACGCCGGCGTCGACGGCTCGACGCGCGTCGTCGAGCCGCACGACGCCCTTCAGCATGAACGGGCCGCCCCACTCGCGGCGCAGCCAGGCGACGTCCTCCCAGGAGGGGGGCGGGGTCTGCATCCACTCCCCGTACGCACCGAAGAAGGTGGGGGCCGGCTGGCCGGGCTCGGCGAGGTTGGGGACCGTGAGGTCGGGCAGGTGGCCGGCGCGAAGGTACGAGAGCAGCCACCGGGGTCGTCGGATCCCCTCGGGCGCGAAGCGAAGGAGCGCCCGGAGGTCCATCCGCTCGGGGATCGAGGGGCTCCCCCAGTCCCGCCCGTGCGAGAACGACCAGTCGAGCGTCACGATCAGCCCGACGGCACCCGCGGCGCGTGCGCGCTCCATCCGCGCGAGCATCTGGTCGCGCGTCCCCACCCAGTACACCTGGAAGAAGGTCATGGGGTTGGCGGCGGCCACGTCCTCCACGGTGCAGCTCGCGAACGAGCTGAGCCCGATCGCGGTCCCGCGCGCCGCGGCCGCCCGCGCGACGGCGACCTCGCCGTCAGGGTGCACCGCCTGGACGCCCGTGGGCGAGAGCACGACGGGCAGCGAGATCGACTGGCCCATCACGGTCGTGGCGAGCTCGCGCTTCTCGGAGAGCCCGGCGACGTGGGGCGCGAAGCCGAGCTCGCCGAACGCGCGCACGTTGTCCGCGGTGGTGAGCCCGCGCTCGGAGCCGGCGACCAGGGCGCCGTAGACCGACGGCGGCAGCCGCCGCTTCGCGCGCTGCTCGGCGATGGCGACGGTCTCGAACCAGCGATTGGCCATCATTCTCCCTCGGTCCGGATCGCCCCGCTGGGAGCACGGAGGTCCTCCGTGGCCAACTCGGCGTCCAGGGTGGAGGTGAAGGGACTCGAACCCTCGGCCTCTACATTGCGAACGTAGCGCTCTACCAGCTGAGCTACACCCCCGAAGGAGCGATCACCTTACCGCACGGCGCCGGCGTCGCCCTCTCGCGGCGCGCCCGCGGTCGGGTCGTGTCAGCGCGCGGCGGCGACGCGCTCGGACTCCCAGCCGTCGTCGTCGTAGCGCGACGCGCGGTCCGGGTACGGCGAGATGACGGTGCGGGCGACGGGCGTGAGCCGCTCGAGCGCGTCGTGGCCGTACAGCCCGGCGCTCGACGCGTAGAACATGAGCGCGAGGTAGCCGGCGAGCGCGACGATGCCGACGAGCGCGACGGCCCACAGGAGGCCCAGCCCCGGCAGCAGCCCGAGGATGAAGGTGGCAACCACCAGCGACCCGAGCCCGACGATGATGCGCTTGCGGCGCGTCTTGGCGCGCACCGGCGACAGCACGTGCAGCGGGGCGTCGTCGTCCTCGTCGCCGAACTCGTCGTCGTAGTCGTACTCGTCATGGCGCGGGGCGCGCACCGTGCGGTACGACCGCGCCGCGTGACGCGGCTGGGGCTCGGCCCACGGCTCGTCCCACGACGGTTCCTCGGCCTCGCCGTAGGGGTCCTCGTAGCGGTCCTCGTAGCGGTCTTGGTAGCGATCGGCGTGACGCATGGTGGTGGGCTCCTTTTGGGTCGCGCCGGACGGCAGCAGGACGAGACGCGGGACGCGGGCAGGTGGAGCTGGCTCTTCCCACTCCGTCACGCGTCGGTCCTCTCCTTCCAGCCGGTACGCCGGTTCGACGAGCTTCGGACCGGTGTGCTCCAGCAGGCGTAGCTGTCGGTGGAACGAGGCGATGGAAGTCGACGGCTTGTGGGTCCGGAACCACCTCACCACGCCGGGGGCCAGAAGGGCGACCCAGAGCGCGAGGATGAGCAGCGCCGGCACCACGGCTACGGCTTCGCCCCCCCTTGTTCCATTGGCGAGCAACGGTACCGAGGGAGCCGTGCGAAGTGGTGGATCGTCGGGCCGCCGAGCGCCGCCGTCGTCGCTCCGGATCGCGCGACGACACGTCAGCCGTGCAGACCGCACTCCTCCTTGTCGGTGCCCGACCACCGTCCCGCGCGCCGGGACTCCCCCGGTGCGACCGGCCGCGTCACCGGCGCGCAGCCGATCGAGGCGTACCCCTTCGCCCACAGCGGGTGCGACGGCAACGCGTGCTCGCGCAGGTACCACGCGATGTCGTCGTCGGTCCACGCCGCGATCGGGTTGCACTTGACGAGCCCGAACCGCTCGTCCCAGGACACGACGGGGACGTGCGCGCGCGTCGGCGCGTCCACGCGCTTGAGCGCTGTGAGCCACGCATCGCGACCGACGAGCGCGCGCTGCAGCGGCGCCACCTTGCGCAGCTCGCAGCACCGCTCGGAGCCGCACGGCCAGGCGTCGGCCTCCGGTCCCGGCGTCGTGATCGTGAGGTTGACGCCGCGCTCCTCGCTGACGCGGTGCGCGAACTCCAGGGTCTCTGGGAAGTGGAACCCGGTGTCGAGGAAGATCAACTCGAGGTCGGCCCGCCGCGACAGCGCGAGGTCGAGGAGGACGAGGTCCTCGAACGAGCACGCCATCGCGACGTTCCCGGAGAACCGTTCGAGCGCCCAGTCGATCACCTCGGTGGGTGCCGCGTTGCGCAGCGCCCGCTCCGCGTCGGCGAGCTCCTCGCGAAGTGTGTCAGTGGGGACGGTCACCGTCGTCGGGCCTCCGGACAAAGGGGCCAAGTGACTATAGTGATCGCCGCGGGAACGACGACCAGCGTCCCCTCCGCGGACGTCGCGCACCGGACGCCTTCATGACGACCCCCTCCGCGCCACCATCGAGCGACGCCTCGGCACGCGTCGACCACCTCGACCTCCTCGAGTCCCACGCGGTCTTCATCATCCGCGAGGTCGCCGCGGAGTGCGAGCGTCCCGTGCTTTTGTTCTCGGGCGGCAAGGACTCCGCGGTGCTGCTGCACCTCGCGGTCAAGGCCTTCGCCCCCGCCCTCCTCCCGTTCCCCGTGATGCACGTCGACACGGGGCACAACTTCGCCGAGGTGCTCGCGTACCGCGACCACCAGGCCGCCGCGGCCGGGGCGCGGCTCGTGGTCGCCTCGGTGCAGGCCTCCATCGACGCGGGCCGGGTGATGGACCCCGGTGAGGGCAGCTCGAGGAACCGCATCCAGTCGACGACGCTGCTCGACGCGATCAACGAGCACCGATTCGACGCCGCGTTCGGCGGCGCCCGCCGCGACGAGGACAAGGCACGCGCGAAGGAGCGCGTGCTCAGCTTCCGCGACCGGTTCGGCCGGTGGGACCCGCGACGCCAGCGCCCCGAGCTCTGGCAGCTCTACCAGGGGAAGGTGAACCCCGGCGAGCACCTGCGCGCCTTCCCGCTCAGCGACTGGACCGAGCTCGACATCTGGCAGTACATCGAGCGCGAGCGCATCGAGCTGCCGGCGATCTACTTCGCCCACGAGCGCGAGGTCGTGCTGCGCGACGGGATGCTCCTCGCGGTGTCGCAGTGGGTCACGCCCACCGGGGACGAGGTCGCCGAGCGTCGCATGGTGCGCTACCGCACCGTCGGCGACGCGACGTGCACCGGCGCGGTCCTCTCGGAGGCCACGACCGTCGCGGCGATCATCGAGGAGATCGCGACCGCGACGATCTCCGAGCGCGGGGCGACGCGTGGCGACGACCGGTTCAGCGAGACCGCCATGGAGGACCGCAAGCGCGAGGGGTACTTCTGATGGGGACCGAGCCCGTCGTGATGGACCTCCTGCGGTTCGCGACCGTGGGCTCGGTCGACGACGGCAAGTCCACGCTCATCGGGCGGCTCCTCGTCGACACGCGCCAGCTGTTCGACGACCAGCTGGAGGCCGTCGCGCACGCGTCGGTGAGCCGCGGGGTCGGCGACCTCGACCTGTCGTTCGTCACCGACGGGCTGCGCGCCGAGCGCGAGCAGGGGATCACCATCGACGTCGCCTACCGCTACGCGGCGACCCCGACGCGCAAGTTCATCATCGCGGACTGCCCGGGCCACGTGCAGTACACGCGCAACATGGCGACGGGCGCCTCGACGGCGGACCTCGCGCTCGTCGTCGTGGACGCGACGGCCGGGCTCAAAGAGCAGACGCGACGCCACCTGTGCATCGCCGCCCTCCTCGGGGTCCGGCGCGTCGTGGTGGCCGCCAACAAGATGGACCTCGCCGAGTGGGCGAAGGACCCCTACGACGCCCTCGTCGCCCAGGTCGGCGCGCTCGCGGCCCAGCTGTCGATCGACGAGCCGCTCGTCGTGCCGGTCTCCGCGCTGCACGGCGACTACGTCGTCGAGCCGTCCGAGGCAGCCCCCTGGTACGACGGGCCCACGGTGCTCGGCGCGCTCGAGGCCGCCCCTGCGGGCGGGTGGGCCGGCGAGGGCCTCGTCGGCGCGCGCCTCCCGGTGCAGTGGGTGCTGCGCCACCCGACGGGGAAGCGGACCTACGCGGGCATGGTGGACGGCGCGGCCCTGCGCCCCGGCGACGCCGTCTTCGTGCTGCCGGCGGGCATCGAGACGACCGTGCGGCGCGTGTCCACCGCCGACGGCGACCTCCCGGAGGCGCCGGTCGGGCGCTGCGTCGACGTGGACCTCGCCGACGACACGCCGGCGGGCCGCGGCGACCTGCTCGCGACCGCGCCACTCCCCCAGGTCGTCGACCAGCTCACCGCCACGGTGTGCTGGTTCGGCGAGGAGCCCCTGACCGCCGGCCAGCGGTTCCGCGTCAAGCACACGACGCGCACGACGGTCGGGTTCGTGGACCACGTGGTCAAGCGACTCGACGTCAACCACCTCGCCCTCGAGGACGCCGACGCCCTGGAGGCGAACGACATCGGGGTCATCACGCTCACGACGGCCGACCCGCTCGTCGTCGACGCCTACACGTCGAACCGGATCACGGGCAGCTTCGTGCTGGTCGACGAGCGCACCAACGCGACGCTCGCGGGCGCCATGGTGGGCGCCCCCAGCTTCGCCGCCGAGCTCCCCCGCTAGCCCGTCCCGACGACCATCACGACGGCGGCGAGGACGACCGCGAGCGCAGCCACCTCGGTCCCCCGCAGCATGCGCCGGGCACCCCCGGTGTCGAGCTCGCCCGCAACGAGCGTCGTCGCCACGACGCGCTGGGCGGGGAACGCGACGCCCTCGAGGCTGACGGCCGCGACCGCCCACGCACCGAGCCCGACGGCGACGAACGGCGTCGCGAGCGAGTAGGCGCCCCGCGAGAGCACGAGCAGCCCGACGCCGCTCAGCGGCACCAGGTGGACGACCCGCCCGGCCAGCTCCCGGCGCCCGCCGAACGACCGACGGGCCGCGGGCGACAGCTCGCCGCCGTGCACGGCGGCCGCCGCGGCGGCGCGCAGCACGAGCAGCACCGCGAACGCGCCGATGGCGAGCAGCGTGTGGACGACGAGGAGGGCGTCGAACCCCTTGGTCGTCGCGACGGTCACGATCACGTCGCGAGCAAGGCGTCCACCGCGGTGTAGGGGTCGACCGTGCCGGCGGCGAGGTCGCGGGCGGCGTCCTCGAAGCGGCCCGACGAGACCAGCTCCTCGACGGAGCGCGAGAGCCGCACGGCGACCAGGCGCCGCAGCAGCGTGGCCGCCCGGTCGCGGCGGCGCGCCTCGTCCCCCCCGGCCCGGCCGTGGGCGCGGTACGCGTCGATCGCGTCGAGCAGCTCGGCCGTGCCCACGTCCTCGGTCGCGACGGCGTCCACGATGGGCGGGCGCCAGCCGTCGTCGCGGCTCGTGCCGAGGTCGAGCATCCCTTGGAGGTCCCGCCGCGCCTCGGCCGCACCCGGCCGGTCCGCCTTGTTCACCACGAAGACGTCGGCGACCTCGAGCAGCCCGGCCTTGGCGGCCTGCATCGCGTCGCCCCAGCCGGGGGTGACGACGACCACGGTCGCGTCGGCGGTCGCGGCGACCTCGAGCTCGACCTGGCCGACCCCGACCGTCTCGACCAAGACGAGCGAGAACCCCGCGGCGCCGAGCGCCGCGAGCACGTCGGGGACCGCGACCGAGAGCCCGCCGAGGTGGCCTCGCGTGGCGAGCGATCGGATGAAGACCCGGGGGTCGAGGGCGTGGTCCTGCATGCGCACCCGGTCGCCGAGGAGCGCCCCGCCGGTGCGCGCCGAGGTGGGGTCGACGCACAGGACGCCCAGCTGGTCGACCGGTGCGGTCGCGCCGTCGGGCACGAACCGCTCGAGCGCGACGGCGATGAGCCGGTCGACGAGCGTCGACTTGCCCGCGCCGGGCGCACCGGTGACGCCCACCGAGTACGCCCGCGCGGAGCTCCAGGTGGTCGGCGCCACCGCCCGGGCCGCGGCCGCGTCGTTCTCGACGGCGCTGAGCAGCCGTGCGAGGGCGACACGGTCCCCCGTGCGCGCGTCGGCGAGCAGTCGGTCCGGGGCTCGCGCCCCGGTCACACGCGCTCCACGTCGGCGCCGAGCGAGCGGAGGGTCCCGGCGAGGTCCTCGTAGCCGCGGTCGACGTGGGCGGCGTTGGCGACGACCGTCTCGCCGTCCGCCACGAGCCCCGCGAGCACGAGCGCGGCTCCCGCCCGGACGTCCGTCGCGCGCACCGCGGCCCCCTGCAATCGCTCGACCCCACGGATCACGACGTGGTGACCCTCCGTCGAGACCCGCGCACCCAGCCGCGCGAGCTCCTCGACGTAGCGGAACCGCCCCTCGAAGAGGTTCTCGGTGACGACCGAGGTGCCGTCGGCGATCGCGAGCGTCGCGACGAGCAGCGGCTTGTAGTCCGTCGCCACCCCGGGGTACGGGAGCGTGGCCACGTCGCAGGCGCCCGGGCGCGCGGGGCCCTTGGCCGTGATGCCCCGCTCGCCGGTGAGGTCGGCCCCGATGGTCGCGAGCTTTCGCAGCAGCGTCTCCATGTGCTCGCGGCGCGCGTCGGCGACGGTCACCTCGCCGCCGGTGATCGTCCCCGCCGCGAGGTAGGTGGCGGCGACGACCCGGTCCGGGACGACCTCGTGGTCCGCCGGCCGAAGCGCGTCCACGCCCTCGACGACGAGCCGCGACGTCCCGAGCCCCTGCACGTCGGCGCCCATCGCGTTCAGCATCGCGGCGAGGTCCTCGACCTCCGGCTCGCGGGCCGCGTTGTCGATCACGGTCGTGCCCTCCGCGGTGACCGCCGCCATCAGGAGGTTGTCCGTCGCGGTGTGGCTCGGGTACTCGAGCGTGAGGCGCGCCCCGCGCAGCCGACCGGGCGCCGGCGTCGAGGCCTCGATCACGCCGCGGTGCACGCGCAGGTCCGCCCCCATGGCCCCGAGGCCCTCGAGGTGGAAGTTGACGGGGCGGGTGCCGAAGTCGTCGCCGCCGGGCAGCGGCAGGGTCGCCGCCCCCGTCCGGGCGAGGAGCGGGCCGAGCACGACGATCGAGGCACGGAGCTGCTCGACGTAGCTCGCGGGCGCAGCCGTCGAGAGCCGCCCGGCCGAGGGCACGCCGATCGACAGCTCGTGCTCGCCCGCCCAGTGGACCCGGCAGCCCAGCTCGGTGAGCACCGAGGCCATGGTCTCGACGTCGGTGATCCTCGGCACGTTGCGGAGCCGGTGCATGCCCTCGGCGAGCAGGCACGCCGCCATCTCCTTCAGCACCGCGTTCTTCGCCCCACCGGCCGTGACCGTCCCGTAGAGCGGCCCGGAGGGTCGGACGACAAACCGGCTCACGGCTAGAAGTTAGGCCGTGTGGGTCGCTCCGACGGGCGCGTGCGGCCCGGCGTGCGTACGGGAGCTGGACATCGCCCGGTGCGGCCCCGGCGGGCCCAAACTAATCTTCACCGATGACCACCCATCCCCAGAAGGCGCCGGACCGCAACCTCGCGCTGGACCTCATCCGCGTGACCGAGGCGGCGGCGATGGCGTCCTCGCGGTTCATGGGTCGCGGTGACAAGAACGGGGCGGACGGGGCCGCCGTCAACGCGATGCGCACGGTCCTCGCCTCGGTCCCGATGGACGGCGTCGTCGTCATCGGCGAGGGCGAGAAGGACGCTGCCCCCATGCTGTTCAACGGGGAGCGGATCGGTGACGGCACGCCCCCCCAGGTGGACATCGCCGTCGACCCGATCGAGGGGACGACGCTCGTGGCCAAGGGCCGCGCGGGCGCCCTCGCGGTCATCGCTCTGTCCGAGCGGGGCACGATGTTCGACCCAGGGCCGTGCGTCTACATGGAGAAGATCGCAGTCGGCCCGCGGGGCCACGGCGCGATCTCCATCAAGAAGAGCCCGACCGAGAACCTCCACGCGCTGGCCGACCAGCTCGAGCTGCCGGTGCGGGACCTGATCGCGGTCATCTTGGAGCGCGACCGCCACGACGACCTCGTAGAGGAGGTCCGCGCCGCGGGCGCCCGCGTTCGGCTCATCTCTGACGGCGACGTCGCGGGCGCCATCTCGACGGCCTGGGACGAGTCCGACGGCGACATCCTCTTCGGCATCGGCGGGACCCCCGAGGGCGTGATCGCCGCCGCGGCGCTCAAGTGCCTCGGCGGGGAGATCCAGGGACGCCTGTGGCCGCGCAACGACGACGAGCGCGCCGCCGCCAAGGCCGAGGGCTACGACCTCGACAAGGTCCTCATGACCGACGACCTCGTGGGCGGTGACAACTGCTTCTTCTCCGCGACGGGCATCACCGACGGCGAGCTGCTCCGCGGCGTTCGGTTCCACGACCACGGCGCCTCGACCCAGAGCCTCGTGATGCGATCGCTCTCGGGCACCGTGCGCAAGGTCGACGGCTTCCACCGGCTCGACAAGCTCCAAGAGATCAGCTCGGTCGCGTACTGATCCGGGGAAGCGCCGGGCGGGACTCGCGGGACCCCCGGTCCCTGCGGGGTCCGCCTTCGAGGCGTATCCGCTGTCCGATCAGACGACGGGCGCCACCGCCGTAGGTCCTAGGTTCTAGGCGACCCCGGTCCCCTGCAGCGCCTCGAGCCGCAGCTCCGCCCGCGCGAGGTCGTGCTCGGCGACCTCGCGCTCGGCGATCGCCGCCTCCTCGTCGCGGGAGCTGAGCGCGGCGAGCCGTGCGGTCGCCGCGTCCCTGGCGGCCCCGGCCCGGGCCCCGTCGATCGCCGCGACCGGCTCTGCGACGCCGGCGAGCAGCGTCACCCGCGTCGAGCGCTCCTCGGCGGACGCGTCCTCGAGGAGCCCGACGACCGCGCCCGGGGCCGTCGCCACCTGGACGAACCCGCCGTGGACGGCGAACGCCTCGGTCGTCCCGTCGGGCTGCTCGATCCGGACGACGAAGGGCACGACGTCGCCGACGAGCGGGGTGTGCCCGGCGAGCACGGTGAGGTCGCCCTCCGAGGTGCGCAGCGTCACCCCGGACGCAGGGCCCGCGAAGAGCGACGACTCCGGGGTGACGAGCTCGGCACCGAACGTGCTCCCGTCGCTCATCTACGCCTCAAGCTCGCGCGCCTTGGCGAGCACGCCCTCGACGCCGCCGACGTTCAGGAACGCCTGCTCGGCGACGTCGTCGAGGTCGCCCTTGATGAGCGCCTCAAAGCTCTCGACGGTCTCTTGGATCGGGGTGTAGATGCCCTTCAGGCCGGTGAACACCTCGCCGACGAAGAACGGCTGGGACAAGAACCGCTGGATCTTGCGCGCGCGCGAGACGGTCACGCGGTCCTCCTCGGAGAGCTCGTCGAGCCCCAGGATCGCGATGATGTCCTGCAGCTCGCGGTAGCGCTGCAGGATCTGCTGGACGCCGCGGGCCACCTGGTAGTGCCGCTCCCCCACGATCTCGGGCGCGAGGATGTTGGAGGTCGACGCCAGCGGGTCGACGGCCGGGTAGATCCCGAGCGCCGCGATCTGGCGCGACAGCTCCGTCGTCGCGTCGAGGTGGGTGAACGTCGTGAACGGCGCCGGGTCGGTGTAGTCGTCCGCGGGGACGTAGACGGCCTGCAGCGACGTGATCGACCGCCCCTTGGTCGACGTGATCCGCTCCTGGAGCTCGCCCATCTCGTCGGCGAGCGTCGGCTGGTAGCCGACCGCCGACGGCATCCGACCGAGGAGGGTCGAGACCTCCGAGCCGGCCTGGACGAACCGGAAGATGTTGTCGATGAAGAGCAGCACGTCCTGGTTCTGCACGTCGCGGAAGTACTCGGCCATCGTGAGGGCGGCGAGCCCGACGCGCAGCCGCACCCCCGGGGGCTCGTCCATCTGGCCGTACACCAGGGCGGCCTTCTCGATGACCCCGGACTCCTGCATCTCGAGCAGGAGGTCCGTCCCCTCCCTCGTGCGCTCGCCGACCCCGGCGAACACCGAGACCCCGCCGTGCTGGGTGGCGACGCGGTTGATCATCTCCATGATGATGATCGTCTTGCCGACGCCCGCCCCGCCGAACAGGCCGATCTTGCCGCCCTGCACGTAGGGCTCGAGCAGGTCGATGACCTTGATGCCGGTCTCGAACATCTGGGAGCGCGGCTCGAGCTGGTCGAACGGGGGCGCGTCGCGGTGGATCTCCCAGTAGTCGTCGACCGGGCCGATGTCGTCGGTGTCGAGGGGCTTGCCGAGCACGTTGAACACGTGGCCGAGCACGGCCGGGCCGACCGGCACCGTGATGCCCCGGCCGGTCTGGCGCACGACGGCGCCGCGGACCAGCCCGTCGGTGGGCTGCATGCACACGCAGCGCACCCGGCCCTCGCCGATCTGCTGGGCCACCTCACCGGTGACGGTGAGCTGGCGGCCGTCGAGCTCGACGTCCATCTCGACGGCGTGGTTGATCTCGGGCAGGGCGTGGGGCGGGAACTCCACGTCGACGACGGGTCCCGTGATCGCCACGACCCGGCCGGTCTCGAGCTTGGTGGCGGTGTCGGTCATGCATGCTCCTTTTCGGTGCGCAGCGCCTCGGCGCCGCCCACGATCTCCATGATCTCGGTCGTGATCGCGTCCTGGCGCGCCCGGTTCACCTCGCGGGTGAGCAGGCGGACCAGCTCGTCGGCGTTCTCCGTCGCGGCGGCCATCGCGCGCTGCTGGAGCGTGTGGAAGGCCGCGGCCCCCTCGAGGAGCGCCGAGAAGATCTCGGACTCGAGGGCGGCGGGCGCGAGCTCTTCGAGGAGCGGCTCGGCGTCGGGCTCGAACTCGGTGTAGCCCTCCGCGCCCCGGCGCTCGCTGTCGAGCGCCGCCTCGTCCGGCGCGGGCAGGGGCAGCAGCTGGCGGGTCTCGGCGACCTGGCGCGCCGCGGACTGGTAGCGCATCGAGGTGAGGAGCACCTGATCGACCGTCTCGTGGGCGAACCCCGCGCCCGCGACGGCGGCGACCTGCCTCGCGTCGGCGAAGGTCGGGCGGTCGGAGAACCCCTGGAAGCTGTGCGCGACCTCGATCCCGCGGAACGCGAGGTAGCTGACCGACTTCTTGCCGACGGCGATCACCGTCGCCTCGGCGCCGTCGGCGCGCAGCCGCGCGAGCTCGTGCTCGGCCGCGCGCAGGACCGACGAGTTGTAGGGGCCGGACAGGCCGCGGTCGCCGACGAGGACCACGAGGACCGCGCGGCGCACCTGGGCGGGGACGCCGAGCAGCTTGGCCGCGGCGGCCGGGTCGCCGGCCGCGGCCTCCACGATGATCCTCGCCATGCCCTCGCGGTAGGGGCGGTTGGCGGTGATGCGGGCCTGGGCGCGGTGGATCTGGGACGCGGCGATGAGCTCCATTGCCTTGGTGATCTTGCGCGTCGAGCGCACGCTGCGGATCCGCCGTCGGAGCTCGCGCTCCTTGCCACCTGCCATTCGAGCCCCTAGACGGCGGCGTCGAAGCCGGCGAGGAAGGTCGTGAGCGCGGCGTCGAGCGCGTCGGTCTCCGGCAGGTTGCCGGTGTCGCGGATCTGGCTCAGAAGCTCGGGGTGCTGGGCGCGGAAGAACGCGAGCAGCTCGGTCTCGAAGCGCCGCACCTCGCTCACCGGGACCGTGTCGACCCAGCCGCGGGTCGCCGCGTAGATCACGATGACCTGCTCGTCGACGGGCACCGGCGCGTTGAGCGGCTGCTTCAAAAGCTCGACGAGCCGGTAGCCACGGTCGAGCTGGGCCTGCGAGGCGCGGTCGAGCTCGGAGCCGAACGTGGCGAAGCTCTCGAGGTCGCGGAACTGCGCGAGGTCGATCTTGAGGGACCCGTTGACGGCCCGCATGGCCTTGATCGTCGCGGCGTTGCCGACACGCGAGACCGAGTTGCCCACGTCGATCGCCGGGCGCACCCCGGAGTAGAAGAGGTCGGACTGCAAGAAGACCTGGCCGTCGGTGATCGAGATCACGTTGGTCGGGATGTACGCCGAGATGTCGCCGGCCTTGGTCTCGATGATCGGGAGGGCGGTGAGCGAGCCGCCGCCGAGCGCGTCGGACAGCTTCGCCGCGCGCTCGAGGAGCCGGCTGTGCAGGTAGAAGACGTCGCCCGGGTACGCCTCGCGGCCCGGCGGGCGCCGCAACAGCAGCGAGATCTGCCGGTAGGCCTCGGCCTGCTTCGAGAGGTCGTCGTAGACGATGAGGGCGTGCTCGCCGTGCTCCATCCAGTGCTGGCCCATGGCGCAGCCCGCGTAGGGCGCGAGGTACTTGAACGGCGCGGGGTCCCCCGCCGAGGCGAGGACGACGACCGTGTACTCGAAGGCCCCGAACTCCTCGAGGATCCGCACGGTCTGGGCGACCGAGCTGTTCTTCTGGCCGACGGCGACGTAGATGCACTTCACGCCCTGGCCCTTCTGGTTCAGGATCGTGTCGATCGCGACGGTCGTCTTGCCCGTCTTGCGGTCCCCGATGAGCAGCTCGCGCTGGCCACGCCCGATGGGCGTCATCGCGTCGATCGCCTTGATGCCGGTCTGCAGGGGCTCGGAGACCGGCTGGCGGCCCGTGATGCCGGGGGCCTGGACCTCCATGCGGCGCGTCTCGGTGGTCGCCACGGTGCCCTTGCCGTCGAGCGGCTCGCCGAGCGCGTTCACGACCCGGCCGAGCAGGGCGTCGCCGACGGGGATGGACAGGATCCGGCCCGTGGCCCGTACGACCTGCTCCTCTTCGAGGTGGTCGACGCTGCCCAGCACGACCGCCCCGATCGACTCCTCGTCGAGGTTCATCGCGAGCCCGACGGTGCCGTCCTCGAACTCCAGCAGCTCGTTGACCGCCACGCGGGGCAGCCCCGAGACCCTGGCGATGCCGTCGCCGACCTCGATGATGCGGCCGATCTGCTCGGCGCCGACCTCGGGCGAGTACTCGTCGACGTGGCGCTTGAGCGCCTCGGTGATCTCCGACGCGGTGATCGTCAGCTCGGGCATCAGCTCGCTCCTTGGGTTGCGGTCGTCGTGTCGAAGGTGCGCGTCGCACCGGGCTCCGCGGTGAGGTGCTCGCGGAATGCGTCGAGGCGGCCCCTGGCGGTCGCGTCCACGCGGAGGTCGCCCACCTCGACCAGCACGCCGCCGAGGAGGTCGGCCCGCAGGGCCACCTCGAGCTCGACGGGCCGCCCGACGAGGGAGCGCAGGGTGTCGGCGAGCCGCTCGCGCGTCGCGTCGTCGATCGCCCGGGCGGAGGTCACGCGCGCGACGCGCCACCCGCGCTCCTCGGCCACGGCGTCGACGAGCCAGTCGAGCGTGCCCAGGAGGTCGCGCGGCCGGCCGCCCTCGACCGCGTAGACGGCGAGGCGCACGGTGACCGGGCTGGCGCGGCCCGAGAGCAGGTCCGTGACGAGCCGGGTGCGCTCGTCGGCGGGCAGGTCGCGGTTCGTGAGCGCGTTGCGCAGGGGCGCGCTCGCCTCGATCGCCCGCGCCCAGTGGAAGAGGTCGTCCTCGACGCCGTCGAGGGTGGCGACGGTCTCGTCCTCGAAGACCGCGGCCGCGTACCCGCCGACGCGGCGGCGCGACGCGCCCACCGAGAGCGCCGGCTCGTCGAGGTCCGCGTCGTCGGCGACGGCTCGCGCGCGCAGCGCGGCCTCGGCGATCGAGGCGGGGACGTCCTGGGCGGGCGCCGAGAACGCGGCGTAGGCGGCGATCCGCACGGCCGGCACCGAGAGCTTGGCGTCGAGCAGGTCCGCGACGACGGCGCGCCGCGGGCCCGGTGCGATCGAGGTGTCGGTCAGCGCGGCGCGCAGGGCGGGGTCCGAGGACACCGCGACCTCGAGGGCGGCGAGCTCGCCGGCGACCTGGCGGCGCGCGGTGGCGTCGAGGCCGCCGAGGACCGCGGCCTCGTACCCCATGAGTGACGGGTTCATCGGGGCTGTCCGGCGGCCCTTCGAGACTCCTCGGCGAGCGCCGCGATCGCCTCGTCGATGAGGTCGCGGTGCGACTCGGCGTTGATCTCGCGGCCGACCACCTTGCTCACGACCTCGATCACGACCTCGCCCAGCCGCGCGGCGGCCTCGTCCACGGCGCGCTGGCGCGCGAGCTGCACGTCGGCGGCGGCGGCGGCCACGATCCGGTCGTACTCGGCCTGCGCGCGGGCCGTGGCGTCCGCGCGGAGCTGGTCGGCCGTCTGCTGTGCCATCGCCACGATCTCGCGCGCCTGGACCCGCGCCTCCTCGAGGACGTGGTGCCGCTCGTCGTCCGCCGCCTCGGCGTCCAGGCGGGCCCGCTCGGCCGCCTCGAGGGACGCGCGGACCTGCTCTTGGCGCGCGGCCATCGCCTTGGTGAGGGGCGGGAGCAGCCACTTCGAGAACGCGACGATGAGGATGATCGTGACGGCGAGTTCGACGAAGAACGTGCCGTTCGGCAACAAGAAGACGGACGTGCCTGTGGTCATCTGGCTCTTTCGGTCTGGTCGCCTCGCGGCGAGCCTGCGGATCGTGGGGTGTGGCTACTGCTTCTTGAACACATAGATGAACACCACCATGAAGAGGAGGTTGATGAAGTACATGGCCTCCACGAGCCCCACCGTCAAGAAGAAGTACTGCCGGGCCTTGCCCTCGACCTCGGGCTGGCGTGCGATCGCGGCGATCGTCTGGGAGCCCGCGAGCCCGTCGCCGACCGCTGCGCCGATGGCGCCGCCACCGAGGGCGAGGCCACCGCCGATCAGCGCGCCTGCCGTGCGAAGTCCCTGCTCAACGCTGTCTGTTGCCATTGGGTCTGTGCCTTTCTTGTAGGTGGTGCGGTCAGTGCGACTCGGTGCTCGTGGACATGCCGATGTACATGATGGTGAGCAGCGCGAAGATCAGGGCCTGGATGGCCCCGATGAAGATCGTGTCGAAGGGCCGCCAGACGAGGGAGACCAAGAACAGCGCCACCTGTCCCCCGATCTGGCCGGCCAGCTTCGTCCCGACCACGGCGATCACGACGATGAGCAGCCCGCCCGCGAAGATGTTGCCGAAGAGCCGGAACGTGAGCGTGATCGGCTTCGTGATCTCCTCGATGATGTTGATCGGCGTCATGATCACGAGCGGCTTGGTGTAGTGCTTGAAGTACCCGCCGAAGCCGCGCTTCTTGAACGCGAGGTACTGGCAGTAGACGAAGACCGTGAGCGCCATCGCGAGCGGGAGGTTCACGTCGGAGGTGGGCGCGGGCAGGATGTCCTGGGTCACGCCGACCTGGAAGGTCGAGGGGACGAACTCCAGCCAGTTGCACACGAGGATGAAGAAGA
>DASZHS010000020.1:0-23969 GCA_035937595.1 Acidimicrobiales bacterium
GCTCTCGCAGCTCGGGCTGTGAGCGCCCCGGTGCACCGCGCAGCGCCGGTCTCGCGGCGTCACCACGAAGAGGAGGTGATGGGGACGGTGGTCACCATCGACTGCTTCCTCGACCACCCCATCGAACCGGGTCGCCTCGACGCGGCGATGGCGGCTGCGGTCGCGGTCCTCCACGAGGTCGACGGCACGTTCAGCGTGTGGAAGCCGGACAGCCCCATGTCCGCTCTGCGGAGCGGTGCGCTGCAGCTCGCCGACGCGCCGGACGTCGTGCGCGAGGTCCTCGCCGCGTGTGAGGCGGCGAGGGCGGCGTCGGGCGGTTGGTTCGACCCGTGGGCGCTTCCAGGTGGCGTCGATCCCACGGGGTACATGAAGGGCTGGGCGGCGCAACGCGCGGTGCGACAGTTCGTGGGTCTGGGAGTTCGAGGCGCGATCGTGAACGCCGCGGGCGACGTCGCGACGCTCGGTCAGCCGGCACAGGGTGCGTCGTTCCGGATCGGCGTCGTCGATCCCGCAGCGCCTGGGCGCCTCGCATGCGTGGCCACCGTCGACGGCGGGATCGCCACGTCGGGAACCTACGAGCGTGGCGCCCATCTCGTCGACCCAGTCCGGGGCGAGCGCCGCACGGCGGTGGCATCCGCCACGGTGTGCGGTCGCGACCTCGGCCTCGCCGACGCGCTGGCCACCGCCCTCGCCGTCGGTGGCGAGCAGGTGCTCGGGCGGATCGAGGCCCTGCGGGACATCGAGGCCTTCACGATCGGCCACGACGGCGCCTGGTCGCACACATCTGCCTTCCCCTTCGCCCCCGGCTCGACACGATGCGCTACGGCACCCGCGCGGTGAGGTGATCGTCGGGCGTCGGGCGCACGGACATGGTGAAGAAGTCGCGGATCCACCAGGACTCGAAGTACCGCGAGGGCGCGCCCGCCATGTTGGAGAGGAGGCTCGTGCCGTTCGCCCCCGTCACCGGTTGCATCGGCGCGGCACGGTAGGTCGAGAACTGCACCCAGTCGGTGTTGATGTCGAGCTCCATGGCTCGCACCGCGCCGGCGTCGACCAGCAGGTTGGCGAGCGAGGTGATCGTGAGGCTCGGACCGCCGACGTAGACGAGGGCGCCGTTGCTCGTCACCCCGACGCCGGAGCGCCACACCGCGTAAGCGCCGCCGAGCGTCGCGCCCCACTGCGAGTTGTCGTTGGCGAGAAGCCCGGGCACCGCCCGGCCACCGTTCACGATGAGGTCCAGGTTCTGACGCACCGACGCCACCTGTGGCGACAGGCCAACCTGGGTGCCCCATGCGCCGACGGTGGCCGACCCGTCGCGGTACACGACGAGGGACGCCGCCCCAGCGCGCAGTGGGACCACGACGTGATGGTCGGTGTAGTAGCCACCGTTGGCGTCCTGCATCTTGAAGCCGGCGTTGAACGCGGCGTCGAGCGTCCGCGAGGCGAGCGTCGAGATGGGGGCGTTGAAGCGGTAGGGCCCGCCGCCGGGCACCTCTGAGCCCGAGTACAGCTGGGCGCGCAGGAGCCTTTGGTCCATCCAGGCGACACCGATGACGTAGCTCGTGTAGACCGCATCGGGGCGCACCTGGGTGGTGAAGATCGCCGGCGTCCCGTGGACGGTGCGGCCCGCGGGGTGCCACACGCCCTCGCCGGGCAGCCAGGCGCCGGCCGGCGAGCGCAGCCGCGACGGCACCGGGAGCGCGGCGACGAGGGGGTGCACGAGGGGCGTCGTGCCCTTCGTGAACGCCCCGGCGCCCGGCGAGCCGCCCTTCTTGGGCGGGTTGAGCTGGTAGTTGATCTCCTCGGCCCACGTCGCGACGAACCCGAGGTGATGGTCGCGCGCCCACTCGGCAGCGCGTGCCGCGAGCGAGGTGCCGAAGGACGGGTTCGTCAGCGCGGAGCCGAAACTGATCGCGAACCAGACGAAGAAGGCACCGAACGCCACGAGCAGCGTTCGACGCACACGGCGACGGACACGGCGGCGACGCGACGGGATCGTGTGCACCGCCGCGCTCCGGGCGTGCAAGGGCGCGCTGCTCGCCGAGGCCATCGGCGAAGTCTTGTCCATGACACCGAGGAATGCGCCCGAGGTCTCTGCGTCTTACTGGGGTCTTATGGAAATTCCGCACGCGGGGCGCGTGGCGCCCCGACGGCACGTCCGTCGTAGGGTTTCCACACCCGATGCCCTCGACACCGCCCCGATCCCGTGCGCCGACCCGCCCGAGGCGCGACGAACGCGCGCGCGCGGCCCGCCGACGCCTCTACCGCCGTCGCCGGCTGACCGTCCTCGGCGTCGCGGTCCTCGCCACGATCACGCTCGTGTGGGCGATCACGTCGCTCGTGGGCTCGAGCGGCCCTCGCGCCGGGGCGGCGACCGTCCCCTCGATCGAGGCGGGGATCGAGCCCTGGCAGCTCCCGGCGCCGCTGTCGCGCACGTCCGTCGTGCCGTCGGCCGGGGGGTTCACCGTCCTCGGCGGGCTCACCCCCGCCGGCGCGTCGGTGTCGAGCGTGACGGCGGTCACGACCGGGGGCGCGATCCACGCCCAGCCACCGCTCCCGAGCGCGGTCCACGACGCCTCGGCGGGGACGCTCGGCGGGTCCACCTACGTCTTCGGCGGCGGCTCGCCGGCCACCGTGGCGACGGTCCAGGTGCTCACGGCGGGAGCGCGCCATCTCGGCAGTCCCCTCCCCTCGCCCCGCTCGGACTCCACCGCGGTCACGATCGCGACGACGCACGGCACGACGGCCTACGTCGTGGGCGGCTACACCGGCTCGAGCTACCTGCCCGAGGTCCTCGCCACCCGCGACGGGCGCACGTTCACGACGGCCGCCACGCTCAAGGTGCCCGTGCGCTACCCGGCCGTCGCGGCGGACAACGGGGTGCTCTACGTCGTGGGCGGCGAGGTGCCCTCGACGACCTCTTCGACCGCGGCCACGGCCGACGTCCAGGCCGTCAACCTCTCGACGGGCACGGACACCGTCGTGGCCTCGCTCCCCCAGCCGCTCTACGGTGCGGCCGCCTTCACCCTCGACGGCGTCGTCTACGTCGCGGGCGGCGAGACGCCGGGCGGCCTGACCCAGACGGCGATCTACGCCTACGTGCCGGGCGCCAGCCAGGTGCTCTTCGCGGGCCTCCTCCCCCAGGCCGTCGCCTTCGGCGGCGCGACGACCCTCGGGACCGGCGCCGGCGCCGTCGGGTACCTGGTCGGCGGGGAGGTCGCCGCGCAGCGCGGACCCGACCAGGCCGGCGTCGCGTCCGGCACGCTGTCGACCGTCCTCGCGCTGCGGCCGAGCCCCTACGGCGGGCCGGCCGGCACGCCGCACGCCGGCACCCCGTACGGCGGCCAGCTGCTCATCGCCGACCGGGGCAACGACCGGCTGCTCCTGCTCACCCCGTCGCGCCTCGTCTCGTGGGTGTACCCCTCGAAGACCAAGCCGCCCCCGCCGGGCGGCTTCTACTTCCCCGACGACGCGTTCTTCTTCAAGAAGGGCACGGGGATCATCTCCAACCAGGAGGACAACCACACGATCGTCGAGATCGCCTACCCCTCCGGCAAGATCCTCTGGGACTACGGCCACGCACGCCAGCCGGGCAGCGCGCCGGGCTACCTCAACCAGCCCGACGACGCGTACTACCTGCGCAACGGCCTGGTCTCGGTGGCCGACGCCTCCAACAACCGCGTCATCTTCATCTCGCCCACGCGACGCGTGGTCGTCTCCCAGGTCGGCAACGGCGTCGACGCCCACGTCCCCGGCGTGTCCATCGCCTACCCGAACGGCGACACGCCGCTCGCCGACGGCAACGTGCTCGTCTCTGAGGTGAACGGCTCGTGGATCAGCGAGTACACGCCGACCGGCCACCTCGTCTGGACGCGGCACTTCCCCCAGATCGCCTACCCGTCGGACCCCCAGCAGCTGGGGCCGGACCTGTACCTCATGTGCGACTACAACCCGGGTGCGGAGGGACGCATCGTCGAGTTCACGAGGAGCGGCCGGATCCTGTGGCGCTACGACTCGACGGCCGGCGACGCGGCGCTCAAGATGCCGTCGCTCGCCGAGCGGCTCCCCAATGGGCTGATCATGGTCAACGACGACTACCGCAACCGCGTCGTCGTGATCGACCCCGCGACGCACTGGATCGTCTGGCAGTACGGGCTCACCGACGTCGCGGGCACCGCGACGGGGCTGCTGTCGATCCCCGACGGCTTCGACCTGCTCGAGCCCGGCGGAGTGACGCCGACGCACCCCCAGACGGGGTAGCGCTGGAGACGCTCCTAGAGCAACCCCTCCGCCGTCGCGAGCGTGAGGAGGTCGGCCAACGGCCGCGCGCCCAGGTGCACGATCACCTCGGCGGCGCAGACCGAGCCGAGCCGCGCGGCCTCGACGGGGTCCGCGCCGCGGGCGAGGGCATAGAGGAAGCCGGCGGCGAACAGGTCGCCCGCGCCGTTGGCGTCCACGACCTCGTCGACCTCGCAGGCGGGCACCTCGACCATGCCGGACGCCGCGACGACGACCGCGCCCCTCGGTCCGAGGGTGACCGCGGCGAGCACGCCCGTCTCGTCGAAGGCCCGCAGCGCACCGTCGAGGTCCGATGAGCGGAACAGCGCGCGCGCCTCGGTCTCGTTGGCGAAGACGACGTCGACCTCGCGGGTGACGAGGTCGAGGAAGTCCGCACGGTGCCGCTCGACGCAGAACGCGTCCGACAGCGACAGGGCGACGAGGCCGTCGGCGGCGTGGGTGTGCGCGATCGCGTCACGGATGGCCTGCTTTGCGGGCGGCAGGTCGAACAGGTAGCCCTCGAGGTAGGTGAGCCGCGTCCGCGAGAACAGCGCCCCGGTGAGGTCGCCAGGGACGAGGGTGTTGGCGACGCCCAGGTGCGTGGCCATCGTCCGCTGGGCGTCGGGGGTGACGAGCACGTGGCACCGCCCGGTCCCGCCGTCGGAGGGCGCGACGACGGCGAGGTCGAGCTCGACGTCGAGGGAGGCGAAGTCGTGGCGGAAGACCTCGCCGAACTCGTCCTCGGCGACCTTGCCGGCGAAGCCCGCGCGGCCGCCGAGCGAGGCGATCCCCGCGATCGTGTTCGCCGCCGAGCCGCCGGAGATCTCGATCCCCGGTCCCATCGCCGCGTAGATCGCCGTGGCGCGCTCGAGGTCGACGAGCGTCATGGCGCTCTTCACGAGCCCGAGGCGGTCGAGCAGCGCCTCGTCCGTCGTCGCGATGACGTCGACCAGGGCGTTGCCGATGCCGACCACGTCGAGCCGGGCGGGCTCCGGTCGCGACGTCAGCTCGACGGACGTCGCGATCTCCACCGCGCAAGGGTAGAGGCTCTGGGGCAACGCACGACTATTCGGTCGGTGGTGCAAGACGAGGCTCTAGCGTCGGGCCCTTGTCCGACGACCCCCGCTACCGACTCCCGACGAGCCCCACGCCGATCGCGTACCGACTGCGCTTCGAGCCGGACCTCGACGCCGCGACCTTCACCGGCGCCGTCGAGATCGACGTCGACGTGACCGAGGCGAGCCCGGCGGTCGTGCTCAACGCCGTCGACCTCGAGCTCGAGCACGCCTCGGTGGAGCTCGCGGACGGCACGTCGAGGACCGCCTCGGTCTCGCTCGACGCGGACCTCGAGCGCGCGACCCTGCACCTCGATCCGCCGCTGCCGATCGGGTCCGCGGTGCTGCGGGCGCGCTTCGCCGGCACGCTCAACGACGAGCTGGTGGGCTTCTACCGCTCGACGTTCACCGACGAGTCCGGCGCCACCCACACCATCGCCACGACGCAGCTCTGCGCGACCGACGCGCGCCGGATGTTCCCGTGCTTCGACGAGCCGGCGCTGAAGGCGACGTTCGAGCTCACCGTCGTGGTGCCCCCGCACCTCACCGCGTTCTCCAACGCGCCGGTCGCCGCGGAGTCGACGCTCCCCGACGGCCGGCGCGAGTGTCGCTTCCTCCCCACGATGCAGATGTCGTCGTACCTCGTGGCGCTCGTCGTCGGGCGCTTCGAGCGCAGCGACGTCGTCGACGTCGACGGCGTCCCCCTCTGCGTCGTGAGCACGCCGGGCACGTCGCACCTCAGCGCCTTCGCGCTCGAGGTCGGGGCGTTCGCGCTGCGCTACTTCTCGGCGTACTTCGGCGTCCCGTACCCCGGCGGCAAGGTGGACCTCGTCGGCATCCCCGACTTCGCCGCGGGCGCCATGGAGAACCTCGGCTGCATCACGTTCCGCGAGACCCTGCTGCTCATCGACCCGAAGACGGCCTCGACCGAGGAGCTCCAGGACGTCGCGATGGTCATCGCGCACGAGCTCGCGCACATGTGGTTCGGGGACCTCGTGACCATGCAGTGGTGGGAGGGCATCTGGCTGAACGAGGCGTTCGCCACGTTCATGCAGTACCTCTGCACGGACGCCTTCCGCCCCGAGTGGAACCTGTGGGTCCGGTTCAACCTCCAGCGCGAGCCCGGCTTCGCGATCGACGCCCTGCACTCCACGAGGGCGATCGAGTTCCCGGTTCGGACCTCCGCCGACGCGTGGGCGATGTTCGACCCGATCACCTACCGCAAGGGCGGCGCCGTGCTCCGCATGCTGGAGCAGTACCTCGGCGCCGACGTCTTCCAGGCCGGCATCCGCCGGTACGTCGCCGACCACGCCTACGCCAACACGGTCACGGCGGACCTGTGGGCGGCGCTCGAGGGGGCCTCGGGCGCGCCCGTCGGCGAGATCATGCACACCTGGATCCTCCAGGGCGGCCACCCGCTCGTCGCCGTGGACGACGGGACGCTGTCCCAGTCGCCGTTCCAGTTCCGCGCCCCCGAGGGCCCCTCCCGCATCGGGTCGTCGTGGCAGGTGCCGGTCCGCTCGCGCCCGCTCGCCGGCGGTCCTCCGGTCGCCCAGCTGCTCGGCGACGCGCCGACGGCGCTCGCGACCCCCTGGCCCGCCGTCGTCAACGCCGGCGGCTCGGGGTTCTACCGCACGAGCTACGGGGCCGGCGAGCTCGCCGAGATCGCCGCGGCGCTCGACGCGCTCACCGAGCTCGAGCGCGCGGTGCTGCTGAGCGACACCTGGGCGCTCGCCCGCGCGGGCGTCCGAACGGTGCGCGACGTGCTCACGGTGGCCCGCGGGCTCGGCACGCTCGTCGAGCCCTCCGCGTGGGCGGTGGTGGCCGAGGTGCTCGAGACGCTCGACCGCTTCGTCGACGACGCGGACCGGCCCCGGCTCGAGGCGACCGCGAGCCAGCTGTTCGCCCCGGTCCTCGCGTCGCTCACCTGGAGCCCCTCGGCCGACGAGGGCGTGCTCGCGCCCGTCGTCCGCGGCCGGGCGGTGCGCGTGCTCGGCACGGTCGCGCGCGACCCTGCGGTCCGCGCCGAGGCCGCCGCGCGCTTCGACGCGGGCGGGCTCGACGGCGACCTGGCCGTCCCCGTCGTCGAGGTCGTCGCCTCGATGGACCGCCCGGGCGACCTCGACGAGATGCTCCGGCGCTGTCGCGAGGCGAAGGACCCCCAGGGCGAGGAGCGCTACCGCGACGGGGTGACCTCGATCGCCGACCGGGACCTCGCCGTCACGACGTTCGAGCGGTGCTTCGAGCTCTTCCGCGCCCAGGACGTGCCGTTCGTGATCCTGCGGCTGGTCATGAACCCCGTCGGCGGCGCCGCCGTGTGGGAAGCGCTCGCGGCGTCCTGGGAGGCCACGCTCGCCAAGATCCCCCCGTCGATGCAGTTCGTCCTCGGCCTCGGCGTCTCGACGCTCATCGCGGACCCGGCCTTGGCGGCACGGATCGCGGCCTTCCACCGTGACCACCCGATCGGCACCAGCCAGACGCGCGTCGAGCAGGCGGTCGAGCAGATGCTGAACGGCGTGGCCTTCGCCGAGCGCGCGCGGCCGGACCTCGCCCTCGCGCTCGGCTGAGCCGCGCCGAGCGCGGGCCCAAGAACCGGGCTACATTCGTGAAATGACTCTTTCAGACCTGGATCCCTACCGCCTTCCCGCGACCGTCGTCCCGACCGCCTACCGGCTCCGCATGGTGCCGGACCTCGGCACCGCGACGTACGCCGGGACCGTCGAGATCGACCTCGACCTCGTCGAGGCGACCAGCGTCGTCGTGCTGAACGCGGCCGAGCTCGCGCTCGACGCGCCGGTGCTGCGGGGTCCGGACGGCGCGACGACGACGGGCACCGTCGCCCTCGACGAGACGCTGGAGCGCGCGACGCTGACGTTCCCCCGCGAGCTCGCGCCGGGCGCGTACGTGCTCGCCATCGCCTTCACCGGCCGGCTCAACGACGAGCTCCGCGGCTTCTACCGCTCGGTGTTCACCGACGCCGACGGCACCGAGCACACGATCGCGACGACCCAGTTCGAGGCGACCGACGCGCGTCGCGCCTTCCCGTGCTTCGACGAGCCCGCCATGAAGGCGACCTTCACGGTCACCCTCGTCGTCCCCGAGGGGCTCGCCGCGTTCTCCAACACGACGATCGTCGCCGAGTCGACGCTCGCCGACGGCCGGCGAGAGGTCCGCTTCGCCCCGACGATGAAGATGTCCACTTACCTCGTCGCCTTCGTGGTCGGCCCGTTCGAGTCGACGCCGCCGGTGGACGTCGACGGCGTGCCGCTCGCGGTCGTCTACCCGCCCGGCAAGGCCCACCTCACGGCGTTCGCGCTCGACGTGGGCGCGTTCTCGCTCCGCTTCTTCAAGGAGTACTTCGGCGTCGCCTACCCCGGGGACAAGGTGGACCTCGTCGGGATCCCGGACTTCGCCTACGGGGCGATGGAGAACCTTGGCTGCGTGACGTTCCGGGAGGCCGAGCTGCTGGTCGACCCCGCGACCGCCTCGCAGAACGAGCTCGTCCGCATCGCGATGGTGACCGCGCACGAGCTCGCCCACATGTGGTTCGGGGACCTCGTGACCATGGCGTGGTGGGAGGGGATCTGGCTCAACGAGGCGTTCGCGACCTACATGCAGTACGTCTGCACCGACGCGTACCGCCCCGACTGGAAGATGTGGGTTCGCTTCAGCGACGAGCGCGAGGTCGGGCTCGTGATCGACGCCCTGCACTCGACGCGCACGATCGAGTTCCCGGTCCGCGCGCCCGCAGAGGCGATGGCGATGGCCGACCCGATCACGTACCAGAAGGGCGGCTCGGTGCTGAAGATGCTCGAGTCCTACCTCGGGGCCGACACGTTCCGCGACGGGATCCGCCACTACCTCGCCGAGCACGCCTACGCGAACACGGTGACCTCGGACCTGTGGGCGTCGCTCGAGGCCGCCTCGGGCGAGCCGGTCGGCGAGATCATGAACACCTGGATCTTCCAGGGCGGCCACCCGATCGTCTCGGTCGAGGATGGGACCCTCACCCAGAGCCCCTTCACTCTGGGGCCGGCCGAGGGCGACTCGAACATCGGCGGGCCGTGGCGCGTGCCGGTGCGCTCGCGACCCCTCGACGGGGGCGGGGCGAGCCGCCAGCTGCTCTTCGACACGCCCGTCACGCTGGCCGCGGCCGCGCCGGCGTTCGCGAACGCCGGTGGCGCGGGCTTCTACCGGACCAGCTACGCGCCGCGCGAGCTGGCGGCGATCGTCGCTCGGATGGGCGCCCTCAGCGAGATCGAGCGCGCGGTGCTGCTCGCGGACACCTGGGCGCTCGCCCGCGCCGGCGAGCGCTCGGTCGCCGACATGCTGGCGCTCGCCGCCGGGCTCGGCACCGAGGTCGAGCCGTCGTGCTGGGACGCCGTCGACCGGACCCTCGACTTCCTCGATCGCGCGATCGGCGACGCCGGCGGCGAGGCGCGCGAGCTGCTCGCCGCCCGGACGCGGTCCCTCCTCTCGCCGACGTTCGAACGGCTCGGCTGGGAGCGCGCCGAGGGCGAGGACGTTCGCGCCCAGGTGCTTCGCGCGACGCTGCTCCGTCGCCTCGGCACGACCGGCGAGGACGCGGCGGTCCGCGCGGAGGCGGCGGCGCGCTTCGACGCCGGCGTCGTCGAGGGCGACCTCGCGAACGCCATCGTGGCGGTCGTCAACTCGATGCGGCGCGCGGACGACTTCGACGAGATGCGCCGGCGCTTCCGCGAGGCCAAGGACCCCCAGACCGAGGAGCGCTACCGCCAGGGGCTCGCGGGCGTCGCCGACGCCGAGCTGTGCGTGCGCCTCTACGACACGTGCTTCGACGAGTTCCGGATGCAGGACGCGCCGATCGTGATCGCGCGGCTCGTCATGAACCCCGTCGGGGGCCGCGTGGTGTGGGAGGCCGTCACCTCGAGCTGGGACGAGCTGCTGGAGCGGGTCCCGCCGCCCCTGCACTTCGCGCTCGGGCTGGGGCTGATCGCGCAGGTCACCGACGCCGCGTTCGCGGCGCGCGCCGTCGCGTTCCACCGCTCGCACCCGCTCGCGTCGGGCCAGCGGCGCGTCGAGCAGGCGCTCGAGAACCTCGTCGCGTCGGCGAACCTCGCCGAGCGCGAACGCCCAGCGCTGGCGGAGACCCTGCGCTGATCCGTCGCGCGGGCCGCGCGCCGCGGCCGCAGTAGTTTTGCCGGATGCCTGCACCGTCGTCGGACCCGTACCGCCTCCCCACGACCGTCCTCCCGTCCGCGTACCGGCTGCGGCTCGAGCCCGACCTCGACGCGGCGACGTTCAGCGGCGTCGTCGAGATCGACGTCGACGTGCGCGAGGCCACGTCGGTGATCGTCCTCAACTCGATCGAGCTCGAGCTGGGCACGCCGGTCGTGCGGGGCCACGGCAACGAGGCGACCGGCACCGCCTCGATCGACGAGGCCCTCGAGCGGGCCACGCTGCGGTTCCCCGCCGAGCTCGCCGCCGGCCGCCACGTGCTGTCGATCGGGTTCCACGGGCTCCTCAACGAGCAGCTCCGCGGCTTCTACCGCTCCACGTTCACGGACCTCGACGGCACCGTCCACACGATCGCGACGACCCAGTTCGAGTCGACCGACGCCCGCCGCGCGTTCCCGTGCTTCGACGAGCCCGCCTTCAAGGCGACCTACGAGGTCACCCTCGTCGTCCCCGGCGGCCTCGCCGCGTACTCGAACTCCCCCGTCGCCTACGAGACCCCCCTCCCCGACGGGCGTCGGGAGGTGCGCTTCGCGCCCACGATGAAGATGTCGACGTACCTCGTCGCCTTCGTCATCGGGCCCTTCGAGCAGACCCGCGCCGTCGACGTCGACGGGGTGCCGCTCGCCGTCGTCTACCCGCCGGGCAAGGCCCACCTCACGGACTTCGCGCTCGAGATCGGCGCGTTCGCGCTGCGGTTCTTCTCCGAGTACTTCGACATCGCCTACCCCGGCGACAAGGTGGACCTCGTCGCGATCCCCGACTTCGCCGCGGGCGCGATGGAGAACCTCGGCTGCATCACGTTCCGCGAGACCGCGCTCCTCGTCGACCCCGCGACGGCCTCGCAGCTCGAGATCCAGCGCGTCGCACAGGTCGTCGCCCACGAGCTCGCCCACATGTGGTTCGGGGACCTCGTGACGATGCAGTGGTGGGAGGGCATCTGGCTGAACGAGGCGTTCGCCACGTTCATGGAGGAGCGCTGCTGCGACGTGTTCCGGCCCGAGTGGCAGCGCTGGGTGCTGTTCGGCATCGCGCGCGACATGGCGCTCGCCGTCGATTCGCTGCACTCGACGCGGCCGATCGAGTACGAGGTGGTGTCCCCCGAGGACGCCGAGGGCATGTACGACCTGCTCACCTACGAGAAGGGCGGCTCGGTGCTGCGGATGCTCGAGCTGTACCTCGGCCCCGACGTGTTCCGCGACGCGATCCGGCACTACCTGAAGGACCACGCCTACGCGAACACGGTGACGACGGACCTGTGGAGCGCGCTCGAGACGGTCTCTGGCGAGCCCGTCGCCAAGATGATGGACACCTGGATCCTGCAGGGCGGACACCCGGTCGTCACCGTCGAGAACGGGACGATCTCCCAGGCGCCGTTCAGCTTCACGCCGAAGACCGCGGACTCGGCGATCGGCTCGTCGTGGCTCGTGCCGGTCTGCTCGCGCCCGCTGCTCGCCGACACCGTGTCGCGCCAGCTGCTGGGGGACGAGCCGCAGCCGCTCGCGACGACGGGCCCCGCGATCGCGAACGCTGGTGGCTCGGGCGTCTACCGCACGAGCTACGGGACCGCCGAGCTCGGCGCGATCTCGGCGTCGCTCGACCGCCTCGTCGAGCTCGAGCGCGCCGTGCTCGTGAACGACACCTGGGCGCTCGTGCTCGCCGGGCAGCGCGAGGTCCCCGACCTGCTCGCGCTCGCCCGCGGCCTCGGCGAGGAGGTGGAGATCGCGACGTGGTCGACCGTCGCGAGCGCCTTCGACTACCTCTGGCGCGCGGCGGACCCCTCGGACCGCGACCACGTCGCCGCCGCCGTCCGCGAGGTCCTCGGCCCGAAGCTCGCGCACTTCGGCTGGGAGCCGGTCGCGGGCGAGGACGACCGCACGCTGACCCTGCGCGGGCTCTTGGTGCAGTGCCTCGGCACGATCGGGTCGGACGCCTCGGTCCGCGAGGAGTCCCTCCGCCGCTTCGACACCGGCGTCGTCGACGGCGACCTCGCGAACGCCGTCCTCGCGACCGTGGGGGCGGTCAACCGGCCGGGCGACTTCGACGCGACGCTCGCGCGGTTCCGCGCGGCGAAGGACCCCCAGTCCGAGAACCGCTACCGCAGGGCGCTCGCCCAGTTCCACGACGAGTCGCTCACGCTGCGGTGCTTCGAGATGTGCTTCGGCGAGATCCGCCTCCAAGACGTCCCGCTCCAGGTCATCTCGCTGCTCGCGAACCCGGTGGGCGGGCCAGCGGTCTGGGAGCGGATGACGGCCCGCTGGGACGAGATCCACCAGATGCTGCCGTCCAAGGTCGTCCACTACCTCGTCGCGTCCATCTCGACCTTCCTCTCGGACCGCCCCTTCGCCGAGCGGGTCGCCGCGTTCCACCGCGAGCACCCGGTCGACTCGGGACAGCGCCAGGTGGAGCAGTCCATCGAGCGGATGCTGACCGGCGTGGCGTTCGCCGAGCGCGTGCGCCCGAGCCTCGCCGCGCAGCTGTCACGCTGACCCCGCCGGAGCGGTGAGCGCCGGGACCGTCCTCACGGTCTTCTGCGTCATCGCGATCGCCGAGCTGCCGGACAAGACGATGATCGCGACGCTCGTCATGGGCGCGCGCGGGATGCCGCTGTGGGTCTGGCTCGGGGCAAGTGCGGCGTTCCTCGTCCACGTCGGGTTCGCCGTCGTCGCCGGCCAGCTGCTGACGCGGCTCCCGCACACCGCGCTCGAGGTCATCGTCACGGTGCTGTTCGCGGGCGGCGCCGCGTGGCTGCTCTTCGTCCCGGAGCGCGAGGAGGTCGAGCGCGGGGAGCGAGAGGCGCTCGCCGAGCGCGTGGGGCGACCGCGACAGGTCGTGCTCGCCGCCTTCGGGGTCATCCTGGTCGGCGAGTTCGGCGACCTCACCCAGCTGCTCACGGTCAACTTCGTGGCGAGGACCCACGAGCCGTGGAGCGTCGCCCTGGGCGCGGGCGCGGCGCTCCTCGGGGTCTCGGCGCTCGCGGCGTTCTCGGGACGCGCCCTCGTGCGGGTCGTGCCGACGTCGAGGATCCGGCGGTTCGGCGGCGTCGTGCTGGTCGGCTTCACCGCCTACTCGGTCGCCCAGCTCGTCGGCTGAGCCTTGGCGGTCGCGGCCACCCGGCGCCGTCGTGACAGCATCGCCCCGTGGAGGAGCGACGCGAGGCACTGTTCGCGATCGCGCGCGCGACCAAGGGCTTCATGCCCGACGACGAGGGCGAGGCGCTCTACGCTGCGGCGCGCGCCGCGGGGCGCGAGGTCCGCGACGCGACCTTCGTCGAGGTGGGCGCGTGGTGCGGGAAGTCGACGGTGTACCTCGGCGCCGCCGCCGAGGCGACGGGGGCGACCGTGCTCTCCGTCGACCACCACCACGGCTCCGAGGAGCTCCAGGCGGGCTGGCCGGACTTCGACCCGGACCTCGTCGACCCGGCCGACGGGCGCGTGAACACGCTGCCCACCTGGCAGCGCACGGTGGCGATCGCGGGCCTCGAGCGCTGCGTCGTGGGCGTCGTCGGGGACTCGCCGACCGTCGCGGCAAGGGTGCGAAGCGGCCTCACGCTCTGCTTCATCGACGGCGGCCACGGCCACGACCCCGCCTGGGCCGACTACCGGGCGTGGGCGCCCCTCGTCGCGCGCGGCGGGTGGCTGTGCATCCACGACGTCTTCGAGGACCCCGACGACGGCGGGCGCCCGCCGTACGAGCTGTACCGAGAGGCGACGGCGACGACGTTCGACGAGGTCAGCGCCACCGGCAGCCTGCGCGTGCTGCGGCGCCGCGCGCGGTGACTCAGGCGGCGGTGCAGGTCGACGAGGCCGCCCCGCGGCACCGGCTCGCCGAGAGGTCGAGCGCCGGGGCGAGCCGCTCGCCGCGGAAGAGGCCCGCCGCCCCCGTCGCCCCGCTCAGGGCGTCGGCCGCGAGCACGACGGCCGCCGCGGTGTACGACGTGGTCTCGTCGTCAGGGAACGTCGCGCGCGAGGGGTAGGCGAGCCCCGTGACGTACGACCCGTCGTCGCGGCGGTGCGCCGCGGTCTGGGCGAGCACGGTCAGCGCCTCGTCGCGGCGCCCGAGCGCGTCGAGCGCCATCGCGCACTCGGCCGTCTCGGCCGCGGTGACCCAGTCGTTCGTCGACACGCAGCGCACGCCGAGGCCCTCGAGGACGTAGGTGGCGATCCCTTCGTCCAGCCGCGCGCTCGCGGCCTCGCCCTCGAGCGCCCCGCAGAGCACGGGGTAGTACCAGTCCATGGCGTACTCGTTCTTCGGCGCGAACGCGCCCGGGTGGTGCGCGACCGCGTGGCCGAGCCGGCCCGCGGCGAGCTCCCAGTCCGGGCGGGCCACCCCCAGCTCCTCGGCGGCGGCCACCCCGCAGCGCAGCGCGTGGAAGATGGACGAGGAGCCCGTGAGCAGGGCGTAGCCCTCGGCCCGACCGGTCGCGTCGAGGGACCAGCGGATGGTGCCGTCGGCGAGCTGGCAGCGCAGCACGAAGTCGAGGGCCGCCTCGACCATGCCGAAGCGCTCGGCCAGGAACCCGGTGTCGCCCGTCACGCAGTAGTGGTGCCAGACGCCGGTCGCGGCGTAGGCGCACGTGTTCGTGTCGATCCTCGGGTCCTTCACCCGGTCCCCCAGGTAGTAGTTGAACCAGGACCCGTCGCCAAGCTGGGCGGCGGCCAGCCACCCGTAGGCGGCCTCGGCCGCCGAGGCGCGCCCGCAGACCGACAGCGCCATCGCCGCCTCCACGTGGTTCCACGGGTCGCAGTGGCCGCCCTCGAACCACGGGATCATCCCGTCGCCGCGCTGCAGCTCGCAGAGGTGGTCGCCGGAGGCGGCGATCTCCGACGAGGTGAGCACGCCCGGCAGCTCGGGGAGGGTCCAGACCTCCGCGGTCCCGCTCATCTGGCGGACGCCGCCAGCTCGCGGACGGACGCGCGGCGGGGGGCGCCCGGGCGCCGCAGGTACACGACGATCGACTTGCCGATGACCGGCGACAGCACGCGGTCCGCCAGCCGCGTGGCGCGCGGCGCCTCGACGATGTCCTTCACGAGCACGCGGTGGTAGGCGCGCACGAGCCCGTGGTCCTCGTTCGTCGTGCCGACGGCGCACCGCAGCCACCAGTAGGGGCTGTGGAGCCCGTGGGCATGGCCGGTGCCCGTCACCTCGAGCCCGCTCCCGCGCAGTCGAGAGAGCAGCTGGCGGCGCCGGTAGATACGGATGTGGCCGCCCTCGACGGCGTGGTACTCGTCGGACAGCGCCCAGTTGACGAGCTCGGGGCCGTAGCGGGGCACGGTCACGGCCATCGTCCCGCCGGGCCGCAGCACGCGGGCCAGCTCGGCCATCGCCGTGCGGTCGTCGTGGAGGTGCTCGAGGACCTCCGAGCAGATCACCCGGTCGAACGTCGCGTCGCCGAACGGGAGGCGCAGCCCGTCGCCCTGGACGGTGCCGACGCGGGCGGCGTCGTCGAGCTGGCCCTCCTCGGCCATCGCGCAGAACACCGCCGCCACGCCGTCGACCTCGTCGCGGCCCGCGTCGAGCGCCACCACGTCGGCGCCGCGCCGGGCCGCCTCGTAGGCGTGGCGCCCGAACCCGCAGCCGAGGTCCAACAGGAGGTCACCGGCGAGGAGGCCGAGCCGGTCGTAGTCGCAGGTCAGCATCAGGCGAACGTCATCGACTCGGGCAGCGGGCGGCCCGTGAGGATCGCGTCGTAGCACGCGGCGGTCCCGCGTGCGGTCACCTGCCAGGTGAACCGCTCCATCACGCGCGCGCGGCCGGCGGCACCGAGCCGCGCGCGGGCCGCGGGGTCGTCGAGCAGGTCGCGGATCGCGCTCAGCAGCGCCTCGGGGTCGTCGGGGGTGACGAGCACGCCCGTGCGCCCGGACTCGCCCACCACCTCGGGGAGGGCGCCGCCGGTGGTGGCCACGACGGGCACGCCGCAGGCCATCGCCTCGATCGCCGGCAGCGAGAACCCCTCGTAGAGCGAGGGGACGACGGCCACCTCGGCCTGCGCGTAGAGGCGGGCGAGCTCGGCGTCGCTCACGCCGGTGATCGTGGACACGATGTCGGCGAGCCCGAGGCGCTCGATGGCCCTCGCCACGCGGCCCCCCGCGGCGGGCTTCCCGATCACGCAGAGCTCGAGGTCGCGCTCGGCGCGCAGCTTGGCCACGGCCTCGAGGAGCGGCACCAGCCCCTTCATCGGCACGTCCGAGGACGAGGTGACCATGAGCCGACCGGGCCGCGCCGCGACGGAGGGGTCGGGGCGGAACACGGTGTGGTCCACGCCCACGGGCACCACGGTGAGCCGCTCGAGCGGGACGTGCATCTGGCGGTTGATGTCGAGGCGGGAGTTCGCCGAGACGGTGAGCACGAAGGGCAGCTCGCGGGCGACGCGCACCTGCATGCGCAGGAACCCGAACCAGCGCCGCGTCGTGAACCGCTGCCACGGGGTCTCGGCATGGTCGAGGGCGATCGCGCGGTCGACGGTGATCGGGTGGTGCAGTGTCTCGAGCAGCGGCCAGCCCCGGCGGTGCAGCTCGGCGATCCCGGTGCCCAGGCACTGGTTGTCGTGGACGAGGTCGAACTCCGCGCGACGCCGGGTCAGCTCCTTCACTATGCGGCGCGAGAACGCGAGCGGCTCGCCGAACCCCGCGAGGCACATCGTCGCGAACTCGACGGCGTCGGCGAGCGAGGTGAACTCGCGACGCGCGGGGATCCGGAAGGGGTCCGGGTCGCGGTACAGGTCGAGGCCGCGGACCGGTGTGAAGCCCACCCCCTCCTCGAGCTCGGGCCACGGCGGGCCGGCGAACACCTCGACGCTGTGGCCGAGGGCCACGAGCTCGCGCGTCAGGTGGCGCGTGTAGACGCCCTGGCCGCCGCAGCGCGGGTTGCCCCGGTAGATGAGGAAGGCGACGCGCCGCCCCTTCGGCCCGGGCGGACGCGGCGCGACGCGCTCGGGAAGGGCCAGCGCCGCCGACCTCGCCCAGGACGCCCGCACGTCGCGGACGGACTGGCGGGGTGACTTGGGCACGCACCATCGTCGTCGTCGCGCGCCCTCCTTCGCAAACCCCGGCCTCCGCCCGAAGAACGCGGCCGCTCGGACGGCGGCGCGGGCCGCGTCGTGCCGCGGCACCGCGGCGAGCGGGCCGCCGGGGACCGTTCCACGCGCTCGCTACGCTGCCCGCATGGAGCTGACGTATCCCCCTGACGCCGAGGAGTTCCGCGCCGAGATCCGCGCCTGGCTCGAGGAGAACCTCCCCGAGGGCTGGTTCGACGAGGGGTTCTCGATGACCCCCGAGGAGCGCACGCGCTTCAACAAGGAGTGGGTCGAGCGGCTCTACAAGGGCGGCTGGATCTGCGCGAGCTGGCCGGAGGAGTACGAGGGCAAGGGGCTGTCCACCCTGCAGAGCGTCGTGCTCAACGAGGAGTTCGCGAGGGCGGAGGCGCCGCTGCGCGCCGACTTCTTCGGCGACACCCTCGTCGGCCCGACGATCCTGCAGTGGGGCACCGAGGAGCAGAAGCACCGCTTCCTCCCGGGCATCCTGCACGGGGAGACGTCGTGGTGCCAGGGGTTCAGCGAGCCGAACTCCGGCAGCGACCTCGCGTCGCTGTCGACCCGCGCCGTGCTCGACGGCGACGAGTGGGTCATCAACGGCCAGAAGGTCTGGACGACCCAGGCCCAGTACGCCGACTACATGTTCTGCCTCGCGAGGACGGATCCGAGCGCCCCGAAGCACGCCGGCATCTCGTACCTCCTCGTCCCCATGGGCCAGCCGGGCGTCGAGGTGCGGCCCATCACCCAGGTCGACGGGACGGCGGAGTTCAACGAGGTGTTCTTCAACGACGCCCGGTGCCCGGTGGAGAACGTGGTTGGCGGCGTGAACAACGGCTGGAAGGTCGCGATGACGACGCTCGGCTTCGAGCGCGGCAGCTCGGCGACCACGAGCTACCGCCGGTTCGAGAAGGAGTGGGAACGCCTCGTCGCCGAGGCCAGGGCCAACGGCAAGGACGGCGACGGCGTCATCCGCGACCGGCTCGTGCGCGCCTGGATGGACGTGAAGATCATGCAGATCAACGGCTACCGCACCCTCACCGACGCCCTCAACGGCACCCACGAGTCCGCGAGGCTGGGGGCCTGCAACAAGATGTTCTGGTCCGAGTCGCACCAGCGGTCGATGGAGCTCGCGATGGACATCCTGGGGATGCACGCCCAGATCCTCGAGGGCACCGGCAGCGCCGAGGGCCTGCTCCCGGGGCACCGTCGCGGGCGCGCCGACTACCCCGTGACGGACCTGCAGGCGAGCTTCTTCTTCAGCCGCTCGGAGACCATCTGGGGCGGGACCGCCGAGATCCAGCGCAACATCGTCGGCGAGCGGGCGCTCGGGCTGCCGAAGGAGCCGAAGCCGCCCTCCGAGTAGCCGTCTCGGGCAGCTACGCCACGCCGGGCGCCGCCGCGGCGACCGGCACCTCGGCACGGGTCCGCGCCGTGAGCGCGAGGAAGGCGAAGGCGACGAGGTTCGCCGCGGCGCCGACGCCGATCGCCATGCGGGCGCTCGACGCCGCGGCGACGAGCGCGATCACGACCGCCCCGATGGGCGTCGTGCCGAGGAACCCCATCGCGTAGAGGCTCATCACCCGCCCGCGCATCTCCTCGCGGCTGTTGAGCTGCAGCGTGGCGTTGGCGGTCGAGACGAACGCGAGCGACGCCGCGCCCATGGGGACGATGACGAGGCACGCGACGAGGACGGAGGGCGCGACGGCGACGCCGGCCATGAGCACCCCGAAGCACAGGGCGAGGCGTGCGAGGAGCCGGCGCGTCGGCCGCGACCGATGCGCGACGTACAGGCCGCCGAGCAGCCCACCGAGACCCATCGAGCACGTGACGAGCGAGTACGCCGCGTTCGTCCCGTGCAGCACGGTGAGCGCGAGCAGCGGCAGCGTGACGGTGAAGTTGAACGCGAGCAGGCCGACCAAGACGACCGAGGCGAGCACCTCGCGAAGCTCGCTGTCGCCCCAGGCGTACCGGAGGCCCTCACGGACCTGACCACGGGCGCGGGCCACCGTTCGGATCGGCGTGATCTCGTTCGTGCGCATGAGCGCCAGCGCCACGAGCAGCGCGAGGAACGAGGCGGCGTTGACGTAGAAGCACGTCGCGATGCCCACGAAGAGCAGCACGGCGCCGATGGCAGGCCCGACGACGCGGCCCATGTTGATCATCGCGCTGTTGAGCGAGACGGCGTTGGACAGCAGCTCCTTGCCCACCATCTCCTGGACGAACGACTGTCGAGCCGGGTTGTCGAAGAGGTTGACGACCCCGAGCAAGGTGCCGAGGATCCAGATCGCGTGCAGAGAGACGTGGTTCGTCGTGACCAAGATGCCCATCGAGAGGGCGAGCAGCCCGGCGGAGGACTGCGTGAGGTAGAGGATGCGTCGCTTGTTGGAGCGGTCGACGACGACGCCGCCGAGCGGCCCGAGGAGCAGCATCGGTAGGAACGGCAGGGCGACCGTGATCCCCAGGTCGACCGCCGAGCCGTGCAGCACCCGCACGACGAGGAACGCCTGCGCGAACGACTGGAGCCAGGTCCCTGAGATGGAGATGAACTGGCCGATGAAGTAGAGGCGGAAGTTGTGCACGTGCAAGGAGACGAACGTCTGATCCGTCGCGCGCCGGAGGAACCTCACTGGTCCTCGGACAGTCGCTCGAGGATGGGCAGGGCACGAGCCACGGCGTCGCGGTCCGTCTCGGTCAGGCGCGACAGGCGTGCCTCGAGGAACGCGGTCTTACGCCCCCGGATGCCCGCGAGTGCCCTTCGGCCGGCCGGTGTGAGCGAGACGCGCTGGCAGCGTCGGTCCGAGGCGTCCACGCGTCGCTCGACGAAGCCGTCGCCCTCGAGGGCGTCCACCACGCGCGTCATCGACGGCGGACGCACCTGCTCGGCCGCCGCCAGCTCGCTGAGCGCCGGCGAGCCGAGGCGCTCGATCATCGCCAGCGCGGACGCCTGCCCGGGCGAGATGCCGCCGAGCGCGCTCGATCGGAGGCGACGGTTCAGCCTCGTGACGGCGCTGCGCAGCCGCGGGGCGAGGTCGACCACCTCTGTTCGTAGGACCTCCGCGGGCGACGACCTCATGATTACTTAGTATAACTAACTACATGGCGGCCGCGCCCGGCGGCCGGTCGACCCCTGGCCCGTCAGGGCTTGGGGACGTAGGCCCCGCGGCCGAGGAGCTCGGCCTCGATCGGGTCCATCGACTCGTCGACACCCCCACGGACCTCGGTGACCCAGCCGAGCCTGGTCGTCAGAATCCGCTCGACCCCGCCCTCGAGCGTCGAGGTGCTGATGGCGCACGACGAGCACGCGCCTTGGAGCTGGACCTCGACGACACCGGTCTCGACGTCGGCGGCGACCAGGACGAGGTCGCCGCCATCCTGCTGGACCGCCGGGCGCATCAGCTCGATCAGCTCGCGGAGGTCCTTGAGGCGGCTCGCTCGCTCGTCGTCGGTCACGGCACCAGGCCGGGTCGCGGGTTCCATGGGTCCATTCTGCCGGGAGCGGCGTCCCGGCGTGCCGGGTCAGCGCCCGGCGACGGCCTTCTCGAGGTTCCGCCTCGCATGGCGGGCGAAGAAGGCCGCGACCAGCTCGATGGCACCCCAGAACACGCAGGTGACGCCGAAGACGACGATGAGGACCGTCAAGGCGTTGCCCGGGTGCCGGACCGCCCAGATGCCGAGCGCGAGGAGCACCACGCCCTTGATGATCCCGAGCCACCAGTACGGGACCTCGCGGCGCAGGAACGCACCGACGACGTCGAAGATGCCCCAGAGCATGAGCGTCCAGCCGAGGATCGTGGCGATGACGTAGAGCGTGATGTGTGGCCAGACCAGCGTGGCGATCCCCGCACCCAGCGCAACGACCCCCATCACCGCGTACGGCCAGCGTGACGAGAGGGACCGCAGTCCCGAGACGCACTGGAGGACGCCGATCACGCACAGCCAGGCGCCGAGGAAGTACGCGAGCACGTAGAGCGTCTGGTGGCGCCACGACAGCACCAGGAACCCGATGAGCAAGGAGAGGATCCCGTCCGCGAGCAGCAGCCACCAGACCCGCTCGAGCCCGGCGGCCGCCTCCGTCGCCGTCGCCTCGTCCATCACGATCACGCCGTTCGACATCGGTCCCCCCTTGGCCGAGACCACGGTACCGAGCGCGCCATCGGCAGCGGTGGACCGCGCATCGCGTCGACACCACGCGCCGCTCGGCGCGCACGGTCGCGGCGGCGAAGGTCCCCGTACGCCGTCGCGATGCGCGCCCATCGTTCGATGCGTCGACGGGTGTGCGTGGCCTGCCGTGTACCGGGCACGAACGGATCCCCTCGCTACGATCGGGCCGTGCCCCCCGTCTCGACGCTCGCCCTCGACGAGATCGACCTGTCCGGTCCCTCGTTCTGGGAGCTTGGTCCCGACGAGCGAGAGGGCGCGTTCGAGCTCCTGCGCGCGCAGCGACCGATCGCCCACTTCGAGGACCCGGTCATCGAGGACTCCCCGGTCCCACTGCCCCCCGGCAACGGGTACTACGCGCTCACCCGGCACCGCGACGTGACGACGGCGAGCCGACACCCCGAGATCTTCCGGTCCGGCCAGGGCGCGGTCTCGCTCGTTGACCTACCGCCGGAGATGGTCGAGTACTTCTCGGGGATGATCTCGACGGACAACCCGCGGCACACGAGGCTCCGCAGGATCGTGTCGAACGCGTTCAACCCGCGCCGCGTTCAGGCGATCGAGGACTCGATCGACCGCGTGGCGCGCGAGGTCGTCGACACCGTCGCCCGTGCCGGGGCCTGCGACTTCGCGACCGAGGTCGCCGCGCCGTTCCCGCTTCGGATCATCTGCGAGATGATGGGCGTGCCTCCGTCGGACGATGCCGAGGTCCTGCGCTGCTCCAACACGATCCTGTCGGGCGGCGACCCTGAGTACATCCCCGAGGGCGTGCACCCTGTGACCGCGGTGCTCGAGGCGGGCGCGACGCTGACGGCGATGATGGAGAGCCTCGGCGCACACCGCGTGGACCACCCCGTGGACGACCTGACGTCCGCGCTCGTCAACTCCGAGGTCGAAGGCGACGCGCTCACCCACCAGGAGCTCGCGAGCTTCTTCGTCCTGCTCGTCACGGCGGGCAACGAGACCACGAGGACGGCGATCGCCCACGGGCTCTGGGCGTTCACCGAGCACCCGGACCAGCGCGCCCTCTGGCAGGCCGACCTCGAGGGCCGCGCCGCGACGGCGGTCGACGAGATCGTCCGGTGGGCGTCGCCCGTCATCTGGATGCGCCGCACGGTCGCCGAGCCCACGACGCTCTCGGGCACGGCGCTTGCCGAGGGCGACAAGGTGCTCCTCTTCTACAACTCCGCAAACCGCGACGACGAAGTCTTCGAGGACCCCTATCGCTTCGACGTGCTGCGAGATCCCAACCCCCACCTCGGCTTCGGCGCGGCAGGCCCGCACTTCTGCCTCGGCGCGCACCTCGCGCGACGCGAGATCCGTGTCATGTTCCGAGAGCTCTTCCGTCGCCTCCCCGACATCGAGGCCACGAGCGAGCCCGACCGGCTCCGCTCCTCGTTCGTGAACGGCATCAAGCACCTCCCCTGCGCGTTCACCGCCTCGCGTTGAGCGCCCGATGCCCGAGCAGAAGGGTCGCGTCGACGCCACGTTGTCGTGGCTCGACGCGTTGCAGCAGGCGACACCGCCGAGTGCGCTCGTCGTCGCGGTCCTCAAGCGCTACTCCGAGGACCGCGGCGGCCGCCAGGCCGCGCTCGTCACGTTCTACGGCTTCTTGTCGGTCTTCCCGCTCATCCTCCTCCTGGTCACGTTCGCCGCGCTCCTCGTCAGCCAGTCGACGCTGCACCACGACCTCCTCCACAGCGTGCTCGCCCAGTTCCCGGTGATCGGCCCGGAGCTCGACAAGCAGATCAACGCGATCGCCGTGGGCAACAGCGTCGCGGTGGCCGTGGCCATCCTCGGGCTCATCTGGGGCTCCTTCGGCATCACCAACTCCCTGCAGGCGGCCTCGGCGGCCGTCTGGCGGCGCCCGCGCAGCCAGGACCCCTCGCTGTGGGTCCGCCTCGCCAAGGGGCTCGTGCTGCTCGGCATCCTCGCGGCGGTCGCGCTCCTCTCCACGGTCGTCGCGGGCGTCGCGGCCAACGGCGTCGCACGCGTCGGGGTGGGCGGGAACGTCGGACGGGCGATCGCGTTCGCGGCCGTGCTCGCGACCAACGCCGCGGGCTACCTGGTCGCCCTCAAGCTGCTCGCACCGCCCTCGACCACGTGGCGGACGCTGTGGCCCGGCACCGTGCTCGGGGCCACCGGCTGGTCAGTGCTCCAGGTCCTGGGAGGGCTGCTCATCGGCCAGCGGCTGCACCGCGCCACCGAGTTCTACGGCACGTTCGGGGTCG
>DASZHS010000021.1:0-25678 GCA_035937595.1 Acidimicrobiales bacterium
TGGCGACCGTGCTCACGGCGCCACTCGAGCACCATGGCCACCGCCCGCTCCCTCAGCTCAGGTGGGTACTCCTTGTGGGTTGACATTGGCTCCATCCTCTCTCACAGAGTTGAAGCCTCCACAAGACCCGGTGCGATTCATTCCGGGACGCGCTCCCATGTACGGACACCCGCTGCGTTCCCCACACGACGGGATGCGCCGGTCAGGTGCAGGCGCGGCTCTCACACCACTCTCTCAGAAGTGACCCGGCGCTGCTGACGCTCTGCACGGACTGCTCCGCACGGGACCGCATAACTGGGTCCGCTCAAGACGTCACGCGTACAATACGCCTACATCTCTTGACAGAACCCTCGGAAAATGGTCGGGCTGGCGGGACTTGAACCCGCGACCTCTTGACCCCCAGTCAAGCGCGCTAACCAAGCTGCGCCACAGCCCGTGAACGAGTCAGCCTACTCATCGGTCGAGAACGAGTACCGCCCCGCGGTGAGGCACGGCTCTTGTCGGCCGAACGAGTCGCGGTTGCAAACACCCACCCTGCTGCGCATACCTCACCCGAGAGGCGCGCCTACCCTGGCACAGAGACGCTCGTGTGCGGTTGGCCAGGGTGCGTCAGCCAAGCCCGCGCCTCGCACAGCCTGACGATCGTCTCCCCGGTTGCCTTGGCGGCGATGGCGTCGAGTATGCGCTGGTCGAGCGCGTCGATCAGGTCCTGCACGTCCATCTCGTCTCCTGCCTCGTCGCACACACGTGAGCCAAGTCCAGTCCAGCACCTGCGGGTCGAGTCGGCCAACTCGTGCTCGTCGTGTCGAGGCCTACCCCCCGGCCGCGGCGACGAGCACCTCGACGTGGGCACCCTCGTGGAGCCGCACCTCGCACCACGTGGATCGCGGCACGATCTCTCGATCGATCGAGACGGCCACGCCCCTTTCTGTGCCAGCGACGGCGTCGACGAGCTGTGCGACCGTCGTGCCGGGCGCCAGGGTCGTCGACTCTCCGTTGACGAGCAGGTTCACGACGTGGACCGAAGCGCGTCTGCCACGCGACGGGCGGTCAAGGGGGCGAGGAGGACGCCGTTGCGGTAGTGGCCGACCGCCGCGACGACTCTGGGGTCCTTGAGCGGACCCACGAACGGCAGATGGTCACTCGTGGCGGGACGAAGTCCCACCGAGACCTCGCTGAAGGCGAGCTCGTCGAGCCCGGGGTAGATGGCGCGCGCCGCGTCGAGGAGCACGAACACGCCACCCGCCCTCGCGATCGTCGCGTACCCCTGGTCCTCGCTCGTCGCGCCGATCACGAGCGCGCCGTCGTCGCGTGGCACGAGGTAGCACGGCACACCCTGTGCGATGGCGCGAATCGTGCGGGAAGGAGCGACGACCCCCGGCGTCGGCTCGAGACGGATCGTCGCCCCGCGCACCGGGTGGACCTGCGGCAGCCCCAGGTCCTCGAGCCCAAGCGGCGGACGTGCCGCACCGATCGCTGCGACCACGGCGTCCGCGACCACGTCGCCCTGGTCCTCGAGCGAGCAGCGGACGCCCGACGCCTCAGGCGTCACGCGGATGCAGCGGTCCTCGAGGATCGTTGTGCCCCGGGCCTTCAGCGCGGCCAGGAGGCCGACCACGAGCCGACGGTTGTCCACGCTGTGATCGTCGGGGAGGAGGAAGCCGCCCCGCAGCCCGCCGACGAGGGCGGGCTCGAGCCGCACGACCTCCTCGCTCGACAGCGGCTCGATCGCGATGCCGGCTGCACCGAGGAGCCCGGTGAGGCGGGCCGCCTCTCGCGCGTCGCTCTGGCTCAGACCGACGAGGAGCGACCCGCGAGCGACGTAGCCGACGTCGACGGACCCGGCGGCCTCCACCTGCGCTGCGAACGCCGGCCACATCGCGGCGGACGCGCCGAGGTCGACGAGCAGCGACTCCTCGCCGGGCGCCACCTCCGCAGCTCGAGAGAGCATGCCGGCGGCCGCCCAGGACGCGCCGCGCCCCGGGGTCGGGTCCACGATCGTGCACGCGACGGACGCCTCGGCGAGCTCGAGGGCGATCGCCATGCCGACGACGCCCGCGCCGAGAACCACCACCGACCGCGTGGCAGTGCCCACGCGTCGAGACTACGTCCGCACGCCGCGGCGACGTCCGCGGGCCTGAGCGATCGAGGGGAGCGACCGCGCGGTGGCGTGATGCAGCGCCGCGTCAGCGGGGTCGCGTCAGTGGCGCTGAGTAGCATCGCGCCGAGGGAGGGGACCATGCGCAGCACCATGCAGGACGGCCCGCTGCTGATCAGCGGCATCGTTCGCCACGGCTCGTGGCTCTACGCCGACAAGCAGATCATCACGTGCGAGGCCGACGGCTATCGGCACGCGACCTTCTCCGAGCTCACCGAGCGTGCCGAGCGCCTCGCGAGGGCGCTCCGGCACCTGGGGGTCGGCGAGGGCGACCGGGTCGGCACCTTCTGCTGGAACCACCAGGAGCACATGGAGGCCTATCTGGCGGTGCCGTCGATGGGCGCGGTCCTCCACACCCTCAACATCCGCCTGTTTCCCGAGCAGCTCGCCTACGTCATCAACCATGCCGGCGACAAGGTGATCATCGTCGACGGGAACCTGATCCCCCTGCTCGCCAAGGTGCGCGACGAGCTCACGACGGTCGAGACCATCATCGTGCGTGGCGAGGGCGACCGCGACGTGCTCGGGCCGACCCTCGACTACGAAGAGCTGCTCAGCGGCGAGGAGCCCGGGTTCGAGTGGCCGGACCTGGACGAGCGGGCGCCGGCGGCGATGTGCTACACGTCGGGCACGACCGGCAACCCCAAGGGCGTCGTCTACTCGCACCGCTCGACGTGGCTCCACTCCGTCGCGAACACCGCGGCCAACCTGCTCGGGTTCTCCGAGAAGGACCGCTGCCTGCTCGTGGTCCCGATGTTCCACGCGAACGGCTGGGGCGCCCCCTACACCTCGTACCTCGCCGGCACCGAGCTCGTCATGCCGCAGCACCTCCTGCAGGGAGCGCCGCTGCTCAAGATCATCAGCGACACCCGTCCCACGCTCGCGCTCGGCGTCCCCACGATCTGGAACGACCTCCTGCACGCGTCGCACAGCCAGCCGGCGGACCTCTCCTCGCTGCGCGCCGTGCTCGCCGGGGGCTCGGCCGTCCCACGGGTGCTCATCGAGTCGTTCCGCGACCGCTTCGGGGTGACGATGGTGCAGGGCTGGGGGATGACCGAGATGAGCCCGCTCGGCACGGTCGCGATCCCGCCCGCCGGCACCCCCGAGACGGCGCGCACCGACTTCCTCGCCAAGGCGGGCCGGGTCGTCGCGGGCGTCGAGATCCGGATCTGCGACGACGACGGCACCGAGCTGCCGAAGGACGGGGAGGCCGTCGGCGAGATCGAGGTCCGGGGGCCGTGGATCACCGGCGCCTACTACGCCTCGGACGATCCCGAGAAGTTCCACGATGGCTGGCTGCGCACGGGCGACGTCGGCGCCCTCGACCCGATGGGGTTCCTCACCGTGTCGGACCGCACGAAGGACGTGATCAAGTCCGGCGGGGAGTGGATCAGCTCGGTCGAGCTCGAGAACGAGGTCATGGCGCACCCCGCGGTCTTCGAGGCCGCGGTCGTCGCGATCCCCGACGAGCGATGGAGCGAGCGGCCGCTCGTCTGCGTCGTGCCCACGCCCGGCGAGACGCCGCCGACACCGGCGGAGCTCCTGCACTTCCTCGAGCCCCGCGTCGCGCGGTGGTGGCTGCCCGACCAGTGGGTGTTCCTCTCCGCCATCCCCAAGACCTCGGTCGGGAAGTTCGACAAGAAGGTGCTCCGCGCCCAGTACGCCAAGGGCGAGCTCGACGTCGTCACCCACGACCACCACCGGGCGTGAGCAGCGACGAGGCGCTCGCCTCGCTCGCCGACGAGATCGACACCATCGCCGAGCGGCTCGCCGACCGTTCGCTCGAGCTTTTGCGCGGGGCGGTCTCGGACCCCGCCGGCACCCAGGCCGCGGCGACCGAGCGCGTCGTCACCCGTGCGCGGCGGTCGCTCGAGAAGGCGTCGTCGCTGCTGCGCGGGCTCGGCGACGAGCGCTGAGCCGCGGCCCGTGACCGTCGTCGGTCAGCCGTCGCCCGTCAGTACTCGTTGAGGGCGTCGATGAGGGCGCGGAGCCGCGCGTAGCTCATCTTGTCGAAGCGCAGCGCCACGCGATCTAGGTCGAGGTGGTCGCCCGCGGAGCGCTCGGGGGGGAGGGGCTTGGTCGCGCGGATCCGCCCCGACAGGAGGATGTCGCTGAACTCCTCGGAGAGCCCCGCGAGCACGTCGTCACCGGGCAGGCGTGCGAGCCGCAGGACCAAGAGGTCGCCGACCCAGCGTGCCGAGTGGTAGTTGCGGTAGTAGCGCTGGATCTCGGCCGTCGCCTCGTGCACGCTCGTCACGATCCGGAAGAACGCGAGGTCCGGCGCCGACACGTACCCGCGGGCGACGACCTCGTCCTCCACGAAGCGGAGCCAGGCGTGCCAGAACCCGCCGCCCGGGGTCTCGACCAGCACCACGGGCGCGGGCTCGGCCTTGCCGGTCTGCAGCAAGGTGAGCAGCTCGAAGCACTCGTCGAGGGTCCCGAAGCCGCCGGGCAGCACGACGTAGGCGTGGGACTCCTTGATGAGCATCAGCTTGCGGGTGAAGAAGTACCGCATCTCGACGAGCTTCGGGTCCTGGGCGATGAACGCGTTCGCACCCTGCTCGTGGGGGAGGCGGATGTTGACCCCGAAGGAGAGGTCACGACCCGCGCCCTCGGTGCCCGCCGCCATGATCCCGGGGCCGGCGCCGGTCACGATCATCCAGCCCTCCGAGGCGAGCTGGCGCGCGAGGTCCCTCGCGAGCACGTAGATCGGGTCCTCGGGGGCCGTGCGCGCCGAGCCGAACATCGTCACCTTGCGCACGTTGCGCCACGGGCGGAAGACCTCGAAGGCCTCCGTCATCTCCTGGAGGGCGGTGTCGACGATCTTGAGGTCGAGCGTGTCGCTGTCGATGCGCGAGAGCTGGATGACGGTCTCGAAGATCGACACGACGAGGTCGCGCTGCTGGCGCGACAGCCCAGCCCCCTCGACGAGCTCGTCGACGACGCTGCGCACGCGGTCGTCGAGCGTCGTCATGCCATCGCGTAGAGGGTGGTGCGCTGCACGAGCGGCCGCCCGACGGGCGCTGCGATCGCGCGCAGCTCGTCGACGCCCATGCGCTGGCCGTGCGCGGCGCCCGCGGCCCGCGAGATGTTCTCGTCGATGAGGGTGCCGCCGAGATCGTTCGCGCCCGCGTTCAGCACCCGCCGGGCGCCCTCGGCGCCCAGCTTCACCCAGGAGACCTGCACGTTGTCGATGTCGGCCGCGTAGCAGAGGCGACCGACCGCGTGCATGAGCAGGGTCTCGCGGAACGTCGGCCCGCGGCGCGCCCGCCCTTGCAGGTAGATCGGGGTCGCCATGTGCACGAAGGGGAGCGGGACGAACTCGGTGAAGCCGCCGGTCCGACGCTGCAGCGCCCGCGTGGCGAGGAGGTGCCGCGCCCAGGACCGCGGCCGCTCGACGGCGCCGAACATGATCGTCACGTTCGACCGCAGCCCGACGGCGTGGGCGGTCTCGTGGACCTCCAGCCACTCGGCGGTCGAGACCTTGTCGGGGCAGAGCACCTTGCGGACCTCGTCGTCGAGGATCTCCGCCGCGGTGCCCGGGAGGGTCCGCAGGCCGGCGTCGCGCAGCGCCTCGAGGTACGCGGCGAGCGAGACCCCGGAGCGCCGTGCGCCCTCGTGCACCTCGAGGGCGCTGAAGGCGTGGATGTGGATCGACGACGAGCCCTGCCGAACCGCGCGCAGCACGTCGAGGTAGTACTCGCCGTCGAAGGAGGGGTGGATCCCGCCCTGGAGGCAGACCTCCGTGCAGCCCAGGGCCTCTGCCTCCGCGACGCGGCGCGCCACCTCGTCGAGGTCGAGCAGGTAGGGGTCACCGCGAAGGTTGAGGGAGAGCGGGCCCTTCGAGAACGCGCAGAACCGGCACTTGAACGTGCAGACGTTCGTGTAGTTGATGTTCCGGTTCGCGACCCAGGTCACCTCGTCGCCGACGAGCGCGCGCCGCAGGTCGTCGGCCGCCCCGCAGACCGCCGCCACGTCGCGACCTCGCGCGCCGAACAGCGCGACGAGCTCGTCCTCGCCGAGCTCGTGGCCGAGCGCCACGCCGTCGAGCACCTCGCGCACGGCGCCGACCAGGGTGCCGGCGCGCGGCCGGCTCGGCGGGGGCACCGCGGTCCCGCCCGAGACCCAGGCGTCCTCGCGGCCGAGCCCCTCGGCGTCGTGCAGCCGCAGGACGTTCCGGTGGAGCGCGGGGTCGAGCCAGCGGCCCGGCTCGCGGGCGACCTCGGGGTAGACGGTGAGGCGGGGTGCGAGGGCGTACCCCGCGGAGTCGAGCACCGCGTCGAGCGTGTCGAGCTGCGGCCAGGCGCGCTCGGGGTTGACGTGGTCGAGGGTGATCGGCGAGATCCCGCCGAGGTCGTCCGCCCCCGCGTCGACGATCGAGATGGGGTCGTCGACCAGGTTGGGCGGCGCCTGGACGTGGACCGTGGGCGGCAGCACGAGCCGCGCGGCGGCGATCGTCCAGAGGAGCTCTTCGATCGGCGCGGGCGGCCAGTCCGCCATCAGGGTCCGCGGCTTCGGGAGGAAGTTCTGGACGATGACCTCCTGGACGTGGCCGTGGCGCACGTGGGCGTCGGCGATCGCCGAGAGGGCGACCAGGCGATCGGCGCGGTCCTCGCCGATCCCGAGCAGCACGCCCGTCGTGAACGGGATCGACAGCTCGCCCGCGGCCTCGAGGGTGGCGAGGCGCCGCTCGGGGGTCTTGTCCGGCGCGAGCCGGTGGGCCCCGAGGTCGCCGCGCAGCGACTCGAGCATCATCCCCTGGCTGGCCGCGACCGGCCGCAGCGAGGCGAGCTCGTCGCGCGACAGCGCGCCGGCGTTGGCGTGCGGGAGCAGGGTGGTCTCGGCGACCACGGCGGCGCACGCCGCGGCGAGGTACTCGACGGTCGTGGCGTGCCCGTGGTCCGCCAGCCACGCCGCGGCGTCGGCGTAGCGCAGCTCGGGGCGCTCGCCCAGGGTGAAGAGCGCCTCGGTGCACCCGGCCGCCTCGCCGCGACGGGCGAGGTCCAGCACCTCTTCGATCGACAGGTACGGCGCGGCGAGGTGCGCCGGCGCCTTCGCGAACGTGCAGTAGCCGCAGCGGTCTCGGCACAGCTCGGTGAGCGGGATGAAGACCTTGGGGGAGTAGGTCACCGTCCGCCCGAACAGCTCGTCGCGGCGCGCGCGCGCCGCCTCGCCGAGGGCGGCCGCAGACGCGGCGACGAGGTCGTCGGGCGGGCTCACAGCCCGCCCCGGCGCGACGAGGTCACTCGGCCGCTCGCTTCGACTCGATCGTGGCGAGGAGCTCGCGGTAGCTGTCGGCGAAGGACGCGACGCCCTTGTCCTCGAGCACCTGGGCCACCTCGGCCATCGACACGCCCGCCGCCTCGAACGCGGCCAGCGTGGCCCGCGCGCCCTCGACGTCGCGGTCCACCGTGCGCGCGACGGTGCCGTGGTCGACGAAGGCGTCGATCGTCGCCTCGGGCATCGTGTTCACCGTCGAGGGCCCGATCAGGCTGTCCACGTACAGGAGGTCGTCGTAGGCGGGGTTCTTGGTCGACGTGGACGCCCACAGCGGCCGCTGCGGACGGGCGCCCGCCTGGGCGAGCGCCGCGAACCGCGGCGCCTGGCGGCGCTGGGCGAACAGCTCGTAGGCGAGGACGGCCTGCGCGACGGCGGCGCGCCCCCTGAGCGAGGCGGGCGCGCCGAGGGCGTCGAGGCGACCGTCCACCTCGGTGTCGACCCGGGAGACGAAGAACGACGCGACCGAGGCGAGGCGAGCGAGGTCGCGACCCGCCTGCTGGGCGCCCTCGAGCCCCGCCTCGAAGGCGTCGATGACCTCGCCGTAGCGCTCGAGGCCGAAGATGAGCGTGACGTTCACGCTGATGCCCTCGGCGAGCAGCGCCGCGATCGCGGTCAGCCCCTCGCGGGTCGCGGGCACCTTGACCAGCAGGTTCGGCAGCGCGAACCGCGACGACACCGCCCGCGCGGCCTCGATCGTGGCGGCCGCGTCGTGGGCGAGCGTCGGCGGCACCTCGAAGGAGACGAAGCCGTCGGCGCCGTCGGAGGCCGCGAAGACCGGCGCGAGCAGCGCCGCGGTGTCGGCGATGTCGCGGCTCGCGAGCTCGACGAACGCCTCGTCGGGCTTCTTGTCGCCGAGCGACGCCACCTGGTCGTCGTACACGTCGGAGGCCTCGAGCGCCTTGGCGAAGATCGTCGGGTTCGACGTGACCCCGCGGATGCCCTCACCGACGAGGCGGGCCATCGTCCCGTCCTCCAGCCAGTCGCGGCGGACGTTGTCGAGCCATGGGCTCTGGCCCTCGTCGTCGAAGAGCGCCGTCAGCTTCGTCATGCGCCGAGCACCTCCTGCACCGTGGCGACGACCGCCGACGCCGTGAACCCGAAGAACTCGAGGGCGACGTCGCCGGGCGCGCTGGTCCCGAACTGGTCGATGCCGATCGACTCGTCGGCGTAGCGCTCCCAGCCGAGGGTCACCCCCGCCTCGACCGAGATGACGGGGAGCTCCTCGGGGAGGACCACGGCCTGGTACGCGAACGGCGTGCGGTCGAACCACTCCCAGCAGGGCATCGAGACCACCCGCACCAACGTGCCCGAGGTGGCGAGCAGCGCGGCGGCCTCGAGGCACAGGTGCACCTCGGAGCCGGTGGCGAGGAGCGTCGCCTCGGCGCCGTCGGGCGCGGCGAGGACGTAGGCGCCGTCGAGCGCGGTGCCGTGCACGGGTCGCGTGGTCGCTTCGAGCACGGGCAGCGTCTGGCGAGAGAGGATCAGCGCGGCGGGGCCGTCGACGGCGAGGAAGGCGTCGAAGACCGCGGCGCACTCGTTCGCGTCCGCGGGCCGGATGACGTCGAGGCCGGGGATCGCGCGCAGGGAGCACAGCTGGTCCACCGGCTGGTGCGTCGGCCCGTCCTGGCCGACGCCGATCGAGTCGTGGCTGAACAGGTAGCGCACCGGCGCCTTGGAGAGCGCCGCCACGCGGATCGCCGAGCGCATGTAGTCCGAGAAGACGAAGAACGTGGCCCCCACCGGCACGATCCCGCCGTGCATCGCCATCCCCGTGAGCGCGCCGGCCATCCCGAACTCGCGGATGCCGTAGTGCAGCTGGCGGCCGAGCGGGTTGTCGCGCGACTGGTTGCTCGCGTCGGCGAGCTTCGCGCCCGTGTTGCCCGTGAGGTCGGCCGCACCCGAGAGCAGCCCGGGGAGCCGCGTCGCCGCGTCGCTGAGCAGCGTGGCGGCCGCGCTGCGCGTCGCGAGCGGCGGGTCGTCGGGGAACGTGAGCGGCGCGGTCCGCGGTGCGCCGCCGCCGCCGGCCAGGAACCGGTCGAGCAGCGCGGCGCGGTCGGGGTCCTTCGCGTAGCGCTCCTGCCAGCTCGCGCGCTCGTCGCGCATCGGCTCGAGCGACGCGATGAACGCGTCGCGGACGTCCTGGGGCACGAAGAACGGCTCGTCGACCGGGAGGCCCAGCCGCCGCTTGGTGGCGAGCAGCTCCGCCTCGGGGAACGGCGTCCCATGCGCCTCGTGGTTGTCCGTCCAGGTGGGTGCGGGGTAGCCGATGTGCGAGCGCAGGACGAGGAGCGTCGGGCGCCCGGTGTCCTGTTTGGCTGCGCGCAGCGCGTCGGTGAGCACGTCGAGGTCGTTCGCCACCTCGCCGAGCTCGTGGACGTCCCAGCCGTAGGCGCGGAACCGCCCCGCGGTGTCGTCGGTGAACGCGAGCTCCGTCGGCCCGTCGATCGTGATGTGGTTGTCGTCGTAGACGGCGCACAGCCGGCTCAGCCCGAGGTGGCCCGCGATCGACGCCGCCTCATGGCTCACCCCCTCCATCAGGTCGCCGTCGCTCGCGAAGACCCACGTGTGGTGGTCGACCAGCTCTTCGCTGACGCTGTGGCGAAGGAAGCGCTCGGCGATCGCCATGCCGACGGCGTTCGAGAACCCCTGGCCGAGCGGCCCGGTCGTCACCTCGACGCCGGGCGTGAGCAGGTTCTCGGGGTGGCCGGGGGTGATGGACCCGAGCTCGCGGAACCGCTTCAGCTGGTCGAGGGGGAGGTCGTAGCCGCTCAGGTGCAGGAGCGAGTACAAGAGGATCGAGGCGTGCCCGCACGACAGCACGAAGCGGTCGCGGTCCGGCCACGCGGGCTCGGTGGGGTCGTGGCGCAGCACGCGCGAGAAGAGCGCGACGCCGAGCGGCGCGAGCGCCATCGCCGTGCCGGAGTGGCCGTTCCTCGCCGCGAACGGGGCGTCGAGCGCGAGGCCGCGGACGACCGCGACGGCGCGGTCTTCCCACGACGCGCCGGGGTCGTCGAACGAGAGCGCGGCCACCGCGTGCACCCTAACCACCTACCCCGCGTCGGCCCCACCCTTGTAGGGTCGCCGCGTGCCGACCGGGGCGCTGCAGGTGCCGCCGAACTGCGACCTCACCCTGGGCGTCACGTGCGTCGACAAGTCCACGCCGGGACGGTCCGTGTGGCAGATGGACGCCGACGAGCGCTTCGAGAACCCTGCGGGGCTCATCCAGGGCGGCTTCCTCGGCGCCCTCGCCGACTCGTCGATGGGCGCGGCCGCCGTGACGTTCGCGAGCGGGCGACGGGTGTCGGTGGCCAACGCGGAGATGAAGGTGAGCTTCCTCGCACCCGTGCGACGCGGGACGGTGCTCCGCTGCGAGGCCGTCGTCGTCGCCGGCGGCTCGCGGACCGCCTTCGTCGAGGCCTCGATCACCGACCAGGCGGGCCACCTCGTCGCGCGCGCCTCGTCCACGTACCTGTACCGCGACCGCGACTAGCGCCGCCGGGGCGTCGCCCGGTCGCGTCGCGGTCGTCGCCCGGCGTCCCGGTTCGACAGCCCAAGGAGCGCCGAAACTAGAGTCCGCCCGGGGGAGGTGCCATGGCGTCGAGGTGGTCGCGGTTCACGAGGGGCGGGCCGTCGCGGCTGCTCGGCCACACCCGCGACACCACCACGTTGCTGCGCGACTACCTCCTCCAAGAGACGGTCGACCCGATCCGGACGCTCGGCCGCTACGTCGTGGCGGGGACCCTGGGCTCGTTCTTCGTCGGGATGGGGGCCCTCATGCTCCTCGTCGGCCTGCTCCGGCTGCTCCAGGGCGAGACCAGCGCGTTCAGCGGCAACCTCTCGTGGATCCCGTACCTGATCGTGGCGGTCGTCGCGGTGTGCGTGATCGCCCTCACCGTGCTGCGGATCGTGACCGGGCCCGCGCGACGGCGCCGGCCGCCGACGACGAAGGGCGCGTCGTGACGGATCGCCGCCGCGTCGAGCGCGCCGAGGTCGAGGCCTCGATCCGCGACCTCCTCGGCGAGGGGGAGCAGGCGGCGCGCCAGTACGCCGGGGTGACGGCGAGCACCGCGGGCGCCATCGGCTTCCTCGCGCTCGTGTTCGCGTTCCTCGTCGGGCGTCGCAAGGGGCGCCGGCGCTCCGCGGTCGTCGAGATCCGGCGGACGTGATGTTCGAGCGCGGCCTCACCAGGCTCATCAAGTCCTCGACGCAGCGCACCGCCAACGGCGAGGGCTGGCCGTGGGCGGTGATCGGCCTCGTCGCGTACCTGCTGCGCCGCTCGCTGCGCCTCGAGGAGCCATCCCAGTCGCTCCGGGTCACCCCCGGCGACGAGCTCACGATCTCGATCAGAGAGCCGGACCGCTGAGTGGGCGACGACGGAGCGCTCCGTGTCGGTGAGCGCGTCCTGCTCGTCGACACGAAGGACCGCCGGTACCTCGTTCGGCTGCGGGAGGGTGCGACGTTCCACACCCACTCGGGGCTCGTCGCCCACGCGGACCTGATCGGGTCGACCGAGGGCGCGACGGTCGAGGCCAGCACCGGGCGTCGGTTCTTGGTGCTGCGCCCGACGCTCGCCGACGTCGTGCTGAAGATGCCCCGGGGCGCCCAAGTGATCTACCCGAAGGACCTCGGCGCGATCCTGCTGGCGGCCGACATCGGACCGGGGATGCGCGTGCTCGAGTCGGGGGTCGGCTCCGGCGCGCTCTCGATGACGCTGCTGCGCGCGGGCGCGGCCGTGGTCGGCTACGAGCTGCGCGAGGAGTTCGCCGCCACCGCCAAGGAGAACGTCGTCGCCCTCCTCGGCGAGGAGGTCGACTACACCGTCGAGATCCGCGACGTGACGGCGGGGATCGACGAACGGGGCCTCGACCGGGTGCTCCTCGACATGCCGAGCCCCTGGGACGTCGTCGCGGCGGCCGCCGTCGCCCTGCGGCCGGGCGGGATCCTCTTGTGCTACCTGCCGACGATCAACCAGACCGCCCAGCTCCGCGCCGCGCTGGCGGACGGGCCGTGGGGCCTCGCCGAGTCCTTCGAGCTGCTGCGTCGCAGCTGGCACATCGAGGCGCGCTCGGTGCGACCGGACCACCGCATGGTCGCCCACACGGGGTTCCTCACGACCGCGCGACGTCTCGCGGGCGACGCGTCGCCCGACGGGGTCAGTCCCGCTCGATGAAGATGCACTCCCCGGGGCACTCCTCGGAGGCCTCGACGACGGCGTCTTCGAGCTCGGTGGTGACCGCCACCATGCCGGCCGCGCCGCCGGGGTCGTTCTGGACGGTGGCCCCGTCCTTCACGTAGGCGAGCCCGTCGTCGAGGAGGGTGAACACGTCGGGGCAGATCTCCTCGCACAGGCCGTCACCGGTGCAGAGGTCCTGGTCGATCCACACCTTCATGACGCACCTTTCCAGCGTGCCGCACCGTGCGAGCCCCCAGATTCTACCCGTGAAACCCCCTCGCCCATGTTCCGCGGACCGCGCGGGGGGGCCGGTATGGTGGCCACGAGACGAGGAGGCTGTATGGAGTCGTCACCGAGCGACGACGCGCCGACCGACGCCACCGGTCTGAGCGGCGGCCACGACGAGCCGGCCGCGGTGCGCCGGCGCACCGACGAGCAGTCCACCCGCGTGGAGGCGCTCGAGGAGCGCCTCTTGGAGACGCGCGGCCAGCTCCAGCAGGCCGTCTCGCAGAACGAGAAGCTCACCTACACCCTCCAGCAGGCCAAAGAGCAGCTCGCCCTGCTCCGCGAGGAGGTGGAGAAGCTCACCCAGCCGCCCGCTGCCTACGGGACGTTCCTCGGCATCAACCCCGACGGGTCCGTCGACGTCTTCGCGTCCGGGCGCAAGATGCGCGTCGCCCTGCACCCGAACCTCGACCCCGCCCAGCTGCTCCGCGGCGACGAGGTCGTGCTCAACGAGTCGCTGAACGTCATCGAGGCGCGCGACCCGGACCGCGCCGGCGAGGTCGTCACCCTCAAGGAGCTCCTGGACGACGGTCGCCGCGCGCTCATCTACGGCCGCGGCGACGAGGAGCGGGTCGCCGAGATCGCGGACTCCCTGCGCGACGTGAAGATGCGCGCCGGCGACGCGGTGCTGATGGACCTGCGCTCGGGCCTGCTCGTCGAGAAGCTGCCCCGCCAGCAGGTCGAGGAGCTCGTCTTAGAGGAGGTCCCCGACGTCAGCTACGACGACGTGGGCGGCCTCGACCGCCAGATCGAGGACATCACCGACGCCGTGGAGCTGCCGTACCTCCACCGCCAGCTGTTCAACGAGTACTCGCTGCCGGCCCCCAAGGGGATCCTGCTCTACGGCCCGCCGGGCTGCGGGAAGACCCTGATCGCCAAGGCCGTCGCCAACTCGCTCGCGAAGAAGGTCGGTGCGCTCAGCGGCAACGCGAACGTCCGCAGCTACTTCTTGAACATCAAGGGCCCCGAGCTCCTGAACAAGTACGTCGGGGAGACCGAGCGACAGATCCGCCTCGTGTTCGAGCGCGCACGGGAGAAGGCCGAAGAGGGCGTCCCGGTCATCGTCTTCTTCGACGAGATGGACTCGCTGTTCCGCACGCGCGGGACCGGCATCAGCTCGGACATGGAGTCGACCATCGTCCCCCAGCTCCTCGCCGAGATCGACGGCGTGGAGACGTTGCGCGACGTCATCGTGATCGGCGCGACCAACCGCGAGGACCTGATCGACCCGGCCATCCTGCGCCCGGGGCGGCTCGACGTGAAGATCAAGATCGAGCGGCCCGACGACGGCGCCGCCGCCCAGATCTTCGCGCGCTACCTCACCTCGTCGATCCCCCTCGACACCGACACGGTGCGCGAGCTCGGTGGCGGCGACCCGAACAAGGCCTGCCAGGCGATGATCGAGGAGACCGTCGCCGAGATGTACCGCGACGACGAGTCCAACCGGTTCTTGGAGGTCACCTACCAGAACGGGGACAAGGAGGTCCTGTACTTCAAGGACTTCGCCTCGGGCGCCATGATCGAGAACATCGTGCGCCGTGCGAAGAAGGCCGCCGTCAAGCGCGAGATCGCCCAGCAGGGTCGCGGCGTGCGCGTCGAGGACCTCATCGCGTCGATCCGCCAGGAGTACAAGGAGAACGAGGACCTGCCGAACACGACGAACCCGGACGACTGGGCGCGGATCTCGGGCAAGAAGGGCGAGCGCATCGTCTACGTCCGCACGCTCATCGCCCAAAGCGACGCCGACCCGATCGGTGGTCGGTCGATCGAGCACGTCGGCACCGGCCAGTACCTCTAGGAGCAGATGAGCGTCGCCAAGATCCTCGGCATCGAGACCGAGTACGCGGTCCAGGCGGCCGGCCCCGACCCGGATCCGATCGGTGCGTCGAGCGCGCTCGTGAACGCGTACGCCGCGTCGGTGTCCCAGCGCACCGCGTGGGACTTCGAGGACGAGAGCCCCGGGCTCGACGCGCGCGGGATGCCGACGATGGCGGGCATGGCCCCCATGATCGAGACGCACCTCGCCAACACGGTCCTCACCAACGGCGCGCGCTTCTACGTCGACCACGCGCACCCCGAGTACTCCTCGCCGGAGTGCGCGACGCCGAGCGAGGGGGTCCGCTACGACGTGGCGGGGGAGCACGTGCTGCGTGCGGCCATGCAGGCCGCCCACGAGCGCGGGCTCGGCCCGGGCGCGATCGTCGTCTACAAGAACAACTCCGACGGCAAGGGCAACTCGTACGGGTGCCACGAGAACTTCCTCGTCGACCGCGAGGTGCCCTTCGGTGACGTCGTGCGCGCGATGGTGCCGCACCTCGTGACACGGATCGTCTACACGGGCTCGGGAAAGGTCGGCGCGGAGACGGGGTCGGCGCGCTCGCGCGGCGTCGGCTTCCAGCTCTCCCAGCGGGCCGAGTTCATCGAGGAGGTGGTCGGGCTCGAGACGACGCTCAAGCGGCCGATCGTCAACACCCGTGACGAGCCCCACGGCGATCCCCGTCGCTACCGCCGGCTCCACATCATCATCGGCGACGCCAACATGTCCCAGGTCGCCACGCTGCTCAAGCTCGGCACGACGGCGCTCCTCCTCGGCGCGCTCGAGGACCTCGGCGTCGGCGGGTTCCCCGAGGCGCCGGCGGACCCCGTGCGCACGATCCACGAGATCTCCTGTGACCTCGACCTCACCGGCAAGTTCGAGCTGGCGGGCGGCGGCCGCAGCAGCGCGCTCGACGTCCAGACCCAGCTCTACGAGCTCGCGGAGCGCTACGTCGCACAGGGCGGGGCCGAGTGCGTCGGCGGGGACGACGAGGCGCGGGGCATCCTCACGCGATGGGCCGCGGCGCTCGCCGCGCTGCGCACCGAGCCCGAGGCCCTCGCAACCACCGTGGACTGGATCGCGAAGCGCCGCCTCGTCGAGGGGTACCGGGCGCGGCACGGCCTGGAGGCGGGCGACCCGCACCTGCACGCCCTCGACCTCCAATACCACGACCTGCGCCCGGAGCGCAGCCTCGCGCTGCGCGCCGGCCTCGAGACGGTCGTGGAGCCCGCCGACGCACTGTCGGCGGTCACCAGCCCACCGCAGGACACCCGGGCCTACTTCCGAGGGACGTGCCTCGCACGGTTCCCCGACGAGATCGTCACCGCCAACTGGGACTCGCTGGTGTTCGACCTAGGCACGGATCCGCTGCGGCGCGTCCCTATGATGGATCCTCTCAGGGGCACGGCGGCGCACACGGCTGCGCTGCTGGCTCGGTGCGACACCGCAGCACAGCTCCTGGATGAGCTCGGGTCCTAAACCAGGGAGCGGTCATGGCAGAACAGGAGCAGAAGCGCAAGGGCACCAAGGAGCGCCCGGCCGACGAGGTGGAGGAGACGGCCGCGGCCCCGACGGAGCGCGGCGAGCGACTGAAGGCCGACCTCGACGAGCTGCTGGACGAGATCGACGAGGTCCTCGAGGACAACGCCGAGGAGTTCGTCCGCAACTACGTCCAGAAGGGTGGCGAGTAGTGGGGCTGCCCCTCTTCGACGCCACCACCGATCCCGGCCCCGACTTCTCCGCACTCGTCCACCGCAGCGGCATCTCGCTGCCCGGCCCCGGGCCGGGCGACGCCGACCTGAACCTCGCCCACGCGACGACCGTCGTCGCGCTCAAGTTCGCCGACGGCGTGATCATGGCCGGTGACCGGCGCGCGACGGCGGGCAACGTGATCGCGCACCGCGCGATGGACAAGGTCTTCCCCGCCGACCGGTTCTCCGCCGTCGCCATCTCCGGCTCCGCGGCCATGGCGTCCGAGATGGTCCGGCTCTTCCAGGTCCAGCTCGAGCACTACGAGAAGGTGGAGGGCGTCGCCCTGTCCATGGAGGGCAAGGCCAACCAGCTGGCACAGATGGTCCGGACGAACCTCGGCATGGCCATGCAGGGCTTCGTCGTGGTGCCCCTGTTCTGCGGGTTCGACGTCTCGAGGGGCGAGGGACGCATCTTCGACTACGACGCGGCCGGCGGTCGCTACGAGGAGGCCGACTACCAGACCACCGGGTCGGGCGGCACCTACGCCAAGACCACCATCCGGCTCGGCTATCGCGACGCGATGACGCACGACGACGCGATCGAGCTGTCGATCCTCTCGCTGTACGAGGCGGCCGACGCCGACAGCGCGACGGGCGGACCCGACGCGGTCCGCGGGATCTACCCCGTCGTCGCCACCGTCACGGCGAACGGGTACACCCAGCTCGACGACGCCGACGTCGCCGCTCGGTTCGACGCGCTCGTCGAGCGACGCAGGGCGACCCACGGGAACGCGGAGGGCACCCTGCGATGACGATGCCGTTCTACGTCGCCCCAGAGCAGGTGATGAAGGACCGTGCCGAGTACGCCCAGAAGGGGATCGCGCGGGGCCGTGCCTTCTGCGCGACGGTCTACGACCGCGGTGTGCTCCTCGTCGCGGAGAACCCCTCCGCCACCCTCCACAAGATCTCGGAGATCTACGACCGGATCGCCTTCGCGGGCGTCGGCAAGTTCAACGAGTACGACCAGCTGCGTGTCGCGGGCGTCCGCCACGCCGACACGAAGGGGTACGCCTTCAGCCGCGAGGACGTGGACGCGCGAGGGCTCGCCAACCTCTACGCCCAGTACCTGGGCAACGTCTTCACCCACGAGATGAAGCCCATGGAGGTGGAGATCCTCGTCGCCGAGCTGGGCGACGGGCGGGGCGGCCCGCAGCTCTTCCGCATCGCCTACGAGGGCACGATCACCGACGAGGTCGGCTTCGCGGTCCTCGGCGGCGACGCCGACGCGATCCGCGCGAGGTTCGCCAACGACGCGCGCGCGGACTGGACGCTGCGCGACGCCCTGCGCCACGCGGTCGCCGCGCTCGCGGGTCCGGACCGCACCCTCGGCGCCCCGGACCTCGAGGTCGCCGTCCTGTCCGACGTCGGCGTCCGACGCACCTTCCGGCGCCTCGAGGACGACGAGGTCGCGACGCTCCTCGCGGATTGATCCGCTGCGGCGGGGCCGCGCCACTACGGTCGGAGCCGTGGAGCACCGCATCTTCGGCCTGGAGAGCGAGTTCGGCGTCACGTTCTCGTACCGCGGGCAGCGTCGGCTGAGCCCCGACGAGGTCGCCCGGCACCTCTTCCGGCGCGTCGTGCACTGGGGACGGTCGTCGAACGTGTTCTTGGAGAACGGCTCGCGGCTCTACCTCGACGTCGGCAGCCACCCCGAGTACGCGACGGCCGAGTGCGACGAGCTCGAGGACCTCGTGGCCCAGGACAAGGCGGGGGAGTGGATCCTCTCGGGGCTCGTCCAGGGCGCCCAGGCGCGCCTCCACGAGGACGGCATCAAGGGCGAGGTGTTCCTCTTCAAGAACAACACCGACTCCGCCGGCAACTCCTACGGCTGCCACGAGAACTACCTCTCCATCCGCGACGACGAGCGGGCGCGCCTCAACGAGGTGATGATCCCGTTCCTGGTGAGCCGCCAGATCTACGCCGGGGCCGGCAAGGTGCTGCACACCGCCAAGGGCCCCACCTACTGCGTGAGCCAGCGCGCCGAGCACATCTGGGAGTCCGTCTCCTCCGCGACGACGCGAAGCCGCCCCATCATCAACACGCGGGACGAGCCGCACGCCGACGCGGAGCGCTACCGACGGCTCCACGTCATCGTCGGGGACACCAACATGTCCGAGTACGCCACCTACCTCAAGGTGGGGGCCACCTGCCTGATGCTGGCGATGATCGAGGACGCCTCGACCGTGCTCCGTGACCTGACCCTCGAGAACCCGATCCGTGCGATCCGTGAGATCTCCCAGGACCCCACCTGCAAGCGCAAGGTCCGGCTCGCGAACGGCCGGGAGATCAGCGCGCTCGAGATCCAGTCCGAGTACCTCGACCGAGCCATGCGCTTCGCGGACCGGCGCGGGCTGCCCCCGGACCTCAAGCAGGCGCTCGAGATGTGGCGACACTGCGTGACGGGCCTCGACCGGGACCCGCTGTCGCTCGACCGCGAGGTCGACTGGGTGATGAAGCTCGCCCTCATCGAGCAGGTCCGCGAGCGGCACAACGTGCCGCTGTCGCACCCCATGGTGTCGGTCGTGGACCTGCGCTACCACGACATCGACCCGTCGAGGGGACTCTTCTACAAGCTCCAGCAGCGCGGCCTCGCCGACCGCACGACCACCGACGAGGCGATCCTCGAGGCCACGACCGTGCCCCCGCAGACGACGAGGGCGCGACTCCGGGGCGCGTTCGTGAAGCGGGCGAAGGAGCGGCGGCGCGACTACACCGTCGACTGGGTGCACCTGAAGCTGAACGACCAGGCCCAGCGCACCGTCCTGCTGAAGGACCCCTTCAAGAGTCGCGACGAGCGCGTCGAGCGCCTGATCGAGGCGCTCTGAGCGCCAGGGTGCGCTCACCGAGGTGACCCACGCGCCGACCCCCTCCGGGAGCGGTGACGGGGGCGGACCGGCCGCGCCCACGGCGCCGTCGCCGGGACCGCTCGACGCGCCCGACGAGACCCCCGCCAGCGACGGGCGTGCCCGGACGCCGCGCCGCTCGATCCGGTGGCTGCGGACGCTCCTCGAGTGGGCCGCGGTCCTCGGCGTGGCGCTCCTCGTCGCCGTCGTCGTCCGCACCTACGTCATCCAGACGTACTTCATCCCGTCGATCTCGATGGAGCCGACGCTCCAGATCGGCGACCACATCTTGGTGCTCAAGGCCGCCTACGACTTCACGGACCCGGCGATCGGCGACGTCATCGTCTTCAAGGCACCGCCCCTGGAGCACAACGCCTGTCAGGATCCCGAGGTCCAGGACCTCGTGAAACGCATCATCGCGGTGCCGGGCGACGAGATCCGCTCCGCGGGCAACACGATCTACGTCAACGGCCAGCCGCTGGCGCAGCCGTGGCAGCACACGGCCGCGATCGGCACGCCGATCCATCCCCAGATGGTCGCGCCGAACCGCTTCTTCGTCATGGGCGACAACCGTCCGGAGTCGTGCGACTCACGGGTGTGGGGCACCGTGCCACGCAGCGACATCATCGGCAAGGCGATCCTGATCTTCTGGCCGCTGTCGCGGCTCAGCGTCATCTAGCCGCGCCCCTGCTTCGTCACCGGGAGGTGTGTGAACGTTGTCCAGTAGCCTCCCTGCGTGGTGCAGACACCCACCGAAGGCAGCGACGCGGCGCGCCCTCGCCGCGAGCGCTCCTCTGCGTGGTGGGTGTTCGAGTGGCTCTGCGTCATCGCGCTCGCGCTCGTGCTGGCGCTCGCGGTGCGCACGTTCGTCATCCAGACCTTCTACATCCCGTCCGGGTCGATGGAGCCCACGCTCAACGTCGGGGACCGGATCTTGGTCTTCAAGATGGCCTACGACTTCACGAGCCCCGCGATCGGCGACGTGGTCGTCTTCAAGGCCCCGCCGCGAGAGCAGTGCGGTGATCCATCGGTGACGGACCTGGTCAAACGCATCATCGGGCTCCCCGGCGAGACGATCTGGTCGGGCCAGGGCGTCGAGCGCAACACGATCTTCATCGACGGCAAGCCGCTCAAACAGGACTGGCCGCACTACCGGACGCTGCTCACGCCCATCAACCGCCAGCTGATCGCCCCGAACCACTACTTCATGATGGGCGACAACCACCCGGCGTCCTGCGACTCGCGGGACTGGGGCACGCTGCCGCGCTCGGACATCATCGGCAAGGTCGTGCTCAAGATCTGGCCACCCTCGCAGTTCGGGACGATCTGACCGTCGCCTGCGCCGGCCCACTCGTAGACTGACGCCGTGTTGGGACTGAGCCCGGTCCGGTTGCTCATCATCGTCATCGTCGCCCTGCTCGTGCTCGGGCCGGACAAGCTCCCACAGGTCGCCAAGCAAGCGGGCGCGCTGTGGCACTCCCTTCGCACCCTCCAGCAGCGCGTGGAGGACGAGATCCGCGAGGTCGCCCCCGACCTGCCGCGCAGCTCGGACCTCGCGCGCTACGCGAGGTCCCCGGTGACGCTGCTCAACCAGCTCGCCGACAAGGCCAAGGCCGAGGTCGTCGGCGACGGCCTGATGAGCCCCACGGCGGAGCCAGCGCCCACCGAGTTCCGACTCGAGGACGATCCGCCTGAGGTGAAGGACCCCGAGCGGCCGCCGCTCGCATGGGGCGACCCCACCCTCAACTGACGGTGCCGCCCCCAGAGTCGCGGCGCGAGCCGCGCCCGAGCCCTGACGCGATGACGCTGACGGGCCACCTGATGGAGCTGCGACGGCGCCTGCTCATCTGCGTGATCGCCCTCGCGGTCACCGGCACGCTCGGCTTCATCTTCTACCCCAACCTGCTCTCGTTCATGCAGCACCCCTACTGCGTGGCCTTCCCCAAGAAGTGCAGCTTCTACGTCCAGGGGGCCCTCGACGGGTTGACGCTGCGCGTCAAGCTCGCGACCTTCGGCGGGCTCATCCTCGCGTCGCCCATCATCCTCTGGGAGTTCTGGCGGTTCATCACGCCGGGCCTCAAGCCCACCGAGAAGCGCTACGCGATCCCGTTCATCCTGTCCACGATCACGCTCTTCCTTGGTGGCTGCGCGCTCGCCTACTACACCTTCGCCCACGCCCTGCGGTTCCTCATCTCGATCGGCGGGCCGTCGCTGAACTACATCATCAGCCCGAACCAGTACCTGAGCCTCATGCTCCTGCTCATGGTCATGTACGGGGTCGCGTTCATCTTCCCCGTCCTGCTCATCTCCTTGGAGCTCGCGGGCGTCGTCACGCCGGCCCGGCTGCTCGGGTGGTGGCGTCCGGCGGTCATCCTCATCACGGTCCTCGCGGCGGTGTTCACGCCCACGGGTGACCCGCTGTCCATGCTCGTGCTGATGATCCCGCTCATCGTCTTCTACTTCGGCGCCATCCTCGTCGGGAAGCTGCTGGGGAAGTGACGGCCCGCGGGGTCCGAGACGAGTTCGTCGCCTCGCTCGGCTTCGAGCTCGACGCGTTCCAGCACGACGCGCTCGACGCCCTCGACCGTGGCAGCTCGGTCCTCGTGAGCGCGCCGACGGGCGCGGGCAAGACGCTCGTCGCCACCTACGGCGTGCACGTCGCGCGGCTCGCGGGTCGCAAGGCCTTCTACACGACGCCGCTGAAGGCGCTGTCGAATCAGAAGTTCTCCGACCTGTGCGCCGAGCACGGCGACGATGCCGTCGGGCTGCTCACCGGCGACGTCTCGATCCGCCCGTCGGCGCCCATCGTGATCATGACGACCGAGGTGCTGCGCAACATGCTCCTCACCGGCTCGCCGCAGCTCGACGACCTCGGCGTCGTGGTCCTCGATGAGGTCCACTTCCTCCAGGACCCCTACCGCGGCGGGGTGTGGGAGGAGGTCCTGATCCTCACGCCGCCCGACGTGACGTTCGTGTGCCTCTCGGCGACCGTCGCCAACGCCGAGGTGCTCGGGGAGTGGCTCCGGACCGTGCGCGGGGCGCTCGAGGTCATCGTCGAGCGTCGCCGGCCGATCGACCTGCACCACCGGGTCGCGCTCGAGCGGCGCAACGACGACACGCCGGTGCTGGTCGACCTCCTCGATGGCCAGGCCGTGAGCGCCGAAGGGCGGCGCATCGACGGCCTCCTGCGCTCGACGCGCCGGCAGCGTCCCGAGCCGGCGTGGGGGGGCTGGCGGAGCCGCCAGTCGCACGCGAGCTCGCCCGTGCGCTCGCCCCGGCGCACCGAGGTGATCGAGCTGCTGGAGGACAAGGACCTCCTCCCGTGCATCTACTTCATCTTCTCGAGGGCCGCGTGCGAGGACGCCGTCCGCCAGTGCGTGCGCGACGGGATGCGGCTGCTCGACCGCGCCTCGCGCCGGCGCATCCGGGCGATCGCCGAGGAGCGCACGGCCGACCTCGGCGACGAGGACCTCGAGGCCCTCGGCTGGCACGAGTGGCTCGAGGCGCTCGAGTCCGGCGTCGCGGCCCACCACGCCGGGCTCGTGCCCTCGATGAAGCTCGCCGTCGAGCAGTGCTTCGTCGAGGGGCTGCTGGGTGCGGTCTTCGCGACCGAGACGCTCTCGCTCGGCATCAACATGCCGGCGCGCACCGTCGTCATCGAGCGGTTCAGCAAGTTCGGGGGGGCGGGCCGCGCGACGCTGACCTCGGGGGAGTACGCCCAGCTCACCGGACGCGCCGGGCGCCGCGGGCTCGACGACGAGGGGCACGCCGTCATCGTCTTCAGCCCCGAGACGCCGTTCGCCGACATGGCCCGGGTGGCCCTCGCGCCGCCGCCCGACCTGCACAGCACCTTCCGGCCGACCTACAACCTCACGGCGAACCTCGTCGGGCGCTTCGACCGCACCACGGCCCACGAGGTGCTCTCGCGCAGCTACGCCCAGTTCGAGGCGGACCGTCGCAGCGGCCCGCAGCGCCGCCCCCTCACCGAGACCCTCGCGCGGCGCCTCGGGGTCCTGCACGAGCTCGGCTACGTGGCCGGCTGGCAGCTGACGGACCGCGGCCAGTTCCTCCGCGGCGTCTACCACGAGGCCGACCTGTTGGTCGCCGAGGCCGTGCTCGCCGGCACGCTCGACGGCCTCGAGCCCTCCCTGGTCGCCGCGGTCTGCTCCGCCTTCGTCTTCGAGCCGCGGCGCGCCCGGCGCGTCGGGCACGCCGGTCCGCGCCGGGCGCCCGTCGTGCGCGGCGCGCGCGCCGCCGATCGCCTCGGACAGCACCGCCGTGAGGTCCTCGCCGAGCGCCTGGGCGCGCTCGCGCGGCACTCGGCCATGCTCGCGGGGCTCGAGGACGTCCACCTCGTCCCGCACACGAAGGCGCCCGAGCCCCAGGCCGCCGCCGCGGTCGCCGCCTGGGCGCGCGGCGCGCCCCTCGGCGACGCGCTCGCGGTCGTGGCACGCGACGCGGGCGAGGTCGCCCCGGGCGACTTCGTGCGCATCGTCCGCCAGGTCGCGGACCTCTGCGAGCAGGTGGCCCGCCTCGCCGCGGACCCCGCCACCGCCCGGGCCGCCGAGGAGGCCGCCGTCGCCGTCGTCCGCTCGGTCGTGGCCCACGTGCCCCCGACGGTCACCGCTCCTCGGCGGGTCGGGATCTAACCTTCGTCGTCCATGCATCCCTACGTGGCGGAGCAGTTCACCGACGAGGAGGCGGCGATCCTCCGGCGCTACGTGACGAACCTGGACCAGCCGGTCTTCGCCCTGGTCAACCTGCCCGAGGTCGTGAAGGGCGCCCTGTTCGCGAGGTACTCGCGGAGCCCGAAGTCGCTGCGCCGGCTCTTCCTGGACGAGTTCGTGGGCGACCTCGACCTTTCCGGCGACGTCACCTTCGACGCGACGGTCGGCCTGCAGCGCGCCGAGGAGCTCTACGAGCGGGTCTTCTTCGAGTACGGCGACGACTCGGTCGCGCAACTGGGCGGCGTGCACCTGGCCTGCGAGCAGTCCTCGAACCTCCTCACCAAGGTCCTCGAGTGGGGACGGCTCATGAGCTACCTCGAGCAGTCCACGCGCTACCTGGCCTACGACCAGCGCCTGGTCTCGGGGCACTACCGCTACTACCGGCCCCCGGCGGTCCTCGACTCTGCCCTCGGCGCTCGCTACGTGGGCGACCTCGACCGCATGTTCGACACCTACGGCGAGCTCCTGGGCAAGCTCCAGTCCTGGCTGGGCGCGCGGTACCCGAAGGACCCGGGCGACTCGGACTTCGTGCACCGCCAGGCCATCAAGGCGAAGGCGCTCGACGCGGTGCGCGGCGTGCTCCCCGCCGCCAGCCTCAGCAACGTCGGGGTCTACGGCACCGGCCAGGGCTACGAGCAGCTCCTGCTGCGGATGCGGGCCCACCCCCTCCACGAGGCCCGCGCCTACGCCGACCTCATGCTCGTCGAGCTGCGCAAGGTGATCCCGTCGTTCCTGCGCCGCGTCGACGTGGCGGACCGGGGGGTCGCCTGGTCCGAGTACCTGGAGGCGACCCGCGACGGGACCGAGCGGGCCGTCGAGCGGCTCTTCCCCGAGGGCACCGACCACGAACCCGAGCCCCCCGAGGTCCGCCTCTTGGACTTCGACCCCGACGGGGAGGACAAGGTCCTCGCCGCGGCCTGCTTCTCGCACCTGATGGGCTCGGAGGCGGCCGTGCTCGCCCGCGTGCGCTCGATGAGCGTCTCGGAGCGCACGGCGCTCCTCGAGGCCTACGTGGGGGACCGCCAGAACCGCCGCCACCGTCCGGGCCGCGCCTTCGAGCGCACGGACTACCGCTTCGAGCTGGTCACCGACTACGGCGCGTTCCGCGACCTGCAGCGCCACCGGCTGTGCACGATCGAGTGGCAGCCGCTGGGCTGTGCGCTCGGCGCCGACGTGCCCGGCGTCGTGGCCGAGGCCGGGTGCGCCACCACGTTCGCCGAGTCCCTCGCGCGCTCGAAGGACCTCTTCGACGCGCTCTGCGCCGAGGTCCCCGACGACGCGGGGTACGCCGTCGCGCTCGCGTACCGCCTCCGCTATGTCATCCAGCTCAACGCGCGCGAGGCGATGCACGTGACCGAGCTGCGCTCAGGCCCCCAGGGGCACCCGGCCTACCGGCGCGTCGCCCAGGCGATGCACCGTCAGATCGCCGAGGTCGCCGGGCACCGAGCGCTCGCCGCGGCGATGCGCCACGTCGACTACGAGACGACCGAGCTCGAGCGCCTCGACGGGGAGCGCCGGGCCGAGGCGCGGCGCCTCGAGCGAGCGCAGGGCGCCTGACGCCGCGTGCGTGGGCGCCACACCTTTGACACATCGCTGCCACGTTGCGATAATCCCGGCGCGACTCGGCGCGCCACCCGCGAGAGCG
>DASZHS010000022.1:0-34478 GCA_035937595.1 Acidimicrobiales bacterium
TCCTCTTCGAAGTACTTCGCGAGCAGCTCGGCTTCCTGCTCCTCGCCGGGGTCGACGAGCCTCACCGTCGCGCCGAGCTCGGCGGCGAACAGCTCGACCATGTCGTCGCTCAGCGCCTGGGTGCCCGTGACGATCTCGCCCTGCAGGAAAAGGAAGCGGATGACGTCGCCGGTCGTCCGGTTGAGCTTGGGGCCGACGTCCTTCGCCGTCGAGCCCCGCTCGATGATGACCTCGCCCTCGGGCACGGGGGCCGACGACGGCACGTAGGTCGTGAGCTGCGTCGGCTCGAGCTCCTCGAGGTTCCGGCGTCGTCGCCCCGAGCGCCGCCGCTGCGGCGGACGCCCGCGCACGCCGCCACGGCCGGCGCCGGGCGCACCGGGCCGCCCAGGGGGCCCGCCCGGGCCGCCACCGGGTCGGCCGCCGAAGCTCGCGCCGCCCGAGCGCGGCGGCCCGCCGGTGCGCGGTGGGCCGCCGGTCCGAGGGCCGGTCGCCCCGCGGGGCGACACCGTCCTGCCCGTCGGGCTCGAGGCGCGCGGGGCCGTCGGGCGCGCGCCGGTCGGGGCGCCCGGACGTCGCATGCCGCCCGGGGGGGGCGGGATCGGCTTGCCCGAGGCGCTGACGGGTCGTCCAGGCGGCGGCGGGATCGGCCGCCCCGACGAGCTGAGCGGCGGGCGTGGCGGGCGCGTCGCGCCCGGTGCCGGGCCGACCGGCGGCCCCGTGCGCGGTGCGGTCCTCGGCGGCGCGGCCGCGGCCGAGGCCGCCGCGGCGGCGTCGCGATCGATCGAGGGCACGGCCGGCCGCGGCGGCGGGGCGGGCACCGTCGGCGCGGACTCCGGCGGCGCCGTGCGGGTCGACGCGGCCGCGGTGCGCTGCGAGGAGACCACGCGCGCGGCCGAAGGGGGTCGCGGCGGCGGGGCGGCGGCGGGTTGGGGGGCGGGTGCCTCGGCGGCGGGGCGCGCCGGGCGTGCCGGCTCGGGCTCGGCGGGCGAGACGGCGCGCCGGAGCCCCTCGGCGTCCGCGCGACGTCGCACGCGGTCGGCCTGGGCGTCCTCGATCGACGACGAGTGGCTCTTCACTCCGATGCCGAGGGAGATGGCGAGGTCGAGCGCCTCCTTGTTCGTCAGTCCGAGCTCCCTCGCGAGCTCGTAGACCCGTATCTTCTTCGCCAACGGTCCCTCGTCGTTCTCCTACGCCGCACACTGCACGCGCGCGACCTCTTACTCTTCCACAAACCGCGTCACGGGCGGCCGGCGCGCCGGCACCGCGCGCTCGCGTGCGCCTAGGCGGTGGCCCCGTCGCTCATCACCGAGGCGCCCTCGTCGACGGCCGCATCGTCGGCGCGACCCGCGCCCTCGGCGTCCTCGGACGCACCGTCGCCGGCCGCGCTCTCGCCGGCCGCGCTCTCGCCCGTAGTCTCGCCGGCCGCGGTCTCGCCGGCCGCGGTCTCGCCGGCCGCAGTCTCGCCGGCCGCGGTGCCCTCGGCCGCCGGCGCACCTCCCGCATCGCCGCCCGCGGGCGTGCCGGGGGCGGCCTCGTCGCCCGATGCCCCGGGCGTCGGGGCGTCCTCTTCGGGGGCGGGGTGCCACACCATCTGGCCGCCCTCTTCGACCCACTCCCCCGCCGCGTACTCGATCTCCGCCTCTTCTGCGTCCTGGGACTCCGAGCGGATGTCGATGCGCCACCCCGTGAGCCGCGCCGCCAAACGGGCGTTCTGGCCCTCCTTGCCGATGGCGAGCGACAGCTGCGCGTCGTTCACAATGACCGTGGCGTTGCCCTCCTCGTCGAGGCGGACCTCGCGCACCCGCGCAGGCTGGAGGGCGGACTGGATGAAGTCGACGGGGTCCTCGGAGAACGGCACGACGTCGACGCGCTCCGACTTGAGCTCGTTCGTCACCATCCGCACGCGCGAGCCGCGCGCGCCGACGCACGCGCCCACGGGGTCGACGTTGTGGTCGTTCGACCACACCGCGATCTTGGTGCGGTGACCGGGCTCGCGCGCGAGCGCCTTGATCTCGACGATGCCGGACGCGATCTCGGGCACCTCGAGCTCGAAGAGCCGCTTGACGAGCCCGGGGTGGGTGCGGCTGACGACGATCTGGGGGCCCTTGGTGGTCTTGCGCACCTCGACGATGTAGGCCTTGACGCGCGCGCCGTGGTCGTAGCGCTCGTAGGCGATCTGCTCGGCCTGGGGCAGCAGCGCCTCCACCTTGCCGAGGTCGAGCAGCGTGTAGCGGCTGTCGGTCTGCTGGACGATCCCCGTCACGATGTCGCCCTCGCGACCCGCGTACTCGTCGTACATCTGCTTGCGCTGGATGTCCCGGATGATCTGGAGCAGGACCTGCTTGGCCGTCTGGGCGGCGATTCGGCCGAAGTCCGAGGGCGTGGCGTCCCACTCGCGCGTGACGTTGCCCTCCAAGTCGAGCTCGAGGCCCCAGACCTTGATCTCGCCGGACTCGCGGTCGATCGTCACCTCGGCGTCCTCGGCCGAGTCCGGGAGGCGCTTGTAGGCGGCGAGCAGCGCGTTCGCGAGCGCCTCGAGGAGCTCGTCCTCTGCGATGTTGGAGTCGCGCGCGATCTGCGACAGGGCGTCGAGGAACTCGTAGTTCTGCATGCTCACGCCTTCCTCGTCGCCGCGGGCCGGCCGCGTGACGGCGAGGGCTTCTTGGTCGCCCCCCACGCGAAGACCGTGCGCGCGCGCTCGAGCTCGTCGTAGCGGGCGCGTCGCGGCCCCTGGTCGGTCGCCAGCTCGACGGCGTCCTCGGTGGCGGCGACGAGCGTCCCGGTCACCCGCTCGGCGGTCGCGCCGACCGCCGCGATGCGCAGCGTCACGGTCTCGCCGATCGCGCGGTGGAACTGGGCCGGGGTGCGCAGCCGCCGCTCGAGGCCCGGGCTCGAGACCTCGAGCGTGTAGCGGCCCGGCATGGGGTCGTGCTCGTCCAGCCACCCCGAGAGCGCGGCGCTCGCGGACGCCAGCGTGTCGAGGTCGACGCCCCCGTCCCTGGTCACCGTGACGCGGAGCGACCCCGCGGCGATCTCGACGTCGTAGAGGTCGAGGCCCATGGCGGCGAGCAGGGGCGTGATCTGGCCAGCGAGCTCGCTCTCTGCCACAACGCCTCCTCGAATCGTCCCCCGGCCAAGACAAGAGCGCGGGCCAAGGCCCGCGCTCGACAGGTCCCTTCGTCCTCGCGGACTGAACGGACGAGTGTAGCAGGGGGGTCCCGGCGAGCGGCCGGGCGGCGTCAGCGCGCGGGGCTGTCGCGGCGCGCGTGGAGCGCCGTCGCGGCCGCGTCGACGGCCAGCTCGTCGACCTCGCCGGTCGTTCGGTCGCGGACCTCCACGATGCCGCGCTCGAGGCCCCGGGCGCCGACCGTCACCCGCAGCGGCACGCCGACCAGGTCGGCGTCGGCGAACGACACGCCCGCCGACACGTCGCGGTCGTCGTAGAGCACGTCGACGCCGCGCGCGGTGAGCTCGGCGTAGAGGGCGTCGGCCACGTCGCGGACCGCGGGCGTGCGGCCCGACCCCGGCGCGCAGATGTGGACGTCGTAGGGCGCCGAGGACGGCGGCCAGCAGAGCCCGTGGTCGTCGTGGAACGCCTCGGCGAGCACGGCCAGGAGCCGCGAGAGCCCGAACCCGTAGCAGCCCATCCAGAACGGCTGCTCGGTGCCGTCCTCGGCGGTGAAGGTGGCGCCCTCCATGACGAAGGCGCCCGGCGCCGCGGTGTAGGTGAGGCCGAGCTGGAAGATGTGGGCGGCCTCGACGGCGCGCACGAGCTCGAGGTCGCCCCCGCAGCGCGTGCAGCGGTCCCCCGCCCGCGCGACGACGTAGTCGCCGACGTCGTGGACGTCGAAGTCGCGCGCGAGGACCACGTCTTTAAGGTGGGCACCGGGCTCGTTCGCGCCGACCACCCAGGCGTGGTCGGCGGCGACGACCGAGGCGTCGGCCACCACGCGCACGCCGAGGTCGACCGGCCCGAGGTAGCCGCGCACGAGCTCGGGGTGCGCGGCGAAGTCCTCGTCCTCGAAGAGGCGCCAGCCGCGGGGCAGCTTCGCCTCGCGGTCGCCGGGGACGAGCACGACGACGGGCTCGCCGCCCTCGTCGAACGCCGCGATCGCCTTGAGCGTCCTCGACGCGTCGATCTCGGGGTCGGAAAGGAGCGCGACCACCGCCTCGATCGTGGGTGCGTCCGGGGTGGCGACGCGCCGCCGCGCGGGGCGCTCGTCGGCGCCGGGACCGTCGCCGTGCGGCGGGCCCACCGCGGCCGCCTCCACGTTGGCCGCGTACCCGCACTTCTCGCAGCGCACGAAGTGGTCCTCGCCGATCGGCGAGGCGACCATGAACTCGTGGTTGACGTCCCCGCCGATCGCCCCGGACAGGGCCTCGACGGGGGTGACGGGGAGCTCGAGGCGCTCGAAGATCCGCAGGTAGGCCGCCTTGGCGACGTCGTAGGACACGACCATGGCGGCCTTGTCGACGTCGAAGGAGTACGCGTCGCACATGAGGAACTCGCGGCCGCGCAGAAGCCCGAAGCGCGGGCGCGCCTCGTCGCGGAACTTCGTCTGGATCTGGTACACGGTGAGCGGGAGCTGGCGGTACGAGTCGACCTCGGCCGAGACCGTCGACGTCACGACCTCCTCGTGGGTGAGCCCGAGCACGAAGCGTCCGCCGCGCACGTCGAGCACCATCGCGGGCAGCGCGTCGCTGCCGAACTTCTTGGCGCGGCCGGACTGCTCCCAGAGCTCGATGGGGCTGAGGGCGGGCATCAGCAGCTCCTGCATGCCGGCGCGGTCGAGCTCCTCGCGCACGATCGCCGACGCCTTGTGGAGCACCTTGGTCCCGAGCGGGAGGAACGTGTAGATGCCCGAGGCGACGCGGCGGACGTAGCCGGCGCGGACGAGGAGCGCGTGACCGGCCGTGTCGGCGTCGGCGGGGTCGTCGCGCAGCGTGCGCAGCAGCAGCCGGCTCATCCGCATCGCGGCAACCTACAGCGTCAGTCCGCCAGTCGGTCCCGGATGTGCGCGATGCGCACCTGGGTGTGGTTGACGTCGTCGCCGCGCTCGTCGAGCAGCAGTGCGCGGTCCGCGGCGGCCTCGGCCTCCGCCGTCGCGTCCGCCGCGGCGAGGCGCGCCTCGATGCCCTCGGCGACGAGCCGCTCCGCCTCGGCGACCAGCGCCTCGACCATCTGGTCCTCCGGGACGACCCGGACGATCTTGCCCTTGATGAACAGGTGGCCCTTGCGCTTGCCCGCCGCGATCCCGAGGTCGGCGTGGCGCGCCTCGCCCGGGCCGTTGACGACGCAGCCCATGACGGCCACCTGGATCGGCAGCCCGCGTCCCTCGAGGGCGGCCTGGGCGGCCGTCGCGACGGCGATCACGTCGACCTCGGCGCGCCCGCAGCTCGGGCACGCGATCAGGTCGAGGTCCTTGCGCTCCCGCAGCCCCATCGCCTCGAGGAGCTGGCGCCCGGCGCGCGCCTCCTCGACGGGGTCCGCGGTGAGCGAGAACCGGATCGTGTCGCCGATGCCCTCGGCGAGCAGCGTCCCGATCCCCGCGGTGCCCTTGACCAGCCCCGCGGGCGGCGGGCCGGCCTCGGTGACGCCCAGGTGCAGGGGGTGGTCGAACGTCGCGGACGCGAGGCGGTAGGCGGCCACCATGAGCGGGACCGACGACGCCTTGACGGAGATCTTCACGTCGTCGAAGCCGACGTCGGCGAAGTAGGCCAGCTCGATGCGCGCGGACTCGACGAGCGCCTCGGGCGTCGCCCCGCCGAACCGCTCGTAGACGTCGGGGTGCAGCGAGCCGGCGTTCACCCCGATGCGGATCGGGACCGCACGGTCCTTCGCCTCTTGGGCGACGAGCTTGATCTCGTGCTCCTTGCGCAGGTTGCCGGGGTTCAGCCGCAGCCCCTGGACGCCCGCGTCGAGCGCGGCCAGCGCCATCTCCACGTGGAAGTGGATGTCGGCGATGATCGGCACCGGCGAGCGGGGCACGATCTGGGCGAGCCCCTCGGCCGCCGCCGCCTCGTTGCACGTGCAGCGCACGAGGTCCGCGCCGGCGGCCGCGAGGTCGTAGACCTGGGTGAGCGTCCCGTCCACGTCGGCCGTCTTCGTCGTCGTCATCGACTGCACGGTGATCGGCGCGTCGCCGCCCACCGCCACGGGGCCGACGTGGATCTGGCGCGTCACGCGGCGGGGGCTGAGCAGCGACTCCGTGACGTCCATCCGCCCATTCTGCCGCGACGCGCGTCGCGGGCGGTCACCCGAAGGGGTTGGACACCCCGTGGGCGATGTCGAGGTACATCTTCCCGGCGACGAAGAGGAGCAGGAACCCCATGAACGCGTAGACGACGGGCATGAGCTTGGCGACGTCGGCGTGGTAGCGGGCCTTGCCCCGCCGCGTGCGGATCCGCTCGTACAGCGCGATCGCCACGTGCCCGCCGTCGAGGGGGAGCATCGGCAGCATGTTGAGGACGCCGAGGGAGATGTTGAGCGAGATGAGCAGCCCGATGAACGGCATCGCGCCGGCCCGGAAGGCGTCGGCGAGGTACTGGAGGGCGCCGACCATAGAGACGGTGCCGTTGCCCTGCGCGCGCGCCTGTGCCGCCGCCTTCGAGCTCGTCACCTGGTGGGCGAGCGACGACAGGCCGCCCGGCGAGAACGCGTGGACGAAGGCGTCACCGGTCTTGGACGTCACCTGCCCGATGAGCGAGCCGGCGCCGCCGACCGCGCCGAGGAACCCCGTCGGCGCGTAGACGGTCGGCGTCCCGAACCCGATGCCGAGGCGGTAGCCCGACAGGCCCGCCAGCCGGCGCGGGGTCGCCGTGAGCGTCAGGCGGTGCCCGTGGCGCAGCACGACCATGGTCACGGGCTGGCCCCTCGAGCCCGCGATGGCCGCGCGGAGCGTCGACGCCGTCGCGGGCACGCCGTCGATCGAGACGAACTCGTCACCGAGGCGCAACCCCGCCTGCTGGGCCGGCGTCGAGCCGTGGGCGAGGGTGGTCAGCATGGTGAGCTGCTGGTACCGCCCGTCGCGCGGCGTGCCGATGAACCACAGGGCGCAGATCGCGAGGATGAACGCCAGGGCGAAGTGCACGATCGAGCCCGCGGAGGCGACGAGGACGCGCTTGGAGGTCGACTGGTTCACGAAGCTCCGCGGCTCGTCGGAGGGGTCGAGCTCCTCCATCGAGGTCATCCCGAGGATCTTCACGTAGCCCCCGAGCGGCAGGGCCTTGACGCCGTACTCGGTCTCGCCGCGCCGGATCGACCAGAGCTTCGGGCCGAACCCCACGAAGTACTCCGTCGCCTTCATGCCCGACCACTTGGCCGTGGCGTAGTGGCCGAGCTCGTGCAGCATGATGATCACGATCACGGACCACACGACGGCGACCCAGGCCCACCCGGCGCTCAACCCCAAGAGCAGCGACACCCCGGTGGTGGCGACGACGAGCGCCCCGAGGCGGAGCACGGTCTCGGCGCGGCGCTGGACGGGCTCGGGCGCGGCGGGGCCGGCGCCCGGCGCGTCGAGGACGGCGACGCTCATCGGTGCACCCCCGCCGCCATGGACTCCATGATGCCCGCTGCGACGCCGCGAGCCGTCGTATCGGCCCTAAGAAGTGCCTCAATGTCGCTGCACGCCGCACCGTCGTAGCGCGCGAGCGTCTCCCCCACGACCCGCGCGATCCCCTGCCATGACAAACCGCCGGACAAAAAGGCGTCGACGGCGACCTCGTCGGCCGCGTTGAGCCACGCCGGCGCGGTGCCGCCGAGCCGCCCCGCGTCGTAGGCGAGCGAGAGGCACGGGAAGGCCACCGTGTCGGGCGGCTCGAAGCTGAGCGTGAGCGGCGCGTCGAAGGCGAGCCGGCCGTACCCGTCGTCGAAGCGGTCCGGGTACCCGAGCGCGTAGGCGATGGGGAGGCGCATGTCGGGCAGGCTCAGCTGCGCGATCGTCGAGCCGTCGACGAGCTCAACCATCGAGTGCACGATCGACTGGGGGTGCACGACCACGTCGACGCGGTCCGCCTCGACGCCGAAGAGGGCGGACGCCTCGAGCACCTCGAGCCCCTTGTTCATGAGCGTGGACGAGTCGATCGTCACCTTGGCGCCCATCCGCCACGTCGGGTGATCGAGCGCGTCGTCGACGCTGACGGTCGCGAGCTCGTCGTGGCGCCGCCCCCGGAAGGGCCCGCCCGACGCGGTGAGGATGAGCCGGCGCACCGAGCGCATCGGCGCGTCGCCGCGAAGCCCGGCCAGGCACTGGTGGATCGCGCAGTGCTCGGAGTCGACGGGCAGCAGCTGGGCGCCTCGGGTCGAGCGGACCGCCGCCACGAGCGGGGCGGCGACGATGAGGGACTCCTTGTTCGCGAGGGCGAGGCGTCGACCCGCCGCGAGGGCGGCGAGCGTCACGGGCACGCCCGCGAACCCGACGACGGCGTTCAGCACGACGTCGGCCGTCGACGCCGCCTCGACGAGTCCGTCGTGGCCGACGAGCACGCCGGTCCCCTCGGGGAGCGACGCGGCGATCGACCGCGCGGCGTCGGGGTCGGCGACCACCACCCGGCGCGGCCGGTGGGTGCGCGCCTGGGACGCGAGGAGGTCGAGGTTGCGCCAGGCGCTGATCGCGTCGAGCTCGAAGGCGTCGGGGTGCGACGAGAGCACGTCGAGCGCCTGGGTGCCGATCGACCCGGTGGCGCCGAGGATCGCGAGGGACGGTGCCACGCCGGTCCTCGCTCGCCGTCAGCCCAGGTGGTAGGCGAGGACGATGTAGTACGTCGCGGGCAGCACGAACAGGAGGCCGTCGACGCGGTCCAGCAGCCCGCCGTGGCCCGGCAGCGTGCGGCCCATGTCCTTCAGCCCGAGGCTGCGCTTGAACATCGACTCGCACAGGTCCCCGAGCGGCGCGAGCACGGCAGCGGCGATGCCGAGCGCGAGCCCCGCCGACAGTGACCAGTCGGGCAGGAGCGAGACGCACGCCCCCGCGATGACGGTGACGGCGGCCGCGCCGATCGCCCCCTCCCAGGTCTTGTTGGGGCTGATGGTCGACGCCATCGGCCGTCGGCCGAGCAGCTTGCCGAAGACGAGGGCGCCGACGTCGTTCGCGACCGTCACGATGATCGCGGCCAGGAGGAAGTGCACGCCCCGGCTCTGCGGGAAGGTGCTCGGCGCGAGCAGCAGCCCGGCGAACGAGCCGAGCACGCCCACCCAGACGTAGACGACGAGCGAGGAACCCACCCCGTCGAGCACGTCGGCGTGCTCGACCCCCGCGAGGTACCACAGGAACGTGAAGAGGAAGCACAGGGCGGTGACGAGGGGCAGCGCCGTGATCCCCTTGTTGTACGACGCGATCATCAGCGAGAGGCACGCGACGAGCCCGAGCGCGGCGGCGGGCCGGTGGCCCGCGAGGCGCATGCCGCTGTAGGCCTCGCCCGCGGCGACGACGACGACGACCGCGGCCAGGATCGCCATGAGCACGGTCGAGACGTCGTAGGCGATGATGACCAAGAGCCCGAGGCCGAGGCCCGTCATGATCGCGACGGGCATGTCGCGCGAGACCGCCGGCCGCGCCGAGCGACCCGTCATGGCCCCGCTCCCGCGCGACCCGCTGCTGGTCGTGGCCTCGCCGCGCGAGCCACCGGCCCCGCGCCGCGTGCGCGACGTGCGCGCGCGGACCCGGGTCGCCGGGACCGCGGCCTCGGTCGCGGTCGCCGTGCCGACCGTCGGGACGGTCCCCTGCACGGTCGCGTCCTGGTCGTCGAACTCCCAGGGACGACGCGCGTCGTCGCCGTGGACGGGTGCCGCCCCGCCCTCGTCGCCGAGCATCGCGGGCTCGAAGCTCTCCTCGTGGGACGTCCAGTCCGTCTCGTCCTGGCGCCACGTCGGCGACGGGAGTGCGGACCACGGGTCGTCGCTCGGCGGCTCGCCGGTGTCCCGCGCGAGCACCGCCGGGACCTGCCCGGTCGGCGCCTCGGTCCAGTGCGGGAGCTCGGGGTCCGGCGAGGTGCCGCGCACGAAGGACCAGTCGTCGAGCGAGGCCTCGGGTGGGGCGTCCTCGTCCCGCTCCCGACCGACCGCCTGGTGCGCGCCGGTGATGGTGACGCCCGACGCCTCCTGCGGCGGCTCGACGCCCTTGGGCTCGAAGTCGGGCGGCCCGCCCCCGTCGTCGTCGCTAGACCTCAAGTAGCTCCTGCTCCTTGTGCGTGAGGAGCGCGTCGACCGCGGCCACCTCTTCGTGGGTCATCTTCTCGAGCGCCTTCTCGAACCGCTCCGCCTCGTCCGCGCCGATCGACTCGTCCTTGTCGGCGTGCTCGAGGTCCTGGCGGGCGTGGCGCCGGAGGTTGCGGATCTGGATCCGGCCCTCCTCGGCTTTGTGCCGGACGATCTTCACCATCTCTTTGCGCCGCTCCTCGGTGAGCGGGGGGAAGGCGAGCCGGATCACCGAGCCGTCGTTCGCCGGGGTGATGCCGAGGTCCGAGGCCGTGATCGCCTTCTCGATGGCGCCGATCAGGTTCTTCTCGTAGGGGGAGATGACGAGCATCCTCGCGTCGGGCACGGAGAACTGGGCGAGCTGCAGGAGCGGGGTGACCGTCCCGTAGTAGTCGATGCCAAGGTGCTCGACGAGCGCGGGGTTCGCGCGGCCCGTGCGCACGGTGGCGAACTCGGCGCGCACGTGCTCGATGGCCTTGTGCATCTTGTCCTTCGTCTCTTCGAGCAGCAGCGCGGTGAACGAGTCGTCCATCACCGCACCAGCGTACCCACACGCTCTCCGGCGAGCGCCCGGTGGATGTTGCCGGGTCCCATCAGGTCGAAGACGTGGATGGGGAGGTTGTTGTCCATGCAGAAGGTGATCGCGGTCAGGTCCATGACGCGCAGCTCGCGGCTGAGCACCTCCATGAACGAGATCTCGTCGTAGCGCACCGCCGACGGATCGATCCGCGGGTCCGCGGAGTACACACCGTTGACCCCCTCGTGGGTGCCCTTGAGCAGCATCTCGGCCTCGATCTCGGCGGCACGCAGCGCGGCCGGGGTGTCGGTCGTGAAGTAGGGGTTCCCCATCCCCGCCGCGAAGATCACGACGCGGCCCTTCTCGAGGTGGCGGATGGCGCGGCGCCGGATGTAGGGCTCGGCGACGGCCGGCATCTGGAGGGCGGACAGCACCCGGGTCGGCCGGCCGTGCTTCTCGAGGGCGTCCTGGAACGACAGCGCGTTGATCACGGTCCCGAGCATGCCCATCGTGTCGGACGTCGCCCGGTCGATGCCCGCGCCCTCGCCGGTCGCGCCGCGCCAGATGTTGCCGCCCCCGATCACGATCGCGAGCTCGATGTCGTGCTCGGCGCAGGCCTCGGCGATCTCGCGGGCGAGCCGGTCGACCATGGCCACGTCGATCGTCTCGTCGCTCGCCGACGAGGCGAGCGCCTCGCCCGACATCTTGAGGACGAGCCGGCGTGGCGCCACTCAGCTGCCGATCAGGACCTGGGCGAACGCGACGATCGTGGCCGCGCCGAGCAGCTGGGTGATCGTCTGCTTCTCGTCTCTCGCGTAGTCCTGCTCGAGCAGCACGCGCTCTTTGTACCAGCCGTTCAGGCGGCCCTCGATGATCTTTGGGAGCGCGGCCTCCGGCTTGCCCTCGTTGCGCGAGAGCGCCTCGATCGTCGCCCGCTCCGCGGCGACGTCGCCCGCCGGCACGTCCTCGCGCGACAGGTAGAGCGGCTTGGCGAACGCGATGTGCACGGCGACGTCGTGCGCCAGCGACTCGCTGCCGCCGTCGAGCACCACGGCGACCGCGTTCACGCCGCGGTCGGACTGCTTGTGCACGTAGGTGTCGACGACCTGGGTGCCGGTCGCCTCGAGCCGCTCGACGCGGCCGATCGAGATGTTCTCCTTGAGCGTCGTGCGCAGCTTGTCGACCGCGTCGGTGAACTCCCCGAGGATCCCGGTCCCCTCCGAGGCCACCCGTGCGGCGATCTCGTCGACGAGCGAGACGAAGTCGGGGTTCTTGGCGACGAAGTCGGTCTCGCAGCGAAGCTCGGCGAGGGCGGCCACGGCGCCGTCGCGCACCGCGGCGACGGCCCCCTCGGACGCCTCGCGGTCATCGCGCTTGGCGGCCGAGGAGAGCCCGTGCACGCGGAGCCACTGCAGTGCGGCCTCCATGTCCCCGTCGGACTCCTCGAGGGCGCGCTTGGCGTCGAGCATCCCGACGCCCGTGCGCTGGCGCAGCGCCTGGACGTCCTTGGCGGTGAAGTCGGGCACGATCAGGCCTCCGTCGAGGCGACGACCGCCGCCGCGGCGACCTCGGGCTCGGTAGCGGGCGGGGTCGGCGCCGCCACGGCGCTGGCGGCGGGTCCCGCGGGCGCGGCGTCCTCGCGGGCCGGCGCGGGCGTCGCGTCCGTCGCCGGTGCAGGGGGCGCGTCCGGTGCGGGTGGCGCGGCCGGTGCGGCTGGCGCGTCCGGCGCGTCCGGTGCGGCCGTCGCGGCCGCGTCGCTCGCCGTGGCCTCGCCCGCGGTGGGCGACGGGGCGCCGGTCGGGGCGTCCGGGGCCGCGTCGGGAGCCGCGGCGGCCCGCGACGGGGCGGACGGGCGGTTCGCGCGGATCCAGCGGCCCTCGACGACGGCGTCGGCCATCACGCGGCAGAGGAGCGCGCCCGCGCGGATGGCGTCGTCGTTGCCCGGGATCACGTAGTCGATGACGTCGGGGTCGCAGTTGGTGTCGACGACGGCGACCACCGGGAGGCCGAGCTTGTTCGCCTCGGTCACCGCGATGTGCTCCTTCTTCGTGTCGATGACGAAGATGGCGTCGGGCAGCCGGTCGAGCGTGGCGATCCCACCCAGGTTCCGCTCGAGCTTCTCGAGCTCGCGGACGTGCCGCAGGGCCTCGCGCTTGGGCATGCCCTCGAAGTCGCCGGCCGCCTGCATGGTGACCAGCTCCTGCATGCGCTTCACGCGGCCCGAGACCGTCTGGAAGTTGGTGAGCATGCCTCCGAGCCAGCGCTGGTTGACGTAGGGCATGTTGCAGGCCGCCGCGTAGTCCGCGATCGGGCCCTGGGTCTGCTTCTTCGTGCCCACGAACAGCACGATCCCGCCGTTCGCGACGAGGTCGCGGACGTAGGCGTAGCCGGCCTCGATCCCGGCCAGGGTCTTGTGCAGGTCGATGAGGTAGATCCCGTTGCGCTCGCCGAGGATGAAGCGGCGCATCTTGGGGTTCCACCGCCGGGTCTGGTGCCCGAAGTGGACGCCCGCGTCCAGCAGCTGGCGGACGGTGACGAGTGGCATGAACGGCTCCGTTCGGTTGGTCGCCCCGGCACAGCACCCCCGAGGGGGCGACCGCACGTCTCGTGCCGGGGAGCTTCGTCGTGCCGCGCCCCGCTGGCGCAGCCCGAGCACTCTAGTCGCGGGCGGCGCAGGTTGGTCTAGGCCCGGGGGTGGGTGCTGCGGTGCACGCGCTGGAGCCGGTCCTTCGACACGTGCGTGTACACCTGGGTCGTCGTGAGGTTGGCGTGGCCCAGGAGCTCCTGGACGACGCGGAGGTCCGCGCCCCCCTCGAGGAGGTGGGTGGCGTAGGTGTGCCGGAGCGCGTGCGGGTGCAGCGGCCCGCCCGCCCTCGCGGCGAGCAGCCGCCGCACGTCGCGTGGCCCCAGTCGCCGACCGCGGCGGTTGAAGAAGAGCGCCGAGCCCGGGCTGTCAGGGCGGACGAGCTCGCGCCTCGGGCCGTCGCGCCAGGCCGCGACGGCGGCGGCGCACGCCGCGTGGATCGGCACGCGGCGCTGCTTGTCGCCCTTGCCGGTCACGGTCACGAGCCGGCCCTCGAGGTCGACGTCGTCGAGGTCGAGGCCGCACAGCTCGGAGACCCGCAGCCCTGCGGCGTAGAGGAGCTCGCAGACCGCCCGGTCCCGCACCGCGAGGGCGTCGTCGGGGTCGAGGGCCGCGTCGAGCAGCCGCTCGAGCTCGTCGCGGCCGGCCAGGGCGGGGAGCCGGGAGCCCGAGACCGAGGCGGTGAGCCGCGCGGTCGGGTCGGCGGCGATCGCCCCGGTGCGCTCCAGCCACGAGAAGTACGCCCGCAGCGTCGCGGCGTGCCGCGCGATCGTCGCCCGGGCGCGGCCCCGGGTCTGCAGCGACGCGAGGTAGCGGCGCAGCTGGACCCGCGTGACCTCCCTGGGGCTGAGGACGCCGAGGCGGGCGAGCCACTCGACCGCGTGGCACAGGTCGGCGCGGTAGGCGCGGCGGGTCGCCTCGGCGCGCGCGGCGAGGTGGCGCTCGAAGCCCTCGAGGTCCCAGGCGGGTGGCGGCACCGCGGCGGTCCGTGCCACGCCACCACGCTACGGCCGGGATCGCGCCGTGGGGTCGACCCGATCGAGGGCGTCGTCCCCTGACCGAGCGCGTCGTCCCCTGCCCGAGGCGGTCGGCTCAGCGGCGCTCCCGGCCCGCGGGCCGCGCGATCGCGCGGCGGGGGGCCGCCGACCAGAGGTGCTCGAGGTCGTAGTACGCACGGGTCTCCTCGTCGAAGACGTGGACCACGACGTCGCCGAAGTCGAGCAGCACCCACCGCGCGTCGCTCAGCCCCTCGACGCGGATCGGCCCCCGCCCGCAGCGCAGCTTGGTGACGCGCTCGATCTCCTCGGTGATGGTGCGCACCTGGCGGTCGCTGCGACCCGCCGTGACGACGAACAGGTCCACAACCCCGAGCAGCTCGGTCATCTCGAGGACCACCGGGTCCGCGCCCAGCTTCTCGTCGATCGCCTCGAGCGCCGCTGCCAGCAGCTGGGTGGTCTCCTCGTCGTGGTCGGCAGGCGGTGGGGCCTGCGGGGAGGGGACCGGGCTCAGCGGACCACCTCGAGCACGCCCACGCAGGCGAGGAACGGCGTGACGAACAGGACCGCGCCGATGGCGAGCCACCTGCGGCGCTCGCGCCGCGTCGCGGCGAGGGCCTCGGCGCGCGACGCCGGGCGCAGCTCGGTGATCGACGCGGTGTGCGTCGCGGTGGCCGGCGGGGCGACCCAAGGGGCCGCCGGCAGCGCGACCGTCGACGCCGAGGCGCTCGGTCGTGTCGGTGCGTCCCTCGTCGCGACGTCGATCGCCCGCAGCGCCATGCGTCACGGAGCGTACATCCGGTGTGTCAACAGGACACGGATCACGCCGGGTGGCACCATCGAGGCGGGATCCGCCCCCTCGCGGAGCGCCGCGCGCACCGCCGTGGACGACAGGTCCACGGGGGCCATCGCCACCTCCTTGACGGAGAAACCTTCCGGGACCGCCGGCGCGGCGGGGCCGGGGCGAGGGACGATCGCGACCTCCACGAGGCGCGCGAGGTCGTCCGCGCGGTGCCAGGACCCCATGGCCGCCGCCGCGTCGGCGCCGACGACGAGGACGAGGGCGTCCTCGGGCGCTTCCGCCAGGAGGGCCTCGACCGTGTCGATCGTGTAGGTCGGCCCGCCGCGGCGCAGCTCGAGGTCGCGCACCACCACCTTGGCGATGCCGTCGAAGGCCGCCCGGGTCATCTCGTCGCGCAGCGCGGCGGAGGCGACGGGCTTGGCCGCCTTTTGCTGGGGCTCGCCCGCCACGGTGACGACGAGCTCGTCGAGGCCCAGGGCGTCGATCGCCGCGCGTGCGGCGGCCATGTGGCCGAGGTGGGGCGGGTCGAACGTGCCGCCGAACAGCCCGCGCGCGCGACTCGCCACCGCGGCAGCCTAGGAACGGCGCCGAGGCCGCGCGGTGCGTGGGCACGCGTACGATCGCGCCATGGGTGACGGGGTCACGGACCGCTGGTCACCCGGGTCGTGGCGCGAGCGGCCGGCCGCCCAGCAGCCCGTCTGGCCCGACGCCGAGGAGCTCAAGCGCGCCGAGGCGAGGCTCTCGTCGCTCCCGCCGCTCGTCTTCGCCGGCGAGGCGCGGCGGCTGACCGAGCAGCTGGCGGCCGTGGCTGAGGGCCGGGCGTTCCTGCTCCAGGCGGGCGACTGCGCCGAGTCGTTCCACGACGTCGCGGCGGACTCGATCCGCGACAAGCTGAAGGTCGTCCTGCAGATGGCGGTCGTGCTCACCTACGCGACCGGCGTCCCGGTGGTCAAGGTCGGCCGCATCGCCGGCCAGTTCGCGAAGCCCCGCTCCCAGGACCACGAGGAGGTCGACGGCGTCGCCCTCGAGAGCTTCCGCGGCCACATGGTCAACGACGAGGCCTTCGACGCCGACGCGCGCCGGCCGGACCCCTGGCGCCTCGTCGCGGCCTACCAGCAGTCCGTCGCCACGCTCAACCTCCTTCGCGCCTTCACGAAGGGAGGGTTCGCGGACCTCGCACGGGTCCACGCCTGGAACCAGGAGTTCGTCGCCACCTCGGCCGAGGGTCGCCGGTACACCCGCATCGCCGACGAGATCGAGCGCGCGATGGCGTTCATGCGCGCCTGCGGGATCGACCTGGAGCGCGAGCACCCGCTGCACGAGGTGGACTACTTCACGAGCCACGAGGCGCTGGTCCTCAACTACGAAGAGGCGCTCACCCGGCGCGACTCGCTCACCGGCGACTGGTACGACTGCTCGGCGCACCTCGTCTGGATCGGCGAGCGCACCCGCCAGCCCGACGGCGCCCACGTCCACTTCGCGACCGGGATCTCGAACCCCGTCGCGTGCAAGCTCGGCCCGTCGACGACGCCGGCCGAGGCCGTCGCGCTCGCCGCGCGCCTCGACCCCGATCGGACCCCCGGGCGCCTCACCTTCATCAGCCGGATGGGCGCCGCGCGCGTCGAGGCGGTGCTCGCACCGATCGTCGACGCGGTGACGGGGGCGGGCCACACCGTCGTCTGGGCGTGCGACCCGATGCACGGCAACACCATCACGCTCGACGGCGGGCGCAAGACGCGGCGGTTCGGCGACATCCTGGGCGAGATCCGTGGCTACTTCGCGGTCCATCGCGCCCTCGGGACCTGGCCGGGCGGCGTGCACGTCGAGCTCACCGGCGCCGAGGTGACCGAGTGCCTGGGCGGGGCCGAGGCGATCGGCGAGGGCGACCTCGATGCCAACTACACCTCGATCTGCGACCCGCGGCTCAACGCCCGCCAGAGCCTTGACCTCGCCTTCGAGGTCTCCGAGCTGCTCCGCGCCGAGCGGGCCGGGTGACCCGGCTCAGAACTGGTCGGTGAGCGGGAACCGGTCGTTGTAGCGGCCGAGCCGCCACCCGCGCGCGGTGAGCTCGAGGTCCGTCATCGAGGCGTAGCGCGTCGGGAGGAAGACCCGCTCTCTCGTCGGGATCCCGAAGACCATGCCCACGCCCGCCGCCACGATCCCCCCGTGGCACGCGACGACCACGGTCTCGTGGCGGTGGCGCTCGGCGAGGTCGCGCAGGGCGGACCGGGCGCGCTCGTGGAACCCGGTGAGCGACTCGCCGCCGGGGGCGACGGGGCGTCCGGGCTCGACGGCGAAGTCCGGGAGCGGGAACCGCCGCGTCGCCTCGTCCCAGAGCAGCCCGTCGAGCTCGCCGGGGTCGTGCTCGCGCAGGTCGTGGCAGACCTGGACGTCGAGGCCGCCGAGCGCCGGCGCCAACAGCTCGGCGGTCTGGATCGCGCGCGGGAGCGACGAGGCGTAGAGGGCGGACGTGCCCGCGAGCTCCGCGGACCCCGCCAGGCGCTCGGCGAGCCGGATGACCTGGTCGCGGCCGACGCCGGTGAGCCCCGTGTCGCCGGTCGGCCCCCCCACGATGCCGAGCACAGCGGCCTGGGGCTCGCCGTGGCGGACGAGCACGAGGCGGCACGTGACGTCGTCGGTGCCGAGCGTGCGCATCCCGGGCGGCGGGCGGCCGCTCACGCGAGGGTCCCCACGAACTTCTCGAGCTGGCGCAGCGTGCGGCACTCGACCACCGCGTCGCAGTGCGGGGCGTAGGTGGCGACGATCGAGTCGCCCGAGTTCCAGTAGCCCTGGGGCTCGGGGTTGAGCCAGTAGACGGCGCGGGCGCGCTGGCGCAGGTCGTCGAGGACCCAGGCCTGGGCCGCGTGGTAGTTGTTCCGCGCGTCGCCCAGCACGAGCACGCTCGCGCGACGCGAGACGTCCGTTGCGTAGCGCTCGTGGAACGTGGTGAGCGCCCGTCCGTAGTCGGAGTGCCCGTCGACGTAGATGACGTCGGCCTCCGTGTTGATGCGCATGACCGCCTCGTGCGGGTCCTGGGTCTCCTCGAAGAACCGGGTCGCCTCGTCGAGGCCGTCGACGAACACGAAGCTGCGCACCTTGCGGAACTGCGAGGAGATCGCGTGGACCAGCAGCAGCGTGAACCGCGCGAAGCTCGCGACGGACCCCGAGACGTCGGCGATGACGAAGATCTCGGGCTTGGCCGGCCGGGGCGGCTTGAAGACGGGCGTGATCGGGACCCCGCCCGTCGACATCGACGCACGCACGGTGCGGCGCAGGTCGAGCGCGCCGCGGTGGCCCTTGCGGCGCTTGCGGGCGAGCCGCTCCGCCAGCTTGCGGCTGAGCGGCACGAGGGCGCGGTGCATGGCGGCGAGCTCGTCGCGCGTGGCGTGCATGACGTCGAGGTCCTCGGGCAGCGGCCGGCGCACCGAGCGCGCGAGCGCGACGGCCCCCCGGTCCTCGACGAGGCGGCGGCGGATCTCGGCCTGCACGGCGCGCTTCAGCTGCTCGATGCGGCCCTCGGCGTCGTCGCGGGCGAGTCGTTCGGCCAGCGAGCCCGCCGTCACCGGCCCCTCCGCCGACATGAGGCGCGCGCGCAGCGCGTCGAGGTCGAGGTTCCGCAGCGTGCGGTACAGGTAGTAGGTGCCGCCGACGGGCCGGCCGGGCTCGACGCCCGCGAACCGCGAGACGGCGAGGCGCGCCGCGTCCGAGAGGGCGGACTGGTCGCCGTCGCGCAGCGCGCGGAAGAGCATCTCGGCGAGCTCCTCGGCGCTCACCTCGCCGCCGGCCCCACCGCCCTCGCCCGCCTGGCCCTCGCCCGCCTGGCCCTCGCTCGCCGCGGCGACGCCGTCCCCGTCGTCGTCGAGGCCCTCGAGCGCGCCCTTCGGCACGGTCGAGAAGAAGATCTCGAAGGCGAGGTCGAACGCGGCGTAGTGGGTGTCGTCCTTCACCATGGTCGCCGCCAGCGAGGCCTTGACCACCTCGCGCTCCATGAGGTCGACGGCGACGAGCGCGCGGGCGGCGTCCAGGTGCTCGGTCGTCGACACGGGGATCCCCGCGGCACGCAGCTCGCCCACGAAGGCACCCAAGAGCTCGAGCATCAGGCCCGGTTCCCGAGCAGCTCCTTGGTCGCCTTCTCGACGTCGGACTGGTACTTGAGCAGCACGTGCAGCGTCTCGGCGACGGTGTCGTCGCCGAGCTCGTCGCGGCCGAGCACGACGAGCGTGCGCGCCCAGTCGAGCGTCTCGGAGACCGAGGGCGCCTTGCGCAGGTCGAGCGCCCGCAGCGTGCGGACGACCTCGGCGATGCGCAGGGCGAGGGCCGCGGACACCCCGGGGACCCGCGAGAGCACGATCGCGCGCTCGCGCTCGACGTCGGGGTAGCCGAGGTGCAGGTACAGGCACCGGCGCTTCAGGGCCTCGGAGAGCTCGCGAGTGTTGTTGGACGTGAGGAAGACGAGCGGCAGCTGGGTCGCCGTCACCGTGCCGAGCTCGGGGATGGACACCTGGTAGTCCGAGAGGACCTCCAAGAGGAGGGCCTCGGTCTCGACCTCGACGCGGTCCACCTCGTCGATGAGCAGGACGACGGGCTCGGTCGCCCGGATCGCCTCGAGCAGCGGGCGCGTGAGGAGGAACTCGTCCGAGAAGATGTCGCCCTCGAGCTCGTGCCAGTCGACGCCGCGGTCCGAGCCCGACTGGCCGGCCTGGATCCGCAGCAGCTGCTTGCGGTAGTTCCACTCGTAGAGGGCCTTCGACTCGTCGATCCCCTCGTAGCACTGGAGGCGGATGAGCCGCGCGCCGAGCGCGTCGGCCACGGTCTTGCCGAGCTGGGTCTTGCCCGTGCCGGCGGGGCCCTCGACCAGCACCGGCTTGATGAGCCGGTCGGCGAGGTAGACGACGCTGGCGGTCTGGGGGTCGGCCAGGTACCGGTGTGCGGCGAGGGCCGTCCCCACCTCGTCCGGCGAGCCGAACCGGGGCTCGCGCGCGTGGTCCAGCCCGAGCGGGTCCTCCACGTCGGCGCGCCGCGACGTCATCGGACCTGCCCCTCGCCGCGGATCACCCAGCGCGCGCAGGTGAGCTCGCGGAGCCCCATGGGGCCGCGCGCGTGCAGCTTCTGGGTCGAGATGCCGACCTCGGCGCCCAGCCCGAGCGCCGCGCCGTCCACGAACCGCGTCGAGGCGTTGACGAGCACGGCGGCGGCGTCGACCTCGGCCACCCAGCGGTCCGCCGCGCCCACGTCGGACGTGACGATGGCCTCGGAGTGCCCCGAGGAGTACCGCGCCACGTGCTCGATCGCCGTGTCCAGGGAGTCGACGACCCGGACGGCGAGCACGAGGTCCAGGTACTCCGTCGCGTAGTCCTCGTCGGTGACCGCGTGGGCGGTCGGGACGATCGCGCGCGTGGCGGGGTCCCCGCGCAGCTCGACGGCGGGCATCGCGGCCGCGAGCCGCGGCAGGAGCGCGTCGGCGACGGCGCGGTGCACGAGCAGGGTCTCGGCGGCGTTGCAGACCCCGGGGCGCGAGGTCTTCGCGTTGACGACGATGGCCTCGGCCCACTCGAGGTCCGCCGCGGCGTCGACGTAGACGTGGCAGTTGCCGTCGCCGTCGAGGACGTAGGGCACGGTCGCGTGCTCGCGCATCGCCGCCACCAGCTCGCGTCCGCCCCTCGGGATGAGGCAGTCGATGACCCCCCGCAGCTGCATGAACCGCACGGCCGCCTCGTGGCTCGTGTCCTCGACGAGGCTGACGGCCGCCTTCGGGAGCCCCGCGGCGGCCAGCCCCTCGCGCAGGGCGGCGACCACCTCGAGGTTGGTCGTCTGCGCGGACCCCGATCCGCGCAGGAAGGCCGCGTTGCCGGCCTTCCAGCACAGCCCGGCGGCGTCGCTCGTCACGTTCGGGCGGTTCTCGTAGATGACGCCCACGACCCCGAGGGGGACCCGGACGCGGGCGACGCGCAGCCCGTTCGGCCGCACCGCGCCGTCGACGACCTCCCCCACGGGGTCGGGCAGCGTGGCGACGGTCTCGAGGCCCGCGGCCATGGCGGCGATCCGCGCCTCGTCGAGCGAGAGCCGGTCGAGGGCGCTCGGCGAAGCGCCGGCCGCCTCGGCGGTCGCACGGTCCGCGCGGTTCGCCGCGAGGATCGGCTCGGCGCGCTCGGTGAGCGCCTGGGCGGCCGCGCGCAGTGCGGCGTCTTTCACCTCGGTGGACGCGCCGCGGAGCGCCGTCGCCGCGGCGCGCACGCCGGCGCCCTGCGCCGCGAGCACCGGGTCCGTCATCGTCGAATCGTACCGTGGCGCGTCGGGCGCTCCGCGAGCACGACGAGGTCGTCGTGGTGCACGACGACGACGTCGCGCGGGGCGGGGCCGCCCGTGGCGACGACGGCGAGCTCGGCGGAGGACTGACGCACCAGCCCCTTGGCGACGAGCGCGCCGTCGCAGACCACCTCGACGGCGTCCCCGGCGAAGAACTCGCCGCCGTGGTGCCGCACGCCCGCGAGCAGGAGGCTCGCCCCGCCGCGCAGCGCGCGGTGCGCCCCGGCGTCGACGCCCACGTGGCCGCGCGGCGCGGTCGCGAAGGCGATCCAGGCCTTGCGCGCCGCGAGCGGTCGCGCGCGGGCGCGGAAGCGCGTGGCCTCGCCCGTGGCACCCTCCTCCAGGCGGACGAGGATCCCCTCGGCGCGTGCGTCGGCGACGACCGTCTCGATCCCCGCCCACGTCGCGAGGCGCGCCGCGGCGAGCTTGGAGGCCATCCCGCCGGTGCCGACGGCGCTCGTCGCGTCGCCGGCGAGCGCCTCGATCGTGCGGTCGACCTCGGTGACCTCCTCGATCAGCGTCGCGTCGTCGAAGTGCTTCGGGTCCGCGGTGAGCAGCCCCGGGGTGTCCGTCAGCATGACGAGGCCGGTGGCGCCGAGGAGGACGGCGACGAGCGCGGCGAGCCGGTCGTTGTCGCCGAAGCGGATCTCCTCGTCGGCGACGGCGTCGTTCTCGTTCACGATGGGCACGACCCCTTGGTCGAGGAGCGCGGTGAACGTCGCGCGCGCGAGCAGGTACTGGCGCCGCGAGAAGAGGTCCGCCGGGTCGAGGAGCACCTGGCCGGCCACGATCCCGTGGACCGAGAGCGCGTCCTGCCAGCTGCGCACGACCCTCGGCTGGCCGACCGCCGAGGCAGCCTGCAGCAGCGCCATCTGGCTCGGCCGCTCGGCGATCCCGAGGGCCGCGAGCCCCGTCGCGACCGCCCCCGAGCTCACGACGACGACGCGGGTCCCGCGGTCCCGGACGACGGCGACCTGGGCGCACAGCGACGCCAGCAGCGCGTCGTCGGGGTCGCCGCTCGGTGTCGTGACCGACGTCGAGCCCAGCTTCACGACGACGACGCGGTCAGCCACGCTCGTCGGCTCCCTGCACACCGCCGTCGCGCGACCACTCGAGCTCGAGGTCCCCGATGGCGACGGTGTCCCCGTCGCGGGCGCCGGCCCGCGCGAGCGCACGGTCAACGCCGAGGCGCGCGAGCCGACGGTGCAGCTCGTCGAGCGCGCCGGGGTCGGTGAGGTCGCTCAGCCCGACGGCGCGCACCGCGGCGCGGCCGACGACCTCGAAGCGGCCCTGGGCGAGCCGGTGCACCTCGACCTCCTCGGCGGCGGGGCGGTGGACCCTCGGCGCGACCGAGCTCTCGGCGAGCTCTTGTGCGCGGCTCGCGACGACGAGGGCCGCGAACCGGGCGAGGAGCGCATCGATGTTGTCGCCGCGCGTCGCCGACACGACGAGGTCGCACATGGTCGTGTCGACGTCCTTCGGGGCGACGTCGCACTTCGAGCCGACCACCACGCGGGGGCGCTCGGCGAGCTCGGCGAGGTGCGCGACGAGCTCGGCCACGAGCACCTCGAGCTGGCGGGCCGGCGGCTCGGGGGCGCTCTCGGAGAGGTCGAGCAGCACGCACAGCACGCGCGCGCGCTCGACGTGGCGCAGGAACTCGTGGCCGAGCCCGCGGCCCGTGGCCGCCCCCTCGATGAGGCCCGGTACGTCGGCGACCACGAGCTCGGTGGCGTCGTCGGGACGCCCCCGGCGCTCCCCGACGCGGACGACGCCCAGGTGCGGCACGAGCGTCGTGAACGGGTAGTCGGCCACCTTCGGCCGCGCCTTCGAGATCCTCGAGATGAGCGTGGACTTGCCGACGTTCGGGAACCCGATGAGGGCGACGTCCGCCGCCAGGCGCAGCTCGAGGTCGCACCAACGCTCCTCGCCGCGCTCCCCCTGCTCGGCGAACGCCGGGGCTCGGCGGCGGTTCGAGAGGAACCGCGCGTTGCCGTGCCCGCCGCGGCCGCCCGACGCCACGAGGAACCGGTCCCCGGGGGTCGTGAGGTCGACGACGGGCTCGCCCTCGATCGAGGTCACCGTCGTGCCGACGGGGACGGCGACCACGAGGTCGTCCCCCGACGCGCCGTGCTTGCGCTTGCCCTGGCCGTGGGCGCCGTTGGTCGCCCGGCGGAAGGGGTGGTCGGCGAAGCCCAGGAGGGACGCCTGGTTGGGGTCGGCCACGAGCCACACGTCGCCGCCCGCACCGCCGTCACCGCCGTCGGGGCCGCCGCGATCGACGTGGGCCTCGCGGCGGAACGACACCGACCCGGCGCCGCCGTCGCCGCCCTTGGCGTGCAGCTGGGCCCTGTCCACGAACCCCGGCACCGCGACGATCTTACGATCGGCCGTCGCGGTGGGTACCCCCCCCGAGGGGCAGAACCCGAGTCCCCGCGCGGGGATCGGCCCTCTGGGTCACCGCGCCTCTCGCGAGAACCGGGCATGATGGGGCACCGATTGCCCGGAGCTCCGGGAACCCAACCACATAAAGGAGAGTCCACCCGGTGAACAAGACCGAGTTGGTAGAGACAGTCGCGACCCACACCGGCATCGCGAAGGGCACGGTCGCCGAGGTCCTCGGCGGCTTCGAGGACGTCGTGCTCGCCTCCGTCGCCTCCGGCGAGAAGGTGACCGTGACGGGCTTCGTGTCGTTCGAGCAGGTGCAGCGCAAGGCCCGCACGGCGCGCAACCCCCAGACCGGCGAGCCGATCCAGGTGAAGGCCTCGAAGGCGCCGAAGATCTCGGTGGGCGCGTCGTTCAAGAAGGTCGTGCGCGGCGAGGAGAAGGCCCCGAAGATCCGTCACTAGGCCGACGCGCCGGGTGCGGCGCACGGACGCAGAAACCCCCGGGGCGATGCCCCGGGGGTTTCTGCGTTCAGAGGGTGCGACCGGCCGGGCGCCGGGACCTACAGCACGTCGACGAGCTTGCGTCCCTTGCGGCGCACGAACTTGACAACCCCGTCGCGCGTGGCGAACAGCGAGTCGTCGCCGCCGCGCCCCACGCCGATGCCGGGGTGGAACTTGGTCCCCCGCTGGCGGACGAGGATCGAGCCGGCGGTCACCGCGGTCCCGTCGAACGTCTTCACGCCGAGTCGCTGCGCGGCGGAGTCGCGGCCGTTGCGGGTGGACCCGCCACCTTTTGTCTTCGACATGTCGATCAGCCCTTCGCCGAGATGCCCGTGATCTCGACCGTCGTGTACTGCTGGCGGTGCCCCCACCGGCGGCGCTGGCGGGTCTTGGCCTTGTAGGTGAGCCCACGGATCTTGGGGCCGAGCTCGGCGCCGAGGACCGTGGCCGTCACCGTCGCGCCCTCGAGCGACGCGCCCGCGAGGACGCGGTCGCCGTCGACGACGAGGACCGGGGTGAGCGAGACCGTGGCCCCGACCTCGTCGGGCCGCTTGTCGACGCGCAGGACCTGGCCCTCCTCCACGCGCTCCTGGGAGCTCCCGGTGCGGACGACGGCGTACATGGCCCCGAGATGTTAGCCGCTGGGCACACGGCGACCCGCTCGCCCGACGCGTCGGCGGACCGTCGTCACCGCGCCCGCGCAGGTTCGATGCCGTCAGTCGAAGGCGAGCCCCGGGTCGAGGAGGAAGCCGCGGCCCTCGCAGACCGTGCAGACCGTCGACACGGACTCCAAGAGGCCCTCGGAGACCCGCTTGCGGGTCATCTCGACGAGGCCCAGCTCGGAGATGTCGAAGACCTGGGAGCGCGTCTTGTCCCTCGAGAGCGCGTCGCGCAGCGCGCCGGCCACGGCCTCTCGGTTCGACCGCGACTCCATGTCGATGAAGTCGATGACGATGATGCCCCCGATGTCGCGGAGCCGCAGCTGGCGGGCCACCTCGTCCGCCGCCTCCAGGTTGTTGCGGAAGACGGTCTCTTCGAGGTTGGACTTGCCGACGTTCTTGCCCGTGTTGACGTCGATCACCGTCAGCGCCTCGGTGCGCTCGATGATGAGCGAGCCGCCCGAGGGCAGCCAGACCTTGCGGTCGAGGGCCTTGTGGAGCTGCTCGTGGACGAAGTACCGCTCGAAGAGCGGCAGCTCCTCGGTGTCGGTGTCGTAGTACTCGATCCGGTCCGCCAGCTCGGGGTTGACCGCCAGGACGTAGTCGCGCACCTTGTCGTAGAGGACGCGGTCGTCGATGAGGACGCCCCGGTAGTCGCTGTTGAACTCCTCGCGCAGGATCCGCACGGCGAGGTCGAGGTCGCGGTAGACGAGGCGCGGCTCGTTGGAGCGCGCGGCACGCGACGAGATCTCGGCCCACTTGGCGACCAGCGAGTCGACGTCGCGGCGCAGCTCCTCGGCCGAGACGCCCTCGGCGGCGGTCCGCACGATGAGCCCGTGCCCCTCGGGCCGGATCTCGTCGGTGATCCGGCGCAGCCGGCGCCGCTCGGTGTCCCCCAGGCGCTTCGAGATCCCGAAGGCGCCCGAGTTCGGCACGAGGACGACGAAGCGGCCCGGCAGCGACACCTCCTGGGTGAGCCGCGCGCCCTTGGCGCCGATCGGGTTCTTCGTCACCTGGCAGACGATCGTCTGGCCGGGGCGCAGCATCTCCTCGATCCGCGGGGCGGGCCCGGACCGCTGGGACTCCACGTCGTCGGCGTCGAACTGGGCGTCGCCGCGGTAGAGCACGCCGTTCTTCGGGATGCCGATGTCGATGAAGGCTGCCTCCATCCCCGGGAGCACGTTCTGGACCCGACCGACGTAGATGTTCCCGTCGATCTGGGTCGTCTCGTTCACGGACTTGGCGACCGTGTGCTCGACGAGGTTGCGCCCCTCGAGGGTCGCGATGTGGGTCGCCGAGGGGGTCTCGTGGACGCACATGAGGTAGCGCCCCGACGGCCGGCGGCGCTCCTGGCCCCGGCGGCGCCGGGACCGCGACTTGCGCGAGGGCTCGTCGGAGGGCTCGGGGGCCGACGCGACGACCGGGCCGTCCTCGTCACGGAACCGGGTGGTGCCGGCGGCCGCCTCGCCCCCCCGGCCCCGGTTGCCCCGGCCACGGCCGCCGCGGCGACCGCGGCTGCGCCCGGACCGCTCGGCGCCGCCGGCGCCGTCGGCCGTCGGCGCGCCAGGACGGGTGTCGCCGATCTTGGGGGCGGGCCTCGTGTCGCCGATCTTCGGGGCTTCGGCGCGCGCCTCAGCCGGTGCGGAGGGCACGGGCACGGTCGCGCCCGACGTCTGCGCTCGGTCGATGTCGTCCATGTGTCGGCGTCCTTTGAGGTGTCATCCGCCCTGCACCTCCGTGCGAGCGGGCAGACCGCCGCAGACGGTGCCGTCCTCGGTGAGGGGCTCCGCGCGAGCGGTCCTGTCGTCGTTCTCTATCCACTGGTGGGTTCGGGTCGCGCCGAGGAGCACCACGTCGTCGCCCAGTACGCCGCACAGCTCGGCGGGGCGCACCCCGCGCGGGTGCGTCGACAGCGACGCCGCCAGCGCCACCACCTCGCCCAGGCCGTCGACCTCGCGGCGTGGCCCGAGCACGGAGAGCTCGCGGATGGCCGGCCGGATGTCGTCGGTCGAGATCTTTCCCTTGCGCTCGCGGGCGACCCGCACGGCGTCGGCGTCGAGCAGGCGCCCGACCCGTCCCGCCAAGACTGCTGGGCTCACGCCGAGCACCTCCAGTTCCCAGTCACACGATGCTACTGCCTCTTGCAGCGACGGCTCCGCACCGTGGAGCCCCGCGGCCGCCGTCACGTCGATCCCGTCGGGCAGGAGCGCGCTCAGCCGGGCGGCGAGCTCCGTGAGCGCGGGGGGGTCCGCCGCTTCGAGCGCGACGACGGCGACCGCGGCGCCGCGCCGCGACGCGTCGAGGCGGAGGTCGAGGTACTCGGCCCTCGACGCGCACCCCGTCGGCAGCGCGAGCCCGAAGCTCACGAGCGGTCGCGGGGAGAACCCCGCGGAGTGCGCGAGCGGCAGCGCCGCGCGCCGCATCGCGCGCTCCATGACGCGCGCGAGGTCGCGCTGCGAGGTGAACCGGACCCTCCCGAGCTTCGCGAAGCGGAGGCGAAGGCGCTCGGGCAGGACGAGGGGCGTCACCTGCGCGTCGTCGAGAGGCCGACCAGGACGGGCGCCGCCACGCCCGAGAGGTCGAGCCCCTGCCCCGTGCCCTGCGACCCCCCCGCGGGCGGGACCGCCGAGGCGACCACGTGCTCGGTGCCGTAGGTCGTGCACGCGCCGCAGTCGTAGCAGGGCGTCCAGCGGCAGTCCTCGAGCCCCTCGGCGCGCAGCGACGCCTGGTAGTCGTCCCAGAGGAAGTCGGGGTGCAGCCCCGCCGAGAGGTGGTCCCACGGGAGCGTCTCGTCGTGGTCGCGTGCCCGCAGCGCCGTCGAGGCGAGGTCGAGGCCCTCGGCCTCGAGCGCGTCGAGCCAGCGCGGGAGCGAGAAGTGCTCGGACCACTCCTGGAAGGTGCCGCCGCCGCGCCAGACGCGCTCGAGGACGGGACCGATCCGACGGTCGCCGCGCGAGACGACGCCCTCGGCGGCGGTCGCCTCCGGGTCGTGCCAGCGGATCTCGAGGCCGTTGGTCCGCCGGGCTATGTCGCGGAGCAGGCCGACCTTGCGCCGCAGCTCTTGTGGGGCGTCCATCGTGTGCCACTGGAACGGGGTGTTGCACTTGGGCACGAACCCGCCGACCGACGCGGTGACCGAGGCCGCGCGGTGGTGGGCGCGCCCGCGCGCCACGCACGCCGCGGCGAGCTCGGCGATGGCGACCACGTCCTCGTCGCGCTCGGTCGGCAGCCCGATGAGGAAGTACAGCTTCACGCGGCGCCACCCCTGGGAGAACGCGGCATCGACGGCGGCGAAGAGGTCCTCGTCGCTGATGAGCTTGTTGATGACGCGGCGCATCCGCCACGTCCCGCCCTCGGGGGCGAAGGTGAGCCCCGTGCGCCGCACCTGCTGGATGGCGGCGGCCGTCGTCACCGTGAACGCATCGACGCGCAGCGACGGCAGCGACACCGCCACGTCGTGGGTGGCGCTGCCGCGCTCGGTGAGCGCGGTGACCACGTCCTCGATGCCCGAGAAGTCCGCCGTCGACAGCGACGTGAGCGCGACCTCGTCGTAGCCGGTGCGCGCGATCCCGTCGCGGACGAGCTCGAGGACCTGCTCTTTCGGGCGCTCGCGCACGGGCCGGGTGATCATCCCCGCCTGGCAGAACCGGCAGCCCCTCGTGCACCCTCGGAACACCTCGACGTTGAGCCGGTCGTGGACGACCTCGGTCAGCGGCACGAGCTGGTGCCTCGGGTACGGCCAGTCGGCGAGGTCCGCGACCGTCCGCTTCTCGACCTGGGCGGGCACCCCGTCGGCCACGTCGTAGCCGACGAGCCGCCCGGCGTCGTAGCGCGGCGTGTAGAGGCTCGGGACGTAGACGCCCTCGATGCCGGCGAGCGCGCGGTGCAGCCCGCGCCGGTCGCGCGCTGCGCCCTGGGCGCGCCACGCGGTGAGCACCTCGTGCAGCTCGCTCACCACCTCCTCGCCGTCGCCGAGGACCGCCGCGTCGAGGAAGTCGGCGAGCGGCTCGGGGTTGTGGGTGCAGTGCCCGCCGGCCAAGACGACGGCGTCGCCGGGCCCGCGCGCCGAGGTGCGCAGCGGGACCTGGGCGAGGTCCAGCATGTTGAGGACGTTGGTGTAGGTGAGCTCGGCCGACAGGTTGAACGCGATGACGTCGAACTCGGCCGCCGGGCGCGTCGACTCGACCGAGAACAGGGGGATCCCCGCCGCGCGCATCGCCGCTTCCATGTCGGTCCACGGCGCGTAGGCGCGCTCGGCGGCCGCGTCGTCGCGCTCGTTCAGGATCGAGTACAGGATCTGGAGGCCCTGGTTCGGCAGCCCGACCTCGTAGGTGTCGGGGTAGCACAGCAGCCACCGCACGACGTCGTCGCCCTTGAGCTCGCGGCACGCGCCGTCCTCGCCGCCGATGTAGCGCGCGGGCTTCTCGACGTGCCAGAGCAGCGGCTCGACGCGGTCCCACAGGGTCGTCATGGCCCAACCCTACGGACGTGCGGGACCGGTCACGGTCTCGTGGCCGGGCGAGTGGTGCTCGTCGTGCTGGTGCCCGTGGTCGAGGTGTGCGCCGTCGCACGGTGGACGCTCGGCAGGCGGAGCGGCCCCACGGGGTGCTGCACGAGGTAGTCGAACGTCTGGGCGACGACGGGGGCCGCCGCGTCGGCGCCGTAGCCGCCGTGGGCGATCACGCAGAGCACGACGTAGCGGGGGTGGCCGACCGGCCCGAACCCCACGAACCAGCTGTTGGGCTCCTGGCCCTTCACGATCGAGGCGGTGCCCGTCTTGCCGGCGATCGGGAATGCGGCGAGGTTGAAGTTCGCGTACTGGTGGAACGTGGCGTACGCGGTCCCGTGCGGGTTGTTGACGGCGCCGAGGAGCCCCTGGAGGATGGGGTCGCGCACCGACGGCGGCAGCGAGACGGTGCCCGCGAGCTTGGGCATGTAGCGCTGGACGACGTGCCCCGAGGACGAGACGATGGCCGCGGCGACTTCGGGGGTGAAGCGCTTGCCGCCGTTCGCGAAGGTCGCGTAGGCGTTCGCGAGCCCGATCGGGGTCAGCACCGTCCCGCCCTGGCCGAACGCCATCTCGATGTTGTCGCCCGTGTACCACTGCCAGTTCGGGAAGCACGTCGGGCTCGGGCACGCCTTGTGTTCGGCGATCCGGACCTTGGGGCTGTCGACGATGCTGGCGGACTCGTAGGGCAGGTCGACGCCGGTGGGCGCGGCGAGCCCGTAGGCGGCGGCCACGTCCTGGATGGGGGTCTCGCCGTAGCGGTAGTGCGGGAGGTTCGTGTAGGCGTTCCAGAACTGGTAGCCGAGGTTGTAGAAGTAGTAGTCCGAGGACTCGGTGAGCGCGAGCGGCAGGTTGACGAACCCGAGGCCGGTCTTCTCGTCGTCGGTGAACGAGCAGGCGCTCGTCGTCACGCGACAGTTCGGGATCACGAACTTGCCGGTGTCGTCGACGTACTGGTTGGGCGAGATGAGGTGGTCCTGCATCGCGGCGGTCGCCGTCACGAGCTTGAACGTCGATCCCGGGATGTACAGGCCCGCCGTCACGTTGTTGTTGAGCGCCGACGAGTTCAGCAGCGCGTTGTAGTTCGCCTGGGAGATGCCGCCCTTCCACACGTCGAGGTTGTAGGACGGGAAGCTCGCCATGGCGAGCACGTGGCCGTTGCGCGGGTCGAGCACGATGGCCGCGCCGTTCGGCGCCGAGGGGTACCGGCCCGAGCGCGGGTCGATCGTGGCGCGGACGCGGTAGATGTCCTGGGCGAGGGCGTTCGACAGGAACGACTGCAGGGACGCGTCGAGGTTGAGCACGACGGTGTCACCGACGGTCGGCAGGTTGTTCTGGACCACCTGCACCGGGTCGCCGTTCGCGTCGACCTGGATCACCTGGGTGCCGTCCTTGCCCTTCAGGTACGGCTCGTAGTACGCCTCGATCCCGTCCTTGCCGACGATCGAGTTCATCGAGTAGCCCTTGGACGCGAGCACGGCGTACTGCTGGGCGGTGATCGGCCCCACGTAGCCGAGCAGCTGGGGCGCCAGGTCGCCGCCGGCCGGGTAGGTGCGCTCGGTGAGCGTCTCGACCGAGACGCCGGGGAACATCGCGCGGTGCGTCTCGAGGTAGATGATCACCTTCGTCGGGGTGTCCGTGAGTATCGGGACGGGCTGGTAGGGGTCGTACTGCTGGTTGTTGAGCGCGTTCGAGACGGCGGCGGGCGGCAGCCCCGCGAGGGCCGCGACGCGCCCGATGAGCCCGGGCACCGAGTCCGCCTGGAGCCGCGAGAGCACGAGCTCTTGGTGGAAGGTGTTGGCGACCAGCTTGGTCCCCTGACGCGAGACGATCTCGCCGCGCGGCGCGGGGACCGACACCGTGCGCAGGGTGTTGAGCTGCACGGTCGCCGCGGCCGCGGCGTGGTCCGCGAGCTGCAGGAACGCGAGGCGGACCCCCATGAACGCGAAGAGCACGGCGAAGACCGCGCCCACGACCCAGAGCCGCGCGACCGGGCGCGCCCCGACGTCCTCGGGGGCCGCGAGGGGGTTGGGGAGCGACGCGCGTCGCTCGGTGATCCGCACGCCGCGCGTGAGGCGGAACGACGGCCACGGGATCGAGGTCAGCCTCGGGAGGCCGCGCTGGCGCCAGCCCTTGCTCACATCGCACCTCGCACCGGCTCGAGCGAGCCGCGCAGCGGGTCCTCGGCGAGGAGCGGCCCGGTGAGGTGCATCATCGGGCGCACGAGCAGGGCGCACGCGGCCGCGTCGAGGAGGCAGACGACGAGCAGCGTCGTGGACAGATAGGAGCGGTGCCCGACCGCGACGCCGGCGACCGCGTAGAGGACCGGGGCCGCGAACCCGGACGCCGCGCCCAGCGAGGGCGCGACCCACCACTGCGAGCCGTGCAGGTCGCCGATGCCCTCCTCGCCGAGCCGCCCCATCGCGTAGCCGACGAGCACCCCGACGAACGCCGAGAGCCCGAAGGGCGTGGGCAGGAACAGGTCCGCCACGACGCCCCCCGCGAACCCGGCCGCCATCCCGGGCATCGCCCCCGCCGAGAGGCCCGCCGCCACCGGCAGGACCCAGAGCAGCTCGGGGTGGACGCCGGCGATCGAGAGCTCGTCGGCGATCGTCAGCTGGACGACGACGATCCCGAGCGCGATGCCTACGAGCCAGGCCCAGCGCGAGGCGGTCACGCGCCCGGCTCCCAGAGGACCACGTCGACGTAGGCGAGGTTCGAGAGGTTGGCGAGCGGGGTGACCGAGATCGACTGCTGGGCGCCGCCGGTCCCAGAGAACGTCCCGACCACGGTCCCGACCGGGATCCCCGCGGGGAAGAGCCCGCCCTGCAGCCCGTTCGTGAAGACGTGCTCGCCCACGTGCACCGGCGTCCCGGGCGCCACGAACTCCATCGCGAGGCTGTGCGAGGGGCCCTGGCCGTGCACGTAGGCCTGGCCGCCGACGCCGAAGGTGATGCCGACCGACTGGCTCGGGTCGGTGAGCAGCGTGACCGTCGAGCCGCCGGCGGTCGTGGCGGTCACGATGCCGACGAGGCCGCCGCCGCCGACGACGGGCATCCCGGCGAGCACGCCCGCGTCCGTGCCCTTGTCGATCTCGATCGTCGCGGCGAAGTTGGACCGGTTCTGTGCCGTGCTCTGCGCCGTCACCGTCGGCAGCGTGCCGACGAACGGCAGCTTCTTGAGCGCCATCACGTCGCCGAGCTGTCGCAGCTGGAACAGGTAGGCGATCTGCGCCTGGTGCAGCTGGTCGAGCTCCTTGGCGAGCACGTGGTTCTGGTTCACGACGTCGCCGTAGTTGAAGATGCCGGCCATGGACTCGCCGATGGGCTTGGTCACGCCGTGCACGACGGACACGAACGGCGAGACGATCGCGCGAGCCACGCGTGAGGCCGTGTGGCGGAAGGGGCCACCGAGTGCGAGGAGCGTGAGCGAGGCCAAGAGCAGCACCGAGAGGGTGACGAGACGTCGGCGTCCTCTGGGCTTCGCCACGGCCGCCCCTGGGTCAGCGCGACGAGGACGTGATGAGCACCCGCTTGAGGACGTCGAACTCCTCCAGGCACTGACCACTCCCGATCGCGACGCAGCTGAGAGGGTCCCTGGCCACCACGACCGGCATCGCGGTCTCCGACTCGATGCGCGCCCCGAGCCCGTGGAGCAGCGCCCCACCGCCGGCGAGCACGATCCCCTGGTCCATGATGTCCGCCGCCAGCTCGGGCGGGGTGCGGTCCAGGGTCACCTTGATGGCGTCGACGATCGCCTGCACGGGCTCTTCGATCGCCTCGCGGATCTGCTCGGTCGTGATGACGACGGTCTTCGGCAGCCCCGTGACGAGGTCGCGACCACGGATCTCGGCGCGCAGCTCGGACTCGAGCTCGTACGCCGAGCCGAGCGCGATCTTGATCTCTTCGGCGGTGCGCTCGCCGAGCGCGAGGCTGAACTCCTTCTTCACGTACGACACGATCGCCTCGTCGAGCTCGTCGCCGCCGATGCGGATCGACTGGCTGGTGACGATGCCGCCGAGCGAGATCACGGCGACCTCGGTCGTGCCGCCGCCGATGTCGACGATCATGTTCCCGGTCGGCTCGTGCACCGGGAGGCCGGCGCCGATCGCCGCGGCCATCGGCTCCTCCACGATCCACGCCTTGCGCGCACCGGCGTACTCGGCGGCCTCCATGACGGCGCGCTGCTCGACGCCCGTGATGCCCGACGGGACGCAGATGACCATGCGGGGCTTCGCGAAACGGCGCTGGTGGACCCGGTGGATGAAGTAGCGGAGCATCTTCTCGCACACCTCGAAGTCGGCGATGACGCCGTCTTTGAGGGGCCGGATCGCCTGGATGTTGGACGGGGTGCGGCCGATCATCCGCTTCGCCTCCGCGCCCACCGCGAGCGGGCGCCCGTCCTTCACGTCGACCGCCACCACCGAGGGCTCGTTGAGGATGATGCCTCGGCCCCGGACGTAGACGAGTGTGTTGGCGGTGCCGAGATCCACGGCCATGTCACGTCCGAGCAACGAGAAGCGGTTGTCTGCCATTGATGATGCGTCCTTTACTGCGCCGCCCCCAGCGCATCTGCGCGACAGGCTACGGGAGTCGCACGCAACTGACAAGGCGGGTGGCACGACGGGCGTTCGTAAGCGTTCGATAAGCGTCGCGCGTGCATCGCGCGCGTCACGCCGCCTCGCCGTGCGTCACGCTCGCGTCGAGTTCGCGTCCGTCACCCGTGCGAAGCGCGTCCGCGCCCGGACGTGTGCGCGGGTCGCCCGGGTCAGAGGTGTGCTGGCGGGCGGTGGCCCCGTCGCGGCGCGATCGACGCCGACGTTCACGACGGCGTCGAACGGTCCTCGATCTCGAAGAGGTGGTCAAGGACGTGCCACGCGATGCGACGGACCGCGTAGCGCAGCGGCCACCGTGCGGGCCGCTCCGGCGTCTCGGTCGTGTCGAGCACCCCGAGGAAGCGCGCCCGGAGTGCGGCGATCGCGACGGGATCGCCGTCGGTCGCGGGCGCGCGCAGCCCGAGCCCCCG
>DASZHS010000023.1:0-17482 GCA_035937595.1 Acidimicrobiales bacterium
CAAACCGCCTACGAGCTCTTTACGCCCAATAAATCCGGACAACGCTTGCACCCTACGTATCACCGCGGCTGCTGGCACGTAGTTGGCCGGTGCTTCTTCTGCAGGTACCGTCACAATCGTCCCTGCTGAAAGGGGTTTACAACTCAGAAAGCATTCGTCCCCCACGCGGCGTTGCTGCGTCAGGCTTTCGCCCATTGCGCAAGATTCCCTACTGCTGCCTCCCGTAGGAGTCTGGGCCGTGTCTCAGTCCCAGTGTGGCTGATCGTCCTCTCAGACCAGCTACCCGTCGATGTCTTGGTAGGCCGTTACCCCACCAACAAACTGATAGGCCGCGAGCCCCTCCCGAAGCGGAATCCATTTCCTCACATGACCATGCGATCTCGTGAGGGCATCTGGTATTAGCACCGGTTTCCCGGTGTTATCCCAGTCTTCGGGACAGGTTGCTCACGTGCTACTCACCCGTTCGCCACTCGGTCTTCACCAGTGTTGCCACCGGTTGAACCTCGTTCGACTTGCATGTATTAGGCCCGCCGCCAGCGTTCGTCCTGAGCCAGGATCAAACTCTCCATCGAGACCTCGCGGAAGGCAGTGCCTTCCGAGAAATCAGAGAGCCAGCCGGAGTTGACTCTGCATCCGGCTGGCGACGCGCCGACCGAGGTCGGCACGCGCTGTGTTCTTGACAGTCGGCGCGATGGGGCAGAGCCCACCGAGCCGCCCGCACTGGCTTTTGGCTCTCGCTCTTCCGTTTTCAAGGAGCGGCCGGGCACGTGCCTCACGGCGGAGGTGCCAGGCTCTCTGGGGCGCGACGGACCCGGAGGTCCGACACGCCTGTTCCCGTTGTTGGGCCGACGCCGCAACAGCGGAAGAGCGACCCTACCAGCACCCACGGGGTTCGTCAACGCAACCGATGGTCAACTCGAGTCAACTCGCCCCACGTCCCGGTCGATCCGGCGCCTCGACGAGCCGGAACCGCCACGGTCGCGACACCTCCTTCGTGAGCCCGACCCGGGGACCGGCGAGCACGGTCTCGCCCCGGGCCGGTCCCCCACCCTCGAGGCGCACCGGCGAGGCGGGGTCCAGCAGGTCGATCCCGTCGACGCCCCGATCGATCCGGAGGCCCTGGCAGAGCCGGCCGGGTCCGTCGAGCCGCCCCTTCGGCACCGGGCGGCCGCGGCGTGCTGCGACGACGTCGAGGCCGCGCTCCACCTGGACGCTGCGAAGGAGCACCGCCGCGCCCTCTCCAACCGGGCGGCAGACCACGTTCGCGCAGTCGTGCAGCCCGTAGCTCAGGTAGACGTAGAGGTGGCCCGGCGGGCCGAACATGGACCGGTTGGCGACCCGCGGCCCCCGCGCGGCGTGGCTGGCGGCGTCGTCGCTCCCCCCGTAGGCCTCGACCTCGACGAGCCTCGCGACCACGTCGCCCGCGACCAGCCGCGCGCCGAGGAGGCGGACGGCGACGACCTCGGGGTCCGCGGCGAGGTCCGCTCGCCTCACCCCGGGTCGGGCAGCCGCGGCAGCGCGCCGATCCGCGCGGCGGCCGCGTCGAGCGCCTCGCCGAGGGCGGCACGCTGGGCGACCTGGGCCGACGGCCCCGCCCCGCCGGGGGTGCTGCGCCGGGTGACGGCGGTGCCCGCGTCGAGCAGGGCGGCGGCCTCGGGTCCGAGCCCGTCGGCCGCCCGGACGAGCTCGACGAGGGGGGTCCCTTGCTCGAGCGAGGTCGCGACCAGGGTCCCGACGGCACGGTGCGCCTCGCGGAACGGGACGCCCCGGGCGACCAGCCACTCGGCGAGGTCGACGGCCGCGCCGGCCGGGTCGGCGGCGGCCGCGGCCATCCGCTCGGTGTCGAAGGCGAGCGTCGCGTAGCAGCCCTCCAGGGCCGCGAGGGCGCCGAGCACCTGGTGGACCGAGTCGAAGAGCGGCTCTTTGTCCTCCTGGAGGTCGCGGTTGTAGGCGAGCGGCAACCCCTTGAGCGCGACGAGCAGGCCCGTCAGGTTGCCGATCAGCCGTCCCGCCTTCCCGCGCGCGAGCTCGGCGACGTCGGGGTTCTTCTTCTGCGGGAGCATCGAGCTGCCGGTGGCGAAGCGGTCGTCGAGCGCCGCGAACCCGAACTCGGCCGTGGTCCACAAGACGAGCTCCTCGCCCATGCGCGAGAGGTGCACGCCGAGCAGCGCGACGCAGAAGAGCAGCTCGGCGGCGAAGTCACGGTCGCTCACCGCGTCGAGGCTGTTGTCGAACGTCGCGGCGAACCCGAGCGCTCGGGCGGCCACCGTCGGATCGAGGGGCAGCGAGCTGCCGGCGAGCGCCCCCGCCCCGAGCGGGGAGACGTCGCTGCGCACCGCCGCGTCGCAGAGGCGGTCGACGTCGCGCAGGAGCGCCCAGGCGTGGGCGCGGAGGTGGTGGGCGAGCAGGACGGGCTGGGCGCGCTGCAGGTGGGTGTACCCCGGCAGGACCGCGTCGGCCGCCTCGTCCGCGCGTCGCGCCAGCGTGCCCGCGAGCGACGCCGCGGCGCTCGCCACGGCCGTGAACGCCTCGCGCGCCCAGAGCCGCAGGTCCACCGCGACCTGGTCGTTGCGGCTCCTCCCCGCGTGCAGCTTCTGGCCGACCGGCCCCGCGAGCTCGGTCACCCTCCGCTCGAGGGCCGTGTGCACGTCCTCGTCGGTCTCGGCGAAGTGGAAGGCGCCCGCGGCGAGCTCGGCGCCGGCGCCGTCGAGGGCCGCGGTGATGGCGTCCGCCTCGTCACCCGTCAGCAGGCCCGCGTCGCGCAGCCCGACGACGTGGGCCTTGGACCCCGCGACGTCGACGCGCCACAGCTCGTGATCGAACGACCGGCTCTCGGTGAACCGCCGGGCCGCCTCGGCCGTCCCTCCCGGCAGCCGACCGGCCCAGAGGGTCACGGCGCGGGGTCGGCGGCGTCGGGGCCGCCCTGGCGCGCGGCCCACGTCGTGACCCCGAGCCCCCAGAGCCGGACGAACCCCTCGGCGTCGGCGTGACCGAAGGTGTCGTACGCGCCGTAGGTGGCGAGGTCGTGGTCGTAGAGGGCGACGGGGCTCCGCCGCCCGACGACGCGGAGCGCGCCGGGCGCCGCGACCGTGAGCCGGACCTCGCCGGTCACGTGCCGCTGGGTCTCGGCGATGAAGGCGTCGAGGGCGGCCCGGAGCGGCGAGTACCACAGGCCGTCGTAGACGAGCTCGGCCCATCGCGGCTCGAGGCGCGCCTTCTCGTGGTGCGCGTCGCGTTCCAAGGTCAGGTCCTCAAGGTCGGCGTGGGCGGCGAGCAGCGCGAGGGCACCGGGGCACTCGTAGACCTCGCGGGACTTGATCCCCACCCTTCGGCTCTCGACCATGTCGAGCCGGCCGAACCCCCGCGAGCCCGTGATCGCGCCGACCCCCGCGATGAGCGCCTCGAGGTCCATCGCCTCGCCGTCGAGCGCCACGGGCAGGCCGCGCTCGAAGGCCACGGTGAACGTCGCGTCGTCGCGCTCGGTCAGCCGGGTGAGGGTGTACGGCGCCTCGGGCGGCGCCGCCCAGGGGTCCTCGATCGCCCCGCACTCGATCGCGCGGCCCCAGAGGTTCTCGTCGATCGAGTAGATCCGCTCGGCCGTCGCCTCGATCGGGATCGACCACTTGGCCGCGTAGGCGACCGAGTCCGCGCGCGTCATGCCCCACAGCCGGGCGGGGGCGAGCACCTCGAGGTCCGGGGCGAGCGTGCGCACGCCGACCTCGAAGCGCACCTGGTCGTTGCCCTTGCCCGTGCAGCCGTGCGCCACGGCGTCCGCGCCCACGCGACGCGCCTCGTGGACGAGGTGCCGCGCGATCACCGGCCGCGAGAGCGCCGAGACGAGCGGGTACTTGCCCTCGTAGCGCGCGTTGGCGAGCAGGGCCGGCGCGCAGAACCCCTCGGCCATCTCGGTGCGGGCGTCCACGACCCGGCAGCCCTTGGCGCCGGCCGCGAGCGCGCGGGCGACGAGCTGCTCGTTGGCCGCGGGGTCCGCGCGCGGGGTCTGGCCGACGTCGACGGCCAGGCAGTGCACCTCCACGTCCCACGCCTCTTGCATCCAGCGCACCGCGACCGACGTGTCGAGGCCGCCGCTGTAGGCGAGCACCACCCGGTGGGCCATCTCATCGACCTCGCTTCGTCGACGGGGCGGCGCGCCGAGGACGCGCGGCCCGGTGTCGGAGCGGCTCGAGACCGGCCACCTCGCGGACCTGGGCGGCGACCGCCTCGCCGCCCACGCGCTCGTCCACCACGACCATGATCGTGTCATCTCCGGCCACGGTCCCGAGCGTGGCCGGCAGGAGGCCCCGATCGAGGGCCGAGGCGACGACGTGCGCGCACCCGGGCGGCGTCTTCACCACGACGACCGGTCCCGAGCTCTTGACGTCGACGACCCACTCGGACAGCACCCGGCGGAGGTGCTCGAGGGTGCCGGGCGACGAGGTGGCCGCGCCCGGCAGCGCGAGGGTGCGCCGGCCGTCCTGGGTGCGCACCTTGACCGCCCCGAGCTCGACGAGGTCCCTCGAGACGGTCGCCTGGGTCGCCGAGATGCCGTCGTCGCGCAGGAGCCCGACGAGGTCGGCCTGGGACGTCACGGGTGTCGAGGCGAGGAGCTGGGCGATCCGGTGCTGGCGCTGCGTCTTGGTCACGTCGTCGCTCCTGTGCGCGGGCGGGGGCTCACGGCGTCACCATCGTGCCGACCCCGCGGTCGGTGAACAGCTCGAGCAGGACCGCGTGGGCGATCCGTCCGTCGAGGAGGTGGACGGCGCCGACCCCGGCGCGCAGCGCGTCGACGCCGGCGGTCGCCTTCGGCGCCATGCCCCCCGTCGCGGTGCCGTCGGCGACCATCGCCTCGAGCTCGTCGGCGCGCAATCGGTCGACCCGCGTGGTCGCGTCCTCGCGGTCGCGGCGCACCCCGTCGACGTCGGAGAGCACGACGAGCTTGGCGGCCCCGAGGGCCGCCGCGAGGGCGCCGGCGACCGCGTCGGCGTTCACGTTGTAGGCCTGGCCCAGCGTGTCCGAGCCCATGGTCGCGACGACCGGGACGAGGCCCTGGGCGAGCAGGCCGTGCAGGAGGGTCGGGTCGACCCCCTCGACGTCCCCGACGAAGCCGAGCCCCTCGTCGCGCAGCTCCACGCGCAGCAGGTTCGCGTCGAACCCCGAGACGCCGACCGCGAGCGCGCCGTGGACGTTGATCGCCGCGACGAGCTCGCTGTTGACCTTCCCGACGAGCACCATGCGGGCGATGTCGAGCGTCTCGGCGTCGGTCACGCGGTGGCCGTCCACGAACTCGCTCGAGCGCCCGAGCCGGCCCAGGAGCTCGGCGATCTGCGGGCCGCCCCCGTGGACGACGACGACCGCGACGCCGACGGAACGGAGCAGCGCGACGTCCTCGGCGAACGCCGCCAACGCGGCCGCCGAGTCGTCGGCGCCGACGAGCGCCGCGCCCCCGTACTTCACGACCACGATGGCGCCCTGGAACCGGCGGATGTAGGGCAGCGCCTCGACGAGGATGGCCGCGACGTCGTCGGGTCGCGTGCGCGCGTCGGTCGTCACGACGTCGACCGGTTCTCGTCGAGGTAGCCGGGACCGAGGTCGCAGCACAGGACCGAGGCCCGCCCGCCGCCGAGCCCGAGGTCGCAGTCGAGCTCGACCTGTCGCCGCGCGAGGTGGGCCGCGACGGCCGCCGCGTCGTGGGGCGCGGGCTCGCCGCCCGAGCAGACGACCGTGTTGCCGTAGCGGACCGTGACGCGGTCGAGCGCGAAGTCGACGCCCGCGGCCCCGAGCTCGGCGACGACGCGGCCCCAGTAGGGGTCCGCACCGTGGAGCGAGCACTTGACGAGGAGCGAGCCGGCGACGGCGCGCGCGGCGATGTGGGCCTGGTGGTCGCTCGTCGCCCCCGACACGGTCACCGTGGCGGTCCTCGTCGCGCCCTCGGCGTCGTCGACCATCTGGCGCGCGAGCGACGCGCACGCCTCGGTGAGCGCCTCGCCCAGCCGCTCGGGCACGACCGGCCCGGCGAGCCCAGAGGCGAGGAGGCAGACCGTGTCGTTGGTGGACGTCGACCCGTCGACGTGGACCCGGTTGAACGTGGGGGCCACCGCGTCGCGCAGCAGCTCGCCGAGCAGCCCCGGCCCGCACGCGGCGTCCGTCGTGAGGACCGCGAGCATCGTCGCGAGGTTGGGCGCGAGCATCGCGGCGCCCTTGGCCATCGCCCCCACGCGGAAGCCCTCGTGGACGCCGAGGTGCGTCTTCGGCACCGCGTCGGTGGTGAGGATCGCCCGGGCGGCGGCGGCCCCGTGGGCGTCCGTCGTCCCCGCGGTCGCGCACAGCGCCGCGACGGCGGGCGCGACCCCGGCGAAGTCGAACGGCACGCCGATGAGCCCGGTCTGGGCGAGGAGCACCTCGGTGGGCGACGACGCGCACGCCGCCCCCACGGCGGCGCACAGCGCCTCGGCGCCCGCGACGCCACCGGCGCCGGTCGCGGCGTTGGCGTTGCCCGAGGTGACGAGCACGGCCCGTGCGCGCCCGCCCGTCGCGGCGAGGTGGGCGCGCGCGACCGTGACGGGCGCGGCCGCCGCCAGGTTGGTCGTGAAGACCGCGGCGGCCGAGGCCGGTGCCGGGGTCGTGCAGGCGACGACGGCGCAGTCGGGCTGCCCGGCACCCTTGATCCCGACGTGGCCGCCGGCGGCCGCGAACCCGTCGACGGCGACGACGCTCACGGCGTGACCCCTCCGAGCGCGAGGCCGTCCTCCTCGGCGACGCCGAGCGCGACGTTCGCGCACTGGATCGCCTGGCCGGCCGCGCCCTTGCCGAGGTTGTCGATGGCGCACAGCGCGCGCAGCCACCCCGTGCGCGGGTCCACGCACGCCGTCACGTGGGCGACGTTGGTCCCCCGCACGTCCTTCGGACGCGGCGGGTCCTCGGTGACGACCACGAACGGCTCGCGGTCGTAGGCGTCGCGGAGCGCGCCGATCGCCGCGGCGGTGTCCGCGCCGACGGACGCCGGCGCCGCGCACGTGGCGAGCAACCCGCGGTCCATCGGGACGAGGTGCGGCGTGAAGAGCACGTCGCGGCCGAGCTCGCCCTCCATCTCGGGGGTGTGGCGGTGGGCGGCGGCGAGCCCGTAGGCGGTCACGTCGTCGGCGAGCGCGGGGTAGTGCAGCGCGTCGCTGAGCCCGCTGCCGGCCCCCGACGCCCCGCTCATGGCGTCGACGACGACGGGGCCCGCGCCGACCAGGCCCGCGTCGAGGAGCGGGCCCATCGCGAGGACCGCGGCCGTCGGGTAGCAGCCGGGCACCGCCACGAGGCTCGCGCCCTTGAGCGACCCGCGGTGGCGCTCCACGAGCCCGTAGACGGCCTGGCCCACGAGCTCGGGGGCGGGGTGGTCCGTCCCGTACCAGGTCGCCCACGCCGCGAGGTCCGCCAGCCGAAGGTCCGCACCGAGGTCCACGACGACCGTGGAGGTGGCGCGCAGGGCGGCCACGAGCGCGGCGGAGCCGCCGTGGGGCAGCGCCACGAACACGAGCTCGCAGCCCTCGAGTGCGGCGGGGCTGGTCGCCGCGTAGGTGAGGTCGGGGTACGCCGCGGCGAGCGACGGCGCGTGCGACGCCACGCGCCCGCCGACGTGGCGCTCGGCGGTGGCGACGGCGACGTCGTAGTGGGGGTGCGACGCCGCGTAGCGCAGGAGCTCGCGGCCGACGTAGCCGGACGCCCCGGCGACCCCCACCCGCATGCGAGATTCTATGCACGTGAGTGCATAGAGATGCAAGCCGGACCCGACGGGGAGCGCCCGCCCGGCAGGATGGGGCGATGTCCAGGCGCGGGGTGGTCCTGTTCCTCGCGCTGTCGGTGATGTGGGGGCTCCCCTACCTCATGATCCGCGTCGCGGTGCTGCACGGCGTCGATCCCGGGACGCTCGTCTTCCTGCGCACGGCACCCGCGGCGTGCATCCTGGTGCCCCTGGCGTGGCGTGCCGGGGCGCTGCGGCCGGTGCTGCTCCGGTGGCGCTGGCTCGTCGTCTACGCCTTCGTCCACTTCGGGGTGCCGTGGCTCTTGATGTCGAGCGCCGAGCAGCACCTCACGAGCTCGGTCACGGGCATGCTGGTCGCGACCGTGCCCCTCCTCGCCGCGGTCGTCGCGCTGCGCACCCACCCAGAGGAGCGGTTCGGGCCCGCGCGGGTGGCTGGCCTCGGGCTCGGCGCGCTCGGCGTCGGCCTCCTCGTCGGCTTCGACGTGGCCGGCTCGACCTGGGTGTGGATCGCGGCGATGGGCGTCGTGGTCGTCGGCTACGCGATCGGCCCGGTCCTCATCTCTCTGCACCTCGACGGGCTCCAGGGCGTCGGCATCGTCGCGTGCGCCGTCACCGTCGTCGCCCTCGCCTACACCCCCTACGGCGTGACCCACCTGCCGAGCCACGTGAGCTGGTCGGTGGTCGGCGCGATCGCGGTGCTCGCGATCGTCTGCACGGCCGGCGCCTTCCTCGTCATGGTCGAGCTGATCGGCGAGGTCGGCCCCTCGCGCATGGTCGTCGTCACCTACCTCAACACCGCCGTCGCCGTCCTCTTGGGGGTCGCCGTGCTCGGCGAGAGCCTGACCAAGGGCATCATCTTGGGGTTCCCGCTGATCATCGCGGGCTCGGTGCTCGCGACGCGGCGGGCGCCGGCCGTCAGCGCAGCGTCGCTCGAAGCCGCGTCGCCGCCGCGTCGATCATGGCGGCGCGCGCCTCGCCCAACGCTGCCTCGCTGAGGGTGCGGTCCGGCGCACCCAGCCGCACGCGCAGCGCCAGGCTCTTCGCGCCGTCCGGGATGCCCGCGCCTCGGTAGGCGTCGAAGCAGGCGACCGACTCGCACAGCTCGCCGGCCGCCGCGCGCAGCACCGCCTTCACCTCGTGCACGCCGATCGACTCGTCGACGACGAGGGCGAGGTCCACGTCGCTCGTCGGGAACCGCGACGGCACGACGGCGACCTCGCTCAAACGACGGGTGAGCTCGGGGTCCACCAGCACACCGAGCGACACGTCCAGCCAGCCGAGCCGTCGGGCGGGGTCGAGCCCGGGCACCGCCCGCGCCGCGACCGAGGGATCCACCTCCCCCACGACGCCCACGACCGCGGTGCTCGCCGCGTCGACCAGGGTGGCGAACCGTGTCGGGTGCACGCCGTGCGGCGGCGCGCCGCGCCCCACGTCGAGGCGGACGTCCGCGAGGCGCAGCGCCTCGCGCAGCGCGCGCCAGGACACGACCGCGGTGTGGGCGCCGTCGCCCGGGCGTGCCAGCAGCAGCGCGACGCGCTCGTCCTCGCTCGGGACCTTGACCAGCTCGGTGCCGTGGCTGCCGCCACGCTCGAGCCGCGGCACCGGCGCGACGGCGTGGTGCGCGAACGTGGTGCCCACCTCGAAGAGCGCGACGTCGCCCTGGCGTCGCTCGACGTTGCGTCGCAGCGCGCCGAGCAGCCCGGGGAGCAGGCTCGAGCGCAGCACCGGCTCGTCCTGGGCGACCGGGTTGGTCACGCGGACACGCTCGGCCTCGTCGCCGAGCAGCTCGGCGTCGCCCTCCCCCACCATCGTGGCGGTCCACGCCTCGAGCGCGCCCAGCCCGACGAGCGCCTCGCGCACGCTGCGGCGCGCCGACACGACCGGCGCCATCGCGCCGGGCGCGGGCCACGAGGGCACGCGGGTGGGCAGCGCGGCGTAGCCGTAGAGCCGCGCCACCTCCTCGGCCACGTCGGCGAGCCCGAACGGCGCGGGGCGCACGTCGGGGCGGGCGGTCGGGGCCGTCACCTCGAGCGCGCCCTCGCGCGCACGGACGACGAAGCCGATCGCCGAGAGCAGTCGCGCGACCTCCTCGAGCTCGAGCGTCACGCCGAGGCGCGCCGCCAGCCCCGCGGCGTCGACGGTGAGGACGGCCGGCACCGGCAGCGTCCCCCGCGCGTCGACGAGCCCGGCCGCCACGCGCAGCGACGGCGAGGTCTCGGCCAACAGCTCGACGACGCGCGCGGCGGCGCGGTCGCACGCCATCGGGTCGCAGCCGCGCTCGAAGCGCGCGGAGGCCTCGGTGCGCAGGCGGTGGCGCTTGGCGCTGCGCGCGACGGCCATCGGGTCGAACCACGCGGCCTCGAGCACCACCGTCGTCGTGGTCCCGTCGATCTCGGTCGACGCGCCGCCCATGATGCCGGCGAGCCCGATCGGGGTGTCGTCCCCGTCGCAGATGACGAGGTCCTCGCCGGTGTCCCCGAGCACGACGGCGCCCTGGGCGAGCTCGACGACCGTGCCGTCGAGCAGCGCGAGGTCCTCGCCGGGTGCCGCGCGCCGGACGCGCAGGGCCGCGCCGGCGAGCCGGTCGCGGTCGTAGGCGTGCGTCGGCTGGCCGAGCTCCAGCATCACGTAGTTCGAGGCGTCCACGACGTTGTTGATGGGCCGCATCCCGCAGCGCTCGAGGCGTCGCTGCACCCACTCGGGCGAGGGCTCGACGGTGACCCCCTCGAGCACCGTCGCGGTGAACCGACCGCACAGGTCGGGGTCGACGATCTCGACCGCGACGAGCTGGTCCGCGCGCGTGGGACCGGCGGCCGGCGGAGCGGGGACGACGGGGTGGAACGGCGCCCTCGCGCGCGCGGCGAGGTCCCGCGCGATCCCCTCCACGCACCACGCGTCGGGCCGGTTGCCCTCGATCGCGATGTCGAGCACCGTGTCCGGGACGATCCCGAGCGCCGCGAGGAGGGGTCGCCCGGGGACGACCCCGTCGGCGGGCTCGAGGACCAAGAGGCCCTCGTGGTCCTCGCCGAGCCCGAGCTCGCGGCCCGAGCACAGCATCCCGTTCGACGTCACCCCCCGCATCGTGCGGCGCGCGATCGCCGTGCCGTCGGGGAGTACGGCGCCCACCGGTGCGAGGGGGACGAGCGCGCCCACGTCGAAGTTCCAGGCGCCGCAGACGACCTCGACCGACTGGTGCCCGTCGTGCACCGTCGCGAGGCGGATCCGGTCCGCGCCCTCGATCGGGTCGATGCGCTCCACGCGCACCACCACCACGTCGTCGAGCCCTCGGCCGACCTGCTCGACGCCCTCGACGACGAGGCCGAGGTCGTCGAGGGTGGCGACGAGCTCGTCGAGGTCGTCGGGCAGCGCGGTGTAGGCCGCCAGCCACGAGACGGGCACGCGCATCAGAACTGCCTCAAGAAGCGCACGTCGTTGTCGGTCAGCGCCCGCAGGTCGGCGATCTGGTGGCGCATGAACGCACAGCGGTCGATCCCGAACCCGAACGCGAACCCGCTCCATCGGGCGGGGTCGATGCCGACCGCGGTGAACACCGCCGGATCCACCACCCCGGAGCCGCCGAGCTCCATCCACCCGGTGTAGCCGCACGTGCGGCAGCGCGCACCCCGACAGATCGTGCAGGTGATGTCGAACTCGGCGGAGGGCTCGGTGAACGGGAAGTAGCTGGGGCGCAGCCGGGCGCGGATGTCGGCGCCGAAGTAGGCGGCGGTGAACGACTGGATGGTGCCGGCGAGGTCCGCGAAGGTGATCCCCTCGTCGACGACGAGGCCCTCGATCTGGTGGAACTCGACGAGGTGGCTCGCGTCGGGGGTGTCGCGGCGGTAGACACGGCCCGGGACGACGACGTGGAGGGGCAGGTCGTCGTCGCGCACCGCCGCCTCCATGAGCCGCACCTGGACGGGCGAGGTGTGGGTGCGCAGCACGACCGACTCGGCGGGGCCGGCGTCCACGTAGATCGTGTCGTGCATCGTCCGCGCCGGGTGCCCCGGAGGGATGTTGAGGGCCTCGAAGTTGTACCAGTCGGTCTCGATCTCGGGCCCCTCGGCGACCGTGAAGCCGAGGGCGACGAACACGTCCTCGAGCTCGTCGCGGGTCCGCGTGATCAGGTGGCGGTGCCCGCGCTCGACCGGGGCGGCGACGACGAGGTCCTCGAGCTCGTCGAGCGAGAGGCGGTCGGCCTCGAGGCGCTCGCGGCGTGCCGCCTCGCCGAGCACCTGGCGTCGCTCGGCGCGCGCGGCGTCGATCGACCGGGTCGCCTCGTGCAGGCGACGACCGAGCGAGCGGCGCGCGTCCTCGTCGAGGCCCCCGAGCGCGCGGTGCCACGCCGCGAGCACCGAGCGCCGCCCGGCGAGCTCGGCGTCGAGCGCGTCCAGCGCGTCGAGGTCCGCCGCGCCGCGGACCCGCCCCACGGCGTCGTCGACGTGGGCGTCGACGGCGGCGGCGTCGAAAGAGGTGGTCATCTGCGGCTAGTGGCGACCCGTGGCTCGCGACGGCGCCCGCCCGCCCGTCGACGTCGGTCCGTCGCCGCGACGGCGCACCCGGGCACGGACCTCGACCATCGCGGACCCAACCTATCGCCCGTCGCGACGGCGCTCGCCCCGCGCGGCGGGTTGCGGCCCACCGGTGCGGGCTCGGTGCCGACCGCTGCGCGGCGCGGCGGGCCGGCGCGCCGACGCGCGGGCTGACGATCGCACGACACGCCATGACCATGCGCGGCCCGTCGGTCAGCGGGGCGGCGGGGACCCCTCGAGCGGTCCGCGTCGGCGGCGCAGCGCCTCGAAGCACACGAGCGCGGCCGCCACGCCGACGTTGAGCGACTCGGCGCGACCCGCCATCTCGATCGTGACCGCGCCGTCGAGGCCGGCCTGCTCGTCGGCGCCGAGCCCGGCGGCCTCCCCGCCGACGACGACCGCGGCTTGTGCGGTGATCGGGGCGCTCCACAGCGGCTCGCCGCCGCGGACGACCGCGCCGAGCACGTCGCGGCCCGTGCCGTGGAGGACCGCGACGACCTCGGCGAGCGAGCCGGCGACCGCGACGGGGAGGTGAAAGGCGCTCCCCGCCGTCGCGCGCAGCGTCTTCGGGTTGAACACGTCGACGCTCTGGCCGCTGACGACGACCGCCGCGGCGCCCGAGGCGTCCGCGGCGCGCACCGCGGTGCCGAGGTTCCCCGGGTCGCGCACGTCGTGGAGCACGAGGACGAAGCCGTGGGCGGGGACGGTGGCGAGCCCGGTGTCGGGCAGCGCGGCGACGGCGAGCACGGGCTGGGGCGTGACGGCGTCGGCGACGCGCGCGAGCACGCCTTGGTCGAGCTCGATCAGCCGCACGCCCCGGCTGGCCGCCGCGGCGAGCACCGCGGCGCACGCGGCGCGCGCCGGCGTGGCGGCCGCCGCCTCGAAGTAGACCGCCTCGATCCCGACGCCGGCCTCGAGGGCGGCGGCGACGAGGTCCGGGCCCTCGAGCACGCACGCGCGCTCGGCCCAGCGGGTCGCGCGCTTCGCAGTGAGGCGCCGGAGCCGCCGGACGCGCTCGTGGCTGGCGGCGAGCCCGGCCGTCGGCTACTCCGCGAGGGCCTTGGCGGCGACGTCGACGAGCGCGCCGAACGCCGCGTCGTCAGTGACGGCGAGGTCCGCGAGGACGCGACGGTCGACCTCGACGCCGGCGCGCGCGAGCCCGGCGATCAGCTTCGAGTAGCTGAGCCCGTGGGCACGGGCCCCGGCGTTGATCCGCTGGATCCACAGGCGCCGGAACTCGCCCTTGCGCGCACGGCGGTCGCGGAAGGCGTACTGGCCGGAGTGCAGCACGGCCTGGTTGGCCGAGCGGAACGTGCGCGACCGGTCCCCGTAGTACCCGCGCGCCTGCTCGAGCACCGCCTTGCGGTGCTTGCGGCCGTTCGCGGAGCGCTTGACGCGTGCCATCTCATCCTTCTTTCTGCTTCGTCCTGAGGGTGGGTGCGGTCAGCCGCCGAGCATGCGCCGGACGCGCTTCTCCTGGCCGGGGGCGAAGTCCGTGTCGCGCCCCAGCCGGCGTGTGCGTCGCGCCGACTTCTTCTCGAGCAGGTGGCTGCGGAACGCCTGGCGGCGCCGCAGCTTGCCCGTGCCCGTGACCTTGACGCGCTTCTTCGCGTTGGTGCTCGACTTCATCTTCGGCATCTCAGGCTCCCTCGATCGTGTTCGTCGCCGGCGTCTCGCGCGCCGCGTCGGCGCCGGCCTCGGGGCCCGAGCCGTTCGGTGACGGGGCGGGCGCCTCGGTGCGCGGCAGGGTGCGCCGCTTGTCGGGCGCGAGGACCATGGTCATGTTCCGGCCGTCGAGCTTCGGCTGGGCCTCGACCTTCGCGGCCTCCCCGATCGTCTCGGCGACGCGGGTGAGGATGCGCAGGCCGAGCTCGGGGTGGAACACCTCGCGCCCGCGGAACATGATCGTGATCTTGACCTTGTGACCCTCGTCGAGGAACTTGGCGACCAGTCGCGTCTTGGTGTCGAAGTCACCGGGCCCGATCTTGGGCCGGTACTTCATCTCCTTGATGCCCGTTCCCTGGGACTTTCGCCGCGACTCCTTGGCCTTCTGGGCCTCGTCGAACTTGAACTTCCCGTAGTCCATGATCCGGCACACGGGGGGGTTCGCGGTCGGCGCCACCTCGACGAGGTCCAGATCCTCTGCTCGGGCGAGCTCGAGGGCTTCCCTGGTCGGGCGGATACCCAGCTGCTGTCCCTCCTGATCGACGAGCCGTACCTGCTCGACGCGGATCCGGTCGTTGATCCGAAGGTCTGCGGTCGGTGGTGCGATAGGGCGCTCCTTTTGGTCAGGGCCACCCACGTGGGTGGCCCGCTGATGCGGAGCCGCGCGTCTCGCCTCGGTACCCGTCGCACCTCACCGCGGTGGCCAGGTGGAAGCCGCACGGGCGGCTCCGCTTTGTCAGAACGCGCTTCACGCTAGCAGGCGGCCCGCCCGCGCCACCCGCGCCGCCTCACGCCGGGGGCGCAGGCACGGGCGCGTCGACGATCGCCGTCGCCTCGACGCGCCCGGCGTGCCAGGGCACCACGGTCACGAGCACGTGCCGGCCGACCGCCGTGCTGCGCGTGCCGTCGGCCAGCTGCGTCGCGTGGAACCCGACGATCCCGTGGCCCTCGACGTCGACGGTGCCGAGCCCGGCGCGCTCGTCGAACGCGACGACGATGCCGCGGGCGCGCACCCCGCGCGGCACGGTCCCGCTCACTGCAGCTGCGGGCGCTCCAAGAGGCGCGCCATCTCGACGGCGGCCCGCGCGGCGTCGCGCCCCTTGTTGGTCTCGTCGGGCGCGGAGCGCTCGAGCGCCTGGCCGACGGTCTCGCAGGTGAGGACGCCGAAGACGACCGGCGTGCCCGTGACGACGGCGACCTCCTGGACGCCGCGCGCGCACTCGTTGGCGACGACCTCGTAGTGGCCGGTCTCCCCGCGGATGACCGCGCCCAGCGTGATCACCGCGGCGTAGCCCGCCTCGGCGGTCGCGAACGCGCGCGCCGCGAGGGGCAGCTCGAAGGCGCCCGGGACCCAGGCGAGCGTCACGTCGACCGGGTCGACGCCGCACGCCGCGAGCTCGTCGAGGCAGCCCGCGAGCAGCCGGGTGGTGATCCCCCCGTTGAACCGGGCGCACGCGACCCCGACGCGCAGCCCGCGGCCGTCGTCGTCGCCGTCGAGCGAGGTGCCGACCGTCGCGGCGAGGCGGAGCCGCTCGGCGTCGTCGAGGGCCGCCTCATCCGACGACGCCATCGAGTCCCTCCAAGAGGTGGCCCATGCGGTCGCGCTTGGTGCGCAGGTAGCCGATGTTGTGCTCGGTGGGCGAGCTCTGCAGCGCCACCCGCTCGGTGATGTCGAGGCCGAACCCCTCGAGCCCGCCGAACTTGTCGGGGTTGTTCGTCATGAGCCGCATCGTCGTGATCCCGAGGTCCACCAGGATCTGCGCGCCGATCCCGTACTCGCGCGTCTCGGCGGCGAAGCCGAGCTCCAGGTTGGCGTCCACCGTGTCGCGGCCGTCCTCTTGGAGCGCGTAGGCGCGGATCTTGTGGCCGAGGCCGATCCCGCGGCCCTCGTGGCCGCGCAGGTAGACGACGACGCCGGCGCCTTCCTGTGCGACCCGGTCGAGGGCGGCGTGGAGCTGGGTGCCGCAGTCGCAGCGCTGCGAGCCGAACACGTCGCCCGTGAGGCACTCGGAGTGCACCCGGACGAGCACGTCCTCTTTGCCGTCGACGTCGCCGAGCACGAGGGCCAGGTGCTGCTCTTGGTCGAGCACCGACTCGTAGACGACGGCGCGGAACCCGCCCTCGACGGTCGGGAGCTGGGCCTCTGCGATGCGCCGCACCAGCCGCTCGTGGTGCCGGCGGTACCGGATGAGGTCCGCGATCGAGATGATCGGCAGCTTGTGGGCGGTCGCGAACCGCTCGAGGTCGGCCAGCCGCGCCATCTGGGACTTGTCGGGGGTGACGAGCTCGCACAGCACGCCGGCCGGCGCGAGCCCGGCCATGCGGCACAGGTCCACCGTCGCCTCGGTGTGGCCGGCACGCTTGAGCACCCCGCCGGGGCGGTAGCGCAGCGGGAAGATGTGGCCCGGGCGGTTGAGGTCGCCGGGGGTGGTGGCGGGGTCCGCGAGCGCGCGGATCGTGGTGGCGCGGTCCTGGGCGGAGATCCCCGTCGTCGTGCCGTGCCGGTAGTCGACCGAGATCGTGAAGGCGGTGCGCTGGGCCTCGGTGTTGGCGAGCACCATCAGGGGCAGGTCGAGGGCGTCGGCGCGCTCGGGCTCGACCGGCACGCAGATCACCCCCGAGGTGTGCTCCAAGAAGAACGCGACGGACTCCGGCGTCGCCGCCGCGGCGGCCATGACGAGGTCGCCCTCGTTCTCGCGGTCCTCGTCGTCGACGACGACGGCCATCGAGCCCGACGCGATCGAGGCGACCGCCTCTTCGATCGACGACAGCGCCATCAGGGCTCCACCTCCACCCGCAGATCTTCGCCCACCCGTGCGACCGACACGAATCTGCCGCGCCCCATCGCCGCCATCGTCGGCGCGCCCGCGCCCCGCAGCACCGGGGCGCCGTCGTCGCCGCCCAGCAGCGCGGGCGCGAGGTAGGCGACGCAGCGGTCGACCAGCCCCTGGGCGAGGAAGTCGTGCGCGACGCGCGCGCCCCCCTCGACCAGCAGCTGGAGCACGCCGCGGGCGCCGAGGTCGTCGAGGACCGCACCGAGCTCGCCGCGGTACTCGAGGCACGGGTGGACCCTCGCGCCGCGCGGGGCCTCGCCGAGCACGACGCGCAGCGGCTGGCGCTCGGCGCCGGGCAGCCGGACGGTGAGCCGCGGGTCGTCCGCGCGGACGGTGCCCGCGCCCACGAGCACGGCGTCGCTGTCGGCGCGGAGGCGCTGGGCGTCGCGGCGCGCCGCCTCCGACGTGATCCACCTCGACGTCCCGTCGGGCGCGGCGGTGCGCCCGTCGAGGGTCGCGGCCCTCTTGAGCACGACGTAGGGCCGACCCGTCACGCGCTGGTGCAGGTACGGCGCGAGGTCGTCGGTGACCTCGTCGGCCCCGCAGCCGACGTCGACGCGGATCCCCGCGTCGCGCAGCCGTGCGACGCCGCGACCGGCGACGCGCGCGTCGGGGTCGAGGATCCCGACGACGACGCGCGCGACCCCGGCCGCCACGATCCTCGCGGCGCACGGACCCGTGCGCCCGGTGTGCGCACAGGGCTCGAG
>DASZHS010000024.1:0-39703 GCA_035937595.1 Acidimicrobiales bacterium
CGTCGTCGTCCTCGCGCACGGCGAGCGCGTGGAGGAGCCCCGACGGCGCCGTGCGGACCGGACGCCCGAGGCCGAGCGCGGGGCTCACGCGGATCGCGTCGTCGACCAGCGTGACGGCGCCGGGTCCCTGCAGGACGAGCACGCCCCCGCGGGGGACAAAGACGACGTGCGTCCGTCCGTGCGCCTCTCCGAGGACCACGCAGAGGCACCGTGCGTCGACCTGCGCGGCGCCGGGGTCGAACCGCCAGGTCCCATCGTCGAGCCATGCCTCGCCCTCGGTGAGGACGACGTGGGACCGCGCGAGGAGCCCGGCGGCGGCGAGTGCGCGGGCGGCGCCGACGAGGAGGGACGTGGGTGGCGCTGGCGACGAGAGCAGGGCGGTCTCCACGTCGACGGCGCCCTCGTCGTCGACGACGACGCGCCGCGCCAGCCGCGCCCGTCGCCGCGCGTCGGCCGCCAGTGGCACGAGGATCGCCCCGGTGCCGAGGGGGAGGGGTGACGCCGGAGCGGGCCGGCACCGGTGCGATCCGCGGGCTCCGTGGCGGCTCGAGCTGGGATCGCGCGGCGCGGCCGGGGACACGGCGCCCGTCGCGACGTCGTCGCGGACGCGACCATCGTCGATCCCTCTATGGCGAGCGGCCGTCGGCGGGCGCGTCGCCAGCTCGAGGGTGATCGCACCGCTGCGCGGTCGCGCGCCGCCGCCGCTCCCGCCTCGGGGCGACGCGGAGCCATGCCCCGCGTGCTCGAGGAACGGCGCGACGCACAGGATCAGCGCGACCACGCGGATCGCGGCCCACCCGAGCGGACCGCGTTCGACGCTCTTGGTGTCACCGCCGCGGAGCTGTTCGGCGACGAGGCGTCCGAGCCCGGCCAGCACGATGACCCACGAGACGACGGCGACCGCGACGAGGGCGTCGACGAGCGTGGCGAACCCGGCCGTCACGGGCGCGTCGAGCGCGGCGACCAGTGCCGCGGGGACACAGGCGAGCGCGGCGAGCACGAGGGCGCCCTCCGCGATGCCGGCGCGCGCGCCGCGCCTCACGAGGCGACCAGTCGCCACGGCGCGGGCTGTGGGCTGGACGCGGGCACCGTGAACGTGGCGACGCACGCAGCGCCCCCGCCCTGGACGTGGACGGTCGCCGAGGTGAACGACGTCGTCGACGACGTGGCGAACCCGCAGGTGACCGACAGCGTCACCCGGATCCCCGTGGGGAACGACACCGTCACCGATCGGATGGCGCCCAGGCGCTCGGTGGCCGTCGTCCGGCCGCCGGCGAAGGTGCCCCGGCGCGACGTCGGCGCCGCCTGCGGTGCGGGCCTGGTCGTCGTCGTCACCGGCACGCTCGTCGTCGTGGTGCTCGACGTGGACGGCGGCGCGGTGCTGGGCGTGGAGTCGCTCGCCGCACGGTGCGTCGGCGGCTCGTCGTTCGGCGCGCGTCGCGTGGAGCGATCGCCGACGTCGACGAGCGTGCCCGTGGGACGGTGGTGGTCTCGTCGCCGCGTCGCGTGGTGGCGATGGGGTCGGTGCGTCGTCCTCGTCACGGTGACGACGCGCACCTCGTGCTTGACGAGCGTCCGCGGCCCGGGCGCGGCGGCGACCACGACGACGGCGAGCGCCGAGAGGACGACCGCGAGCGACGCGAGGCCACCCGTCGGCAGTCGCCGCGTCCGCATCGCGTGGAGGTTACGACGGTGCGTCAACGTACGGTCGTGCCGCGGCGACGAGGCGACGTCGGAGCGCACCGGTCGTCGTGCCCGTCGCCGTCGCGAGCTCCGTCGCGGTGAACCCGAGCACGCAGCGCGCGTAGACGAGGTCCACATCGGTTACGCCTTGTGCCGCCGCCGTCGCGAGCGCTCGGGAGAGCACGTGGGTGTCGGCGCCGATCGGGTCGGGTCGCTCGGGGACCGAGCACAGCTCCCAGCGTCGCGCCTTGTCGGCGAGCATTCGTCGTCGCAGCCGGCAGCGCAGCGCGCCGAGGAGGTCGGGCGCCGCGTACGTGCGGTGCTGCCCCGCCCAGTCGAGCAGGAGCTCCACGGCCTCGCTCAGCGCGTCGGCGAGGAAGGTCCTCGGGTCGTCGGCGATGCCGTCGCCGAACTGCAGGACACGGGCGACCGAGACGATCCCGGGCAGGAGCGTCTGGAGCAGGCACCGTCGCAAGACGGGGTCCTCGGCGCGTTCGAGGAGTGCCGTGACGAGCCGAGCCCGCGACAGCGTGTCCAAGCCGCCGTTCGGCTCGAGCACGGCCACGAGCTCGGACAGGTCGCCGACCCTCGCGGGCACGACGGCGCCGTGGGTGGACCGCAGCGCCTCGAGCGCTCGGCGCGACGCGGGCGATCGCCCGAGTCGTCTCCACTCCTCTCGTAGGCGGGTGAGGACGTCGCTCGCATCGTGACTCGGCATCTCGCGAGGATCCTCGTGACGTTCCCCCGATCGTTCCCCAGTGCCGCAGTAGCGTGCCGGCGATGGACATCGAGGAGTTCTACGACCAAGACGAGCGGCGTCGCGAGAGCGAGGAGCTCGAGCTCGGCGCGGAGTGGCGAGACGAAGAGGGGCACCACTTCGAGCTCAACTACGTCATCGACACCGGCGAGGTCTACCTGATGGCCATGCCCGACGCCGAGATGGTGGAGGACCCCTTCGGTGACATCGCGGTCGACACCAATGAGCCGATCGAGGACCTCACCGTCGAGGTGATCGCCGTCGTGGCGTCCGTGGACCAGCTGCACCAGTCGCTCTCGGGCTGGGAGGCGCAGATGAATGCGCCCCGCTCGCTCGAGTGGGTCCGCACCGCCTTGGGCGACTACCTGACCTCGTGAGCCGCGCCCGCAGGGCCGCTCACTAGCATCGCGCGGGTGTCGGACGGCCCGTCGGGCGCCAGCGGCGAGGCGTCGCCCCGCAACACTGCGCCGGTGAGCGACGAGCGGGATCCCGGCGAGGATCCGGACGCCTCGCCGGTCGGCGAGCGGCTCCGCTACGTCCGTGGGCTCGACGGCGTCCGCGCCTTCGCGGTCGGCGCCGTCATCGCCTACCACGCCGGCGTCGCCCACGTGAGCGGCGGCTTCCTCGGCGTCGACACCTTCTTCTGCCTCTCGGGCTTTCTCATCACCTCGCTGCTGCTCGGCGAGGCCCGCCACACCGGGACGATCCGGCTCGGTGCGTTCTGGGCGCGCCGCGCGCGACGGCTGCTCCCCGCGCTCTTCTTGGTGCTCGCCTTCGTGGGCCTCTTCGCCTGGCTCGCGGCGCCGCCGGGCGCCTTCCCCGGGCTCCGTCTCGACTCGTTGTCCACGCTCCTGTACGTCGCGAACTGGCACTTCATCCTGCAGGGGTCCAGCTACTTCCAGGCGGCGCTCGCGCCCTCGCCGCTGACCCACACCTGGTCGCTCGCGATCGAGGAGCAGTTCTACCTCGTCTGGCCGCTCGTGGTGCTCGCCCTCCTCAAGCTGCGCCGCTCGCCGGGTGCGGTCCTGGCCGTCGCGGTGGCGGGCGCCCTCGCGTCGACGGCGTGGATGGCGTGGCTGCACCGCGCGGGTGGGGACCCCACGCGCCTCTACTACGGCACGGACACCCACGCGATGACGATGCTGACGGGCGCCGCCCTCGCCGCGGCGCTCGCGATCCTCGCCAAAGGACGTGACCCCTCGGTGCTGCGGGCACGCGGCGCCGGCGGCGGCGCACTGCAGCTGGTGGGGCTCGCCGGCGCGGGGGTGCTCGCCGCGATGGCGCTCAAGGTCACCGGCACGACCCCGTGGCTGTACAAGGGCGGCTTCCTCGTCACGGGTGTGGCGACGGCGGCGGTGATCCTGAGCGTCGTGGCCGTCCCGCGCGGCGTACTCGCCGGGGTGCTCGGGTTCGCGCCGATCCGTTTCGTGGGCCGCATCTCCTACGGGCTCTACCTGTGGCACTACCCGCTGTTCTTGTGGCTCGACCACGAGCGCACCGGGCTCTTCGGCGTCCGCCTCCTCGCGCTGCGCGTCGGCGTCACGCTGGTCGTGGCGACCGCCTCGTTCTACCTCGTCGAGCGTCCGATCCGGCACGGGCTCGTGCTGCGCGGCGCGTCCGCGGTCGCCCTCACCGCGGCCTCCGTGGTGGCCACCGTCTCGGTCGTCGTCGGGACCTCCTTCGCGGCCGCGGCGCCCGCCGCCGGCGCCCTCCCGCCGCAGCCGCCGTTCCGCGACCCCGTGCGGGCGCTCCTCGTCGGCGACTCGACGGCGCTCACCCTCGGCATCGCGATCGCGCCCTGGACGCACCTCTGGGACGTGAACGAGGACGACGCCGCGATCCTCGGCTGCGGCGTCACGTTCTCGAACGCCCAGATCGAGTTCGGCCACCCGCTGCCCACCAACGGCCCCTGCAGCCTCAACCCGGGCCATCACGTGACGATCTTCGAGCGGTGGCGCCAGGAGGTGGCGACGTTCCGCCCCGACGTGGTCGCGATCCTGGCGGGACGCTGGGAGGTGCACAACCTGCTCGTCGGCAACGCGCACGTCGACATCACCCAGCCGGGCTTCCAGGCCGCGGTGGCCGCGGGCCTCACGCAGGCCGTGCACGTCGCCGAAGCGGGCGGCGCCCGCGTCGTGCTGCTCACCGCCCCGTGCACGTCCAGCGGCGAGCGTCCGAACGGCCAGCCCTGGCCCGAGGACTCGCCGTCGCGGTTGGCCACGTACAACGCGATCGTCGCGCGCGTGGCGCACCGCACGGGTGCGACGATCCTCGACCTGCACGCGTTGGTCTGCCCGAGCGGCGCCTACCAGCAGGTCATCGACGGCGTGACCGTCCGGTCGCCCGACGGCGTCCACTTCGCCGTCGGGCCGAGCGGCGCCGGCCCCTACCTCGCACCGCGCATCCTGAGCGTCCTCGTCGCCGAGGGGCGCCAGGCCGCAGCTTCGGTGTCGCTCAGAGGTAGCTCGTCGTCGAGGTGATCGCGGCGCACGCGCTGCGCAGCGCCGGCGCGACGTTCGAGAACGCCATCTCCTGGGACTGCTGGACGAGCGTCATGAGCGCGTCGAAGGAGCCGTCCTCGGAGTTGGCCATCGCCGCGGCGGGCTGGACGAGGGCCATCTGGTGCTGCGCGTCGCGGAGGTCGGCGCGACGCGCGGCCGCCGTCGGCGCGGTGCGCGAGCGGTAGTAGTCCACGAGCGCGAGGTGCACGCCGTGGCAGGTCTTGAGCGCGTCGCCGTTCGGGCCGCCGCCGCACGACGCGAGCCCCACCGCCGCCGCGACGAGGATCGCGGCGACACCGGCGCGCCGGGTCAGTCCAGCCACGCCTCTGCACGCTCCAAGAGGAACTCGCTCACGTCGCGGCACCGGTCGAACACGTCGCAGAGCAGCTCTTCTCCTTTGAGGACCGCGGCGAGCGAGACCGGGTGGCGGGCCACGATCGTGACGCGCCGCTCCGAGCCGTCGGTCGCAGAGGCGTACGAGTCGGTCGCCGAGACCTCGAGCGGCAGCACGATGCCGCCCACCGGTGCGAGGTCGATGGCGAGCCGCAAGAGGTCCGGGGCGTGCGGCAGCGGGGGCAGCGCCCAGGTGAACGTGATGGGGAAGTGGAACTCGTCGGGCGGCTCGTCGTCTTCGGGGAGCCCGAGCACGGCGTCTTCGAAGCTGAGCAGGATCCGGGGGTCGACGTCGAGGGCGAGGTGCAGGTCGAGCGGGCCGCCGCACCCGTCCTCGGGGTGCAGGTCCACCTCCCAGACCTGGCGCAACGAGTAGGTCTCGACGAAGTGGCGCTCGTCGTGCACGTGGAAGCCGTGGTCGACGGAGTGGTCCTTCAGGTCCGCGACGTACCCGGCCACGTCGATGGCTGCCACCTCGCCGACACTACCGCCGGGCACCTGCGAGCACCGACGGTACGATCGCTTGGTGCGAGACGAGGAGTTGCTCGGACTCCTCCGCGACGCCGCGCTCGCGGTCCGCGACGCGATCGGCGGGCTCCGGGGCCAGGGCCTGTCGGGAGGGCGCCCGACCCAGTACCACGCCGACGTGGTCGCCGACGCCGCCGCGGTCGCCGTGCTCGTGAGCGGCGGGCTCCGGGTGCTCTCGGAGGAGTCCGACGTCTCTGGCTCGGGGCCGGTCGTCTGCGTCCTCGACCCCATCGACGGCTCCACGAACTTCGACCGAGGCATCCCGTACTACTCGACGAGCCTCTGCGCGCTGGACGACGAGGGTGCACGCTGCAGCGTCGTGGTCAACCACGCCACCGACACCTGGTACGAGGCGGTGCGCGGCGCGGGAGCGACGAGGGACGGCGCCGCGATCCACCCGTCAGCGGTGACCCAGCTGCGCGCGGCGATCGTCTCGTTCTCCGGGCTGCCCTCCGCGCGCGGCGGATGGGCGCAGTTCCGAGCGCTCGGGTCGGCCTCGCTCGAGCTGTGCGCCGTCGCCGACGGCTCGCTCGACGGCTACGCGGTCGTCGCGAGCTCGCGGTTAAGTCCGTGGGACTACCTCGGCGGGATCCAGGTCCTCTGCGAGGCCGGCGCGCACGTCATCGAGCGCGACGGCGCGCCGCTCGTCGTCGCCGACCGCTCGAGGCGCCGCCCGGTGGCGGCGGGCACCGCGGCGCTGCTCGACGAGCTCCATGGGTTCGTCGCCGCGCTCGACGGCGGCGGCACGTCGTAGGGTCGTCCGGCCGGGCGCTTAGCTCAGCTGGTCAGAGCAGCTGGTTTACAACCAGCCGGTCGGGGGTTCGAGTCCCTCAGCGCCCACCTCGGCTCGCAGCACCGGGAACGGACCCCACGCCGGGTCACGCGCCAGACTCCGGCGATGCTCCTCACGATCTACGGCATCTGCGCGGTGAGCTTCATGATGGCCATGTACGCCTGCGAGCACCGGGGACGGGGCTACGTCTTGGGATTCGCGATCGGCTGCGTCGCGTCCAGCGCGTACGGGTTCCTCGCCGGTGCGTGGCCGCTCGGCGTCGTCGAGCTGCTCTGGGCCGGCATCGCCGCTCGGAGGTGGTACGTCGCCGGGGGCGTGCTGGCGAGCTGAGCACGGGCCGTCGACGAGGTGGTCCTGGAACGCCGAGGGACCCGGTCCCCACGCACCTCGGTGCGCGTCGTTGCTGCTTGAATCGGGAGCCGCACGACAGGAGGGTCCGTGGACATCGACTTGGCGACGGCGTGGGAGATCGTGTCGGACGCGCTGCCCGACCGGGACGCCATCGTCCAAGGGGACCGACGGCTGACCTACCGCGCCTTCGAGGAGACCGCGGCCCGCTTCGCCACGGCGATCGAGCTCGCCGGCGTCGAGGAGGGCGGCAAGGTCGCGCTCTACCTCTACAACTCTCCGGAGTACATGCTGGGCGAGTTCGGCGCCTTCAAGCACCGGGCGATCCCGGTCAACGTCAACTACCGCTACCTCGACGACGAGCTGGCGTACCTCCTCGACAACAGCGACGCAGAGGTGCTCGTCTTCCACCGCTCGCTGGGCGACCGCGTGGGACGGGTCCGTGACCGGCTCTCGAACCTCCGCCTCCTCGTCGAGGTCGACGACAGTGCCCACGCCGGCGGCACGCAGCTCGACGGCGTGATCCCGTTCGACGAGCTCGTCGCCTCGCACGCGCCGCAGGCGCGCAAGACGCGGTCCGGCAGGGACATCTCCATGACTTACACGGGCGGCACGACCGGGATGCCGAAGGGCGTGATGTCCCGCCAGGGGGCGTACGTGGACGGCATCTATCGCGCGTCCGCCCAGCTGCTGGACCTCCCCGCCGCGCCGGCCGCACCCGACGAGATCGCGACGCTGGTCCAGCAGCTGCAGACCTCGGGGCGCGGGGTGGCGATGCCGTGCTGCCCCCTCATGCACGCCACGGGGCTCGGCATCTGCGCGATCCCGACGCTGCTGCGCGGCGGGACGCTCGTCCTCCTCGAGCAGCGGACCTTCGATCCCCACGAGGTGTGGACCCAGGTCGAGCGCGAGCGCGTGGCCGTGATCGTCATCGTCGGGGACGCCTTCGCACGCCCGATGCTGCGCGCGCTGGAGGAGCGCCAGCGCGACGGCCGCCCGTACGACACCTCGAGCATCACCGACCTGATCTCCGCGGGGACGATCTGGAGCGCGGAGGTGAAGGACGCGCTCGCCACGCACCTCTCGGCACGGCTGATCGACATGCTCGGCTCCACCGAGGGCGGCATCTACGCCGTCTCGAGCGCCAACCGCGCCGCCCACGTGGCCACGGCCCGCTTCTCGTTGTCCATGGGGGCGAGGGTGCTCACCGAGGACGGGAGCGACGTCGTCCCCGGCTCGGGCGAGCAGGGCCTCATCGCGAGCCCGTCCAACGCCATCGGCTACTTCAAGGACCCCGAGAAGTCCGCGCGGACCTTCCGCGAGATCGACGGCCAGTCCTACGTGCTCACCGGCGACTGGGCGACCGTCGAGCTCGATGGGTCGATCACCCTGCTCGGGCGCGGATCGAACTGCATCAACTCGGGTGGGGAGAAGGTCTTCCCCGAGGAGGTCGAGGAGGCGGTGAAGCGTCACCCCGACGTCGACGACTGCCTGGTGGTCGGCATGCCCGACGAGCGGTTCGGCCAGCGCGTCGTCGCCGTCGTCGGCGCCGCCACCGTGCGCCGGCCCACCGAAGACGAGCTTCGCGAGTGGCTCCGCCCGTCGCTCGCGCACTACAAGATCCCGCGGTCGTTCATCGTCCTCGACGCGGTGCGACGCGCACCGAACGGCAAGGCCGACTACGGCTGGGCGAGAGAGGAAGCATCGGCGCGCCACGTGTGAGGGTGCGCACCCGGGCGATGCCGTCGTGGCACCACGACGCGTGAGGCCGGCCGTGGCGTCGCCGGCGTCAGCAGCTCGACGGGCGCCACCCCTCCGCCGCGTATCGAAGTCTCGCTCGACGTGCAGCGATGAGCTGGCCACGCGGCGCGGCACCCATGGGTCGCACGACCGGGGAGACTGGCGTCGTGGACGCGTCACTCCGGGCCGCGCCGACGACGGCCGTGCGCCAGTGGGTGGCCGACGCGGTGGGCGCCGGCGCGCGGGTCACCACCACGCGACGCCTGACGGGCGGGGTGACGTCGTCGATGCACGCGCTCGGGATCGAGGACGCAGGCGGCCGGCGGCACCGGGTCGTCCTGCGCCGATGGGACCGCTCCGAGCACCCGGACGGCGAAGATCGCGTGCACCGCGAGGCGCGTGTCCTCGGTCTGCTCGCGCCGACCGACGTGCCCGCGCCGCTCCTCGTCGCGTCGGACCCCCGAGGGGAGCGCTGCGACGCCCCGGCCCTGCTCATGTCCTTCGTCCCCGGTCGGCTGCACCTCTCGCCCGACGACCCCGACGACTGGGTCGCCCAGATGGCGGAGCTCCTCGCGCGGATCCACGACACGGGCCTCGCGCCAGCGCCGTTCGACCTCGACCTCGACCTCGACGCGCTCGAGGTGCCATCGTGGACACGGCGGCCGGGTCTGTGGCGAGACGCGATCTCGATCGTGCGCCAGGCACCCCCGACCTCTGAGCACCGACTCCTGCACCGCGACTACCAGCAGTTCAACCTGCTGTGGCGCGGGGATCGACTCGTGGGCGTCGTCGACTGGGTCTTCTCGTCGGTCGGGCCACCGAGCGTCGACGTCGCCCACGGCCGGCTGAACCTCACGCTCCTGTACTCGCCGGCGCGCGCAGAGCAGCTCCGCGCTGCCTACGAGTCGATCGCCGGACGACCGGTCGAGCCTTGGTGGGACCTCGCGGGCATGCTCCAGTACCTCCCCGGTTGGGGCGGGTTCCTGCAGCAGCAGGCAGGACGGCGGCTCCGACTGGACTTCGCGGGCATGCACGACCGCGTGGAGGAGGTCGTGGCGGGGATCCTCGGACGACTGTGAGCCGCGGCCCCGAGGTCACCCAGCCCAGCGCGGCTGCCCGTCCGGGCAGCGGGCCAGCGTCTTCCAGCGGGCCAGCGCCTTCCAGAGGGGCGCGGGTAGGTTCGCGCGGTGCGCACCGCGGGCGTCCTCGACGAGGTGCCGCCGACGCCGCCGCTCGCCATCTCGGTTACCGAGTCGGGCGGGGCCCGCGTCGCACCGCCGCGCACCTGGGCGACGTCGGGCCGCGTCCGACGCAACCGCACCGCCGCCGTTGTGCTCGTCGCCGCGGTCGCGGCCCTGCTCGCCTACGTCCTCACCGATGGCGGCCCGTCGGCGTCCGTCGGCGCCACCAGCCATCCCCACAGGGCCGTGGCGGGCAACCCGAGGCTCGACGAGTCCTGGGACGGCGACGGCCAGCCGGTGACGCTCGTCTTCGGCGGGGACGTCAACTTCCCACGGGGCAGCGTGCTCGGCAGCCGCCTCGCGGCGCACCCCGCGACCGCGCTCGGGCCGGGCGCGCACCAGCTGCTGGCGCGGTCGGACCTGGCCATGGTCAACCTCGAGACCGCACTCACGTTCGGGGGGTGTCCCGTGCCCCAGCCCAAGCAGTACGTCTTCTCGGCCCCGCCCTCGGCGATCACCGCCCTCCGGGGGGCGGGGGCGACGCTCGTGACCGAGGCGAACAACCACGGTGAGGACTGCGGGGCACCCGGGCTCACCCAGGCGCTGACGATCCGCGCGAGGGCGCACTACCGGGTGATCGGCATCGGCGGCAACGCACGCCAGGCGTTCACCTCCTATCAGAGCGTGCTGCACGGTGAGCGCATCGGCATCATCGCGGCGACCCAGGTGATCGACTCCGACCTCGCCGCCACGTGGACCGCCACGGACACCCAGCCCGGGCTCGCCTCGGCCTACCAGGTCCAAGCGCTCGTCGACGCCGTGCGGTCGGCGCGCCGGGTCGACGACACGGTGGTCGTCTTCCTGCACTGGGGCATCCAGCTGGACGCCTGCCCGGACCCCCAGCAGGAGCCGCTCGCCCGGCTCTTGGTGCGCGCGGGCGCCGACATCGTCATCGGCAGCCACGCCCACGTGCTGCTGGGCGCCGGGTACCTCGGGTCCGCCTTCGTCGACTACGGCCTCGGCAACTTCGCCTTCTACAACGACCCGCCGCCGACGAACGTGAGCGGCGCCCTCGCGATCACCGTGACGGGTCGCCACATCGACACCTACGCCTGGCGTCCGGCCATCATCGAGGGCGAGCTGCCCGTGCCCGTGACCGGCGCCGCGGCCCACGAGGTGCAGGCACGGCTCGTGGGCGCCCGGGGGTGCACCGACCTCACCGCGCACCCGACCGCCGCGCTCGCGACGCCCGCCAGCGAGGGCGCCGGCGTGCCGCTCGGGCAGCTCCGCGAGCTGGGCTGACCGCTCGCGGGACGGCGCCGTCGCTCACCTTCCGAACAGGAGGTGGCGGTGCGCCAGGAGAAAGGTGGTCACCTCCTCGTAGATCCCGGGCTGCTCGCTCTCGCGCGGGCCGGCGACGTTGAGGGTGCACCGGTGGGGGAGCCCGCCGACGAAGGACTCCAGCCGGGCGTCACGATCGGGCGCCGTGAGGTCGACGAGGGCGAAGGGGACCCCGCGCGCCCGGGCGGCGCTGGCCGTGAGCGCCGTGCCGGGTGAGCCGGCGTCGCCCAGCACGAACACGAGCGTCGCGTCGGCGGACCGCACGTTGCGCACCGTGCGCTCCTCGGGATCGCTCGACTCGGACTCGTCGAACGCGGGGTAGTCCGCGAGGACCCCTGGCGGGTGCGGTCGGTCCTCGGCCCAGCCACCGCGTGGCACCCACCCGCCGTAGGGGACGCCGAGTGCCACCGCCACGTCGGTCGCGGCGCGATCGGCGCCGGCCTGACCACCGGTTACCACTCGGGCCACCGCGCCGCCGCTCGCGGGGGACGCGGGCGAGGTACCGGGCACCGCTGCATTGTGCCCCCGCCGTGCGCGCACGGCATCGCCGCGACGCGGCCCGCGCGGTTCGTCGTGACGGGCGGTCACCGGTGTGTCGTCCCCGTGCGAAAGAGCCCATGAGTTGGCCCGATGTTGTCCGCTCATGGTCGGTCCGGTTACCTCGGGATGCGACGTTGCTGTTCGTGACTACCGACACGCACGTCCCAGCCCGCATCGGCCTCGGTCGCGCCCGTCGTCGTCGCTCGACGCCGTGGCGTGACCGCTCCCGGAGCAGCCGCCTCCTCCAGCTGCTCGCCCTCGGCGGGGCGATCAGCCTCGGGATGACCGTGGCGGGCGCCGGCGCCCAGGCCGAGATCGGCCACCACGGCGCCGGCGGCACCCCGAGCAAGTCGGCCCACCCGCACCCGCTCGTCGCGAGCCTCCGGGCCTTCCAAGCCGCGCAGTTCAACACGCCCTCGGCGCACTTCGGCCGGGCACGCCACCACCACGGCGGGATCGGCGACCCCACCACGACCACCAACCCGCCGACGACGACCACCGACCCGCCCGTGACGACCACGACGTCGCCGGCGGCCGTCACCTACCCGGTCGGGGTGGTCGACGCCACCGAGCCCTCCGGGATGGCCCCACCCGCCGCCGACGCGCTGCCCGGGTACACGCAGAGCTACGTCACCGACTTCTCCGGCTCGTCGCTGCCGAGCGGGTGGGAGGTCTTCACGGGCAACCCGGGCGGGGACGCGGGCGCCCAGTGGGGCGCCGCGCACGTGACGGTGGGCGCCGGACTCCTCAGCCTCGACACCTGGAAGGACCCCGCCTACAACAACGAGTGGGTGACGGGCGGCCTCTGCCAGTGCGGTGTCGCCCACACCTATGGCGCCTACTTCGTCCGATCGAGGGTGACCGGCCCCGGCCCGACCCAGGTGGAGCTGCTGTGGCCGACCGGCAACCGGTGGCCACCGGAGATCGACTTCAACGAGTCGGGCGGGACGACGGACTGGACGTCGGCGACCCTGCACTTCACGTCGAACAACGAGCAGGACCAGCGAAGGTTGAACCTCGACCTCACCGTGTGGCACACCTGGGGAGTGCTCTGGACCCCGACGTCCGTGACGTACACTGTCGACGGCAAGGTGTGGGGATCGGTCCACGTCGCCTCGGAGATCTCAGACGTGCCCATGACCCTCGACCTCACCCAGCAGACCTGGTGCTCCTGGAACTACGCGTGCCCTAACTCGCCGCAGTCCATGCAGGTCGACTGGGTCGCCGAGTACACCCTGTAGTCGGTCGTGACCCGCCGCGGGCTGCGCCCGAGCCTGCGAGCGTCGCGATCGCGTCGGTGTGACGCCGCGACGACGGTGCCCTTGCGACGCGGCGGGTGAGCACGTTGACACACCGGCTCTGCCGCGCGCGTCCGCGCACCTCGCGTCGCGCGCGGCGCGAGGCCGGGACGACGCGTTGCGCGTCGCCCGCAGGGAGCACGGGGTCCTCGCCGCGCGGTGCGTCGTCGCGCGCGTCGCGTCGCGGTCGACCGAACACAATCCCAACTCGATCACTAGCAATTGACAAAAATTTCCATCTCGGCAAGGCTTGCGGGCGCAAGGGCTGATGAGGAGGGCAACCGTGCGCACGGCCAGCCCGGCGCTTCTGTCGGACTATCTGGGTGACGCAGCAGGGCACGGTGCCGTCCGTACGACCCCCTCCGCGGCGCGCACGGCGCCCACGGTGTCGGTGATCATCCCGACGCTGAACGAGGCCGGGAACCTCCCCTACGTCCTCAACACGATCCCGCGCTGGGTCGACGAGATCGTCATCGTCGACGGGCGCTCGAGCGACGACACCGCGCGCGTCGCGCGCGTGCTCCGACCCGACGCGAGGATCGTCCACCAAGTGCGCAAGGGCAAGGGTGCCGCGCTGCGCGCGGGGCTCGACTCGGCACGGGGCGACCTGCTCATCATCATGGACGCCGACGGCTCGATGGACGGGGCGGACATCGAGAAGTTCCGTGACGCGCTCGTCGACGGCGCGGACTACGTGAAGGGCAGCCGCTTCCGCGACGGCGGGGGCTCCACGGACATCACGCGTCTGCGAAGAGTCGGCGACGCGGGCATCTGTTTTTTGATGTGGCTGTTCTTCGGCGCCAAGTACACCGACGGCACCTACGGCTTCAAGGGGATGTGGGCGGGCAGCCTCGACGCCATCCGCATCGACACCGACGGCTTCGAGGTCGAGCTCCTCATCGACATCCGCGCGCACCGCGGCGGTCTCACCACATCCGAGGTCGCGTGCTTCGAGACCGATCGCATCCACGGGCGCAGCAACCTCAACGCGCTCAGTGACGGCCTGCGCTGCTTCCGCGTGATCGTCCGCGAACGACTGCGGAGGTACCGTGTTTCGCCGAGGTGACGAGCCCATCGGGCTGTCGCAGCGCAACGACGCGGACCGCACGTCCGTCGTCGTGGCCGGCCCTGGTCGGGCGACCACGATCCCGGGGATCATCGTCTCGGAGATCGTCCATGCGGTCTCGCTGACCGCGCCGGTCACGAGGATCGAGGTCGACCTCGGGCTCGACTACACCGTCGGGTTGCATCGTGCGCCGTCGCTCGCGGTCGCGCACCGCGCCGAGTCGCCAACGACGGTGCTGTCGCGCCGCGCACCCGACAGCGCGCGGTTCCGCGCCCAGGCGTTCCGCGACTGGCTCGGCCCCGACGTGAAGACCGCCATCGCCTACGCGTGGCCCGGCATCGACAACTCCTGGATCAAGCCCTTCATCCAGATCGCGAGGGGCGCGGGCATCACCTCGGTCGTCGCGGTCGCGAGCCTGCCGAGGACGACGCTCGTGCGGCCCGCGAGCCTCGCCGACACGCTCGCGCGCGCCGACCTCGTCCTCGTCGGCGACGAGCCCGACGCGCTCGCGCTGTCCCGCGCGCTCGGCGGGCGCCCCGTCGTCGAGGCCCACGAGGCGCTGTCGCTCTCGAGCCGGGACGGCCGCGGCTCGGGGCACCAGATCACCGCCTTCCTTCGCCGCGGCAGCACCAGCACGCTCTCCTCACTGCTGGCCGCGTTCGACGCCATCCCCGAGGCCTGGATCGACGAGTACCACCTCCAGGTGGTGATGCGGCACGCCGGGCAGATCTTCCCCGAGATGATCGCGAACAGCTACCACGGCGACCACGTCCGCCTGATCGGCGAGGACCTGTCGAGGCCGAGCCTCGACGATCTCTGCGCGGCGTCGTCGGTGCTCGGGGTCGCGGACCCCACCGTCGACTCGCGGGCCTTCTCGGCCGCCATGGACTTCGGTATCGCCACGGTCGTGCTCTCCTCTTCACCGGTGCCCGAGGTCGGCATGGGCTACGTCGGGGGGTTGCTGGCCGACCTCGCCCATCCCGCGTCCGTGCACGTCGCGCTCCGTCACGCGCTGCGGCTCGCGGAGCTGAGCTTCCCGAGCCCTGACGCGTGGGACGAGCTCGCGCTGCGGCTCGCCGACCCGCGGCGCACGTCCGCGCCGGCGGCCAGGCTCCTCGAGCCCGCCGCGACGCGCTGATGAACGTCTCCGTCGTCATCTGCGCCTACACGCTCGAGCGTTGGGACCTCATCAACGCCGCCGTCTCGTCGTGCGCCGACCAGACCCTGGTGCCCCACGAGATCCTTCTGGTCATCGACCACAACGACGCGCTGCTCGCGCGGGCGACCGCCGAGATCCCGGGGATCCGCGTCATCGCCAACCGTTCGACCAAGGGGCTCTCGGGTGCGCGCAACACCGGGGTCGCCGAGTGCACGGGCGACGTGATCGCGTTCCTCGACGACGACGCGCGCGCGGACCCGGACTGGCTGGCCGCTCTGTGCGCGCCGCTCAAGGACGACGACGTCGCCGGGGTCGGCGGGTGGATCGTCCCGGAGTTCATGGGACGAGAGGCCAAATGGTTTCCCCACACCTACTACTGGATCCTCGGCTGCAGCTACGAGGGGCTGCCCGAGACCGGCGCGACCCTGCGCAACCCGATCGGCGCCAACATGGTCCTGCGCCGCGAGGTCTTCGACGAGGTCGGTGGCTTCACGTCGGGCATCGGGAGGATCGGGAAGGTGCCGCTCGGCTGTGAGGAGACCGAGCTGTGCATCCGCTACACGTCGTCGCACCCCGAGGAGCGCTTCGTGCTCACCCACGAGGCCGTGGTGCACCACGCCGTCCCGCCCTCACGGCTGAGCTGGCGCTACTTCTGGTCGAGGTGCTGGGCGGAGGGGCTCTCGAAGGCCGCCGTCTCCTCGCTCGTCGGCTCGAAGGACGGGCTCTCGTCGGAGCGCCAGCACCTCTTGCGCGCGATGCCGCGCGAGGTCGGGCGATCGCTGCGCGAGCTGCCGCGCCATCCGCGCGGCGCGTCGTTCCGGATCGCGCTCATCGTCGTCGGCGGCGTGATCGCCGCGGCCGGACTGCTCCGAGGTCGCGCGGCCGTGCGTCGCCGGCCGCTCGTGCCGGGTGGTGACGAGCTCGGTCTGCTCACTGCAACCAAAGGAGACGTGGACGGCTCGCGCCCGTCCGCCGTTCCGCGCGCCGATTAGTTTGAGTTGATGCCGAAGCGGCGTACGGACCGCGGTGCGCCGCGCCGCGATGCGGCCCCCTGGCACCCCATCCGGGTCGTGCGCGTCGACGTCGACGCGCGCGTCATCGAGGGCACCGAGCTCGGCGCCCCCGGCGACCGTCTCTGGGTCGAGGCGGTGCGCGCCGGGCAGGTCGTCGGGCTCGTCGAGACACGCCTCGAGGCCGCACGGCCGGCCGAGCGCCTGCTCGACGACGTGACGAGCGTCGTCGGCGCCGACCCCCCCGAGGCCGACGGGCCGGCGGTCGCCGACGCGGCGCTCGGCACCGCGACGGTCGTCGTCCCGACCATCCTCGGTCGTCCGGACCAGCTGGCGGCGACGATCGGCTCCCTCGACGCGATGGACTACCCGGACTTCGAGATCGTCGTGGTCGACAACCGACCGGGACCCTCACCGGGCGCCCCCCTCGCCTTCGACGACCACCCGAGGGTCCGGGTCGTCCGAGAGCCGGTGCCGGGGATCTCCTCCGCGAGGAATCGGGGCGTCGCGGCGTCGACCGCAGAGCTCGTCGCGTTCACCGACGACGACGCCGTCGTCGACGTCGGGTGGCTGCGCGCGCTCGGGGAGCGGTTCGCGCGCGAGCCGGAGGTCGACGCGCTGGGCGGGCTCGTGCTGCCGCGAGAGCTCGACACCGAGCCCCAGCTGTGGTTCGAGGAGTACTACGGGGGGTTCAGCCAGTCCTTCCACCGCTCGACGGTGAGCCTGTCGCGCACGACGGGCGACCCGCTCTTCCCCTACGCGCCGGGGCGCTTCGGGGCGGGTTGCAACATGGCGTTCCGGCGCACCGCGTTCGAGCGCTTCGGCGGCTTCGATCCCACGCTCGGGACCGGTACGCCCGCGAGGGGCGGGGAGGACCTCGCGATGTTCATCGGGCTGATCACGCGCGGGGGGACGATGGGCTTCGAGCCGAGTGCGGTCGTGCGGCACTCGCACCGCCGTTCGGAGGCCGAGTTCCTCGCCCAGGTGCGCAGCTACGGCGTCGGCCTGGCCGCGATGTACACGTCGCTCGTGGTGCGTGACCCGAGCACGGTCCTCGAGCTCGCCCGCCGCGTGCCCGCGGGCGTCCGGCTCCTGGCCCGCCCGGGCAACGGTCGCGCACCGAGCGAGCTACCGAGCTACCCGCGGCGCGCGCTCGCCTGGCAGCTCGCCGGGATGGCGATCGGCCCGCTCGCCTACGCGCGCAGCTGGTCGCGCGACCGACGTCGCCGGCGGGGGAGCGCGTGACGTCGATCGACGGGTCCGATACCGAGGCGGTCCAGACCGGCGGGCGGCTGCGCGCGTTCCGTGCGAGCGCGACCTGGCGTCGACAGCAGCGAGCGCGCGCGAACCTCTCGGCGGTCCTCGTGTGCTTCGACCTCCTCGTCGCCGCCATGGTCGCGGCGAACCTCCACGGCCCCGCGCGCGTCGTCGGCGGACTCGCGTTCTGCGTCGTGGTGCCGGGCTGGGCGATCGTCGGTCCACTGCGCCTCCGCGACCCGGCGCTCGAGGCGGGCCTCACCATCGCGTCGAGCCTGTGCGCCCTCATGGTCGTGGCCCAGCTCGCGTCGACGCTCGGGGGGTGGCACCTCACGTTCCTCCAGCTCTTCGTCTGCGGGCTGTGTCTGCCCTCGCTCGTGTGGCAGACCGTCGCGCGGCGCCGCCCGCCGGACGACGCTCGATGACCGCGGTCCTCGCGGCCTCCGCGGCCGCGCTCGCAACCGCCCCCGCCGTCCTCGTCACCTTGGTCGCGGCGCTCCTCTTGCTCGCACTCCGTGCGTGGACGCAGATCTCGGGGCTCACGCTCTCCCAGCACGTGCACCGGTTGCTCGACGGGACGATCGGCGCGCTGAGCGTGCTCTTCCTCCTCTTGGTGGTCGTGAGGTTCGTCACGGTTGGCTGAGGTCGCGCTCCCGCTCCCGATGGTGCGTCGCACGGCGATGACCGCGCGCCTCGGCGCGCTCGTGCCGGTCGCGTGCGCCCTCGCCGCCGCCGCCTTGTGGGTCGTGACGGTGCACCGTGCGAACTTCGCGGCGATGGGCCGGCTCGGCCTCGTCTCGATCCTCGGGCCGGCGTACTTCCTCGGCCTGGCGCTGCTCTGCGTGGGACTCGCCGTCGAGCTCGTGCGGACGCACCCTCACCAGGGACGGCTGCTCGGCCTCGTGGTCGTGCTCATCGTCTATCTCTTCGGCTCCGCGTGCGCCATCGAGCCGGTAGCCGCGCTCACGAGCAGCTGGGGCCACGCCGGCTTCGTCCGCTACGTGTTCGTCAACGGCCACCCCCGCAACGGCTACAGCGCCGAGTTCTCCTGGCCGGGGACCTTCTCGCTCTTCTCGCTGGTCGCGGGGTACATGGGCAAGTCCGACGTCATCTTGCTGCTCCGGTGGTTCCCGCTCGCCATCGAGCTGGCCTACCTGCCGGCGGTCATGGCGATCGCCCGCGCGAGCGGCGTGTCGCGCCGCGTCGGGTGGCTCGGGATCGCCCTCTTCTACGGGACGGACTGGATCTACCAGGACTACTTCAGCCCCCAGGCCGTCAACTACCTCTTCTTCCTCGTCACCGTCGCGTTGGTGCTGACGTGCTGGCAGCCCGCGGCCGCGCTCGTGTCACGCGGCCACGTGGCGCTGCGCGCGCGGTGGGCGGTGACGAGGGAGGCGGTGCGCACACGCCGGCTCCTCGGGTACGAGGCCGCGACGAGCTGGCCCGCCTCGACGGTCATGGGGGCGTTCCTCGTGCTCTGCCTCGTGTTCGTCGCCGCCGCCATGAGCCACCAGCTCACCCCCTACGCCATCGTCCTCGCACTGCTCGCGTGCCTCTTCACGCGACGGCTCGGGCGACCCGAGCTCGCGGCCATCGGGTTCCTGCTGGCCGTCGGGTGGCTCAGCCTCGGCGCGAGCAACTACTGGCTCGGTCACCTCGCGCAGATCTTCGGCGGCATCTTCAACTTCGGCTCCACCACCCGGTCGAACCTCTCCGGCCGCGTCGTGGGCAGCTTCAGCCACCGCCTCATCGTGGACGCGCGCATCATGCTCACCGCCGGGCTGTTCCTCCTCGCGGCGCTCGGCGCGGCGCGGCGGGCGACGGCGTCGCGGACCCTCGAGCTGCTCGCGATCGCGCCGTTCTTCCTGCTGGCCGCCCAGAGCTACGGCGGGGAGGGCCTCCTGCGCGTGGCGCTCCTGTCGGGCCCGTTCGCGGCGCTCCTCGCGGCGTCGGCCATCCTGCCCTCGCGCGAGGGGCCGATCCGCCCAGTGCTGCGCCAGATCCGCTTCGGCCGCCACGGCCGCGCGCTCATCGGCGTCGTCGTCGCCGTGGTCCTCCTCGGCTCGACCACGATCATGTCGGCGGTCCGCGGGGGCAACGACTACTACGAGTCCTTCTCGACGGCCGAGCTCACCGCGGTCAACTTCATCTACCACCACGCCGGCTCGAAGCAGGTCATCGGGCTCGTCGCCCCTTATGAGCCCATCGGTCAGTGGAAGGTCGGGGACGTCGTGGTGCGGGGCGTGGCGGCGGCCGGCTCGATCCCGACCCAGAAGCAGATCGGGCTGAGCTTCGTGCAGCACTGCCCGGACTGGGTCATCCTCGGCCAGGCCCAGCTGCACTGGGGCGAGGTGCTCGCGGGCTACAAGGCGACCTGGATGACGTCGCTGATCTCGTACCTGCACGCGAGCGGCTACCGCAAGATGGGCAACTTCGGGGCGGACGCGACCGTGCTGCACATCTTGCTGCCCGGCACGTGCCACCTGCCGCCGAAGGTCGTCACCCGACGCTAGAGGTGCTGACGCGCGCAGCTACGCGGTCGTGCGCGCGTACTCGGCGACCCAGTCGACGTACATAGCCTGGTCCTGCGACGGGCACGGGCCGAAGCTGCTCGACGGCGGGCAGCCCGGGCGCTGCTGGAGGTCGAGGTTCATCGCGAGCTGGGGGATCACCCCGGGCGTCGTGAGCGTCGAGCCCCACTGGCGGCCGTCGACGGTGAACACGATCGAGGTGGGCGTCCAGATCACGCCCCAGGTGTGCCAGACCCGCAGGTCGATCCCCGGGAAGTTCTGCTGGACGAACTCGTCACGGTGGGTGGGGCCGAGGTGGTGGACGGTCCCCGAGGTGGAGTTCCAGCGCGCGCCGGACTCGTTGAAGTCGATCTCGGGGGGCCACTGGTTGTTGGCGGGCCAGAGCAGCTCCACCTCGTTCGGCCCGGCGTTCGAGATCCGGGAGCGCACGAAGAACGCTCCGTAGGTCATGGGGTGCCCGCACTGGCACAGCCCGCCCGACGTCCACTTGTTGGCGTACCGGGGGTCACGGTAGGTGACGAGACGGAGCATCCCGTTCGAGACGAGCACGTGGGCGGGGGAGAAATGGGCGGTGGGGTCGCCCCCGGGGATGCCCGTGAACGTCACCCAGCCAGGGGGCAAGGAGGTGCCAGGGAAGTCGGTCGTGTAGGTCCGGTGGTAGCCGGCGAGCGCGTTGGGCAGGGGCGGGCCGAGCCCGGAGGGCTCCCCTGGCTGCACGACCCCGAGCGGGAAGGTGGGGCGCGTCGAGGGTGGCTGGGTCGTCGCGACCGAGATCGTGGTCCCGGCGGGCGTCGTCCCGACGAGGGCGAAGAGGAGCACGCCGCTCAGAGCGAGGCCGAAGACGAGCACCGTGATGATCGCGACCCGCGCCTCCCATCGGCTCGCGGGCCTCCCCATGGTGATGTCGGCGTTCACGCTACGTCCATCCGCAGATCTGCGGCTCCGTGGTTGGGGTCGTCCACGCGATCCTACCGTTGGGTACCCAAGAATTACGGCTTTGTGTGCTGCTGTTGTGATGGCGTCACCGTTGCCGAGGGTGTGTCGTCGGCGGTCGTCGAACCACCCCGGCGGTAGGGTCACGGCGTGGACGACCAGGTGCTCCCGGCGACGGGCGAGGTCTCGGTGGGCGTCGCGGTCTCGCCCGAGGCGCTCTGGCCGCTCGTGAGCGATCCCGCCGTGCCCGCACGGTTCTCCGACGAGCTGGTCGAGGCGCACTTCGTCGACGGCGACGGCCCCCGTGTCGGCGCGGAGATCGAGGGGCACAACGCCAACGGCGACGTGACCTGGACCACGCACTCGACGGTCGTCGAGTGCGTCGAGCCGACGCGGTTCCGCTGGGCGACGGGCGGCGCGGACGAGCCGAGCGCGACCTGGTCGCTCGAGGTCGAGCCCGCGGTCGGCGGTGCGACGCTCACGCACCGCGTGGTGCTGCACGCCGGTCGCGCGCCGCTCGCACCGGCGATCGAGGCGGGACCGGAGCGCGCCCGCGAGATCGTCGACGGTCGCATGGCCGTGGTCCTCGAGAACATGCAGCGCGTCGTCACCGGCATCGCCGGGGCGGCCGAGGCCGGCACGGTCTGACGGGGGCCCTCGCTACCAGGTGGTGCCCCGGGCCGCCACGTTCCACAGGACCGACGCGCCCGTCGTGTCGGTGACGCGGATCCCGGTGATCCGGTCGAGCTGGACGTAGCAGGACATCTGGGCGCTGACGGGGTGCCCGGCCACGGTCCGGTAGGACCCGGCGGTCCACCACTTGCCGGAGGCCGTCCGCATGGCGACGTTGTAGACGTGGCCCGCCGGCAGCCCCTCCTCGGTGAACGCGATGGCGGTCCCCCACGGGCGCGTCGTGAGCACGGCCGTCGCCGTCGCCGCGGTGGTGGGGCTCGAGAGGATCTCCTTGCGCCCACCGGCGTGGGCCGGCGACCCGATCGCGAGGAGGATCGCGATCGACGCGGCGACCGCGCCGACGGCCGTGAACACCCCGGCCTGGCGGGTGCGCCGATGGCGTCGCGCGGCGAGCGCGTCGTCGTGCAGCGAGCCCAGCACCCGCTCGGCGAGCTCGGGCGGGACCGACGCGGTCTGCCCGAGCTCGTCACGGTCGACGAACGCGAGCACCGATGCCGTCTGGGCGAGCTCGCGCGCGGCCTCACGGCACGCGGCGCAGCCGTCGAGGTGCGCGAGCAGCCCGAGCCGCTCGTCGGGCTCGATCGCGCCGAGGGCGTCGAGGGCGATAGCACCGTGCCACTGCTCGCAGGCGTGGCGGCTCATGGGTTCCACCCGACGTCCTCGAGGTGCGCACGCAGCGTCCGCAGCGCGTAGTAGGCGCGACTGCGCACCGTGCCCTCGGGGATCCCGAACAGCGACGACACCTCGCGGCTCGTCCTGCCGTTGAAGTACAGCTCGGTGATGACGAGGCGGTGGTCGTCGTCCAGGCGCTCGAGCACCGTCGCGAGCTGCCAGCTGAGCAGCGCGGCGTCGACGCGGTCCTCGACGGTCGCCCCGTCGGCCTCCGACAGCGGCTCGGTCTGCTGGCGCGACTGGCGCTTGACGACGTCGAGCAGCGCGCGGCGCTCGATCGCGAACAGCCAGGTCCGCAGCGATCCGAGGTCGGGGTCATAGCGGTGCCGGGAGCGCCAGGCGCGGGCGAACGTCTCCTGGACGACGTCCTCGGCCGAGGACGACCCGCGCAGCGAGCGCCGCGCGAAGCCGAGGAGCTCGCTGCCGTACGCGAGGAAGGCGGCGCGGAGCCCGGCCTCGTCGGCGACGGGGTCGCCGACGAGGCGCAGACCCGCTCCGCGGCCCATCGAAGTGGCCGGCGCCACGGCCCTGATGGGCGGAACGGCGTCGTGTCCGAGCGTCACCGCGTCGGCGCGATCAGTGGTGTCGACGGTTCGCATGCACGACCTCGGATCCCCGCCTGCCGCCGGCTCAGTAGCCGTAGCCGGTCGGGCAGCCGCCGGCGCCCACGGGTGGGACTTGCGTGGCGGAGGCGGTCGTGGCGCCGGCGGACGTGAGTGTCCAGGTCCCGCCGTCCGCCTTGATGCCCTCGCCGCAGGACTGGCTCGCGCCTGTGTCGCCGGAGTACGTGTACACAGGATACGTGTTGAAGGTCACCTGCTTCGCCGAGCCCCTCGTGACAAACCCGATCGTGCCCTTCACGCCGTTGCCAAGGGTGATCGACGTCGTCGAGTTGGGGACGAGCAGCGGCGGCCAGATCCCGACGCATGCGCCGGTGCAGTGGAGCGTCCCGCCGTTCTCGGCGGACAGCACGTAGAGCGTGCGGCCGGCGGCGTTGGAGAGCACGCCCTTGTAGACCGTCGACGCGTTCGCCGCGTTGGTGGTGTTGAGCATCGGCAGGTACGGCGAGGCGCCCGACGACTTCGCCGACGCATGCACGAGGTGCCAGGTCCCGCCGTTGCTCGTGACGTCCTGGCCCGTGGACTGGCTGGCGCCGGTGTCGCCGGTGTAGGTGTAGACCGGGTAGCTGTTGAAGGTCACCTGCTTGGTCGCCGAGGACCGTTTCACGAACCCGACCTTGCCGGCGACGCCCTTCGCGACGGTCACCTGGCGCACGGAGGACTTGACGAGCAGCGGCCGCCACGTCCCCAGGCAGGCGCCCGTGCAGTGCAGCTTCGCGCCCCGCTCGTTGGACAGGACGTACAACGTGAACGACTTGTTGTTCTCGAGGGCGCCCGCGTAGCTCGGGACGCTCCCGGACTTGAGCAGCGGTGCCGAGGCCCCCGCGGGGCCCACGCCGGCGAGGACGAGGGAGGCGGCGGCGGCGAGCGCGCCAGCGCCGAGGCAGGCGGTCGTTCGCACCGCCAGCCGGCCGGCGAGGGTGGTGGCTGGGCTCACGGTCATGGGCTGCTCCTCACGGTGTGCGTGCCGGCCGACACCCACCGGCATCGGCCTGTGGGTCTACCGCGGGACGGCGCGAACTGTTCACCAGCGGTCACCTGCTCGGCCCCCGGTCGGGGCCGGCCGGCCGCCGGGCACCGACCCGCGAGCACGCGCACCGTCGGCGGGGCCATCCGCCGGCGCGGTGCGCGCGCGACGGCGCGACGTCGATGGTGCGCAACCGCTCGTTACGTCGCACGACCTGCGCCCTTGCGCGACCTCGGGCGCCGCGGCAACCACAGGTTCGATCCCCGGCGCCGACGAGACGCCGCCCGCGCGCTCTGCGCGGTCGGCACGACCACCGTGACCTCGCGGTCTCCTGCGTCACGAATCGCGTCGCCCGGGCGCCGAGCGAGCCGACGCGCCGGCACGCCGAGGTAACACGCGGTCGCGCGAACTCCCGACTCTGCACGTGCGACCAACGTACGATGCGGACGTGAAGTCGCCGAAGCCGCGGGTGCCCTCGCCGATGGACGAGGGCCGCATCGCCGCGATGCTGCGGCGCGGTGCGACCTACGCGAGCAGATGGGCGCGCACGGCCGTGGATCGGTGGAACGGCGGCGAGGTGGTGCGCAGCGCCGCGCGCGCCATCGAGCTCTTGCGGCGCGTCGACCGTGCGACGCGCTACCTGTCACCCGTCGTGGTCAGCGCGCACCTCACCGCCATCGACGAGCTCTTCGAGCGTGGTGCGTACAACGAGGCGATCGCGGCATCCGACGACGTCATCGCGGACTGCGCCACGTTGCACCGTGCGAGCTGTGAGGCTGCCGCCCGCGCTCACGGCGAGCGCGCCCGGTGCCTCGCGCGGCTCGACCGACTCGACGAGTCGATCGACGAGTTCACGAGCTCCCTCGACACGCCGATCCCGGCATCGGGCGCCCAGGGGTGGCGCCTCTCGCTGCGCTACTCGCTCGCGCTGACGCGTCGCGACATGGGTGAGCTCGAGGCCTCCACGTCGGAGCTGCGCGCACTCGTCCCCGCGATGGCCGAGGCCTTCGGCGAGCACAGCACCTGGCTCGTGAGCACGGTGACCGAGCTCGCGACGAACGTCGCGCTCGACGGCGACGTGCCCACCGCCATCGAGATGGTCGCCGCGCAGCTCCCCGGCGTGACCGTCCATCGCGGCCCGCTGAGCCGGGAGGCCCTGACGCTCCGCTCCAAGATCGCGCGCTGGACGGTCGCCGAGGGCGACGACGACGAGCGCGGCCGGAGGCTGGCCGCCGCCGCGCTCGTCGACTTCACCCGGGCCGGGCTGTCGACCACGGCAGAGGCGTTCGAGCTGCGCTTCCTCTACGCCGACGCGCTGGTCGAGTGCGGCGACGTCGACTACGGGATCGCGCAGCTCACCTCGCTCCTCGAGGACCTGCGGACGTCGCGCTGGGCGATCTCGGACTTCACCGAGGCCGTGACCAGCGAGCTCGAGGAGTGGCGCAACGTCCAGCGCGGCGGTGCCCCGAGGGACTGAGGCCACTGCCGCGCGACCCCGGCCGCGCCCCGGCCAACACACGCGCGTGGCTACGATGGCACCGTGACGATGTGCACGGCGATCCGTCGTGGCCGACGGGCCACCGCGGTGGGGGTACCACCGACTCGATAGCGGCTGGGCGGCGACGCTCGTCGCCGACGCCGAGGTGCTCGCAGGTGACCTCGTCCTCGACGTGGGCGCGGGCACGGGCGCGATCACCACGCCCCTCGTCGAGCGCGGCGCGCGCGTGGTCGCCGTCGAGCTCCACGTGTCGAGGGCGTCGATGCTCCGGGCGACTTTCGCCGCGGCGAGGGTGACCGTCGTCGTCACCGACGCCGCCGACCTGCGGCTCCCGCGCCGCCCGTTCCGCGTCGTCGCCAACCCGCCGTTCGCCGTCACGACGGCGCTCCTCAGGCGACTGACCGCGCCCGGCAGCCGGCTCGTCCGCGCCGACCTCGTCGTGCCGTGGCACACCGCGGCGCGGTGGGCCGGCGGGCACGCGCCGGGTGCCTCGCGCTGGGGGCGCGACTTCGACGCGTGGGTCTCGCGCCGCCTCCCGCGCAGCGCGTTCTCGCCCCCGGCGCCGAACGGCGTCGCGGTGCTGGTGCTGCGGCGTCGACGGGTGACGCGCTAGAGGCCGAGGTTGGGGGCGGGTCGCGCGAGGAGACCCGCCATCCAGGTCTCGATCTCGTCGGGGTCGCGGGGGAGCGCGCCCGACAGGACGCGGCACCCGTCCTCGGTGACGACGACGTCGTCCTCGATCCGCACCCCGATGCCGCGGTACTGCTCGGGGACCGTGAGGTCGTCCGGCTGGAAGTAGAGCCCGGGCTCGACGGTGAGCACGTAGCCCACCTCCAAGGCGCCCTTGTAGTAGACGCGCTCGCGCGCGTGGGCACAGTCGTGGACGTCGATCCCGAGCATGTGCGAGACCCCGTGGAGCGTGTAGCGCGCGTGCACCGGCAGCTCGGTGCGCAGCGCCTCGTCCGGGCCGACGTCCAGGATGCCGAGGTCGAAGAGGCCCTGGGCGAGGACCCGCTTGGCGGCGTCGTTGGGAGCGAGGAACTCGGCGCCGGGCCGCACGGCCTCGATCCCGGCCCGCTGGGCGGCGAGCACCAGCTCGTAGATCGCCCGCTGGGGGCGGCTGAAGGTCCCCGAGACCGGGAGGGTGCGCGTGACGTCGGCGGTGTACAGGTCGTGGCCCTCGACCCCGGCGTCGAGGAGGAGGAGGTCGCCGTCGCGGACGACGCCGTCGTTGCGCGTCCAGTGCAGGATCGTCGCGTGCGAGCCGGCCGCGGCGATCGTGCCGTAGCCGACGTCGTTGCCCTCGTACCTCGCCCGCAGGTTGAACACGCCCTCGATGACCCGCTCGGTCCGCCCGATGGCGGTCGGGAGCGCGCGCACGACGTCCTCGAAGCCGCGGATCGTCATGTCGACGGCCTCTTGGAGGCGCTCGACCTCGTAGCCGTCCTTCACCAGGCGCAGCTCGGAGAGCACGGTCGCGAGCTCCTGGTCGGCGTCGCCGTTGGCCGCGACGGCGCCGTCGACGCGGGCGTCGTAGCCCCGCAGGGTGGCGACGTCGGCGGGCGGGAGGCCGACGAGGTCCTTCTCGAGGCGGTCCCGCGGCGCCGTCGCGACGCCCCATCGGCGCGCGGCGTCGTCGAGGCCACGGCGGGGGCCGACCCAGACCTCGCCGTACCGAGCGTCGCTGAAGAACCGGTGCGTGGCGGCGGCCCGCCGCTCCTCCACGTAGAGGGTGGCGCCGGGGTCGTGCCCCGCCGGGTGCACGACGAGGACGGCGTCGTTGTCGTCGCAGGCGGTCAGCCAGAAGAAGTCCGAGCCGGGCCGGAAGCGGAAGTCCGTGTCGTTCGCCCGGACCTTGAGCCCGCCGCTCGGCACGACGAGGGTCTTGCCCTCGAACCTCGAGCGGACGGCGTCCCGCCGCCGCGCGGTGTGCGCGACGGCGGGGTGCGGCCCCTCGTCGCGCGGGCGCTCGGCCCAGTCACGGGTCATGTACTCGACGAAGGGACGGGGGAGCGGCGGACGGTGGGTCCCGGCCCAGATCCAGTGCTCGCTCTCTGGGGCCTCCTCGGAGACGTCGGGCTCGGGATAGGTGGCGTCCTCTGGGGTCACCATCGAAATGTACCGGTTGGCGTCGTTCGGCGGGTCCCGGACCGCGTCGGGTGAGGATGGTGCCGGCTCTCGGCGCGCACCCGCCCGTGACCGCCGCGCTCGGTCGGCGGTGTCGGGGAACGCGGACCGGCGTCGCGAGGTCGCGGTGTTGCGGCGCCGAGCGTCGGTCGCGGTGTTGGGAGCAGAGCACCCGCGGCGCGCGCCGCTGCGGACGTGGTCACCCCCGCGATGCGTCGTGCACGCCGACGAGCGCGTGTCGGGTGCACGTGGACCGCGTCACGTCGACGATCGACACGTCGTCGCACCGGCGGTGCGTCGTCGTGCGCGCGTCGAGGGCACGGACGCCGCAGAGGTCGTGAGTGTGTCGTCACCAGCGGCGACACTGCGTCAAGTTCCCACGCTGAGCCCAACATCACCGGTGGTACCGTGTCGCGAGGCTCATCAGATGCAGCGCTGGAAACACGCCGGACGGGGCCCCAAGAGCACCCTCATCGTGGGCATCCTCCTTGGGGTGGCCAGCCTCGTGCTGTACAACTCGGCGTACGCAGCGGCGACGGGGCCGTACCCCGGCTCGATCGCGCTGCCCGGCATCCCGAACGGCCCAAGGCTCGGCTGCACCCCGACGTCGACGGCGCACCAGACCTGGGTCTGCGGCTTCAACCAGCTCTCGAACACGCACTTCCTCGTCAACGGACGCGACGCCGGCGGGTTCCAGGCCGACTCGAACGGCTGCGTCCTCCTGACGCTGTACTTCAGCCAGGGCGAGGTCTCGGTCAACAACAACAAGCCCGTCGCGACGCACGTCGGCATCAACTACCTGATCATCAAGGGGCACAAGACGACGGCGACCGGCACCGTCGTCGTCGGTCTGCGGATCGCGTTCCAGGTGCCCCACGGCACCGCGCAGCGGTGCAAGGGCCGCCCGGTCGGTCCACCGACCACGTCGACGACGCAGCGCACGGGGCCGCCCACGTCCTCGTCGACGACGACCTTCCCCAAGCGCCATCGCTTCCCGAGGTTCACGACGACGACGAACAGCAACCCGACCACGCTCGCCAAGGTCATCGAGACGCCGCTCGAGATCTCACCCAACCGGGTCATCCTGATGACGAGCCTGCTCTCCGCGGTGCTCGCCGCGCTCCTGTCGGCGGGCGCCCTCGGCTCGATCTGGAACGCCGAGGCGACCGCCGCGACGGCGGGCGCCACGAGCGGGCCGGCCGCGCCGGACGACGCCGGCGGGCCATCAGCGCCGGGTGACGGCGGCGGCCCGTCCTCGCCAGGCGAGGGCGACGGACCTTCGTCGCCGGGCGAGGGTGGCGTAGGTCCGGCGGGCGGCACCCCGCCGGCGCCCGAGCCGCCGCCGGCGCCAGCGCCACCGGCGGCCGCGCCGAGCGAGGCCTTCGTCCCGCCCGTCACCAACGCGTTCACCCGCACGAACCTCCGTCGGCCGCACCCAGGCGGGGGACCGTGAGCGACCACGGCGCCGGGCACGTCGAGGGCGTGGGCGACCCGCCGACCGGTGAGTTCGACACCGCGGCGATCGCCGCGGCCGGCCTCGACGAGACCGCGGGCCGGCGCCACGGCGCGTCCCGGTTCATGGGCCACGACGCGGCGGACAGCTTCTCGAGGCGCGGCCCGGCTCGGGCGGCGTGGGCCACGCCGATGCTCGCCTCGTCGATCGGCAACGGCGGCTACCTCCGCGCGATGCTCGGCAACGTCTACTTCGCCCTTCCGGCGATCGGGTTCGTGCTCGGGATCGTCGGCGGCGTCAACACGTCGGGGCTCGCCGTCCCGCCGACGCTGACCCTGACGCTCGCGATCGTCGTCCTCGGCGTCTTCGACGCCCTCACCGGACTCGCGGCCCTCTGCGGCTTCACGCTCGTGTGCCTGCTGCACGGCAACCTCATCGGGACCCACATGCTCAACGCGCCGCCGGGCGAGCAGACGGCGGTGTACACGCTCACCGGGCTGTTCGGGCTCGGGGTGCTGTGGTTCGCCGGCGCCAAGGTGCCCCACCGGCTCCGCCCGCTGCTCGCCCATCGAAGCGGTGCACCGGCGCTGCAGTGGTGCCAGCGGATCGTCGACTACGCCGCGAGCGCCATCCTCGGCATGCTCGTGCTCTGGCTCGCGGCCTGGCAGATGCCCACGCTCGCGGGCAACGGGCCGCAGGAGCTGTTCGTCACGATCCAGGACCACCTGCTCGAGGTCAAGGTCACCGCGTTCCTCGCGATCTTTGCGCGCATGGCGCTGCAGGAGACCGCGGCCCTGCACTTCCGGGCGCGCACCGCGGCCGTCGCCGCGGACCCGCGCCGCCAGCGTCCGTGGCCGCTGGCGCTCGTCTTCTGGGCACTCCGAGGCGCCTTCGCGCTGATGATCCTGTGGGAGTACCTCGGGCTCGAGTGGGTGACCTGGGTGCTCCTCGTCATGTTCTGCGCCTTCGGGCCGGTGTGCTGGCTGAGCCGGCGCATCCCCACCAAGGTGCTGTCGCGGTTCCGCTACCCGCTGAACGTGGCGCGGATCATCCTCGTGCTGCTGATCACCGAGCTGGTGCTCAACGAGCTCACCCACAGCCAGGTGAACCCGACGCCGATGCTCGGCGGCGTCCTGCTCAGCATCGGGGGCCTGCTCTTGATCTTCGGGTTCCTCGAGCCGCTGGCGAGCTTCGGGCGCCGCCGCGACGGGCGCACGATCGCCACCGACGTGGTGGGGTTCACGCTGCTCGTCCTGTTGGTCTACGGGATCATCGGGATCGCACCGACGCCGTTCACCGACCCGCACGGCGTGTACATCGCGCCGACCGGCTCGGTGTTCGTCGCCGACACGGCGAACAACCGGGTGGTGCTCGTCTACAAGAACGGCTTCCGCTGGACGATCGGCCAGGGGCTGTCACAGCCCGCCGACGTGATCGCCGACGGCGACGGGACCGGCTACGTGTTCATCGCGGACGCGGGGAACAACCGGATCGTGCGCCTCTCCGGCTACCACTGGTACACGGTCGGCTCCTACACCTTCAACCTCGCCATGGCCTTCGGCCCGTCCAACCAGCGCACCATCACCGACAACGTGAAGGACCCCCAGTCCGTCTCGGTGAACGGGGTCGGCGACGTCTTCGTGGCCGACACCGGGAACAACCGGATCGTCGAGCTCGTGCGCACGAAGCACTACGCGCAGCACACGTTCCTCCGCGGCCTCTCGAGCCCGCTCGCGGTGATGGCCGACCCCTTCTACACGAAGGTCGTCTACGTCGCGAACACGGGCAAGGGCACCGTGATCGAGGTCTTGCCGAACCACAAGCACTTCGTGCTGCTCTCGGGCCTCGACCAGCCCGCTGGGCTCGCCGAGGACCCTTGGGGCAACCTCTACGTCTCGGAGATGGGGAACGGGACCGTGCTCGAGTACCCGAACCAGGGGTTTGGGCTCCCGCGCGTGCTCCGCACGGGCCTCGGCCATCCCCGCGGCCTGTCCGTGGACGCGCTCGGCAACCTGTACATCTCGGACACCAACGCCGGCCAGGTGAAGGTCGTCGCCCACCTCCGTGAGCACCGGCTCCTCACCCACGGCATGCCCGACCCGACGGCGGCGGGCTACAGCCCCTCGGGCGCCGTCTACGTGACCGAGGGAAGCGGCGGGTCCCTCCAGCGCTGGCAGGACGGCTCGCTCAGCACGGTGGCGACCGGCCTCGGCCACCCCGTCGGCGTCGCGGCGGGACCCGGCGGCGCCGTCTGGGTGGACGGCGCGGACGGCACGCTGTCGCTCGTCACCCCGAACGGCGCGCACCACGTCGTCGCGAGCGGACTCTCGGACCCGCGCCAGCTCTACGCGGCCCCCGACGGCAGCGGCGACGTGCTGGTCGCAGAGACGGGTGCGAACCGCATCGCCGAGGTGACCCCGACCGGGACGGTGACGACGCTCCTGCACCTCTCGGGTCGCTACACGCGGCCCGTCGCGGTCGCGGAGAACCGCGGCGGCGTCCTCGTCGTCGGGCTCGAGAACGGCAACGTCGTCCAGTTCCACCCCCGCGAGAAGCCGGTGAAGCTGTTCAACCTCCGCTTCATCGCGGCGATCGCGATGGACAAGTACAACAACAGCTACACCGCGTCGTCGCGCTACCACCTCGTCGTCATGCACGTCGCCGCGACCGGGCGTGACGTCGTCGTCAACCGCAACTTCCGCTCGCTCACCGGTATGACGTCCTCGCCGAGCGGACAGCTCTGGATCTCGGACAAGAAGTCCATCGGGCTCTACACCGTGATCTCGACGCCGTTCTTCACCCAGCTCTGAGCTCGCCAGGGCCGCGGATCGCGGCGGCGCGCGACGGGGCGACGTAGCCCGCGTCCACGAAGAACGCCACCGCGTCGGCCACCGCCTCGCGGGCGGGCCGAGAGGTGTACCCGAGCTCGGCGCGCGCCTTGGCGTCGTCGTAGCGCATCTGGGTGGCGGCCATCCGCGCTCCTTCGAGCGGGACGTGCGGCTCGCGGCGGAGCACGCCGGCCTCCAGAGCGTCGCTCACCCGCGCGGCGAGGACCGAGAGCGAGGTGGGCACCCGCAGCGTCGGTGCGCGGAGCCCGGTGATCGACGCGAGGAGCCCGAGGAGGGCGCGCATCTCGAGGTTCTCGCCGCCGAGGACGTAGCTGTGCCCCTGGCGGCCGCGCTCGAGCGCGAGCACGTGGCCCACGGCGAGGTCGTCCACGTGCACGACGTTGAGCGTCGTGTCGACGTACCCGGGCACCTTGCCGTTGAGGAAGTCGAGCACGAGCTTGCCCGTCGGGGTCGGCCGCCGGTCCCCGGGGCCGACGGGGAAGGTCGGCTGGGTCAGCACGACCGGCGCGCCCTGGGCGGCCAGCCGCAGGACCTCGTGCTCGGCAACGTACTTGGAGCGCTTGTAGTTCCCGAAGAGGTGCTCGACGTGTGCGTAGTCGTCCTCGGTCGCCGTGCCGCCATCCGCGGTGCCCTGGAGGCCGATCGTCGCGACCGACGACGTGTAGCAGACCCGCTCGACGCCCCGTCGCCACGCCGCGCGCACGACGTTGCGGCTCCCCTCCACGTTGGTGCGGTAGAAGTGCTCGGGATCCCTCGGCCAGAACGCGTAGCGGGCGGCGGTGTGCACGCAGAACCGTGCGCCGTCGAGCGCGTCGTCGAGGGCGCCGGGCGCGGCGACGTCGGCCGCCAACACGGCGTCGGCACCGGCGATCGCGGGGTCCTCGGTGTCGGCTCCCGGCTCGACGATCGCGGTCACCGAGGCGCCGAGCGCGAGCAGCGCCCGGGTGACGGCCGAGCCGATGAACCCCGCGGCCCCCGTGACGACGACCCGGTCGTCTCGCTCGACGGTCACGCCGGCGTCGCGGAGCCGGCGCGACGCCTCGGCGCGCGGCGCAGCGAGCCCCGCGCGAGCGCGGCGGTCGTCTCGACGAGGAGGCCCCCCGGTCGGTGCGCGTCGTGGAGCACGTCGTCGAAGGCGCCGACGACGAGGTCGACCTCCTCCTCGCCCAGGGCGAGCGAGGGGAGCAGCTTGATGATGTTGACGCCGTCGGCGGCCACCTGGGTCAGGAGCCGGTGCCGCCGGAACAGCGGGAGCACGATCGTCTGGGCGAAGTAGGCCGGTCGGATCCGCTCGGCGAGGCGCCACCACCGTCGGAGCCCGGGGCTCTCGGGCTCGCCGAACTCGAGGCCGATCATCTGGCCCTTGCCGCGGACGTCGACCAGCAGCTCGTAGCGCTCGACCAGCGGCGCGAACCGCTCCTTCCACACGTCGCCCATCTTGTGGGCGTGCTCGACGAGCCCCTCGTCGTCGATCGCCGCGAGCGTGGCGAGCCCGGCGACCATCGCGAGCTGGTTCTGCTTGAACGTCGTCGAGTGGACGAGGGCGCGGTCCATCGACGAGTAGACGGACCGGAAGACGTCGTCGCGCGCGAGCACGCAGGCGACGGGCACGTAGCCCCCGGACAGCGCCTTTGACGCGCAGAGGAGGTCCGGCGCGACGCCGAGCTGCTCGTGGCACCAGAACGTCCCGGTCCTCGCGATCCCGGTCTGGACCTCGTCGAGCACGAGGAGCGCGCCCGCGTCGCGGCACGCGCGCTCGGCGCCCTGCCAGTAGGCGACGGGCGCCTCGTAGACGCCCTTGCCCTGGATCGGCTCGGCGACGAACGCCGCGACGTCGCCGCCGGCGAGCGCCGCCGTCAGGGCGTCGAGGTCGCCGAAGGGGACCTCGGTCACGTCGGCGAGCAGCGGTCCGAAGCCCTCGCGGAAGGACGTCCCGCCGTTGAGCGAGAGGGCACCCAGGGTGAGCCCGTGGTAGCCGTGGGCGCAGTAGATCACGCGGGGGCGCCGGGTGAACGCCCGCGCGAACTTGATCGCCGACTCGACGGCCTCGGCGCCCGAGTTGCAGAAGTACACCCGCTCGAGCTGGGGACCGCTGCGCGCGCAGAGCGCCTCGGCGAGGAGCCCCGGGAACAGGGCGCAGTCCATCTGGACCATGTTCGGCAGGTCGAGGTCGATCGCGCGGTGCAGGGCCGCCTTGATCGCAGGGTGCCCGCGGCCGAGGGCGAAGACGCCGAAGCCGCTGAGCAGGTCGAGGTAGCGCTCCCCGCGGTCGTCGTAGAGCCACGGGCCCTCGCCACGCACGTAGGTGCGGTCGAACCCGAGGGTTCGCAGCACCCTGGGCAGCTGCGGGTTCAGGTGTGCCTCGTGGAGCGCGAACTGCTCGCCGGTCTGCTCGCGGAACACGTCGTCGACGTCGAAGGGCACGCGACCTCCTCGGCGGAGCAGCCTACTGGTGGGTGATCGCTCAACTCTGCGACGATCAGACGATGCGCGCACCCCCCGTCGTTGCCACGCGCGCCCTCGTCTTCACCCTCGCCATGGTCACCGTGGCCGTCGGGTACGGACAGTTCGGCTCGACGTCCGCGCTCGGCAACGTCGCGAAGGCGTTCGGCATCAACACGACGCAGTCGTCGCTCACCGCGCGCGCCGGCCTCGCCTGGACGACCCTCGCGGTCGGCATCGTCATCCTGCGGGCCGCCTCGCTCGCGGCGCTGCCGCTGTGCGCGCTCGCCGACCGCGTCGGCCGGCACCGCGTGCTGTTCGTCTGCGGGGTGACGGGCCTCTGCGTGACGGCGTCGGCGGCGCTCAGCCCGGGGTACTGGTGGTTCGTCGCACTGTTCGCGCTCGCCCGACCGCTGCTGTCGGCGACGAACATCGTCTCGTCCGTCGTCACCGCCGAGCTGACGTCGCCGCGCGGGCGCGCGTCGGCGCTCGCGGTCGTGACCGCGGGCGCGGCGGTCGGGGCGGGGTTGTCGGTGATCGTCCACGGCGCGTGTCGCGGACCGAACGGGTTCCGCATCCTCTTCGCGACCGCGCTGATCCCGGCCGTCGCCGTCGCGCTGCTCGTGCGGCGGCTCCCCGAGACCCACGGTGCGGTCCACGACGGCACGCACGCGCCGCGGCTGGGCACCATCCCGCGCCACCTGCGCGGCCGGCTCGCCATCGTGATGGCCGTGACCATGGCCGTCGGGATGATCTCGGGGCCCGCGGGCGGGTTCGCCTTCGTCTACATGGAGGACTTCTTGAAGCTCCACGCCTCGACGGTGACCGTGGTGGTCACCCTGTCGGCGATCCCCGGCGTGCTCGGCCTCCTCTTGGGACGGTGGCTCTGCGACACGCGCGGGCGCCGCCTCACCGTGGCCGCGGGCGTGCTCGCGACCGCCGCGGTGAGCCTCTACGCGTACTCGGGGGGACGCGCGGCGTTCATCATCGGCTACGTCCTGGGCGTCTTCGCGGGCGGCGTGTTCGCCCCGGGGGGCGCGGCGATCGCGACGGAGCCCTTCCCCGCGGCCGTGCGGGCCTCGGCCGGGGGATGGATCGTCGTCGCCGCCGTGCTCGGCGCGATCGTCGGCCTCGCCATCTTCGGCCCGGTGGCCGACGCGACCGGGTCCCTGGGGTGGGCGGCCGTCGCCGCGTTCCTGCCGGGGCTGCCCGCGCTCCTGTGGCTGCGCCGGCTGCCGGAGACCAAGGGGGTCGTCCTCACCTGATCGGCGAGTCGGCGGGCCGCACCACGATCGTCGCGGCCATCGGGCGGTGGTCGCTCGACGCGGCGGCGACCGGTCCGCCACCGGTGACCTCGACCGGGCCCCGCACGAAGAGGTGGTCGAGCTGGCTGTGCGGGCGCCAGCTCGGCCACGTCGCCCCGCGCGCGGCGTGGCGCCAGCCCCGCAGCACCCGGCGGGCGAGGAACCCCCAGACGTTCAGGTCGCCGCCGAGCAGCGCCGCGGACCCCGCCGCGACGCGCTCGTCGAGGTCGACCACGAGCTCGCGGTACTGGCCGAGCGAGCCGTGGGAGAGGTGCGCACCGTGCAGCCCGAAGGCCTCGAGCGGCCCGGCGCCCGTCTCGAGCGAGAGGTGCACGAGCCGGCGGCGCGCGAGGTCGGGGGCGAGGTGGGTGAGCTCGACGACCTCTTCGGACCGCACCGCCAGCCGGGTGACCACGCCCACGCACCACTCGCCGCGCTCGACGCCGGCCGACCTCGCGAGGCGCCGGGCGGCGCTCGGGCGCAGCGCGTGCTCGGAGTCGAGGTAGAGCCCGTGGTTCCCGACGAGCAGCGCCGTGGCCGACTGCCAGCTGGCGGCTCCGTCGCCCCCCGTGACGCGCCATCCCTGCGCGAGGGCGTAGGTGCGCGCGGTCCCCCCGGTCGCCGCGGCGATCTCCTCGGCCAGGTCGACGCGCTCGGAGCGCCACGACTCCTGGACGAAGAGCACGTCGGCGTCGAGCGCGACCGCGGTCTTCACCACGTCGGTCGGGCGTCCCCAGCCGTCGACGCCCGCGTGCAGGTTGTACGTCGCGACGCGGAGCGGCGCGGGCACGGCGGAACCCTAAACGGTGCGGCGACGGACCCGTGGCAGGCTCTGGGCATGGCCGAGATCTCGACGGACTTCGGCCGGCGCGTGTGGTGGGTGGACGCCTTCGTCGGCGAGGGCGCGCGCGGGAACCCCGCCGTGGTGGTCCTGCTCGAGAGCGAGCTCGCGTCCTCGCACTGCCAGCAGATCGCCGCCGAGCTCAGCGTGGCCGAGACGGCGTTCCTGCGGCGGGGGCGCGACGCCTGGGAGCTGCGGTGCTTCACGCCGACCGTCGAGGTCGACCTCTTCGGCCACGCGTCGCTCGCCGCGCTCCACGTGCTGTTCGGCGAGCTGCAGACCACCGAGGCCGACGTCGTGCTGTCGACGCGGACCGTCCCGTTCGCGGGCCGGCGTGAGGGGCGCCAGCTCGTCATCGAGCTGCCGCGCCACGAGGTCGTCGAGGCGCACCCAGAGGGGATCGAGCGCGCGCTCGGCCCCGTCGAGCAGGCCTGGACGACCGAGGCAGGCGACGTCGTCGCGCTCGTGGACTCCTTCGACGCGCTCTGCGCCCTCGACCCCGACACCGTCGAGCTGTTCTTGGTGCCCGCCTCGCTCGTGATCGCCGTCGCCGAGGGCGGGATCGACGCGGACCTCGCGATCCGCGTGTTCGCACCGCGGCTGGGGGTCCGCGAGGACGCGGCGACCGGCCGTGCGATGTGCGCCGTCGCGCCGATCTGGCACGCGCGGACGGGCGAGGAGCGGCTGCTGGCGCGGCAGGCCTCGACCCGCGGCGGCGTGCTCGCCGCGGCGCTGTTCGACGACCGCGTCGAGGTCATGGGCCGCGCGCGCACGTTCCTGTCAGGCACGCTGTGGGCGTAGGGCCGCCCTCGGAGCGCACCAGGGTGCGCCGCCTGCCCGACAAGGCGCGCTACGACACCACGACGGTGCACGCGATCATCGACGCGGTGCCGCTCTGCCACGTCGGCGTCGGGTTCGCCGACACCGGCGAGGTCGTCGTGCTGCCGTTCCTGCACGCGCGGCAGGGCGACGAGGTGTACCTCCACGGGAGCCGGTCCAACCGGCTGCTGCGCTCGATGCTCGACGCCGAGCGGGTCTGCGCGACGTTCACGTCCTTCGACGGGCTGCGCGTCGCGCGCACGGGCTTCGAGAGCTCGGTGACCTACCGCAGCGTCGTCGCCTTCGGGCCGGTGCGGCTCCTCGAGGACGCCGCCGCGCGCGAGCACGCCCTCGACGCGCTCGTCGAGGCGATCCTGCCGGGCCGGAGCCTCGAGATCCGCCGCCCCAACGCCGCCGAGCTCGCGCTCACGACCGTCGTCGCGCTCACCATCGAAGAGGCGAGCGCGAAGGTCTCCGAGGGCCCGACCGAGGACGAGCCCGAGGACGTCGCGTCGGCGGTGTGGGCGGGCGACGTGCCGGCCGCCGTCGTCTACGGCGAGCCGATCGGCGCCGTCGACGGTGCGATGGCCGACGGCTCGATCCCGGTGCCACCGAGCGTCCGCGCGCTGCTCGGTCGGTGAGCCTGGACCCTCGCGCAGCGGTCCTGCTCGCCGCGCTCGACGGGGTCGAGCCGATCGACCCGACCGAGCGGAGCGACCTCCGCGCGACGGCGGCCTTGCTCCGCGGCTGCGCACGGCCCTTCGACGCCGACGCCCAGCGCGACCACGTGACGGCGTCGGCGTTCGTCGTCTCCCCGCTCGGGGTCGTGCTCCTGCGCCACCGCCGGCTCGGCATCTGGGTGCAGCCCGGCGGCCACGTCGATGCGGGCGAGTCGCCCGACCAGGCCGCGCTGCGCGAGCTCGTGGAGGAGACGGGCGTGCGGGCCCGGCACCTCGAGCCCGTGACCCTCGCGCACGTCTCGGTCCACGAGGGTCCGATGGGCCACCGCCACTTCGACTGCCGCTGGCTCGTGGCGGCCACCACGACGGCGATCGCGCCGCAGGCCGGCGAGAGCGGCGAGGTGCGCTGGTTCACCCCGGACGCGGCGCTGTCGCGCTGCGCGCCCGACCTCACGGCCGGGCTGGCAAAGGCGCTCCGCGACGCGCAGCGCCTCGAGCTCCCCGAAGTGGCATCGTGGCCGCCGTGAACGACGCGCTGCTCGCCCTGGCGGACCTCGACGCGGCCATCGTCCGCGCCCGCCACGCCATCGGGCACCCGCCCGCGCTGCTCGCCCAGGACGGCGCGCTCGCCGAGCTGCGCGAGCTGCGGACCCGCAAGCGCGAGCTCGACGCCCAGCTCGAGCCGCTGACCCAGCGCGTGGCGCGGCTCGAGGTGGACGGCGCCGCCGCCAGGGAGCGCGCCGCCACGATCGCGGCGCGACTCGACGCCGCCACCGGCGCGGACCGCTCACTCGAGGCCATGGTCCACGAGCGCGACGCCCTCGCCGCGCGCGCGGCCGAGCACGACGACGAGCTCCTCGCGCTCCTCCAGGAGCTCGAGCCGCTCGAGGCGCGCGACGCCGAGCTGCGCAGCGACGCCGAGCGGGTGGCGCGCCGCCGCGACGACCTCGCCCTTGAGGTCGCCGAGGAGCGTGCCCGTGCGACGGCGACCCTCGAGGCGCTGACCGCCGAGCGCCCCGCGCTCGCCGCGGCGATCGAGCCCTCGCTCCTCGCGCGCTACGAGGCGATCGCGGGACGCGCCGGCGGGGTCGGGGCGGCACGGCTCGTCGGGGGGCGCTGCGGGGCGTGCCGGGTCACGGTGCCCGCCGCGATCGTCGACCAGCTCGAGCACGGCGCGGACCACGACGCGGTCGCGGTCTGCGACGAGTGCGGTCGGCTGCTCGTGCGCTGATGCTCGTCCTCGTGCGCCACGGCCGCACCGAGTGGAACCGCGACGGCCGGCTCGTCGGGCGCAGCGACGTCGACCTCGACGACGTCGGGCGTGACCAGGCACGGCGCTGCGCGGCCCGGCTGGGCGCGGTCGGTGAGCTGCGCACCAGCCCGCTCCGCCGTGCGCGGGCGACCGCCGCGCTGCTCGGCCTCGACCGCGACCCCGTCGTCGACGACGCGTTCATCGAGCTCGACTACGGCGAGTGCGAGGGGCGCGAGCTGCACGAGGTGGACCCGGGGTTCTGGGCGCGCGTGCGCGAGGACCCCGCCACGCGCTGGCCCGGCGGCGAGTCGCTGGCCGACGTCCAGCGGCGCGTCGCCGCGGCGTGCGACGCGCTGTTCGCCACCGACGGCGAGGGCGCGCGCAGCGAGGACGGCGACGTGGTCGTCGTGAGCCACGTCTCGCCGAT
>DASZHS010000025.1:0-33183 GCA_035937595.1 Acidimicrobiales bacterium
CCGCGGCCGGGGCGTGGTCGTGCTGGTAGAGGACGACGGCCCAGTAGATGTGGGCTGCGGCGTCGTGCGGCGCGAGACGCACGGCCCGGTGCACCGCCGCCGCCCCGAGCGCGACCTGGTCGGCGTGGCGGTGGCCGAGCCCGAGGACCTCGTAGCGCAGCCAGCCGCTCTCGACGAGCGCCTCGGGGTTCGTCGGCGCCAGGCGCAGGACGGCGTCGAAGGCGGTGAGGGCGCGCAGCGGGTGCTTGGAGGCGACGAGCACCTCGGCGTAGAGGAGGAGGGCATGGACCCTGCCCCTCGTCGTCGTGGACCCGGCGGGCGGGGCGGTGCCGAACGGGTCCGCCACGGCCAGCGCCACGACCCCGATCGCGAGGACGAGGCACGTGGCGGCGACCACCAGCAGCCAGCGCGGTCGGTGGCGCGGCGCGTCGCCTCGGGCGTCGGGTCCCGGCGCCGGGTCGGTCGTGGGTCCGAGCGCGTCGAGCGCCGCCGTGGCCTCGGCCAGTCGTGCGCCGTCGCGCTGCTCGATCCCCGCGAGCGACGCGTCGTCCAGCTCGCCGCGCGCGTGCTCGGCCCTCGCGTCGTCGAGCGACCGGGTGAGCAGCGCGATCTCGTCGCGGAGGACCTCCGCGTCCGCGCTCACGTGCGCCGCCGACGTCGCACCGCGACGGTCGCGAGCGCGGCCACCGCGGCAACCCCGAGCGCCACGGGGGCCGCCCACAGCACCGTGTCGAGCCCGCCGGCGGGTGGCTCGAGGAGGATCTGGGTCCCGTAGCGAGCGGCGATCCCGTCGAGGATCCGCCCGTCGCTCCAGCCGCGGGCGACCTCGACGGCGACCTGGTGGCGCAGCGCGCGTGACGCGGGCGAGTTGGACTGCGCGATCGACAGGTCGCCGCGGGGGGGCGCGGCGATGAGGCTCTCGATCCCCGCGGCGCGCGCCGCCGCGGTCCCGACGGCGTCGCTGAACGCACCGGCGCCGACGAGGAGCGCCGCGGCGAGGACGAGCCCGCACGTGACCGGCCCGGCCCACCGGCGCGGGCCGGTCACGCGGCCTCGCGCAGCGCGTCGGTCGTGACCGAGACGAGCTGGTGGGCGGACACGGCGCCCAGGAGGACCGCGGCGACCCGCCCGGCGGGGTCGAGCACGACGGTCGCGGGCGGGGACGCGACGGCGAAGTCGTTGGCGATGACGCCGCCCGGGTCGACGAGCACCGGGAACGTGAGGCCGTGGTCCCGGGCGAAGGCCGCGACCGCCGCGTCGTCGTCGCTGTAGACGACGCCGAGGATCGTGGCGGGGGTGTGCGTGACGTGCTCGTGCCAGGCGTACGTGACGAGCGCGGGGGCCTCGGTCCCGCACGCGCCGCACCACGAGGCGACGAACGACAGCACCACGACGCGCCCGTGCAGCGAGGCGAGCGAGACCGTGGCGTGCTGCAAGGTCGCGGCGGTGATCGGCGGCGGCCTCGTCCCGAGGAGCGGCGAGCTGACCCGGGTCGCGCCGGGGTCGACGGGGCGGCTCACGAGGAACGCCGTGAGGCCGCCGAGGGCGAGCAGCGCGCAGAGCGACGCGACCCGGACCCGGCGCCCGCCCATCAGACCGCCTCGAGCTCTCGGACCGGGGCGGTGACCGCGACGACGGGCGTCGGGCGGCGCCGCCGCGGCGCGGGGAGGAGCGCCAGGAGGCCGCCGAGCCCCGCGAGGAGCCCGCCGGCCCACAGCCACGCGACGAGCGGCTCGACGGTGACCCCGACGAGCACCCAGTGCGCGGGGAGGCCCTTCGGGACGAGGGCGCCCGAGGATGGTCGGCCGTCGCTGTAGGCGTCGAAGGTGAGGTACACGTCGCTCAGCCAGCTCGAGTCGATCGCCGGGGTGCCGACGGGCGCGCTGGGCCCGACGAACTGCGTCACGGCCGGGAAGAAGAGCCCGCCGCCGTCGACGCGGAGGACGACCTGGTGCGCGGTGCGGACCGGGTCCGCGACGGTGCGCAGCCGCACGTACGTGACGCTGTGGCCGCCGACCCACCTCGTCTGGCCGGGTCCGAGGGCGACCTGGGCGTGCGAGGCGAACGAGACCGACGAGACGATGCCGACGGTCGCCAGCACGACGCCGAGGTGCACGACCATCCCCCCCGACGACCGCCCGACCAGCCCCTGGATCATCGGCGCCCCGCGCTCGCGGGCCGCGCGCAGGTTGCCCCCAAGCGTGCGGAGCGCCGTGCCGGCCGCGACGACGGCGAGCAGGTACGCGACGAGCGTGCCGACGCCGCGAACCCCCGCGGCGACGAGGACGACGACGAGGGCGGTCCCCGCCCAGGCGCTCACCCGGACGCGGCGCCACAGCACCCAGCCGTCGACGTGCCGCCAGCCGAGGACCGGGGCAATCGCCATCAGGAAGAGCACGCACAGCGCGACGGGCACCGCGATCGTGTCGAAGTAGGGCGGCCCCACGGTCACCGTGGCGTGGCGGAGGGCCTGGTAGGCGAGCGGGAAGACGGTGCCGAGGAGCACGACGGCGGCGAACCCGACGAACAGCACGTTGTTCGCGACGAACGCGCCCTCGCGGCTGATCGGCTCGTCGATCGACACGGGCGAGCGGAGTCGGTCGCCGCGCCACGCGAGCAGCCCGAGGCCCGCCGCGACGACGAGGGCGAAGAACGAGAGGAGCACCGGCCCGAGCGTCGAGCTGCTGAACGCGTGCACGCTCACGAGCACGCCCGAGCGGGTGAAGTACGTCGCGAGGATCGTGAGCGAGAAGATGGCGATCGCGAGCGTCACGTTCCACACCCGCAGGAGGCCGCGCCGCTCCTCTACGACCACCGAGTGCACGTAGGCGGTGCCCACGAGCCACGGGAGCAGGGCGGCGTTCTCGACGGGGTCCCATCCCCAGAACCCGCCCCAGCCCAGCACCTGGTAGCTCCACCAGGCGCCGAGGACGACGCCGACCGTGAGCGCCGTCCACGCCGTCAGCGCCCAGCGTCGCGTCTCGAGCTGCCACTCCGCACCCAGCTTGCCCGTGACGAGGGCGCCGACGACGAGGGCGAAGGGCACGGTGAACAGGACGAGCCCGGAGTAGATGAGCGGCGGGTGGATCGCGACGAGCGGGTTGTCCTGCAGCAGCGCGTTCGGGCCCGCGCCCTGCGACGGTGCGATCGGCCCGGTGAGCGCGAACGGCGACGCGGGACCGGCAATCAGCCCCAAGAAGAACGCGTCGGTCGCGAGGAGCACCGCGGTCGCCCAGCCGACGACCGGGTCGGCGTGTCGTCGCCGATAGCGCAGCACGAAGACCGCGGCCACGATCGTCAGCAGGAGCACCCACAGGAGGATGGAGCCCTCGAGCGCGGACCAGAGCCCGGTGATCGAGTACAGCAGAGGCGTCACCGTCGCGTTGTTCTGCGCCACGTAGGCGAGGGCGAAGTCGTGGGTGACGAGCGCGTACTCCATGGCGCCGACCGCGAGCAGCACGCCGGCGCCGACGAGGACGAGGACCCGGCGCCCGTCGAGCCACGGCGGGGCGCTGCGGCCCGTCGCGGCGAGCCGCAGCGACGCGAGCTGCCCGACGAGTCCGAGCAGCGCCGCGACGAAGGCGACGACGATCCCGAGGTTCCCGAGCGACGCGGGCATCAGCAGACCGTGCCCTTGGACGCGTGGACGCGACCGGGGTACTTTGCGCAGTACGTCGCGGTGTGCCGCACCATGATCTGGTTGGAGTCGAAGACGAGCGACGTCGGCGACGTGAAGTGCCCGACGACGACGACCGGGATGTTCGGCTGGAAGAGCTCGGGCGGCGACCCGACGTTGTGCACCTCCACGCGGCGCCCGTCCGTGCCGCTGATCGAGAACCACGTGCCCCGCGACGAGGACAGGACGGTCCCCGGGTCGACCAGGCCCTCGAGGCGGATGGACGAGACGCCGATCGCCGCGCGGTGGGCGAGCGCCTGGTCGACGGTGTCGAAGTAGTCGAGCGAGCTCAGGAGCCCCTCGTAGAGGAGGAGCCCGACCCCCGCGGCGAGGAGCAGGCACACGAGGAGGAAGCGGCCCCGCGCGCGCACGGGCGGCCGCGACGGCGCGACGGGCGGCCGCGACGACACGACGGGCGTCGTCACCGCCGCCTCGAGCGCACCGCGAGCGACGTGGCGTACCCGGCAAGCACCGAGAGGGTGAGGACGTAGCCCCACACGACGTAGCTCATCGGACGCCCTCCTTGCGGCGCTCGACCAGCGCGGCGTGCAGCTCGGTGTCCTCCAGGGCTGCGTCGCGCGCGGCGAGCTGGTAGCGGCGACGGACCATCCACGCGAACACGCACGTGAACGCGACGAAGCTGAGCAGAAGCGTCCAGAGCATGGAGCCGTGGATCGTGAAGTGGAAGCCAGCCCGGAGCACGCTCGCGCCCTGGTGCAGCCCGTTCCACCACTGCACCGAGAAGTGGACGATCGGCACGTCGAGGCAGGCGAGCAGGGCGAGCACCGCGCAGCGCCGTGCCCGGGTGTGGGGGTCCGCCGGGACCCGGCGCAGCGCGAGGTAGCCGATGAAGAGGAGCTCGAGGAGCGCCGTGGACGTCAGCCGCGCGTCCCAGGTCCACCACACCCCCCAGGCGGGACGGCCCCAGAGCATGCCGGTGACGAGCGTCAAGGAGAGGAACACGACCCCGACCTCCACCGTCGACGCCGCGAGCAGGTCCCACTTCGCCGCGCGCGTCCGCGGCCACAGGTAGAGCGCCGAGCAGAGCGCCGCGAGCCCGAACGCCAGGTAGAGGGCGACCCACGCGAGCGCGGGGTGCAGGTAGAGCAGCCGCACGATGTCCCCCTGGAGCTCGTCGGGCGGCGTCACCCACAGCCCCAGCCAGACGGTGAGCGCGACGAGGCCGAGGGCCGTCCAGCCGAGGACCCGGTCGACGAGCGCGCTCACGCCGGATCCTCGAGTGGCCCGTAGAGCACGACGCCGACGGCGAGGTAGACGACGGCCATCACGGCGAGCACGATCGCCCAGCGACCCGGTCCGCCGCCGGCGAGCACCGATGCGGTCCCCCGCTCGCCTGCGATGAGCACCGGGGCGAGCGCGGGGAGCACGAGGAGCGGCAGCAGCGTCACCGAGACCTCGGTGCCGGCCACGAGGGCACCGTAGAGCGTGCCGACCGCCGCGAGGGCGGCGACGGCGAGCAAGCAGATCGGCGTCGTGAGGGCGAGCCGCCCGCCGTCGACGTGGAAGAGGACGAGGAGGCCGAGCTCGAGGACGCCCGCGAGCACGAGCAGCTGGACGCCGAGCGCGATCGCCTTGCCGAGGAAGACGCCGCCCGCGTCGAGGCCGAGGAGCCGCACGGTCGCCCGGGTGCCCTCGGTCGCCTCGATCGCGGCGGAGCGCGACGACGCGAGCACCGAGGCGAGCAGCAGCGCGAGCCACAGGAGCCCCGGCGCGCCGTGGCGGAGCGCGACCTCCGACGGCCCGAGCGCGAGCGCGAACAGGATGAGCGCGAGCACGCCGAACGGCACGACCTGCCAGAGCAGCACCCGGGTGCGCGCCTCGATGCGGAGGTCCTTCCCGCAGACGAGCACGGCGTCACGCCACACGGCGCGCCCGCTCCCCGACCCGCACCTGGGCGACCACGCCGCCCGCGAGGTCGACGACGAGGTCGGCGATCCGCGCGACCCGATCGGGGTCGTGGCTCGAGAGCACGACGGTCGCCCCGCCGCGGACCGCCTCTTCGACGAGCGCGTCGCACAGCTCGCGCCCGTCCTCGTCGAGCCCCGCCGACGGCTCGTCGAGCAGCCACAGCGCGGGACGTCGCGCCGCCAGCCAGGCGAGCCCCACGCGGCGCTGCTGGCCGGCGGACAGCGACCTCGACGGCACCGTGGCGAGTGCGCCGATGAGCCCGACGCGCTCGAGGGCGACGGCCCCGTCGCTCGCAGGACGGCGCATCGCCCGGAGCCCGAAGGCGAGGTTCTCGGCCGCGGAGAGCTCGGGGTAGAGCGTGCTTGCGTGCCCGAGCAGCCCGACCTGGGGGCGCAGGGCGCGTCGCTGCGTCGCGAGGTCGCAGCCGAGGACCCGCCCGGTGCCGCTGCGCAGCGCCAAGAGGCCTCCGAGGAGGTGCAGGAGGCTCGTCTTGCCCGCGCCGTTGGGCCCCAGCACCGCGAGCACCGTGCCCTCCTCGACGTCGAGGTCGACGCCGGCGAGCGCAGGGAAGCGACCGAGCAGCGCCACGGCCGATCGGAGGGTGACGGCAGGAGCCATGGGGCCCCGAGAGCCTACTTCTGGCGGCCGGCGCCCTTCTTCGAGGTACCGGTGCGCGTCAGCGCAGCGACGCGCCCACCGCGGCGAGGTCGGACTCGACCATTGTCTCGACCATCTCTTTGAAGTCGACCTTGCGCCGCCACCCCAAGACGCGCTCGGCCTTCGCGGCGTCGCCCACGAGCGCGTCGACCTCGGCGGGTCGGTAGAACCGCTCGTCGACGACGACGTGGTCGTGCCAGTCGAGGCCGACCGCGCCGAAGGCGACCTCGCAGAACTCGCGGATCGACCGCGTCTCGCCGGTCGCGACGACGAAGTCCTCCGGGCGGTCCTGCTGGAGCATCAGCCACATGGCGTGGACGTAGTCCGGGGCGTAGCCCCAGTCACGCGTCGACTCGAGGTTGCCGAGCCGCAGCTCGCGCTGGACCCCGTGCTTGATCCGCGCGACGCCGTCGGTGACCTTGCGCGTGACGAACTCGAGCCCGCGCCGGGGCGACTCGTGGTTGAAGAGGATGCCCGAGGTCGCGAACAGGTTGTAGCTCTCGCGGTAGTTGACCGTGATCCAGTGCCCGTAGACCTTGGACACCCCGTAGGGGCTCCGCGGGTAGAAGGGCGTCGACTCGCACTGCGGCGTCTCGACCACCTTCCCGAACATCTCCGACGAGCTGGCCTGGTAGAAGCGGATCTCGGGGTCGACGACGCGCACCGCGTCGAGCAGCCGCGTGACGCCGAGCGCCGTCGTCTCGCCCGTGAGGACGGGCAGCGACCACGAGGAGTGCACGAAGGACTGCGCGGCGAGGTTGTAGATCTCCTGGGGCCGGAACTCGCGCACGGCGTTGAGGAGCGAGGTCTCGTCCTGGAGGTCGCCGGGGACGAGCGTGAGCCGATCCTGCAGGTGGCTGATGCGCTCGAGGTTGGCGGTCGAGCTGCGCCGCACGACGCCCACGACCTCGTAGTCCTTGTCGAGCAGCAGTTCTGCGAGGTACGAGCCGTCCTGCCCGGTGATGCCGGTGATCAGGGCACGCTTCGCCATGGCATCCTCTCTGACGGGTGCCGGGCAGTGTACAAGGCGTGCGCGACCCCCCGCGGGTGACCGCGTACCGTTTCGGTGCGCATGGCGAGGATTGCGGTCGTGTCGTTCCGCCTCGGCATGGCCGACGGTGTGTCGGTCGAGGCCGCCAAGTGGGGCTGGGCGCTGCGCCAGCTCGGACACGAGGTGACGACGGTGGCGGGCGAGGGCATCGCCGACGTCGTGGTCCCCGGACTCGAGCTCGCGGCGACCGCGCCACCGCAACCCCACGAGCTCGCGGCCGCCCTCGCGCACGCCGACTGCGTCGTGGTGGAGAACGTCTGCTCGCTCCCGCTCAACCCCGCCGCCGCGGACGCCGTGGCCGCCGAGCTCCGCGGCCGCCCCGCGATCCTGCACCACCACGACCTGCCGTGGCAGCGCCCGCGGTTCGCGCACCACGAGGGTCCCCCGACCGACACCCGGTGGCGCCACGTCACGATCAACGAGCTGTCGGCCGGCGAGCTGGCGCCGCGCGGCATCGACGCGACCGTCGTCCCGAACCACTTCGACCTCGACCCTCCCGTGGGGAACCGTGCGGCGATGCGCGCGGCCATCGGCGTACGGGCGGGCGCGCTGCTCGTCGTGCACCCAGTGCGGGCGATCCCGAGGAAGAACGTGGGCGGCGCCCTGCGGCTCGCCGAGCAGCTGGGCGCCGTGTACTGGCTCGTCGGCGGCCCCGAGGACGGCTTCGGCCCAGAGCTCGACCGCATACTCGGCACGTCGCGCACCGGCGCGCGGCTCGGCGTCCCGGAGGGCTTCACGATGGCCGACGTCTACGCGGCGGGCGACGTCGTCGTGCTCTCGTCGACGTGGGAGGGGTTCGGCAACGCGGCGATCGAGTCGGTCGCGTTCCGCCGCCCGCTCGCGCGGCGCTCGTACCCGGTCATGGCCGAGATCGAGCGCCACGGGCTCCGGTTCTTCGACCTCGAGGCGGTCGAGGAGCTCCGCGCGTTCGTCGAGCACCCCGACGACGCGCTGCTGGACGCGAACCTCGCCGCGGCGAGGGTTGCCTACGACCTGTCCCTCCTGCCCCCGCGGCTCGAGACGGTGCTCGACGACGTGCTCTGAGCGACCGCCGGTAGGATCCGGGCGCTGTGGTGACTGGGGCCTCCGACACCAGGCGTCTCCGTTCGAACGAGCGCCGAGAGCAGCTGCTGTCGGTCGCGGCGAGGCTCTTCGCCGAGAGCGGCTACGAGGCGACCACGATGGACCACGTCGCGCTCGCCGCGGGCGTCACCAAGCCGCTCCTCTACCAGCACTTCGAGTCCAAGCACGCCCTCTACGAGGAGATCGTGACGGCGGCCGCCACCTCGCTCCTCGACCGGCTCGCGATCGCCGCGTCGCCCGACGTCTCACCGAGGGAGAAGGTCGAGCGCGGGCTGTCGGTGTACTTCACCGCGGTGCTGAGCGACGACGCCTCCTACCGTCTGCTGCTCGCCGAGTCCACCGACGAGGACATCGCGCGGCACCTCGACTCGATCGAGCGCGCCCTGATCGAGTTCGTCGACCCGCTGATCGACGCGGGCCTCGAGCCGGGGCACCGCAAGCTGCTCGCGGCCGCCGTCGTCGGGACGGCGAAGTCGTCCGCGGCGTTCTGGTTCGACGAGCACGGCACCGCGCCGGACCCTCCGACGCGCACCGAGACGGCCGAGCAGCTCGCGTCGCGGTGCGCCCAGCTCGTCTGGGGCGGGCTGCGCAGCGTCGGACGGAGCTGAGCTACCCCAGGGCCTGGCGGAGGTCCGCCGCGAGGTCGTCGAGCGACTCGATGCCGACCGACAGCCGCACGAGGTCGTCGGGCACCTCGAGCGCCGAGCCCTCGACCGACTGGTGCGTCATCTCCTTCGGGTGCTCGATGAGCGACTCGACGCCGCCCAGCGACTCGCCCAGCGTGAAGAGCCTCGCGCGGTTGCACACCTCGACGGCCCCCGCCCGCCCGCCGTGCACCCGGAACGAGACCATCCCGCCGAACCGGCGCATCTGGCGGGCGGCCACCTCGTGGCCCGGGTGCGTCGCGAGCCCCGGGTAGAGCACCTCTCGCACCCTCGGGTGCGCCTCGAGGAGCCCGACGAGCGCCTCGGCGTTGTCGCAGTGGCGCTCCATGCGCACCGCGAGCGTGCGGACGCCGCGCAGCACCAGCCAGGCGTCGAGAGGCCCCGGGACCGCGCCCACCGAGTTCTGCAGCTTGCGCAGGTGCTCGGCGAGGTCCTCGTCGCTCGTCACGATCGCCCCGCCCACGACGTCGCTGTGCCCGCCGAGGTACTTCGTCGTCGAGTGCATGACGGCGTCGGCGCCGAGGTCGATGGGGAGCTGCAGGTACGGGGTCGCGAACGTGTTGTCGACGACCAGCTGCGCGCCGGCGTCGTGGGCGAGCGTCGCGAGGGCGCCGACGTCGGCGATCCGGAGCATCGGGTTGGTCGGCGTCTCGATCCAGACGACCTTGGTCTGCCCGGGTCGGAGCGCCGCCTTCACGGCGTCGAGGTCGGACACGTCGGCCACCGTGTGCTCGACCCCCCACGGCCCGTACACACGGTTGACGAGCCGGAACGTCCCGCCGTAGGCGTCGTCGGGGATGACGACGTGGTCGCCCGGCCAGCACAGTGCGCGCAGCACCGTGTCCGTCGCCGCCATGCCCGAGGCGAACGCGATCCCATGGTTCGCGCCCTCGAGCGCGGCGAGGCACTGCTCGAGCGCCGTGCGCGTGGGGTTGACGGTGCGCGAGTAGTCGTGCCCGCCGCGCGGCGCGCCGACGGCGTCCTGCAGGTAGGTCGAGACCTGGAAGATCGGCGGGACCACGGCGCCGGTCGCGGCGTCGGCCTCCTGGCCGGCGTGGATCGCGCGCGTCTCGAAGCCCTCGCCGCTCACCGACCCGACGCTACCCACGGCCCGTCCGCGGCCCGGTCGCGGGCGGGTTCACCGGACGAGGTGCCCGAGCAGGTCCTGGCGGGTGAGCACCCCGACGGGTCGGCCGTCGGCGAGGACGACGATGGCGTCGGCGTCCTTCAGCGCGGCGAGCGCCTCGCCGAGGGGCTCGCCCGAGCCGACGATCGGCAGTGACGGCGACATGTGGTGCTCGACGCTGTCGGCGAGGGAGGCGTCGCCACTGAACAGCGCGTCGAGCAGGGCGCGCTCGGTCACCGAGCCGACGACCTCGGCGGCCATGACCGGCGGCTCGGCCTTGACGACGGGCAACTGGGACACCTCGTACTCGCGAAGGATGTCGATCGCGTCGCGGATCGTCTCGTTGGGGTGGGTGTGCAGGAAGCTCGGCATCGAGCTCGACTTCTCCTGGAGGACGTCGCCGACGGTGAGCTCGGTGGGCGACTGCAGGAACCCGTAGCGCCCGAGCCACTCGTCGTTGAAGACCTTCTGGAGGTACCCCCGGCCCGAGTCGGGCAGGAGCACCACCACGAGGTCGTCGGGCTGCGCGCGACGCGCGACGTCGATCGCGGCGACCACGGCCATGCCGCAGGACCCGCCGACCAGCAGACCCTCCTCGCGCGCGAGGCGGTGGGTCATCTCGAAGGAGTCGGCGTCGCTCACCGCGATGATCTCGTCGCAGACGGTCCGGTCGAACGTGACTGGCCAGATGTCCTCGCCGACGCCTTCGACGAGGTACGGCCGCCCGGTGCCGCCGGAGTAGACCGAGCCGACCGGGTCGGCGCCGACGACGCGGACCGCGCCCTTGGACACGTCCTTCAGGTACCGACCCGCACCGGAGATGGTCCCCCCGGTGCCGACGCCCGCGACGAAGTGCGTGATGGCGCCGTCGGTCTGGCGCCACAGCTCCGGACCGGTCGTGTCGTAGTGCGCCTGGGGGTTCGCGGGGTTCGAGTACTGGTCCGGCTTGAAGCCGCCCGGCAGCTCGGCCGCGAGGCGGTCCGAGACGCGGTAGTAGCTGCGCGGGTCGTCCGGCTCGACCGCCGTCGGGCACACGACGACCTCGGCCCCGTACGCGCGCAGCACGGCGATCTTGTCGCCGCTCACCTTGTCCGGCACGACGAAGAGGCAGCGGTAGCCACGCTGCTGGGCGACGAGGGCGAGCCCCACCCCCGTGTTGCCGCTCGTCGGCTCGACGATGGTGCCCCCGGGCGTGAGCGCGCCGGACGCCTCCGCCGCGTCGATCATGCGCTCGGCGATCCGGTCCTTGACCGAGCCACCCGGGTTCAGGTACTCGACCTTGGCGAGCACGTCGCAGCGCGCGGTGCCCGTCACGTGGTGCAGCCGGACGAGCGGCGTGTCGCCGATCAGCTCGACGATCGAGTCGGCCACCTCCACGACGCGATCGTAGGCCCAGACATCTCCTCCGGCGGACCTAGCCGCCGAGTCGGTCCGAGAGCTCGCCGCACAGCTCGACCAGGGCAGCGATGACCGCGGCGTAGGCGTCGTCGTCGCCACCGGCCGGATCGACGACGTCGTCGTCGTCGTCGGGCTCTCGGTCGGCGAGGTGCATCGACGCGACGCGCACCGCGACCGGTCGGGGGTCGCGCGGCAGCTCTCGCGCGAGCAGGGCGAGCGACGCGACCTTGCCGGCTGCCGGCGGGTGCGCCCGTCGCACCGCGCGGACCTGCGCGGCCTCCATCGCGACGACGACGTCGGCGGCGTCGAGGTCCCCCTCGGTGAGCTGGTGCGCTCGGTGCGCGCCCAGGGCGACCGCGCTCCCGAGGGTGGCCGCGAGGGCCGCCGACGTGCGCGCCGACACCGGCTGGCCGGTCGTCGCGTGCGTCCCCGCGGTCGCGAGCTCGATCGTCGTCCCGCGCTCGTCCACGGCGCCCACGAGCAGGTGCGCCGCGGCGACCGACCGCGCGACGTTCGCGTGGCAGACGACCAAGACGCGCACGGGCCTCACAGGAGGTCTTCGCGACGCAGCGAGATCAGCGCGAACCACCCCGCGATGGGCGGCAGGTACGCGGTGAACAGCCGCTGGACGAACACCGCCGAGACCGCGATGTCCTCGGGGATGCCCACCGCCGTCAGCCCGAGGATCATGCCGGCCTCGACGATGCCCATCCCGCCCGGCACCGGGGACAGCCCGCCGAGGACCGAGCCGAGCGTGAGGACGACGAGCAGCTGCGCGAGCGAGAGGTGCGCACCGAAGGCGTGCAGGGACGCGCCGAGCGCGAACGCCACGAGCAGCTGCCCGACCGCACACCCGCCGAAGACCTGCGCGAGCTTCAGGGGGTGCTGGGCGAGCTCGTTGAGGTGTCCGCGGATCTCGGCGGCCTTCGGGGCCAGCTTCTTCTTGACGGTGGCGCGGATGCGGGGGATGAAGAGCGCGACGCCGAGCGCGAGGCCGACCGCACAGACGACGATGAGCACGATGAGCACCGCCTTGCCGCTCCCCGAGGTGTCGGCCTCGGCAGTCGCCAGGTGGAACGAGCTCCAGGCGAAGGGCAGCGCCACCACGAAGAGCAGTCCTTTCACGATCCAGCTGGCAGTCGACACGAGCACGCCGGAGCTGACCGCGGTCGTCGCGTCGATCCCCTGCTTCTGGAAGAAGCGGACGCGAGCGCCCAGCACCGCGACGGTGCCGACGGCGAGCCCCGAGAACGTGTTGGACAGCTCGAGCTTGACGAGCTTGCGGTAGGGCAGCGTGCCCGGGATCGAGCCCTCGCAGCTCACCGCCGACGTGGGGTACGCGAGCCCAGCGAGGATCGCGACGACCCCGACCCACAGCAGGTTCGCGCCGCGGATCGTGTCGAAGGAGTTGGCGACGTTGAGGAGGACGCCGAGGAGCGCCCACCCACCGATGAGCGTGCCAACCGCCAGGATGAGCGTGGTCACGCTCACCCGCGTGAGCTTGGCCAGCTCGGGTGGCTCGACCCCGAGCCGGGCGGCGCCGTCGGTGCGGAGCGTGTCGAGGAGCTGCGGTGCACGACGCTTCACCGCTGCGGCGAGCGAGGACGGGAGGGCACCGCCCTGCAGGTACGAGAGCGAACCGAGGACCTCGGCGTCGCCGACGGCGTGGCGTGCCGCTTCGAGCGCGGCGTCGGGACCGGCCACGAGCGCGGCGCACGTGACCGCAGAGGCGAGGTCGCGCGCCGCGCGCTGCGGAGACGCCGCTGAGGTCCCACGGAGGAAGTCGTCGAGCGCGACGGCGCCGTCCGGGGCGACGAAGACGTGGTCGGGATCGATCGAGCCGTGCGACAGGGACTCGGCACCGAGCGCGCCGACGGCACTGAGCAGGTGCTCCGCCACAGTCGGGGGAATCTTCGCCGGCTCGTCGAGGAGCGAGGCCAGCGGCACGCCGCCCGGGCGGAGGGTCACCACGACGCCGTCGCGCGAGGGTCCGGCGCGACCGGCCGCCAGCAGCTCGGTCGCGCCGCCGTGGAGCGCCGCTGCCGCGCGGAGCGTCACGTAGGCCTCGTGCTCGGCCTGCTGGAGGCGCGTCACGAACAGCGACGTGCCCTCGTCGCGGTACGCGATGGTCCGGCCAAGCGTCGAGGCCAGCTCGGCGTCCCGGGCGTCTCGGCCGTACACGCTCACCCGCATCGCCGTGCCGCCGGCGTGGACCGCGTCGTAGCGTGCGGCGCCCCAGGACTGCGCGACGGTTGGCGAGACCGAGACAGCGTCGAGGCCGAGCTCGCCCAGCATCGACGCGACCACGGTTGGGCCCGGCAGCCCGGACGGTGTGCCGGTGACGAGCCGGACGCCCGCCGCGGACCCCCACCCGATGAGCACGGAGGCCAGCACGCTCAGGAAGAGGCCCTTGCCATCCACCACCAGGCACACGGCACCGAGCGTGAAGGCGAGGTAGCAGAGCCGTTGGAAGGATCGGGCGAAGTAGGGGCGGGCGCCAAGGGCCATCGCGACGGCGACGGCGAGTGACGGGACCGGGATGCCGACGTCGATCGCGGCGTACGACGAGGAGAACTCGACGCCGGCAGTGACGCCGAAGACGACGCGGAGGAGCCCGGTGACCAGCAGTGCGACCGCGCCCGCGCCGAGCACGTCGATCAAGACGGGGCGCCGCCGCGAGACAAAGGAGGTGACGAGGAGAAGCAGCGTCGCGCCGTAGGTGCCAGCGAACGCGAACACCGCCAGCACCCAGGTGACGCCCGTAGGAGGCGGCACCGTGAGCTTCACGATCCACTGGTCGACGTGCGCCTGCTGACGGTAGGCGAAGAGCACGACGACAAGTCCGAGCACGCTCAGCCCGACACGCCATGCGTCTGAACCGAGGCGCGCTCGAGTCCCGTCGCCCTCCGGGGCGAACACGACGGCGCGCCATCGACCCCGGGCTCGGTGCTCCGGCACGGTGGTTGCCCGCGGCATCGGCGCCAACGAATCGGCAGTCACCGTCGTAGTCGACCACGTCGGACGGGGCGGCCGGCGGTTGGCGGCTGTCTCCCGATCACTGGACGACGTCGTTCCTCGCTCGGACCGCAGATGGCGATCCTGTCGCCACATTCCGCGGCGGCGCGACGATCCGTCCTGCGCCGGGGACGACTCTGGCATGGCTGTCGGCGGCGTCCCCTCGCTGCCGGGACGGAGTCACCGTTTGACCGTGGCCGCGCTGACAATTACGACATGAGCAAGCGACCGACCCTTAAGGGGGGCACTTTGACGACGCCAACCACCACGTTGAACGAGCTTTGCAGTGACCCGGGCGCCACCCCCACCGGCTGGGAGGACGCCCGCAAGCTGCTCGAAGCTGCCGAGCTGTTCTGGATTGCGACGGTTCGGAGTGACGGTCGGCCTCACATGACGCCCCTCGTCGCGGTGTGGCTGGATGACGCGCTGCACTTTTGCACCGGTGAGTCCGAGCAGAAGGCCGCCAACCTGGTCGGCAATCAGGGTGTGATTCTCTTGACCGGTTGCAACCAGTGGAATGGCGGGATGGACGTGGTCGTCGAGGGTCATGCGGTCCGGGTGACCGACCGCGACACACTCGATCGGCTCGCGGCGGCCTGGAGGCGGAAGTGGGACGGCCGGTGGACCTACCAGCCGAGTGATGAAGGATTCGAGGGCGATGTGTCGGAGAGCGTCCTCGTGTTCACGGTGCGCCCAGAAAAGGTCTTCGCGTTCGCCAAGGGCAATTTCAGCCACACGCGCCACGCGTTCTAGCCGGCCGCAGACCCGCTGCGGGCGCTACAGGGACCTCAGAGGGTGCCCCGACCGCCGGCTAGGTGGCCACCGACGCGCCTCACGCGACCGGCTGCCATCCCGGGGGCGGATCCTCGCCAACACGACCATCCACGGCTTCTCGAATGAGATCGGCATGCCCGGTGTGGCGCCCGTACTCTTCGACGAGATCACAGATCAAGCGGCGAAGACTCGCGTGATGCCCGTCCTCTGATGCAACGTGTACGAGCTGGTCGAGACCGCCCCCGCGGAGTGCTGCCTCAAGGCGTACCCTCGAGCGACCGACCGCCCCGTCCCAGAGGGCGTACAACTGCTCGGGTGCGTCATCGTTCGACGACCGGAACTCCCAGTCGAAGGTGCCATCCGAATCGAAGGCATCCCACGGCGAGCCGATCGGGTCGCCATGGAGCTTCCCGGTGAACGTGTAGTCCTCGACCGCCGCGAGATGCTTGAGCAGCCCGCCGAGCGTAAGTGCCGAGACGCCGATGCTCGTGTTCAGAGCCACAGAGTCGAGATCGTCAGCTTTCCAGCGGAACGTGGCGCGAAGTCGCTCTAAAGCACCGATCAGCTGCTCGATCTCGGTTCCGGCGAGGGGCGGTTCCCACGGGCGTTCGTCGTCGGTCACGACGCAACCGTAGACATCCATCGGCGGTCGGGCTTCGAGTCAGCGTGGTGGCCCCAACCAATCGCCGGCGAGTTCGAGATCAGCGCCGGTGCCTCATCCCTGGGGGGCGGTGACGCCTGCAGCGATCTTCTGGATGTGCGTCTCGTCGGTACCGCAGCATCCGCCGAGGACAGTCAGACCGCCGAATCGCTCCTTCAGCGTCGCGTACAGAGCGGCGAGCTCGACGGGGTCCCCCGCGTCCAACTCCGTAGATTCGTCCAACTCCGCGTGGCTCTTTCGAGAGCTGTTGGCCCTGACGCCCCGGATTCGCCGGGTCCACGCAGCTTCGTCTTCGAGGACCGCATCGAAGTGCGCGGGATGAGCGCAGTTGATCATGAAGTACGACGCAGCAGCCCCTGTTGCGTCGTCGACCGCGCCAATGGCGTCGCGAATCGTCTCACCCGATGGAAGCGACCCGTCGGTCTCAACGGTGAAGGAGATCGCGACCGGTAGGTCCACGCCGGAAGCGGCTCGGACGATCCCAGATGCTTCAGCGGAGTAGGTCAATGTCAGCGCCGTGACCATGTCCGCTTCGGTGGTTGCGTACGTTGAGATCTGCGCGCGATGGTATGCCTCCGCCTCCTCCGCGTTCATCAGCTCGGCCGGACGGTAGGCGTCACCTCGTGGACCGACGCACCCGCTGAGCACGGTGGGCATCTCCGGCGAGTCGAACTCGGCCCGTACCTCGGACATCAGGGTGATCGAATCACGATTCACTCGAGCGAGGGCATCGGCGTCGTAGCCGATCCGCGACCCCCAGTCGCTGCTCGCGCGCCACCCGACGCTCTCGAAGATGAACCCGGCTCCCACTGACTTGGCGATGGCGGCGTGTGCCCTGTAGTAGCGCGCGAGTCGCTCGCGACCGGACTCGTCGTCGAGAAGCACGAAGGAGGCGAATTCGGGCAACTCATAGCCATCCTTGAAGATCAGACTGGTCTCGAGTCCCGAGTCGGTAAGGAAGAGCCGGTCGCCGAGTTGAGGGAGCCCCGTTCGCGCCATTGTCGAGTGCACCTCGCTTCGAATGTCACAGGATCGTTGTGGACGGTAGCAACAGCGCCCCACGGTTTGCCTGGAGCGCCAGTCGACAAGGAGTGCCCCCTACCGGGTGAGTGTCACGGGACTTGCAGCTGGTTTCTCGTCCCGACTCGGCACGTCCGGGCGTGTGGATATGTTCGTTCGATGGATTCTCCGCTACTTGCGGATGGCACCTCTCAGGTTTCGCAAGACCATGCCGCCGTCGTCGCGCTCTACGAGCTGATGTCACGTTGCGAGTGGGCGGAAGCCTTGGAATGGTCGAGATTCGAGACCAAGCAGAGACGAGGGCACTGTCGAGACTTCAGCTGGCGTTGCAGCCTCTGAGTTCCGCACGCCCCTAGGAGGTATCCAGGTCGGGCAACGACGTTCAGCACGAACCGCACCTCGAACGGTTAGTAACTAGACAGAAGGGGAAGGCTATTCAGAAGGTGATGCAAGCCAAGAGAGGTCTGGGCCATGGAGATCACACGTAACGAGGACGGCACGCTCGTCGTTCCGATGAAGCACGCACGAGTTCACACCTCCGACGCCGGGGAGGGAAGCTCGTCGGTGACGCCGGAGTCCGAAGGTCCACCTGGAACGCGGCTGATACATCCGGGCGAAGGGGGCTACGACGAGGCACTCGCGGAATGGGACCTGCAGCAGAACCCGGATCGTGCGCCGGTTGTGTCGACGGCGAGCGGACGACGAGAAGCGATGGCGCTCGTCCATGAGGTGGGACTGTCTCCTGACCACTCCGTCGCCATGGCCGTAAAGGCGCTCCAGGATCCGACGGCCGCCGGTGAGGCCCTTCGTCACGTGCTGGTCGGCGGTGTTCACTCGGTTGAGGACTTCTCATCAGAGGTCGCCGAGGCAGAAGGTGGGGAGCCACTTACCGCCCATGAGACGACGAAGATCATCGGAAAGATTCTGGCCGAGCTTGACTGAGCCCGATTCTCTCGAAACTCTAAGGAGCATCCCCGGCCAACGCCGGGTAGGTGCGCATCCCGTCGGCCGTCACGCGATCCCTTGGTACGTCCGGGCATCGTGGCTGAGTTCGCCCAGCGCTCGCTCAATGCGAGTGATGGCGCCGTCGTCGATGAGACGCTGAAAGAGCGGGTCCCCTGCGCCGGCGAGCTCCTTGAGGCCTCGAATGTGGTCGTGCAGACGCGCCTGCACGGCCTCAATGAGAACACTGATGGTTCCGTCATAACGGTAAGCGTCCAGAAGCAGGCGGAGGCGGCGCGGTCGATCATCGAAGTCGGTGAACCCCTCGCTCGCAGCGACGTCCCGCGCGTGAAGGGGTACCCAAGAGCACGCGACGAAGGCGAGATCCCAGATCGCCGCGCACGGGGACGCGAAGTCCCAGTCGACGAAGCCAATCAGGCGTGAGGTGGGGTCTCCACCCGACGATTGACTGGCGCCGGAAGGACTGAGCCAAACGGCGTTGTAAGGCGCAGCATCGTTGTGGCCGATCACGTCACCTGGCGTCACCGTACCCATCGAAGCCATTTGCCACTGCGCATCCTCGGGAGGTGTGAACTCGACAACTACGTCGTGGTAGCTGCGGAGCCATTCGCCGACGTCCACCAACGCCCCATCGGAGTGGACCCATTCGGGCCACGGGCGCGTGTCGCCGACGGTCTCGCCGGGGAGGAAGCTGAGGATCTCGCGGCCCTGCGCATCGATGCCGAGTGCCCGTGGAGCACCGTCGAAGCCGGCAACTTCGAGAAAGCGCAAAAGTGAGTGCACGGTGGGAGTCCACGGACCGGCACTTCGTCGCACAGTCCCGTCCACGAGCACCGCACCACCCGCGTTGCCTCCGGGAAGCTGGACCTCATCCACGTTCCGAGCCTGCCAGACGACAGGCGGAGGGGTGTCACTGAACGCTGGCTGAAACACGCTGTTCCCCTCGCTGTCATGGCTCGATGAAGACCGCGAAGCGGCACTCCGAGGCCAGGGAGGTCGTCGAAGACCTATCGAGCTCAGCGAGTCGATCCCTGAGCCGCTCTCGGTTCGCACGTACAGCGGGAAGTTCCAGCTCCGGACAACTCCGCAGCTCCACGCGAAAACTGGTGCGCAGGGCAACCGAACAGGGCGTGTCGCTCAACGCACTTGCCAACACGAAGTTGGCGTCACCCGAGCGGTTCCATTGCCCGGACCGCGATCGTGAGCAGTGACCCGACGAGGAGAACGGATTATGTAGGGATGCGGGCGAGGACTTGACCCGGCCGATTGCCACAGCTACTGGATGTGCACACCTGATATGGCCCTTGCGATGATGAGCCGCTGGATCTCGCTCGTGCCCTCGAAGATTGTGTAGATCTTCGCGTCGCGGTGCCACTGCTCGACGGGGTGCTCGCGCACGTAGCCGGCGCCACCAAGGATCTGGATCGCCTCGTCGGTCACCCTGACGGCCACCTCCCCCGCGTAGAGCTTCGACATCGAACCCTCGCCCGCGGCGAACGGCTTGTGCGTGGCGCCCATCCAGGATGCCCGCCAGACGAGGAGCCGAGCGGCGTCGATCTGGGTCTTCATGTCGGCGAGCTTGAACGCGATGCCCTGGTTCTCGATGATCGCCCGCCCGAACTGGACGCGCTGCTTGGCGTACTCGAGGGAGTACTCGTAGGCGGCGCGCGCGATCCCGATGGCCTGGGCGCCGATGAGCGGCCGAGACGCCTCGAACGTGGCCATCGCCGCTTGGCTCGACGACCGCTTCCCTTCCCGCGCCCGCGCGAGCTTCGCGTCGAGCTTCTCCTTGCCACCGAGGAGGTTCGCGCCGGGGACCTTGCAGTCCTGCAGCAGGACCTCGGCGGTGTGGCTCGCACGGATGCCCATCTTCTGGAACTTGCGGCCCTGTGAGATTCCGGGCGTCCCTTCCGGGACGACGAAGCTCGCCTGGCCGCGCGACCCGAGCGAGGGGTCGACCGACGCCACGATCACGTGGAGGTTCGCGAGACCCCCGTTGGTGATCCAGGTCTTGGTCCCGTTGAGCGTCCACTCGTCCTTCGCCTCGTCGTAGGTGGCGCGCGTCTTGAGGCTCGAGACGTCCGAGCCGGCGTCCGGCTCCGAGACGCCGAAGGCCGCCAGCTTGAGGTCACCCGGCGTGCCGAAGCACTGCGGGATCCACTCCATCTGCTGCTCGGGGGTGCCCGCGTTCATGATGCCGGCGACGGCGAGAGTCGAGCCGAAGATCGCGAGGCAGATCCCCGCGTCGCCCCACGACATCTCCTCGAATGTGATCGCCATCGACAGCCCCGTGGGGTCGGCGAAGGTGGTGGCGACGAAGTCGAGGTCGTAGATGCCGACCTTCGCGGCTTCCTCGATCACCGGCCAGGGCGTCTCCTCGCGCTCGTCCCACTCGCTCGCGACCGGCCGGACGACGTCCTCGGCGAATCGGTGGACCCAGTCCCTGAGCGTGGTCTGGTCGTCGTTGAGGTCGAGAGAGAACTCCGCCATCGTGCCTCCGGGTCCGTCGCGTCGGTCCGGGCACACCCGGCGCGTGCCTATGTTACCGAACGGTAACGAGCCGGTGTCCCACCCGGGTGCACGCTCACGCGCGACGGACTCGAGTGCCGGCCGCGGTGTCCTCCACGACAAACCCCAGCGCCACGAGCTCGTCGCGGAGCCGGTCCGCCTCGGCGAACTCGCCCCTGGATCGAGCGGCGTCACGGGCCGCGGCGAGCCCAGCGGAGTGCTCGTCGAGCGACAGGTCCGCGCCTCGCACCGCGAGGCCGAGCGACGCGGCGAGCACCATGAGCAGCGTCGCGATGCCGCGCGCCACGTCCAGGTCGCCCGCGTCGGCCAGCCGGTTCGCGCTCGCGGCGAGGTCGAAGAGCGTCGCGACTGCCGACGGCGTGTTCAGGTCGTCGTCGACGAACGACTCGAACGCTGCCACGACGTCGGGGTGCTCGCCGATGACCGCATGCTCGGATCGTCGAACGGGCGCCATGACCTCGATCGGGGTGAGGTCGAACCGTCGGGCGACCTCGTCGAGGCGAGCGAGCGCGCGCTCGGCGTCGGCGATGGTCTCCGTCGTGACCTCGATAGGCCCGCGGTAGTGGGCGCGCAGCAGCAACAGCCGATACGCCCGTGCGTCGGCCCGCGACAGCAGGTCGGCGAGCGTGGTGAAGTTGTTCAACGACTTCGACATCTTCACGCCCTCGACGACCACCCAGCCATTGTGTGCCCAGTGGCGAGCGAATCCCTTGCCGAGCGCGACCGCCTGTGCACGCTCGTTCTCGTGGTGCGGGAACTTGAGGTCCTGGCCGCCCGAGTGCAGGTCGAAGTCCTCCCCGAGGAGCGCCAGAGACATCACGACGCACTCGGTATGCCACCCGGGTCGCCCGGCGCCGAACGGCGCCTCCCACGACGGCTCGCCGGGCTTTGCCGCCTTCCACAGCGCGAAGTCGAAGGGCGTGCGCTTCTGCTCGTCGATCTCGACGCGAGCCCCGGCGCGCAGGGTGTCGAGCGGCTGCCCGGCCAAAAGGCCATAGTCCGGGACCGTCAGGGTGTCGAGGTAGACGCCGTCATCGGTGACGTACGCGTGCCCGGTGTCGAGCAGCGTCCCGATCATCTCGATCATCTCGGCGACGTAGGCCGTCGCATGCGGCGCCGAGGTCGGTCGGAGCACGCCGAGCGCGTCCATCACCTCCCACCACTGCGCCTCGTACTCCTCGGCGACGCTGGTCTCGGAGCGGTGCTCGCGGGCAGCGCGAGCGATGATCTTGTCCTCGATGTCGGTGACGTTCGAGACGTGGTTGACCTCGAGACCCGTGAACTCGAGCCACCGTCGCACGACGTCCCACGTGAGGGTGAAGCGCCCGTGCCCGATGTGCGGCGGGCCGTCGACCGTCGGACCACAGACGTACATCGAGAACTGACCGTCGACACGGGGCACCACGTCGACGACACGACCGAGCGCCGAGTCGTGCAGGCGCAGCATCCGTCTAAACTAGTGAAGTTATGGCCGACGACCAGGGTCGACCACCCACGTCGTCAGTGCCAGAGCGACCCTCGATCGACGGCATCGAGGCACCGATCATCGAGCAGTGGGACCGCGACGGGCTGTACCGGTTCGACCGCTCCAAGCGGCGCGACGAGATCTTCTCGATCGACACGCCGCCGCCAACGGTGTCGGGCGCGCTGCACATGGGCAGCGTCTTCGGCTACACGCACACCGACTGCATCGCGCGCTATCAGCGCATGCGCGGACGTGAGGTCTTCTACCCGATGGGCTGGGACGACAACGGCCTCGCGACGGAGCGGCGCGTCGAGAACTTCTTCGGCGTGCGCTGCGACCCCGCCGTGCCCTACGACGCCGACTTCGAGCCCCCGGCCACGCCCCCGAAGGACAAGCTCCCCATCTCGCGGCCCAACTTCGTCGCCCTCTGCCAGCGCCTGACTGAAGAGGACGAGCTCGCCTTCAAGGCGCTGTGGACACGGCTCGGGCTCTCCGTCGACTGGTCGCTCGAGTACGCGACCGTGGGCGTCCGCTCGCGGCGCCAGAGCCAGCGGGCGTTCCTGCGCATGCTCGCGAGGGGCGAGGCCTACTCGACCGAGGCGCCCACGCTCTGGGACGTCGACTTCCGGACCGCGGTCTCCCAGGCCGAGATGGAGGACCGCGACCACCCCGGCGCGTACCACCGCGTCGCCTTCCCCCGGGTCGACGGCGACGGCGCGATCGAGATCGAGACGACCCGCCCCGAGCTGCTCGCCTCGTGCGTCGCGCTCGTCGCGCACCCCGACGACGCGCGCTACCGGCCACTGATGGGGACCTCTGTGCGCACCCCGCTCTACGGCGTGCGCGTGCCCGTCGTCGCCCACGGGCTCGCCGACCCGGAGAAGGGCACGGGGATCGCCATGGTCTGCACGTTCGGCGACACGACCGACGTGGTGTGGTGGCGCGACCTCGACCTGCCGCTGCGGGCCCTCATCGGCCGCGACGGGCGCTTCGGTCCCGCGACCTTCGGCGCGCCCGGTTGGGAGTCCGCCGACCCCGCCGCCGCCAACGAGGCGTACGCACAGATCGCCGGCAAGACGGTCCGGCAGGCGCAGGCCGTCGTCGTCGACCAGCTCCGCACCGCCGGCGCGCTCGTCGGCGAGCCGACGCCGATCCGGCACCCGGTCAAGTTCTACGAGAAGGGCGAGCGGCCCCTCGAGATCGTGACGTCGCGCCAGTGGTTCGTGGCCACGCTCCGCATGCGCGACCGGCTCCTCGAGCTCGGCGGGCAGATCGACTGGCGGCCGCCGCACATGGAGCACCGGTACCGCGCATGGGTCGAGGGGCTCAACACGGACTGGTCGATCAGCCGCCAGCGCTTCTTCGGGGTGCCGTTCCCGGTGTGGTACCCGGTTCGCGCCGACGGCGTGGCCGACTACGCCCACCCGATCGTCCCGGACGAGGACCGCCTCCCGATCGACCCGTCCTCGGACCTCCCGCCCGGCTACGACGCCGCGCAGCGGGGCATCCCGGGCGGCTTCGTCGGCGATCCCGACGTGATGGACACGTGGGCCACGAGCTCGCTCACCCCCCAGATCGTCGGCGGCTGGGTCGACGACGAGGACCTGTTCGAGCGCGTGTTCCCCATGGACCTGCGCCCCCAGGGCCCAGAGATCATCCGGACGTGGCTCTTCTCGACCGTCGTGCGCAGCGAGCTCGAGTTCGGCGTGCTCCCGTGGCGCCACGCCATGATCAACGGCTGGGTGCTCGACCCGGACCGCAAGAAGCTGTCAAAGTCGAGCGGGCACGTGACGACCCCGATGGGGCTCCTGGAGGAGATCGGCTCGGACGGCGTGCGCTACTGGGCGGCCAAGGGCCGACCCGGCACCGACACGGCCGAGGACATGGGCCAGATGAAGGTGGGGCGCCGCCTCGCGGTCAAGGTGCTGAACGCGTCGAGGTTCGTGCTCGGGCGGCTGGGCGACGCAGCCGTCCCGGGCGTCGACGCCGCCACCGCGCCGATCGACCGCGACCTGCTCACCGAGCTCGCCTCGGTGGTCGACGAGGCGACGGCCGCGCTCGATCGCTTCGACTACGCGCGCGCCCTCGAGCACACCGAGTCGTTCTTCTGGCGGTTCTGCGACGACTACGTCGAGCTCGTGAAGGCCCGCGCCTATGGCGAGCGCGACGACGACGACGCACGGTCGGCGAGGGCGGCGCTCGGCACCGCCCTGTCCGTCCTGCTCCGGCTGCTCGCTCCGTTCCTGCCGTTCGCGACCGAGGAGGCCTGGCGCTGGTCCCACGCGGACTCGATCCACTCGTCGGGGTGGCCGACGCGCGAGGAGCTCGCCGAGGGCGCGCCGCACGGGGTGCTCGACGCGACGAGCTGGGTGCTCGGGGCCGTCCGACGAGAGAAGTCCGCCGCGAAGGTGTCGATGAAGGCGCCCGTCGCCTCGGTCGTGGTCCACGGCCCGGCCGCGCGCCTCGCCGCGATCGACGCGGCGCGCGGGGACCTCCTCGAGGCCGGCGCCATCGACCGTCTCGAGCTCGCCGACGGCGACGACGCCGTCGACGTCGAGCTCGCGGGCAGCTCGGCGGGCTAGGGCACCTGCCGCGGCGTCCGCGCGCCCACGAGGGCGTCGAGGAACCGTGCGATCCCGACCACGGTCGCCGAGCAGCGCGGCGAGCAGAGCGTGTCGAAGCCGTGCTGGGCCCAGGGGAGCTCGACGTAGCAGATGGGCGCCGTCGCGACCCGCTCGAACGCCGCCACGAACGCCCGCGCGACGCCGACCGAGACGAGCGTGTCCTTGGTCCCGTGCACGACGAGGAAGGGCGGGGCCCCCTCGCTGAGCCGGTGGAGCGGCGAGGAGGCCTCGTAGGTGTCGTGCGCGTCGTCGAGGCGCTGCTTGATCACCGAGTGGCCGAGGAGCGACTGGAGGGCGCGGCCCTGGGGCCCCGCGATGTCGGGGTCGCCGGTCATGTCGAGCACGCCGTAGATCGACACGCACGCGTCGACGGCGGTGTCGGCGTCCTCGAAGCCGGGCTGCCAGGCGACCTCGCCGGGGGTGAGGGCGGCGAGCGCGGCGAGGTGGCCGCCCGCCGAGTTCCCCGAGATGCCGAGGAACCGGGCCGCGTCGCCGCCGTACGCCGCCACGTTCGATCGCGTCCAGGCGAGCACGCGCTTCACGTCGACGATGTGGTCGGGCCACGTCGCGGTCGGGCTCAGCCGGTAGTTGCACGAGACGACCACCCATCCTCGTGCCGCGAGCTCGAAGAGCATCGGGCGGCACTGCTGCTCCTTCGAGCCGATCGTCCAGGCGCCTCCGTGCACGAAGACCATCACGGGCGCACCCGTGGCGCCCGCCCTCGGGACGAGCACGTCGAGGCGGTGCGCGGGGTCGCCGTCGTCGAGGTAGACGAGGTCTCGGTGGACGTGCACACCGGCGCCCGGCCAGGGCACCGCCAGCCACGTGCGCCACCAGCGAAGCCAGCCGGGCGGGCTCGAGACGCGAGCGACCTCGATCCCTCTCGCCCGCGTGAGCGCGCGCGCCACCGTCGCCCGGCTGCCGAGCGCACAGCCGAGCAGGGCGCCGAACGCGGCCGCCGCCGACAACGCGGCAACGAGCGCGACCGTCCCGACCGCACCGCTCGGCCACCCGAGATCGTCGAGGACCGCGGCGAGCACGACGGTGAGCGCGAGCCCCTGGCCCGCGAGCTCCCCGGCGACGAAGCCGATCATGAACGAGAACGTCGAGAGCGGTGGCCGTCGCACCGGGACGATCGCGGTGAGCGCGAGGACGAGCAGGGCCGCGAACACGACCGTCGCGGCGATGCCCACGCCCACCAGTCTGGCGGACCTCCACAGCTTCGACGTCACCATCGACGTCACGTAGCCTCCGACGGTGCACCCGACGCTCGAGCGACTGCGCACCAGCGTCGGCGCCTGGACGCACACCTTGGAGTCGGTCCTGCCCGCTGAGCTCGGCGGGCTGGCGTCGCTGCTCGAGTCGTCGGGGTTCCGCGCCCTGTGGCTGCCCGAGGCCTGGGGCCGCGAGGCCATGACGGGCGCCTTGCTCGTGCTCGAGCGCTCGACCGAGCTCGTCGTCGCCACGGGCATCGCCTCGATCTACGCGCGCGACGCCATGGCGACCGCGTCGTCCTCGCGCACGCTGGCATCGCTCTCGGAGGGCCGCTTCGTGCTCGGCCTCGGGGTCAGCCACCGCCCTCTCGTCGAGCGTGGGCGCGGCGGGGTCTACGACCCGCCGATGGCCGCCATGTCGTCGTACCTCGAGGCGCTCGCCGCCGCCCCGGTGCTGAGCGCCGAGCACGACGTCTCGGTCCCCACGGTGCTCGCCGCGCTGGGACCGCGGATGCTCCGGCTGAGCGCCGAACGCACCGACGGCGCGCTGAGCTACCTCGTCACGGTGGCGCACACCGAGCGAGCGCGCGCGACCCTCGGGCCCGACGCGTTCCTCGCCGTGGAGCAGTCCGTCGTGCTCGGCGGCGATCGCGAGGAGTTCCTTCGTCGCGCCCACGAGCACCTCAACATCTACACCGGCCTCGACAACTACCGCGCGAACTGGCGGCGGCTCGGCTTCGGCGAGGAGGACTTCGTCCGTGGCGGGTCGGAGCGCCTGTGCGACGAGCTCGTCGTCCACGGCGACGTCGAGTCCATCGGCCGTCGCGTGGACGAGCACCTCCGCGCCGGCGCGGACCACGTCTGCGTCCAGGTCCTCGGCGCCACGCTCACCGAGGTGCCACGGCGAGAGTGGGCCGAGCTCGGCGCGTACCTCGCGTCGCGGTGAGCCGTCGGCGGCCTCCGAAGCGTGTCGCGGCCACATCGGGCTCGTGCCCGAAAAACTTGAAAACTTGCGGGGAACGGCGTGCCCAGCGGGCTGAAAGATCCTTCGACCCGACCGAAATTTGCGAGAACCCGGTGGTACCTTGCGGCCGATGGTCGATTCGCTCCGCGCCACGCGCGTCAACGTGGTCCGAGAGCCCGTCCTCACCCCTGAGCGCATCCTCGACGCGGTGTCCGAGCAGCTGGAGCGCTCCGGCATCGCCGGGCTCCGCCTCCGGGACGTGGCGGAGCGGCTGAACGTCTCGGTCCCCTCGCTCTACCGCTTCTTCGAGGACCGCGAGGCCATGATCGCCGCGGCCTACGTGCGGGACTTCGCCCTCCAGACGTTCGTCGACATCGACGAGCTGAAGGAGGTCTTCGCCGCCGCCGAGTCCATGGAGGACTACGAGCTGGGGCTGCGCCGGGTGGTCGTCGACATCTTCGGCGACGAGCGCCGCCAGAACCGCTGGCGCAAGCTCGCAGCGATGGCGGCCACCCGCCACGACCCCGAGCTCATGGAGCAGATCGCCTCGGTCCAGGCCGAGTTCACGTTCCGGGTCGCCGAGCTCTACACCCAGGCGAAGGACCGGGGCTGGGTGAAGACCCCGGTCAACCCCCTCGCCTTCGCCTTCGCGGTCCAGGGCCTCGCGATGGGACCCCTGTTCGCGGACGTCGCCCCGATCTCGGGGGTCACCTCTGAGGACTTCACGGACGTCTTCATCCTCTTCCATCGCGCGATGACCGCCTAGGCATCACGGGTCACGCCGCTCGGGTACCGTCGCGGCGCGATGGCATCGAGCAGCGCCCGCGGGCTCTCGATCCGCGTGGGCACGGACCTGCGGGTGCTCGCCGACGACCTGGCCGCGCGGCTCGCCTGCCCGGTCGGCCCCGTCCTCGAGCCGGAGCTCGTGGTCGTGCCGACGCCCGGGATCGGGCGGTGGCTCGAGTCGGTGCTGTCGAGGACCCTGGGGGCCGTCTCGGGCGACGACGGCATCTGCGCGAACTTCGAGTTCCAGCTCGTCGGCCAGCTGCTCGCGCGCCTCGACCACCGCGGCGACCCCCGCCGTGGTGGGTGGTCCGTCGGCGCGATGACGGTCGCCGCGCTCGGCATCCTCCTCGACGCCGACGACAGCCTGCTCGCGGCGCTGCGCCACACGGACGACGAGGCGAGCGTCTTCACGGTCGCACGGGCCGCGGCCGACGTCTTCGACCAGCTCTTCCGGTGGCGCCCCGACGTGGCGGACCGCTGGCTCGCCGGTGACGACGAGGACGCTCGCGCCGCCCTGCTGCGCGAGCTCGCGCGCCGCACGTCCGTCCCAGCGCCCCACGTCGCCCTGCGCGGTGCTGTCGCCCGACTCGCCACTGGCGACGACGGAGGCGCGGACCTCCCGTCTCGGGTCCACCTCTTCGGCGCGGACACCCTCGCCGGCGGTCCCCTGATGGTCGACGTGCTCGACGCGATGAGCGAGGTCCGCGACGTGTGCGTCCACCTCGTCGTGCCGTCCCTCGCCCGCTTCGACACGATCCTGGGCACCACGTCCCCGTGGGGGCCGACACCGCCCGAGCGCGCCCGCGGGGACGAGACCGCCGATCCGCTCCTGCGCTCCTGGGGGACGGCGAGCGGCGACGCGTCGAGGCTCCTCGCCCAGCTGCCGCGAAGGGCGACGACCTCGATCCGGCACGTGGAGAGCCCGCCGCGCACCGCCACCACGCTCCTGCAGGGGTTGCAGCGCACCGTCGTCGGGGAGCGCGCGGACCCGCTCCCGCCCGACCCGACGGTCGCGCTGCACGGCTGCGTCGGCCCGCTCCGCCAGGTCGAGGTCGTCCGCGACGCCATCCTGCACGCGCTCGCGGACGACCCCACCCTCGCGCCCTCGGACGTGGTCGTGCTCTGTGCGGACCTGCCGCGCTTCGCGCCGTACGTCGAGGCGGTGCTCGGTGACCCGCAGGGCGCGCCCCGGCTGCCCTACGTCGTGCGGGACCGCGCCGTGTCGAGGGCCGTGCCGCTCGTCGCCGCGCTCGACGCTGCACTCCGCGTGCTGGCGGGTCGGCTGCCGCGCAGCGCGGTGCTCGACCTCTTGCGCCTCGAGCCGGTCCGGCGGCGCTTCGGGCTCGGGGTCGACGACGTCGACCGCATCACCGAGTGGGCCGCGGCGACCGACGTGCGCTGGGGGCTCGACGGCCCCCAGCGCGCCGCCGCGGGGCTGCCGTCGACGTTCGACCCCGGCACCTGGCGGCGGGCGCTCGATCGGCTCGTGGCCGGCGCTGCCCTCCCCGGCGGCGCCGGCGGGGCGTCGCTCGGGCTTCGTGCCGTCGACGTGGGCCACTCCCTCGAGCGCGTGGGGGCGCTGTGCGACGTCCTCGACACGCTCGCCGCGCTCCGCGACGCCGCCGCCACGCCGCGGCCGGTCACCGCCTGGTGCGGGTTCGCCCAGGAGGTGGCGGCGTCGCTGTTCTCGACGTCGTGGAGCGATCCGGCGGGTCCGCGCGAGCTGGACCAGCTGCTCGAGGTGCTCGAGCGCGACGCGGAGGGGGTCGAGACCGCCGTCCCGTTCCACGAGTTCCGCGCGCTGCTGGCGGATCGAGCGGCCTCGGTCCGTGACCTCGTGGTGACCGGTCCCGGGGGCGTGACGGTGACGTCGTTCGCGCCGCTGCGCAACGTCCCGTTCCGCGTGGTCGCGCTGCTCGGGCTCGACGAGCGCTCGATCGAGCGCGGCCGCGCGACGGACGTCGCCTTCGGCGCGGCGCGCGTCGGCGACCGCGACGCGAGGACGGACCTGCGAGCGGCCCTGCTCGCGGCGATCCTGTCGGCGCGGGACCGCCTCTTCGTGACCTACGAGTCGCGCGACGTCGTCTCGAACGAGGACGTCGCGCCCGCCACGGTCCTTGCCGAGCTGATCGAGTCGCTCGGACGCACGTGCCGCGACGTCGCCGGGCTCGTGCGGAGCCACCCTCGCCACGGCCACGGCGACGACGACCTGCTGGTGGGCGCCGACGGCCCCTTCGGGTTCGACGAGGGCGCCCTGCACCGCGCCCTCGAGCTGCGCGACCCGTTCCGCGCCGATGATGCGATCCGCGCCGTGCTCCCCGTCGACGTCGAGGTGCCTCGGGGTCGCCTCGATCTGCGCGACCTCGCGCAGTTCCTCCGGGGCCCGCAGCGCGAGTTCCTCCGCGCCACGCTGGGCGTGCGCCTCGTGCCCAGCCGGGCGGCGCCCGACGACGAGCTGCCCACCTCGCTCGACGAGCTCGAGCGATGGCACGCGGTCACGGCGCTCGCCAACGAGGGACTGGACGCCCTCGACGGCACCATCACCGACGAGGAGTGGTCCCGTTTCGCCGCGGGATGGGCCGCGCGTCCCGACGGACCGCTCGGCGTCCTGCCGGGCCGGCTCTCCGAGCGGGCGCTGACGTCCCGCGACGGCGTGTCGCCCCGCGCCCGCGATCTCCGCGCCCAGGTCGACGGCGCCCGCGGCACCGGCGAGTGGGAGCGCCGGACCGTCGAGGTCGACCTCGCCGACGGCGACGTCCTCGTCGGGGAGGTGGACGTCTTCGACGGCCGACGGACGGTGGCGTGGACCGCGTCGGCGCACGAGCGCAACCTCCGCGTCGACGCCACGCTCGACGTGCTCCTCCTCACCGCCGCCGAGCCGGACGTGCGATGGCGCTCGATGCGGGTGTTCCGCGACCGCTCGCGCGCGAAGTGCGTGACCTGGGCGGTCCCGGGCGAGGGGCCAGCGGAACGACGCGCTCGCGCCGTGGCGGCGCTCTCGGCGCTCGTCGACCTCCGCCGGCGTGGGCTCGCCGAGCCGGTGCCGCTCCTGTTCCGCGCCACCATGGCGATGCTGCCGAAGTTCTCTGACGGCCCCCCGCCCTCGGCGGCCGACCTCCTCGCCGCGGGCCTCACCGCCTGGTCGCCCTACCGCGGCGGCGGCGACGGCCTCGACCCCGCCGTGCGCTACTGCTTCGACGCCTCCTACGAGGAGCTCGCGGCGCTGCCCGCGCTGCCGGGCGACCCCGCGCCGCGGTTCGACGCGGGCGGCTCGCGGCTCCTCACCTACTCCCTCGCGCTCCTCGACGGGCTCTGCGCCCTCGACGACGTCGGGACCGCGCCGTGAGCGTCCTCGACCGCCCGCTCCCCGAGACGGGCCTCCTCTGCGTCGAGGCGAGCGCGGGGACCGGCAAGACCCACCTGCTGAGCACGCTCGCGGTGCGCTGGGTCCTCGAGCACGACGACGTGCGGATCGCGAACCTGCTCGTCGTCACCTACACCGTGGCGGCCGCCGCCGAGCTGCGCGCCCGCATCCGCGCCCGGCTGGCCGAGGTCCGTGACCGGCTGGCGCCGAACGCTGCGGCGACGGCCGACCCGTACCTCGAGCACCTGGCGACGTCGCCCGCCGCGCCGCGTGCGCGCGAGCGCGCCGAGCGCGCGCTCGCCGAGTTCGACACCGCCTCCATCAGCACCATCCACGCCTTCGCCGCGGCGTGGCTCGGCGAGGAGCGCGGCGGCGTGGGCCCGAGCGAGGAGCGGAGGCGCCAGGCGGTCGCCGACGTGCTGGCCGCCGCGGCGTTCGACCCGTCGACGGCGCTCTTCGACGTGCGCGACCTCAGCGACGACGCCTTCGACCGGGTCGTGAAGCTCGCCTTGGACAACCCGGACCTGCGCCTCACGCCGCTCGAGGGCGCCGACGCTCCACCCGGCGCGATCGCCTACCGCGACGCCGCCCTCCGCGCCGTCGGACAGTTCGAGGCGCGCGCGCACCGCGACGGGATGCGCACCTACGCGGACCTGCTCACCGACCTCGCCGCGGCGATCGCCGACGACACGGCGGTCCTCCGCGCGCTGCGGCACCGCTTCAAGGTCGGGCTCATCGACGAGTTCCAGGACACCGACCCGACGCAGTGGGGGATCTTCCAGCGGCTGTTCCTCGGCGCGCCCGGCCACGCGCTCGTCGTGGTGGGTGACCCCAAGCAGGCCATCTACGGCTTCCGCGGCGCCGACGTCGAGACCTACCTCGCGGCGAAGGCCGCGGCCGCGGACACGGCTGCGCACGGCCTCGGGGTCGACGAGCTCGACGTGAACTACCGCGCCGACGGCGCCCTGCTCGCCGGGCTCAACGGCCTCCTCGACGGGACCCACCTCGACGAGGCGTCGCGCATCCGCTACGTCCCGGTCGACCCCGCCCCGGCCCACGCCGCGCGGTACCTCTCGCTGCCCGAGGGCGGGCGCGCCGTGCCGCTCTCGATCCGCGTGGCGACCGGGAGCGCCCCGATCGCGGCGCGGCGGCGGGCGATCGCCGCGGAGTGCGCGGACGAGGCCGCGCGCGTCCTCGGTGCCGCCGTCGTCGGCGAGGCGGGTCCGCCGCGCCAGGTCACCGAGGACGACGTCGTGGTGCTGTGCGAGTCGAGCACGCACTTCCCGCTCCTGCGCGAGGCGTTCCTCCGCCGCGGGCTGCGCACCACCGAGACCCGTTCCGACGACGTCGCGCGGACGCCGGCGGCGCTCGACGTCGCCGTCGCACTCCGCGCGCTGCGGGACCCGGGCGACGCCGGGGCGATCGCGGCCGTGGCCCACACCTGGTTCGGCACCGGCGACGACGAGGTCGCCGTCGGCCGGGTCCGGGCACGGCTGGCGGCGTGGGGGGCGGCCCTCGAGTCGCGCGGCGTGGTGGCGCTCGCCCGCGCGATGACGGACCCGCGCACGACGGCCGGGCTGCTCCGCCGACGGTTCGGGGAGCGCGCGCTCACCGACGTGCTGCACCTCTTCGACGTGCTCGCCGACATGGTGCCCCACGACGCGGGTCCGACGGCGCTCCTCGAGGCGCTCGAGGAGCTGGAGGTGGCCGCGCGGGACGCAGGTGACGACGACGTCCGCTCCCGTCGGATCGACACGGACGCACCCGCCATCCGCCTGATGTCCGTGCACGGGGCGAAGGGGCTCGAGTTCGACGTGGTCCTCTGCCCGTTCGTCCAGCGCACGCGCGCCGACGACGTCGGCCCGATCATCTGGCACGACGCGGCGGTGGGCCATCGGCTCTTGGACGCGGGCGGCGGCATGGAGTGGACGGACGACTCGCTCGGGGCGCCCACCCACGCGGCGCGCGCGCTCCTCGCCACGAGCGCGACGGGCAGCGAGTGCCGCCGGCTCCTGTACGTGGCGCTCACGAGGGCGCGGCACCGCACGGTCGTGTGGTGGCTGCGAGCGCACTCGCCGGCGGACGCGCGCCGCGACGAGCTCACGGGGATCCTCCTCGACCGCGACGACGCCCACGTCCCGGTGCAACGACCGCGAGCGGAGCGCGACGACGTCGCGTGCTACGCGTTCGACGGCGACACGGCGCTCTCGTCGCTCCGG
>DASZHS010000026.1:0-17555 GCA_035937595.1 Acidimicrobiales bacterium
GTGCACGGGTCATCGGCCGGGGCGCGAGGAACTTCCGGGCCTACGCCGACCTCGCCGAGGCCCACGAGCCGCGCCGGTGGGCGTCCAACGGCACGGACAACGCCGTCGTGCGCATGCCCGCGGGGCCGACCGTCGTCATCACGCCGTGGAACGCGCCGTTCATGCTCTCCACCTGGAAGGTGGCCCCCGCCCTCGCCGCGGGCAACCCCGTCGTGCTCAAGCCCGCGGAGTGGTCGCCGCTCAGCTGCTCGCTGCTGTGCGACCTCGCCGAGGCGGCCGGCGTGCCGCCGGGTGTCCTCAACGTCGTCCAGGGGCTCGGGGCCGAGGTCGGCGCCGCCCTCGTGGCGGACCCGCGGGTGCGGCGCATCAGCTTCACCGGCTCGCCGGCGACCGGCGTCGCGATCGGCGTCGCCGCGGCGCGCAACCTCGTGCCGTTCACGGCCGAGCTCGGCGGGAAGGGCCCGCTCGTCGTCTTCGACGACGCGGACCTCGACGCCGCGGCGGCGACCGCGGCGAAGATGTACGACGACGCGGGGCAGGTCTGCCTCGCCGGCACCCGCCTGCTCGTCGACGCCGCGGTCCACGACGCGTTCTTCGAGCGGTTCCGGACCGCGACCGACGCCCACGTGCTCGGCGACCCGCGCGACGCCGCGACGACGGTGTCGCCGCTCATCCACCCCGACCACCTCGCGCGTGTCGAGGGGTTCGTGGAGCGCGCGCGGTCCGCGGGCGACGAGGTCGTCTTCGGCGGGCGGCGCTGGAAGGACGACGGGCTCTGGTACGAGCCGACCCTCGTCGTCCCCCGCGCCAGCGACGCCGAGATCGTCCAGGCGGAGGTCTTCGGCCCGGTCCTCACGCTCCAGACGTTCCGCACCGAGGACGAGGCGATCGCGCTCGCCAACTCCACGCGCTACGGGCTCTCGGCGATGGTCTTCACCGCGGACGCCGCGCGGGCGGCGCGCTGCAACGACGCCATCCGCGCGGGGACGATCTGGACGAACTGCTTCTTGGTGCGGGACCTCACCGCGCCGTTCGGCGGCTGCGGGATCAGCGGGATCGGCCGCGAGGGCGGTGACTACGCCCTGGACTTCTACAGCGAGCTCAAGACCACCCAGGTGAAGGAGGGGACGACGCATGGGTGAGGTGGTGGGGGCGGCCGTGCTGGCCCACGTGCCGACGATCGTGCTCCCCGACGCCGTGCGTCGCGAGCTCAACGAGGGCCGCGAGTCGACGCTCTACACCGGGCTGCACGACGTGCGCCGAGAGGTCTTCGACGTGCTGCAGCCCGACCTCGTCGTCGTCTTCGACTCGCACTGGTTCACGACCGTCGAGTTCGTGATCGCGGCCCAGGCGCGGCGCGCGGGCCGCTACACCTCAGAGGAGCTCCCCCGGGGCATGTGTCAGGTCCCCTACGACGTCGAAGGCGACCCCGAGTTCGCGAGGGCCGTGGCCGCGGCGGCCGACTCGGTCGAGGACTGCTGGATCACCGCGATCGACGACGAGTGCCTGCCGATCCACTACCCGACGGTGAACCTGCTCGGGTTCCTCCAGGGCCCGGAGCGCTGGGTCTCGGTGAGCGTCGCGCAGACCGGCCAGCCGCCGGACTTCCTCGCCGTGGGCACGTGCGTCGCGCGTGCGGTCGCCGCGCTCGATCGCCGCGTCTTCCTCATCGGCTCGGGCGCGCTCAGCCACACGTTCTGGCCGCTGCGCGAGCTGCGCGCGCATGAGGCCGCGGGCGAGGAGCACATCTTCACGAAGGAGGCGGCCACCGCCGACCACGAGGTCCTCGAGCGCTGGGAGCGCGGCGACCACAAAGCGGTCATCGACGCGATGCCCGAGTACCTGAAGGTCCGCCCGGAGGGCCGCTTTGGGCACTACCTCATGCTCGCGGCGGCGATCGGCGGCCGGGACTGCACGGCGCGCGGCCGGGCGTTCTCGGCCTACGAGAACTCGATCGGCACCGGCCAGGCCCACGTCGTCTTCGAGCAACCGGACGGCGGCTGGACCGCCTGATGGAGGGGCTGAGCTTCCCGCGGACCTCGACGGGGAGGTCCTCGATCCTGCCGCCGCTGCCCTGGCACTACTCAGGAGACCTCCTCACCGTCGAGTACCGCACGGACCCCACCGCGATCCGCCGCCTGCTGCCCCCCGAGCTCGCTCTTCCGCACGACGACGAGGATCCCGGCGCGGTCGCGTTCATCTGGGCGGACTGGCAGGCCTGCAGCGACGACGGCCGCGAGCTCGACGACCCGATCCGCCTGCAGTACAAGGAGGCGTTCGTCGTCGTGCGGTGCCGCTGGCGCGACCAGCTGTGGTCGCGCTGCGTGTTCATCTGGGTGGACAAGGACTTCGCCATGGTTCGTGGCCACCTGCAGGGCTACCCGAAGAAGCTGGGGTCGGTCCAGCTCTCCCGCCCCGTCACCGTCGGACGCGGCGGGCCTCGCCTCGAGCCCGGGGGGCGGTTCGCCGCGACCCTCGCCGCCTACGACCGTCGGCTCGCCGCGGCGCGCGTGACTCTCACCGCCACGTCGGAGACCAACGGGTTCGTGAACGCGCTGCCGATGCTGCACCACCGCTTCCTCGCGGCGATCGAGGGGGACGGCACCGACACGTTCCGCGAGCTCGTGACCATGCGCGGCCGCGACGTCGAGCTCGCCCAGCCCTGGGCGGGCACCGCCGAGCTCGAGCTCTACGACTCGCCCGTCGAGGAGCTCACCTCGCTCACGGTGCGTGAGGTCCTCGGGGGGTACTGGCGCAGCGTGGGGACGACGTTCGCCGGCGGCGAGACGCTCGCGCGCGAGGGCGTGTGACGATGCGCGGGCGCGTCAACACCGACTGGTGGGGCGTCGCGCTCGACGCCGCCGATCCCCACGCCCTCGCGCGCTTCTACGCCGAGGTCCTCGGCTGGCCGGTCGCGAAGGCAGACCCGGACGGAGCGGCGATCGCCGTGCCGGGCACGAACGCCTTCGTCAGCTTCCAGCTCGCCCCCGGCTACGTGCCGCCGACCTGGCCCGCCGAGGCGGGTCGCCAGCAGATGATGCTCCACCTCGACGTCGCCGTCGACGAGCTGGCCGCCGCCGTGGCGGACGCGGTCGCGCTCGGGGCAACGCTCGCCGCGTTCCAGTCCCAAGACGACGTGCGCGTGCTCCTGGACCCAGAGGGGCACCCGTTCTGCCTGTACCTCGACACCGACGCGAAGGCGTCCGCCCCTGCCTGAGCGCACCGCTCGGCGGCGCGGCGAGCTCGGCTCGCCCAGGTGTGCGCCTCGGTGTCCTCCTAGGTGCGCACGACGCTCGAGGCGGCGGCGAGGAACCCCGCAGAGGCGGTCGCGACGATCCGGACGTAGTACGCGGCGGCGGTGAGCCCCGCCACGCCGGTGCCCGAGCGGTAGCCGGTTCGCACCACACAGCGCGACGACATCGCCGAGTTCGCGCACGCCTGGAGCGTGTAGCGCTGCGAGCTGGGGGCGCCCGCCGCACCCGTGAAGCGCACGACGAGCACGCCGTGCGACAGCGTCGCCTTGGTCACCTTCGGCGCGGCGAGCTGGACCGTCGCGCGCACCGCCCGGCTCACCTGGGAGCGCGCCGCCAGGTAGCCCGGCGAGCCGACCGCCACGACGACCACGCGGTAGCCCGCACCGGGCCGCAACCCGCTGAGCTGGCCGCCCGACGCGACGTGCGCGGTCGTCACGCAGCCCGTCGTCATCGCGCGGTTCCGACACGCCGTCGCCGCGTAGACCTGGCCCGGCAGCGCGGTGCGAGGGATCGCGTAGACCACCGTCAGCTGGCCCTTCTTCGTGGTCGAGGGCCGCACCGATCGCAGCGTCGGCGCTCCCAGGCGACTGGTGGCGCGACGCGGGCCGACGACCAAGGAGGCCGCCGCGTAGAACCCGAGGCCCGCGGGTGCGGTGGCGACGGCCCAGTACAGGGTCCCCGGCGCGAGCCCGCCGATGGTCGCCCCGGTCGTCAGGCTCGCCCGGGACCGGCACCCCTTCGTCATCACGGCGTTGGCGCAGACGCGCAGCGCGTAGGTCTCGCCAAGCGGCGCGCCGCTCGGCGCCGCGATGGTGGCGACCACGCTGCCGACCGTGGTCGTCGAGGACGCGACGCCGAGCTTCGGTCCCGGGTTCGTGTGGAACTGGAGGGTGTGGGCCGTCCCGCCGTCTTGGTTCTCCACGGTCACCGTGTCGGTGCCGAGCGCGGTCCCGTCGGGCGCGCGGATCGCGACCTCGAGCTCGGACGACGACACCCACGTCGTGGCGCCGATCGACAGCGTCGCGTCGGCCTTCGCGCCGGTCCCGACGACGAGCTGCGCGTTGCGACGAAAGCCCGTCCCGTGCACCACCAGGGTGACGGCGGTGTTCGCACCGACGCCGCCCGGCGCGAGCGAGGCCTCGGTGGGCAGCGGGTCGACGGACAGCACGCCCGTCGCGATCGAGAACGCACCGCCGCCGTCGGTGGCGGTCACGTCGTGCGGTCCGACGGTGGCCGAGGGGCTCACCGTGATCGTCGCGACCATCCGGCCCGGCGAGACGTAGCGCGGGTGGCCGATCGTGACGTCGCCACCCGACGAGCTGAACGTGGTCGTCGGCGTGAAGTTGACGCCGAGCAGGGCCTCGGTCCGGGTCACGCCGACCGCGAGTGAGTCGACCTTGGTCACCTGCGGCGCCTCGAGCACCGAGAACGCGCGCCTCGAGGTCGCCGAGCCGCCCGAGTCGCAGTTCGTCATGGTCACGTCGCGCGGCCCGAACGGGGCGGTCGGTGCGACCGTGAGCGTCGCGTACAGCACGGTCCCGAGCGCCGAGCTCACCGAGTCCACCGTGACGCCGCTCCCCGAGATCGACAGGGTGGGCTCTTTGTTCCTGCACACCTCGAAGTTCGCCCCCAGGACCTTCACGCCCTGGCTCACCGTGTTCTGGCCGAGGGGCGTCACCGACGTCACCGTCGGCGCGGGCCGGACGCGAACGCCGTTCTGGGCGACCCAGCTGGCGAGGCCCTGGGTGATCGTCATCGTCCGCCACGTGGTCGTCGCACGGCGCGCGACGGTGAAGGCGAGGTCGAGCACGTGGCCGCCGCCGATCGTCGTGCTGGCGACCGTCACGCCGGTGCCGCTGATCGAGACCGTCGGCGGCGAGGTGAAGGTCGGCCGCACGAGGGAGGTCGACCACCCGACGGCACCCTGGCCGACCGCCCACCTCGCGAGGACGGCCTGGTAGTCCACGTGGAGCGCCCGGCGCCGCAGCGCCCTGGCGCCGTCGGGGTTGGTCACGGTCAAGGTGTGCGCGCCGACGGTCGCCCAGGTGGCGACGAGCAGCTTCACGGCGAGCTTCGATGCGGTCACGGACTGCACCTGGCACCGCACGCCGTGGCCCAGGGAGACCGTCGCCCCGAGGGCGAACCGCGAGCCGTGGATCACGAGGTAGGTCGTCTCCCCCGCGTTGACGCTCGAGATCGACAGCGAGGAGATCGACGGCGCCGAGCGCGCGGTGGCGAGGGGCGAGACGCGCGACGTCGCCCTCGCCGGCACGGCCACGCCGACGGCGCACCCGGCGGCCACCAGCGCGACGGCGAGCCGCCGACCGACCCGGCGCGACCACGGCGTGCCCCGCGGGGCGCGCACGCCGACCACCTGGTGGCCCCGACGGGTCGCGGTGGCTCGCCCGTCGCTCGACGCGTCCACGATCGCGGGTCCCGAGGTCCCTACCCCGCGGTCACGGTGAGCACGCCGACCGACGTGGCGGTGCCGCCGGAGTCGCAGTTGGTCATCGTCACGTCGCGTGGCCCGACGGCGGCCGCCGGGTCGACCGAGACGCTCACGTACATGAGGTCGCCGAACGCCGGCGTCGCGAGGTAGACCGACACCCCCGAGCCCGAGACGGTGACGACGGGATCGCGGTTGGCGCACACCTCAAAGTTCGCGCCCCGCACGGCGACCGTCTTGAACGAGGTGTTCTGACGGAGCGACGGGAAGTGCGTGATCGTGGGCGGGAGGCGCACCTTGAGCGCGCGCGGGACGACCCAGCGGCTGAGCCCGTCGGTGATCGTCATCGTGCGCCAGGTCGCCGCCGACGTCGCCGAGATCGTGAACTGCACGACCATGAGCCCCGCCCCGTTGATCGACTCGCTGGCGACGGTCACGCCCGACCCGGAGAACGCGAGGGTCGGGAGATCCGCGAGGAGCGGCCGACGCAGCGTCGTCGTCCACTGGACGGCGCCGTCGCCCACGGCCCACCTCGTGAAGGTGGGTGCGTGGTCGATGCGCAGCGCGTCGCGGCGTGCCACCGTGCCGAGGTCCGGGTTCGTGAGCGTGACGGTGCGCTCCCCGACCGTGGCCCTCGCGGTCGCGTGGAGGGTGGCGACGAGGGTCGTGGGCGTGACGGAGGTCACCGTCGCGCTGACGTCCGGACCGAGGTTGAGCGTCGCCCCGGGCTGGAACCCCGTGCCGGTGAGCACCTCGGTGGTCGTCTCGTCCTCGTTGAGCACCGAGGTCGTGAGGCCGGTGATCGACGGCGCCGCGTCGACGACGACCGCGGCGGGGTCCGAGCCGACGCCCCCGTCCGGGTTGGTCGCCGTCACCGTCGTCGCCCCGAGCCCACCCGTGCGCGGGAACCTCGCGAGGACGATCGCCAACGACGAGGAGCGGACGAGGACCTGCCGCGGGCGCGTCGCGCCGATCGTGACCGCCAGGCCGTGCTCGAAGTGCGTCCCGGTGAGCGTGAGGCGCCGCAGGCGCCCGGACTGCGCGACGGACCCCGGGCGCACCCCGGTGAGGGTGGGCGGGGGCGCCAGCACGAGGGCGTGGGCGAGGGTCGCGGCGTGGTCACCGACCGTGACGCGGAGCGAGCGCCGCCCGAGGGCGGCGCCGCCCGCCGCGGTGAGCGAGGTCGTGAGGCGCGTCGGGCTCGCGACCGTCGTGTGCGCCGACGAGACGCCGCCGCCGCTCACCTCGACCACGGCGCCCGGACGGAAACCCGAGCCGCTGACCGTAACCGTGCGCGTCGCCCCCGCGGCGAGCTGGTGCGGGGCGAGGGCCGACACCGTGACGGGTGGACTCGCCGAGGCGCCGACCTCAAAGGCCACGAGGCACGTCGTGGCGAGGGCGGCCGCCGAGAGCACGCGCCTCGTCGCCACACGCCAGTCGGACACCGCGCCTCCTCGTGCGCAGTCTTCCAGATCTCGCCGTCGGATCGCCCCGCACGGCCACGTCGCGACGCACCTCAACCAGCGGTGACGTCACACGACATGCATCCGGGCGACGGCATGGAGCGACCGCTTACGTCGCTGCGGTGCGGTCGTCCTCCGTCGCGATCACGCGGCGCGCGGCACGCGCCTCGTCGAGCCGTCGCACGGGCGTCGTGAGGGGCGCCTCGTGGGCGCGCTCGGGGTCAGCGGTCGCCTCCTCGGCGATGCGCTCGAACGCCTCGGCGAGCGCGACGAGCGTCTGTGGGCTCTCGGTCTCGGTCGGCTCGACCATGAGCGCCTCGTCGACGACGAGCGGGAAGTACACGGTCGGGGCGTGGAACCCCTCCTCCAAGAGCCGCTTGGCGACGTCGAGGGCGCGCACGCCGCTCGCGCGCTTGAGCGCCGTCGCCGTGAGCACGACCTCGTGCATGCAGGGCCGGTCGAAGGCGGGCGCGTACGTCGGTGCCAGGCGCACGCGGAGCCAGTTCGCGTTGAGCACGGCGCGCTCGGCGACGCGGCGCAGCCCGTCTCGCCCATGAAGCCGCAGATACGCGTGCGCGCGGGCGAGCACCAACGCGTTGCCGTGCCAGCTGTGGAGGCGGCCGATCGAGCGCGGCGGTGTCGTCCAGCCCACGCCCCCGTCCTCGGTCCGGGTGGGGCGCGGGCCCGGGAGGAACTCGACGAGGCGCTCCGCCACCGCGACCGGACCCGCCCCCGGCCCGCCCCCGCCGTGCGGGGTCGCGAACGTCTTGTGCAGGTTGAGGTGCACGATGTCGAAGCCCATGTCGCCGGGTCGCACGACGCCGACGATGGCGTTCAGGTTGGCCCCGTCGTAGTACAGGAGCCCGCCGACCTCGTGGACCGCCGCGGCGATCTCTTCGATCTCCTCTTCGAACAGCCCGAGCGTGTTCGGGTTGGTGAGCATGATGCCCGCGACGTCGTGGTCGAGCACCTGGCGCAGCGCGTCCACGTCGACGAGCCCGCGGCCGTCGGAGGGCACGGTGACGACCTCGTAGCCGCCGAGGGTCACCGACGCGGGGTTCGTCCCGTGCGCCGAGTCCGGGATGACCACCTTGGTGCGGCGCTCGCCGTGCGCGTCGTGGAACGCCCGCATGAGGAGGAGCCCGGTGAGCTCGCCCGCCGCGCCGGCGGCGGGCTGGAGGGTCGCGGCGTGCATGCCGGTGACCTCGCACAGCTCGCGCTCGAGCTCGCAGAGCAGCTCGAGCCAGCCCTGGCTGAGCGGCGCGGGCGTCGCGGGGTGGACGTCGGCGAGCCCGGGCATCGCGGCGATCTCGTCGAAGGCCTTCGGGTTGTACTTCATCGTGCAGGACCCGAGCGGGTACGCGCCGAGGTCCACGGAGAACTGCCGGTGCGAGAGCCGCGTGACGTGCCCGACCAGGTCGCGCTCGGACACCTCGGGGAGCGCCACGGGCTCGGTGCGCAAGAGCCCGGGGTCGACGAGCTCGTCGAGCGGCGTCGCGGGCACCCCGGTCGTGCGCAGCTGGCAGGCCGAGCGGCCCGGGACGGACAGCTCGAAGATGGTCGGCTCGGCGTCGCGACCGAGCAGCGGGGCGGAGCGGGCCCGCCCGCCGGGGGCGCTCATCGAGCCGCCTTGGCGAACGCCGCCGCGAACCCGTCGATCTCGGCCTTCGTGCGCCGCTCGGTGACCGCGACCACGACCGTGCGGTCGCGCACCTCGGGCGGGAGCGAGCGGTCCTCGTCGGCCATGAGCGCGGCGGCGGCGACGCCGCCCAGGAACCCCTCGTCGGCGAGCCGGGCGAGCACGACCTCGGCGGGGGCCGTCGTCGTCACGGCGAACTCGCGGAGGAACGGGGCGGACGCGGTCACGGTGACGCCGTGGGCGGTGCGGAGCTGGTCGAGGCAGTAGTGCGCGCCCTGGGCGCTGCGCGTCGCGACCTCGCGGAGCCCCTCGGGCCCGAGCCAGCTGAGCTGGATCGCCGCGGTCACCGCCATGAGCGTCTGGTTGGTGCAGACGTTCGACGTCGCCTTCTCGCGGCGGATGTCCTGCTCTCTGGCGCGCAGCGTCGTCACGTACCCGCGGGTGCCGGCCACGTCGACGGTCTCGCCCACGAGCCGGCCCGGGAGCCGGCGCACCTGCTCGCGGGCGCAGGCGAAGAGCCCGAGGTAGGGCCCGCCGAACGAGAGACGGGTGCCGAGCGCCTGGCCCTCGCCGACGACGACGTCGGCGCCGAGGGACCCCGGCGCGCGCAGCACCCCCGCGGCGATCGGGTCGGCGGCGACGACGAGGAGGGCGCCGTCGACGTCCGCGCGGCGCCGTGCGGCCGCCAGGTCCTCGAGGCAGCCGAGCCAGTTGGGCTGGGCGACCACGACCGCACCGACGGGCGCGCCCTGCGGTGCGCTCGCCCACGCCGTTCGCCCGTCGTCGAGGGGCACCTCTTCGAGGGCGTGGCCGGTGCCGCGCGCGAGCGTGGCGGCGACCGCGCGCCAGTGCGGGTGGACCCCCGCGGAGAGCAGCACCCGCGGGCGCCCCGTCGCCGCGGTGGCCAGGTTGAGACCCTCGACGAGCGCCGTCGCGCCGTCGTAGAGCGAGGCGTTGGCGACCGGCAGCCCCGCGAGGCGCGCGACCATCGTCTGGTACTCGAAGACCGCCTGCAGCACCCCCTGGGCGACCTCGGCCTGGTAGGGCGTGTAGGCCGTCACGAACTCGGAGCGGCCGGCGAGGGCGCGCACGACGGCGGGCACCTCGTGGTCGTAGGCGCCCGCGCCGGCGAAGCAGACGAGATCGCGGCCGATCGGGCGGTTCTGCGCGCCGAGCGCCTCGAGCTCGCCCACGACGTCGGGCTCCGAGCGCCCGGCGTCGAGGGCGAGCCCGCCCGCGAGCCGCAGGGCGGCGGGCACGACGGAGAACAGCTCGTCGAGCCCGCCCAGCCCGAGGAACCCGAGCATCTCGGCGACCTCTGCGTCGGTGTGGGGCAGGTAGTCGGCCACTAGGGGTGCTTCTCCACGAACGGGAGCGCCACGCAGCGCGCCGCGAGCCGCCGCCCTCGCACCTCGAGCTCGACGGCGTCGCCCGGTTCGGGGGCCATGGCCGACGCGACGAGCGCGAGGGCGATGCCACGCCCGAGGACCGGCGAGAAGTTGCCGGACGTGACGGTGCCCAGCACCCGGTCGCCGTCGACGACCCCCGCGCCGTCGCGCGGCGGCTGGCGCGTCTCGGTGACGAAGCCGCGCAGGCATCGCGGCGGTCCGGACCCTCGCTGCGCCTCGAGCGCGGCCTTCCCGGGGAAGGCCGGCTTCTTCCACCCGACGACCCAGGCCAGCCCCGCCTCGAGCGGGGTGATCGACGGCGAGAGCTCGTGGCCGTGGAGGGGCAGCGCGGCCTCGAGGCGCAGGGTGTCGCGCGCGCCGAGGCCGGCCGGCGTGACCCCGGCCGCGAGGAGGGCGGCGAACACCTCGGCGGCGTCGGCGTTGTCGACGGCGATCTCGACGCCGTCTTCCCCCGTGTACCCCGTGCCCGCCACCACGGCGGGGCGACCGGCCACCGTCGCGGCCGCGACGCGGTTCCGGCCAACCGCCGCCGCCTCGGCGCCGAGGGGTGCCACCCGCTCGCGCGCCCTCGGGCCCTGGACGGCGAGCACGCTGCGCGAGGCCGTCACGTCGGCACCCCCGATCGCGGCGAGCACGCGCGAGGTGTTGGAGGCGTTCGGCATCACGTCGAAGCGCGCCGCGTCCACCCACCACACGATGAGGTCGTCGAGCACGCCGCCGCCGTCGTTGAGGAGCTGGGTGTACTGCGCGCGGCCGGGGGCCACCTTGGACAGGTCGTTGCACAGCGCGGCCTGGAGGTCCTCGAGGGCGCCCGGACCCTCGACGCGGACGGTGCCGAGGTGGCTCACGTCGAAGACCACGGCGTCGGTGCGGCAGCACAGGTGCTCGGCCACGGTCCCCGTCGGGTAGGCGAGCGGCATCTCGAACCCCCCGAAGGCGACGAGCTTGGCGCCGAGCGCCGCGTGGGCGTCGTGCAGCGCGGTGCGGCGCAGCGCGGTGGTCACCACGACGGCAGGTTAGGCGGCAGCAGAGAGCAGCCCCTCGAGCCCGTGCCGCTCGAGGAGGGACGCGAGGTCGCGCTGGTAGACGATGGCGACGTCGAGCTCGGGGTACAGCTCGCGCATCCGGCGGACCTTCGCGTTCTTGCGGGTCACGAGCCGCTGGTCGGCCACCGTCAGCTCGACGAGGAGGGAGAAGGCGGGCAGGTAGAAGTCCGGGCGGAACGCCTTGGTCGGGCGCCCCCCGTCGTCCCACGCGAGCGGGAACTCGAACGGCTCGTAGCGCCACGCGACGCCGTAGACGTCGAGCAGCGTCGCGAGGACGCGCTCGGAGGGGTGCGCGAAGGCCACCCGCGCGGCGCGGAACGCGCTCGGGTGGTGCGCCCGTTCACCGGCGCGGTCCTCCCCGGACGTCACGCGGTCGCGGTCTTGGGCGGTGTGGCCGAGCCCGAGGCGACGCGGCCGAGCGCGACGATCTCGGCGGCCAGGTCGTCGACCATCGCGCCGAGCGGCACGATGTTGAAGACACCCTGCCCGCCGCGCAGCAGGTCCACGATCTCGCCGTCGGAGTGCGCGAGGACCGAGCCCGCCTCGGTGAGCACGAGGCTCGACGACGCGAGGTCCTGGCCGAGCCCGCCGCGCAGGCAGTCCACGGCGCGGCGCGCGCGCTGCAAGGAGACGCCGGCGTCGAGGAGCGACTTGATGACCTTCAGCTCGAGCACGTCGGTGTAGTCGTAGCGGCGCTTGGACCCCGACCCCCTCGCCGTCGCGAGCGTCGGGGTGAGCAGCCCGGTCCGCGCCCAGTAGTCGAGCTGGCGGTAGGTGATCCCCACCAGCCGACAGACCTGCGGACCGCTGTAGCCCTGCGTTGTGCTCTCCACCGTCGCTCCTCCCGACACGACGTCACTCTACCGAGCGGGACGACACTCGTGTAGTTCGAATTCTCAGGGGTTCGTCAGGTCCGGGAGACCGACGGCGGCGCTCGAGGCCTCCGCCCAGCTGCGCAGGGGGATCCGCCCGGCCTCCCGGGCGAGCGCCCCCGCCTCGACGGCGAGGCGGACGGCCCGGGCCATCCGGGCGGGCTCGAGGGCCCGGTTGATCCCAGAGGCGCACAGCACCCCGTCGCAGCCGAGCTCCATCGCCAAGGCGGCGTCCGAGGCCGTGCCGATGCCGGCGTCGAGCAGCACCGGGACCTCCGAGGCGTCGGCGATCATCGCGATCGCGTGGGGGTTGCGGATGCCGAGCCCCGAGCCGATCGGCGAGCCGAGCGGCATGACCGTCGCGCACCCCGCCTGGGCCAGCCGGCGGCAGGCGACGGGGTCGTCGGGCGCGTAGGCCCACACGCAGAACCCCTCGTCGACGAGCGTCGTCGCGGCGCGCACCGTCTCGATGGCGTCCGGCAGGAGGGTCCGGTCGTCGCCGATGACCTCGAGCTTGACCCAGGTCGTCTCGAACGCCTCGCGGGCGAGCCGCGCGAGCGCGACCGCCTCGGCGGCGGTCCGGCACCCGGCCGTGTTCGGGAGCACCCGGATCTCCAGCTCGGCGAGCAGCGCGTAGACCGAGCCGTCGGTGGACGGGTCCACGCGACGCAGCGCCACGGTCGCGACCTCCGTGCCCGACGCGACGAGCGCCGCACGGAGCTGGTGGAGCGAGGTCATCGCGCCCGTGCCGAGCACGAGGCGGCTCTGCAGCTCGACGCCGTCGACGACGAGGTGGTCCTGCACCACGTCCAGCGTACCGATCGGGCGCGCACGCACCGCTCGGTAGGGTCGCCGCGTGACCCCGCGCGTCGTGCTCACGATCGCGGGGTCGGACTCGAGCGGCGGCGCGGGGCTCGAGGCGGACCTCCGCACCTTCGCCGCGCTCGGCGTGCACGGCGCCGTCGCGGTCAGCGCCGTCACGGCGCAGAACACCGTCGGGGTCACCGCCGTCCTTGCCGTCGAGCCCGAGATGGTGCGTGCCCAGGTCGCCGCCGTCGTCCAGGACCTCGACGTCGCCGCCGTCAAGACCGGGATGCTCGCGCGCCCCGCCACGGTGCGCGAGGTCGCGCGCCTCGCGGCCGAGGGCGCGCTCCCCCACCTCGTGGTCGATCCGGTGCTCGTCTCGTCGACCGGGCACCTCCTCATGGAGGAGGGCGGCGTCGACGCCTACCGCGACGCGCTGTTCGCCCACGCCGCGGTCGTCACCCCGAACCTGCGCGAGGCGGGCGTGCTGCTCGGCGTCGACGTGGACGACCTGGGCACGCTCGAGGCCATGGCCGACGCGGCCGTCGCCCTCCTCGGGACGGGGGCTCGGTGCGTGGTCGTGAAGGGCGGGCACCTCCTCGGGGGCACCGCGACCGAGACGCGGGCCCCCGACGTGGTTGCGACCGCCGACGGCACGACCACGCTCGACGGCGCTCGCGTCACGACCCGCAACGACCACGGCACCGGCTGCTCGCTCGCCGCAGCGATCGCCGTCGGCCTCGCCGAGGGCCTGGCGCCGCTCGATGCGGTGCGCCGCGCCAAGGCGTTCGTCGCGACCGCGCTCGACGGGGCGTCCACCTGGTCGCTCGGCGAGGGCCACGGGCCGATCGACCACCTGGGGTGGGGGGCGGACTCCTAGGCTCGCACGGTGGTCCAGAGCGAGACGGCGGCGAGGCGGGCGCCGACGCCGCCCCCGGCGCGCACCGTCAGCATCGTGCCGGCCGCGGCCGTGCTCGGCATCGCCGTCCTCACCCTCGGCGTCTTCGGGCTCCTCAACGCGTTCGCCTCCTCGTCCACGACCTCGACGACCGCCCCGACGATCTACGGGGGGCTCGCGCTCGGCCGGACGACCGCCTTCGCCCCGTGGACGCGCAGCGGCGCGCTGCCCGCCGACGTCGCCTCGGCGCTCCTCGTGCCGGCCGGCGCCCGGGCGCTGGGCGCGGTCACGACGGGCGGCGGCGGCGCCGGCCAGTTCGACCGCGAGGACCGGTTCGTGGTCGCCGCGCCCCGGGCCAGGCTGCTGGGCTTCTACCGGTCCAACCTGATCGCGCGCGGCTGGGCCGTCATCTCGACGAGCGGCACCGCCACCGGCAGCGCCGAGGTGCTCTTCCAGAAGGCGGGCTCCGACGGCGTCTACTGGGAGGCGGGCGTGACGGCGTCGGCGGCGACGCCGACGTCGGCCACCTACACGTTCCGGCTGTTCCAGGTCTCCGACTTCAGCTGAGACCGCGCCTCGGCGCCGGGCGTCGGCACCGCCGTCGTGACCACCGAGGACGGTCGAGCGGCGTCAACGACGCCGACGCCCTCGGTCGGCCGCAGCGCGTCGCGGCGGACCGGTGACGTGAAGAGCCACGACCACACGAGCAGGTTCACCGGGTAGACGACGTAGCCGACGCGCGTCGCGGGCGCCGCGCACATGACCACGATGGCGATCACGGCGGTCAGCCGGCAGACGCCGGCGACGTCGCGCGGCGGGCGGCGCCACAGCCACCACGCGAGCACGGGCACGCCGACGGCGCCGAGACCGACGAGCAGCACGCGGCGCACGGACGGCACGACCGTGACGAGGAGGTGCCCGGGCAGCGGGCTCGCCGCCGGCGAGTCGATACCCGAGAGGCCGAGCGGGAAGGCGATCACGTTCTCGTAGAACGTGTGCGGGTCCCACACGAAGAAGGGGACCACGACCACCGCGACGATCGCCGCCATGATCGCCCCGGTGCGACCCGCCGACCGGTGCCCGTCGCGGTCGCGCACGATGAGGAGGCACAGAAGGCCGAGGGGCCACGCGGTGAGCTTCATCGCCATGGCGACGCCGAAGGCGACGCCCGAGGTGAGCTCGCGCCGCCGGGCGACCGCGACCAGGCCGACGAGCGAGAGGGCGAGCACCGGCAGGTCGTCGCCGCCGCCGGCCAAGAAGACCGCACCCGTCGGCAGGACCAAGAAGACCTGCGCGGCACGCAGCGAGCGCTCCGGCGGGGCGCGCGCCAGCCGCAGCGCGACGAGGAAGAGCCCGATCGACAGGAGCGCCATCCAGAGCCGCCCGTCGCCGAGCGAGCCCAGCCAGTGCACGGTCGAGGGCAGGCCGAAGGCGAGCATGAGGGGGAAGTACGGGAAGAACGCCTCGTAGCGCGGCACGCCGGGGACCTGCCCGATGAGCCGGGCGCCGACGAGCTGGGCGACGTAGGGATCGTGGCCGCCGACGAGGGCATGGCCCGCCCGCTCGATCACGCCCACCTCGGGCAGCACGTGGACCTCGCGGCCCGCCTGGGCGCGCTGGTGCACCATCAGGGCCATCGGCACGAGCGCCACGAAGACGAAGCACACCGCGGTCAGCGCCACGCGCGCGAGCAGCGCACGGCTCGGCCGGACGACGCACAGGACCCCGGCGGCCACGGCGCACGCCGCGTAGCCGACGGCCGCGTCGCGGCCCCAGTCGCGGTGCGGCGACAGGTCGCTGTTGGCCCACAGCAGGACGGCGAAGACCGCCGAGCCTGCGAAGAGGAGCCCATCGACCGCCAGGGCCGATGGCCTCGGGTGCGGGCGTCGGGGCGAGCCGGTGGTCACGGTGGTGGCGGCGCGGAGGATCGGGCCGATCCGCCCGCTGCCGCATCGTACCGACCCACCGCGTCGGCCTCGGCGACCGGACCTCGGTCCGGCACCGCGGCGCGCCGTCCACGTCGGCGTGTGTCGACCAGCGCCACCGACGCCGTGGTCGTCGTCACGATGGCGCCGTCGCGGCGCGCCCGCTCTCGTGGGTGGCCCCGACCAGGCGATCGTAGAAGGCGAGCTCGGCGCCGAGCGCCGTCGCCCGCCCCGCCGTCGACCGAAAGCCGTGGCCCTCCCCCGGCACGGCGACGAGCTCGACGTCGTCGAGCGACGCACGAAGCGCGTCGAGCAGCTCGGCGGTCTCGGCCGGGGTCACGACCCGGTCGTCCTCACCCTGGACGACGAGGACGTGCCCGCGCAGGTGGGGGGCGCGCTGCACGGGTGAGCGGTCCGCCCCGTTCGGTCCGACGAGCGCGGCGAGGTAGCCCGCCTCGAACCCCGTGTCGTCGTCGGCGAAGCGGGACGCCGGGTACCACGCGACCGCGCCCTGGAAGACGCCGTCGGCGAGGGCGAGGAGCGCCGTCGTGCCGCCCGCGCTCGTCCCTCGGATGAAGAGCGCCGCGGGGTCGGCGACCTCGGTGCCCACGAGGTGGCGCGCGGCCGCGACGCACTCGGCGACGTCGAGCGCCCCGAAGCGGCCGAGGAGCCGCTCGCGGTGCGCGCGGCCGTGCGCCGTCGAGCCCGACGTGTCGACCGCGACGACGGCGTACCCGTGCCCGGCGAGCAGGTGCACGATCGGGGCGTAGGCGCGGTCCACGGCGCCCGTCGGACCCGGGTGGACCGCGACCACTAGCGGCCACGGTCGGTCCCCCTCGGTCGTCGGGCGCCACAGCACGCCGTCGAGGTCGACCCCGTCGGCACGGAACGAGACACGCTCGGGGACTGGCGGCGCCCAGCGCGTGGCGGGCGTGGCCCCGACCTGGACGACCTCCAGGCGTGCCGGGCGGACGTCGAGGCGCGAGGCGACGCACACGACGCCCTGGGCGCGCGTCGATGCGCCGACCCACCCGACCCGCGCGTCGTCGGCGGCCACGCCGTCGACGCGCACGCAGGGCTGGTCGAGCACGCAGAGCGCGCCGTCGGGCGCCAGCACGCCGACGTGCTCGCCGTCGCCGTCGGCGAACGCACAGGCGAGTGCGCCGTCTGCCCCGAGGCCCGCGAGCCAGCGGCAGGTGAGCCAGTGCGGCCGCTGGAACTCCGCGTGCCGCCCGCAGAGGCGCCGCACCGCGCCGCCGTCGTCGCACACCCACGGCTGCCAGAACCCCGCCGCCTCCGTGACGTAGGCGAGCGAGCCGTCCGCCCGCCACGTGGGCTGCCCCGCCGAGACGCCACGACCGCCGTCGACGCGACGCGGCGGGCCACAGCCGATCGACGCCGTGGTCACCTCGAGCGACGCCACGCGGACCTCGGCGGCGTCCCAGGGCATCGAGCCGAGCGGCCACTCGAGCCAGGCGATCCTCGTCGCGTCCAGGGACACCTGGGGCTCCGCGCACCGCCCCGCGACGACCAGCAGCGACACCCGTGCGCCCGACGACACGTCGATCGCGACGAGCGCGTGCGAGGCGGTGACGTGGCCGACGTGCTCGGCCACCGCGACGACCCACGGGGTCCCGGGCACCGAGGTCGGATCGCCGAGCGCGTCGCCCGCATCGGGCACCGGGCCCACGGGCGTGAACCCCGTCGCCGAGAGCGCGCCCAGCTGCTGGGTGCGCGCCTCGATGCCGACGGGACCGAGCGGCGTCGCGCACCACGCGCCCGCGCCGTAGCCGTAGAGG
>DASZHS010000027.1:0-11888 GCA_035937595.1 Acidimicrobiales bacterium
ACCACGACGAGCTCAAGGGACGCTACGCCGGACCGAGGTTCTTCATCCGCTACGCCGAGCTCGAGATGCACCCTCTCGACACGAACGACCGGCGCACGCTGATCCGCGAGCGCGAGGGGCTCGGGCTGTGCAACATCACCAAGTGCTGCACCGAGGTCTGCCCCGAGCACATCAAGATCACCGACAACGCGATCATCCCCCTGAAGGAGCGCGTGGTGGGGGCGACCTACGACCCCGTGGCGTGGCTCGGGCGCGTCGTCCGGCGCCGCAAGGTGCGCACCGGGGACGAGGCGGCCGTCCAGCCCGCGCCGTGACGGGGGCGCCGCTGTTCAGCGACGCGTGGCTCGCGGAGTGCAACGCCGCGCTCGCCGGTCTGCCGGGGCTCGAAGAGGGGCGCGGCCCGCTCGTGGTCACCGAGCTCGTCCGTGACGCCCCGGCCGGCGTGCACGCGGCGATCACCCTGGTCGCGGACCACGAGGGCGCCCGACTCGTCGCGGGCGACCAGGCGGGGGCCGCGGCGTGGCTGACCGTCTCGATGGCGGACGCCGAGGCGCTCCACCGCGGCGACCTCGACCCCGCGACGGCCCTCACCGAGGGGCGCATCCGGGTGCGCGGGGACCTCCGCGCGGTCGTCGAGCTCGTGGGCGTCCTCGCCGAGGCGCACGCAAGGCTCCGCGCGCGCTGATCAGACCGGCGGCACCGGGTCGTACTGCAACCCTCGGCGCACGGCCACGGCGGTCGTCGTCGAGGCCAGCCGCGCGACGAGGTGCAGCGCCATGTCGATCCCGGCGGAGACACCCGCCGACGTGACGGTGTCGCCGTCGTCGACGAAGCGCACGTCGCGGCGGACGTCGATCGTCGGGTCGAGCTCGCCGAGGGTGTCGAGCGACGCCCAGTGGGTCGTGGCGGGGCGGTTCGCGAGCAGCCCCGCCGCGGCGAGGACGAGCGAGCCCGTGCAGACCGTCGCGAGGATCGGGACGGCCGCGCGCTGGGCGCGCACCCACTCGAGGTGCGCGGGGTCCGCCAGGAGCGCCCGGGTCCCGATGCCGCCCGGGTAGACCAGCACGTCGAGCGCCGGGGCGTCCGCCACCGCGTGGTGCGGGAGCATCCGCAGCCCCTTGGCACCCCGCACCGCGTCGCCGCTCGCGCTCATCGTCGCGACCGACCAGCCGTCGTCGGGGAAGTAGCTCGCCCAGGCGGCCAGCACCTCGTAGGGACCGACGGCGTCGAGCTCCTCGACGTCGTCGAAGAGCAGGATCCCGATGTGGCGGCGGGGCGCGTCGGTCATGCCGGAAGCCTGCCATTTGGCCGGATCCACCGGACCAGTGACGACACCACCACCCCGGGTCTATGGTGCTCTCGATGAGCCGCGAGGATCCCGGGGCGAGCGCGACGGACGCCGTCGCCGCCCCGCGGGAGCGGCTCGACCACCGGGTGGCTCGCGCCCGGACGTGCCTCGCCCACCAGTGGCGGCGCGTCGCGCCGTCGTCCGCGTCGACGTCGATGCCGGCCGGCGGCGTGCCGCGAGCGAGGTGTGAGGGAGCTGCCAGCATCTAGGGAGGGAGCGCAATGACCGTGACGGTGTTCAACGACCACTTCTTGCTGCGGTACCGCGAGCTCATGGACGCCGAGGACCAGGCGTTCGACGAGCTCGAGCACGCCTGCGAGGACGGCGACGGGCCGCACTTCAACGAGGAGATGGTCTTGTGGATGACCGCACTGCGGGCCAAGCTGGCCTTCCTCCAGCGCTCAGGGCTCGAGGTCTCGGCCGCCTGACCCCGCCGCGGCGCCGCGCGCCGCACCCACCCGAGCGGTGAGCGACACCCGCGAGCCGCACACCGACGAGCCCCTTCCCCGCGACGCCGCCGCCCGCGTCCCGCTGCTCGAAGACGACCTCGACGCACCGGGGATCATCCAGCCCGGCGCCGGGCTGCTCCCCCTCGAGCTCGACGCCGAGGTCCCGCCGGTCGCGGTCCTGTGCTTCTTCCAAGAGGTGCTCGAGTCGATGGCCGCCAGGGGCGAGGCGCGCCCCATCGGGCGGCTCCTGAGCGAGATCGGGCCGAACCCGCTCTACGTCGTGGCCACCGAGCGTACCGACGTCGTCGTCGTGCACCCGGGCGTCGGCGCGCCGCTCGCCGCCGGGATCCTCGAAGAGGTGATCGCGCTCGGCTGCACGCGCATCGTCGCGTGCGGCGGCGCGGGCGCGCTCCGCGACGAGCTCGTGCTCGGGCACGCCGTCGTCGTGGACGAGGCGGTGCGCGACGAGGGCACGTCGTTCCACTACCTCGCACCGTCGCGCACCGTGCACGCCGACCCCCACGGCGTCGCGGTCCTCGAGGTGCTCCTCGCCGAGCGCGGCGTGCCGTTCCTCACCGGGAAGAGCTGGACGACCGACGCGTTCTACCGCGAGGCGCGGCCGAGGATCGATCGACGCGTCGCCGAGGGGTGTTTGACCGTCGAGATGGAGGCGGCGGCGTTCATGGCGGTCGCGCGGTTCCGCGGCATCCGCTTCGCCCAGCTGCTCTACGCGGGCGACTCGGTCGCCGGGGCGACCTGGGAGGCGCGCGGGTGGAGCCGCGCGGGGACCGTCCGCGAGTCGATCTTCCGGCTCGCCCTCGACGCCGCCGCGCGGCTCTGACACCGACCGCTCGAGCCGCCGCTCGATCTGACCCGGGTCTTCAGAGCAGCCCGAGCGCCCGCACCTCGGCTTGCTCTTCGACCAGCTCGGCCGTCGTCGCGCGGATCTTCTCGGTCGCGAATCCCGAGTGGGTGAAGCCCGGCTTGACCGACCACGCACCGAGGCCGTCGGCGACCACGGGGAACCCGAAGCTGAGCCCCTCGGGCACGCCGTACTCCCCCGTCGAGGTCACCGCGACCGAGACGCAGCTCGACGGTGGCGTCGGTCTGGTGAGCGAGACGACGGTGTCGATGGCGGCGTTGGCCGCCGAGGCGGCCGACGAGGTCCCGCGCGCCTCGATGATCGCGGCGCCGCGCCCTTGGACCGTGGTCAAGAACTCGCCCTGCAGCCAGCGCTCGTCGCCGATCGCCGAGGTCGCCGCGACGCCGCCGATCGTCGCGTTCTCGAAGTCGGGGAACTGCGTCGCGGAGTGGTTGCCCCAGATCGCCACGTTCGCGACCTCTGCCACCCCCACGCCCGCGCGGGCCGCGAGCTGGGCGACGGCCCGGTTCTGGTCGAGGCGCGTCATGGCGAACCAGCGCTCGGCGGGGACCTCGGGGGCGTTGGAGCGCGCGATGAGGCAGTTGGTGTTGCAGGGGTTCCCGACGACCAGCACCCGGACGTCGCTCGCCGCGTGTGCCGCGATCGCGCGACCCTGCGGCTTGAAGATGCCGCCGTTCACCGAGAGCAGGTCGCCGCGCTCCATGCCCGCCTTCCGTGGCACCGAGCCGACGAGGAGCGCCCAGCTCGCGCCCTCGAACGCCGTCGGGAGGCTCGCGGTCGCCTCGACGCCCGCCAGCAGCGGGAACGCGCAGTCCTCGAGCTCCATGACGACGCCCGCCAGCGCCCCCATGGCCGCCTCGATCTCGAGGAGGCGCAGCACGACGGGCGTGTCGTCGCCGAGCAGCTGGCCCGAGGCGATGCGGAAGAGGAGCTGGTAGCCGATCTGCCCGGCGGCGCCGGTGACGGTGACGTGGACGGGGGTGGGTGCCAAGGCAGCTCCTCGCAGCGGCTCAGAGCCGGTCGACGATGGCGCTCGCGAACTCCGAGCACTTGACCTCGGTCGCGCCGTCCATCAGGCGCGCGAAGTCGTAGGTCACGATCTTGTCGGCGATCGTCGCCTCGAGGGCGCGGACGATGTTCGCCGCCGCCTCGGTCCAGCCCAGGTGCTCGAACATGAGCACGCCGCTCAGCAGGACCGAGCCAGGGTTGACCTTGTCGAGGCCCGCGTACTTGGGCGCCGTGCCGTGGGTCGCCTCGAAGACGCCGTGGCCCGTCACGTAGTTGATGTTGGCGCCCGGCGCGATGCCGATGCCGCCCACCTGGGCGGCGAGGGCGTCGGAGAGGTAGTCGCCGTTGAGGTTGGTCGTCGCGATCACGTCGAACTCACTCGGCCTCGTGAGCACCTGCTGGAGCGTGATGTCAGCGATCGCGTCCTTCACCAAGAGCTTGCCGCCCGGCTTGCCGTCGCAGTCCGCCCAGCCGACGGCGCGGTCCGCGAACTCCTCCCGCACGAGCTCGTAGCCCCAGTTCATGAAGGCGCCCTCGGTGAACTTCTGGATGTTGCCCTTGTGCACGAGGGTGACCGACTCGCGACCCTTCTCGAGCGCGTAGGTGATGGCCGCACGGATGAGCCGCTTGGACCCGAACTCGCTGATCGGCTTGATGCCGATGCCCGAGCCCTCCCGGATGGCCCAGCCGAACCGCTCGATGAGCAGGCTGCGGAGCTCCTCCCCGTCGGGGGTCCCCGCCTCCACCTCCATGCCGGCGTAGACGTCCTCGGTGTTCTCGCGGAAGATCACCATGTCGACGAGGTCGGGGCGCTTGACGGGCGACGGCACGCCCTCGAACCACCGCACGGGCCGCAGGCACACGTAGAGGTCGAGGAGCTGGCGCAGGGCCACGTTCAGGCTGCGGAAGCCGCCGCCGATAGGGGTCGTGAGCGGCCCCTTGATGCCGATCAGGTGGGTCCGGAAGGCCTCGACGGTAGCGTCCGGGAGCCAGTCACCGGTCTCGTGGAAGGCCTTCTCGCCGGCGAGGACCTCCATCCACGCGATCCGCTTGCCGGACCTCGCCGCGGCCGCGTCCAGCACGAGCTTCGCAGCCGGCCAGATGTCCACGCCGGTGCCGTCGCCCTCGATGAACGGGATGATCGGCTCGTCGGGGACGTGCAGCGAGCCGTCGGCCCCCATCGTGATGTTCGCAGGCATGGGGTGAGCCTATGCGAGGTGGGGAACGGCGCCCGCTGCGACGGCGCATGACCCGCGGTGCACACGTCCCGGCCCGGGACACGGGCTCGTGGCGACGCGGCGACGCGGCTCAGGGCGGGGACAGCGTCGACGCCGCCGTCCCGCAGCGGTCGCAGAACTGCGCGCGGCCCTCGAACCCGCGGCCGCACGAGGCGCAGAACACCGGTGGCCGGGTCCTCGCCCCGCAGTGATGGATCACGTCGTCGTCGGGGCTGCGCGCCTTCCCGCACCAGCTGCAGTAGAAGCGCGTCGCCTCCGCGGCGACCGGTGGCGCAGGTGCGACCAGCACGGCGGTCGCCGGCCCGAAGCCAGGTCGGCCGCCGCCCGACGGTGGCACCCTCGTCGCGGTCACCGTCGACGACGAGGGGCGAGCCTGCGCGCTCGCGTACTGGAGCAGGGCCGCTCCCCGGGCCTCGCGCAGACTGGCGCGGAGGTTCGCGACCTCCCGCTCGATCGGCCACTGCACGAACGCGAAGACGAAGAACGCGAGGAGGTTCAGGAGGTCGAACGCGGCGATGAGGTCCGCGAGCACGCGCCAGGTCGCAATGGTCGAGGGGGCCGAGATCCTGGCGAGCCCCACCGCCAACGTGACGGGGATGAAGAACAAGAGGTAGGCCAGCAGCATCGTGCAGAGCGTCGGTATCGCCGGCAGGACGATCCATCCCTGGGAGAAGCCCGACTTCTTGATGATCGAGAACAGGCCGCACAGGATGGCGACCGGGAGCGCGGTGTAGAAGCACAGCAGCCAGAAGTACGCCATGGCGCTGTGCGCCGTGAACACCACGGTGTTGTCCATCGCCCCTCCCCCGTCGCGTTGTGCACTCGTTGAGGAGCCGTTGATCGTACTGCGCACTTGACACAGCGTCGTTGGGTCACACGACGGTGCGCGGCACACGTCCACGAGTCGTCGCGCGCGAGACGCCCGTCGTTGCGGTCGCGCGTGCGCGTGCGCGCGGGCACCGTGAGATGACGAACCGACGCAGCCAGCGTTGCGACGCCGGATCGCAACACGGATCGTCACGTGGCGCGCCGTGACGTGGCGCGTCGTCACGTGGCGCGTCGTCATGACCGCGACGTCGCCGGCCTCCGGCCGTCGACGACGCCCACGCCGAGCACCGAGATGACCGTGAACCCTCGTGTGGCGCGGCCGCGCGCGCGGATCGCACGCGGGGCGACGACGACCGCTGCCCCGGTTCGGCGTCGGCACGCGAGGGTGGGGTGGCTGGCCGCCACCGCCTCGGTGCCCCTGACGGGGTGTCGCCGACGGCCGTTGCTAGCCTCGCCATCCGACATGGCGCGGGACGGACGGCGGTGCGAAGGGTGAACAAGGGCGTCCGGGGAAGAGCCGTGCTCGTCGCCGCCGCATCGGCGCTCGCGGTGGCCGCGCTCGTCGTAACGTCCCACCCCCCGGGTGGCGCGCGGCCGGCGTTCGGCGGCGTGGACCTCGCCCTCGGCGGTGTCGTGGGCATGCGCGGCACCTCGGACTCGCCACCGACGACCGCCAGCTGCAGGGCGCAGAGCGCCGGCAAGTCGGCCTGCTACGACCCCGCCCAGCTGCGGGCCGCCTACGACCTCGCGCCCCTCTACGCGAAGGGCATCGAGGGCCAGCACCAGACGATCGTGATCGTCGACTCCTTCGGCTCGCCGACGATCACGGCCGACCTCGCTGCCTTCGACGCCGCGTTCTCCCTTCCCGCGCCACCCTCCTTCAGGATCATCCGGCCACGCGGGCCGATCCCGCCGTACACCGCGACGGGCAAGGACCGCTTCGGGTGGGCGACCGAGACGTCCCTCGACGTCGAGTGGGCCCACGCGCTCGCGCCCATGGCCTCGATCCTGCTCGTCGAGACGCCGACCGACGAGGTCGAGGGCACGACGGGGTTCCCCGACATCGTCGCGGCGGAGAACTACGTGATCAAGCACCGGCTCGGCACGGTGATCAGCCAGAGCTTCGGTGCGACCGAGCAGACCTTCTCGTCCAAGTCCCAGGTGACCAAGCTCCGCTCGGCCTTCCTCGCCGCCGAGAAGGCGAACGTCACGGTGCTCGGGGGCTCAGGGGACCTCGGCGCGACGGACTTCAAGTCGAACGCGAAGGACATCTACCCCTTCCGCGTCACGAGCTGGCCGGCCTCGGACCCCCTCGTCACGGCCGTCGGTGGGACCTACCTGAACCTCAACGACCAGGGCAAGCCGCTCGCGCCCGCGAGCGCCTGGAACGACACCTTCGCGCGCACCCCGCCGTACCCCGCCGCGACCGGCGGGGGCCACTCGGAGTTCTTCGCGCGACCCGCCTACCAAGACGGGGTCAGCGCCGTGGCGGGCACGCACCGCGCGGTGCCGGACATCTCGATGAGCGCCTCGTGCTCGGGGTTCGTCGACGTCTACGTCAGCGCGGCGGGCAACGGTGGGCACCCGTGGCTCAAGCTGTGCGGCACGAGCGAGGCGACGCCGGAGTTCGCGGCCATCGTCGCGCTGGCGGACCAGGTGGCGGGCCACGGGCTGGGCCTCCTCAACCCCGCGCTCTACGCCCTGCAGCACGTGGCCAACTCGGGGCTGGTCGCGGTGACCTCAGGGAACAACACCGTGGCGTTCGTGTCGAAGGGCAAGACGGTGACCGTCCAGGGGTTCCCGGCGACCGCTGCCTACAACCTCGCGACCGGCCTCGGGACGATCGACGCGGCACTGTTCGTGCCGGCGCTCGTCCACGAGTGGAAGCTGCTCCACCCGTAGCTCATGCGCGGAGGCGGGCGACGATCTCGCGCGTCGCCGTCGAGCGGTTCAGCGTGTAGAAGTGCAGCCCCGGCGCCCCGGACGCGAGCAGGTCCCGGCACAGCTCGGTCGCCGCGTCCACGCCGGCCGCGCGGACCGCTCCGGGACCCGACGACGCGGCCGCCTCGAGGCGCTCGACCAGCCACCCCGGCACCGCGCCGCCGAGGTCGCGCATCCTCGTGATCGAGCCGAGCGTCGTCACGGGCATGATGCCCGGAAGGACCGGCTTGTCGACGCCGAGCGCCGCGAGGTCCGAGACGAGCGCGCGCCACTCGGCGACCTCGAAGAAGAGCTGGGTCGCCGCGAAGTCGGCGGCGGCGAGCTTGGCGGCGAGGTGCCGGCGGTCCGTCGCGAGGTCCGGGGAGTCGGGGTGGCCGGCGGGCTGCGCGGCGACGCCGATGCAGAACGTCCCGACCCCGCGCGCCAGCTCGACGAGCTCGACGGCGTGGCGGAGCTCGCCCACCGCGCCGTGCGCAGGGTCGACGTCGCCGCCGAGGAGCATGAGGTTCTCGATGCCAGCGTCGCGGTAGCTCTCGAGGATCTCGACCAGCTCGCCTCTCGTGTGGTGCACGCAGGTGAGGTGCGCCATCGGGGCGACGCGGCCCTCGTCGTGGAGCCGTCGCACGAGGTCGTAGGTGGCGGCGCGTGACGACGCGCCGCCCCGATAGGTGACCGAGACGAAGCTCGCCTCGAGTGGCGCGAGCTCGACCAGCGCCTTGTCGAGGGTGGCCGCCTCGGCCTCGCTCTTCGGGGGGAAGAACTCGAACGAGATCGTCGTGCCCCGCGCGAGCAGGTCGTCGACGCGCACCTAGACCACGCGGCCGAAGTCGTCCTCGTAGCGCACGATGTCGTCCTCCCCGAAGTAGTCGCCCTGCTGGACCTCGACGAACACGAGGTCCACGTCGCCGGGGTTCGCGCAGCGGTGCTTGGCGCCCCGGGGGACGTCGATCGACTCGCCCGTCCGGACGAGGCGGGTCACGTCGTCGATCGTGACCTCGGCGGTGCCCTGGACGACGAACCAGTGCTCCGCGCGGTGCGCGTGGGACTGGTAGCTGAGCCGGCGCCCGGGGCGCACGGTGAGGTACTTCACCTTCGAGTGCGACTCGGCGTCGGCGAGCACCTCGAAGGAGCCCCAGGGGCGCTCCTCGATCTCGCGCCCGCTCACCGGTGGCGCTCCGCAGCGGTGACGGCGTTGCTGAGCAGCATCGCGCGGGTCATCGGTCCGACCCCGCCCAGCCGCGGCGTGATCCAGCCCGCGACGTCGGCAACCTCGTCGACCACGTCGCTCAGCACCCGACGGCCCTCCCAGGTCGTGCCGGCGCCGACGACCGCCGCGCCGGGCTTGATCATGGCAGGGGTCACGAGACCGGCGCGACCCGCCGCGGCGACGACCACGTCGCCGGTGCGCACGATCGCCGCGAGGTCGTCGACCCCGGTGTGCACGACGGTGACCGCGGCGTTGCAGCCGGGCCGCTTGAGCGACAGGAGCACCGACAGCGGCCGCCCGATCGTGAGCCCCCGGCCGATCACGACGACGTGGCGGCCCTCGACGGGCACGTCGTGGGCGGCGAGGAGCTCGACGATCCCCGCGGGCGTGCAGGGCAGGACCACCGGCGCGCCCAGCAGGAGCCGGCCGAGGTTGACCGGGTGCAGCCCGTCGACGTCCTTGTCGGGGTCCACCGTGGCGAGCGTCCGCTGCTCGTCGAGGTCGCCGGGAAGCGGGAACTGGACGAGGAACGCGTCGACGGCCAGGTCCTCGTTGAACGAGCGGACCGCGGCGAGCACGTCGGGCTCGGCGGCGTCGGCCGGGAGGTGGAGGTGGTGCGAGTCGATCCCCACCTCGGCGCAGTCCTCGTGCTTGAGGGCGACGTAGCGCTGCGAGGGGACGTCGTCGCCGACGAGGATCGTCCCGAGCCCGACCCGGTGGCCCGCGGCCGCGAGGTTGGCCACCCGCACGGTGAGCTCGGCCTTGAGCTGGCGCGCGAGGCGGTCGCCGTCGAGGATCGTCGCGGTCATCGGTCTCCTAGTGCCGGAAGTGCCGCTCGGCGGTCAGCAGCATCGCGAGCCCCGCCGCGTCGGCCGCGGCGACGATCTCGGCGTCACGGATCGAGCCGCCCGGCTGGACCACGGCGGTCACGCCCGCCGCGACCAGGGCGTCGAGGCCGTCGGCGAACGGGAAGAAGGCGTCCGAGGCCGCGGCCGCGCCCTTCGCGCGGTCCTGCGCCTTTTGGACGGCGAGCTCGGCGGCGGCCACGCGTGACTGCTGGCCGGCGCCGATCCCGACGGTCGCGCCCTCATTGGCGAGCACGATCGCGTTCGAGGTCGTGCGCCCGCAGACCCGCCAGGCGAGCACGAGGTCCCGGCGCTCAGCCTCGGTCGGGGCGCGCGACGTCGCCACCGCCCACGCCGACGGGGGGCGCTCGAACTCGTCGGGGTCCTGGACGAGCACGGTGTCGCCGATCGTGCGCACCGAGCGCGCGGCGGGGCCAGGGGCGTCGGCGGTGAGCAGGCGGGTCGTCTTGCGCCGCGCGACGAGCCGCGCACGCGCGCCCTCAGTGAGCCCGCGGGCGATCACGACGTCGGCCTGGGGTCCCGCGGCGATCTCCTCGGCGACGGCCTCGTCGAGCTCGCCCGTGAGCGCGAACACGCCGCCGAAGGCGCTCAGCTCGTCGCCCGCCAGCGCTCGGCGGAACGCCGCCGCGAGCGTCGGCGCGACCGCAGCCCCGCAGGCGTTCGCGTGCTTCACGAGGACGGCCGCCGGCGCCCCGGCGTCGCCGTGGAGCTCGTGGGCGAGCCGCCAGGCGGCGTCGGCGTCGAACAGGTTCAGGTAGCTCAAGGGGACCCCGGCGTGCTGGCGGGCGGTGTCCCAGAACGACGCCACGCCCTCGAGCCGGTAGCGCGCCCCGCGCTGGTGGGGATTCTCGCCGTAGCGGAGCGACTCGGCGCGCTCCAAGGTGAGGTGCAGCGACGCGGGCAGCCCCTCCTCGCGCACGACGTCGGCGTCGAACCACCCGACGATGGCCGCGTCGTAGGCGGCGGTGTGTGCGAACGCCTTGCGGGCGAGCCGCGCGCGCGTCGCGGACTCGAGGTGCCCAGCCGCGCGCAGCTCGGCCAGCACCGCGGCGTAGTCGTCGGGATCCACCACGACGCCCACGCGCGCGTGGTTCTTCGCCGCGGCGCGCACCATGGTCGGCCCCCCGACGTCGATCAGCGAGATGGACGGGTCCTGGCGGAACGGGTACAGGTTGCAGACCACGAGGTCGATCGGTGTGATGCCCTGCGCGGCGAGGTCCGCCGCGTGACCCGGGTCGTCGAGGTCCGCGAGGATGCCCCCGTGGATCGCGGGGTGGAGCGTCTTCACGCGGCCCGAGAGCATCTCGGGGGACCCCGTGAGCTGGGCGACCTCGACGTGGGCGATGCCGGCGTCGCGCAGCGCCGACGACGTGCCACCCGAGGCGACGAGCTCGCAGCCGAGCCCCTCCAGCCCGCGCGCGAGGGCCGTCAGGCCGCGCTTGTCCCACACGCTGAGGAGCGCCCTCATCGCCCGGGGACCTCGGCGCGCGCCAGCGAGGCGGGCTCGCGGCCGGCGGCCATCGCGGCGCGCACGTCGGCGATCACCTCGGGGTACAGGCGTCGCTCGACCTGCTTGATGCGCTCGTGGAGCGACGCCTCGTCGTCGTCGTCGCGGACCGCGACGGGCTCCTGGCGCAGGATCGGGCCGGCGTCGAGCTCGCGGGTGGCCACGTGCACGGTCCACCCGGTGGTCGTCGCGTGGGCGGCGAGCGCGTCACGGACGGGGTGCCAGCCGCGGAACGCGGGGAGCAGCGAGGGGTGGGTGTTCAGCACGCGGCCCTCGAAGCGGTCGAAGAACCCCGCCGAGAGGATCGTGCCGAACCCCGCCATGCACACGAGGTCGATCGCACGCGCGTCGAGCACGTCGGTCAGCGTCGAGGTGTAGCCGTCGCGGTCGAACGCGGCGGTGAACCCGCCGTAGGCGGCGCGGTCGACGAGCACCGCCTCGACGTCGGCACGCCGGGCGACCTCGAGCGCGCGGCACGGGCGGTCGGCGACGACCACGTCGAGCGGGATCGTCGCGGTGATCGCCTCGAGGATCGTCCCCTCGCCCGAGACGAGCACCGCGGTCGCCACCAGGTGCGCCCTAGAGGCTGCGGACGACGTCGACCATGCGCTCG
>DASZHS010000028.1:0-15668 GCA_035937595.1 Acidimicrobiales bacterium
TCCCCGACGCGCGACGTCGCGCGTTCGCCGAGTCGATCGCGTCGATCGCCGCGACGCGCCCCACCACCTGGGTGTCGATGGAGTTCCCGACGGTCTCGCACGACCTGGGCGTGCTCGAGAAGGGTGCGCCGTACCGGCACCGGGGTGCGAGCGTCGTCTGCGTCACCGAGTTCGACGGCGCCCGCGCGTCCTCGCGCGTCGTCGCCGAGACCCATCCGCACGGCCGCTGGCTCGACTGGCGCCGAACCGGCGTGGGCTGACCCGCCATCACCCTGGGCGCACCGTCACCTGCAGCGTGGTCGGCGCGCGATCGAGGAGCTCGCCGAGCTGGGCGAGCATCGCGGCGGCGTCGCGGCGCGCTCGTGTCGCGTGCGCGCCGGTCGCGACCACGACGGTGAGCGCGCCGTCGGAGAGGCGGAGCGGGACCGCACCCGAGGCGACCGCCGCGGTCACCGAGCCCCAGACGGCCTCGACGCCGGCGAAGCCGACGAGGTCGACGCGCACCACCCGGGCGGCCAGCCGGCGCAGCGAGTCCGACAGGGGCCGCGGGCCTCGGTCGTCCTCATCGCTCACGGTGCAGCCCCCTGACGTCGACGACGTCGGCCGCAACGAGCCCGGGTGGCGGCGCGACGGCGGTCGTGAGCAGCGCCTGGCCAGCCGGGAGCAGTCCGAGCAGCCGTGTCGCGCGGCCGACGTCGAGCTCGGAGAACACGTCGTCGAGCAGGAGCAGGGGCGGGCGGGCGCGAGCCGACGTCACCCGCTGGTGCACCGCGATACGGATCGCGAGCGCGAGGCTCCGCTGCTCGCCCTGCGAGGACTGGGTGCGCGCCTCTCGCCCGTCGAGGGTGAGCGCCACGTCGTCACGGTGCGGGCCGAGGGTGGAGAGGCCGCGCCGCACGTCGTCACCGCGAGCCGTCGCCAGCGCGGCGCCGAGCGGTCCCGACCAGCTCGTCACGTAGGCGACGCCGACCTCGACGTCCGCGTCCGCGAGCCGGCGGTACAGCTCGCCGACCTCCGGCTCGAGTGCGGCGGCGAGCGTCGTCCGTCTCGCCGCGAGGTCGTCGCCGAGCGACGCCAGCCGCTCGTCCCACACGTCGAGCGTGGACGCCCCCGCCGCGTCGAGGCGCCCGTGGAGCTGCCGCAGCAGCGCGCCGCGCTGGCGGAGCACGCGGGCGACGTCCTCGAGCAGCGTCCCCGCGGTCGGGTCGAGGAGGGCGAGCGCGTCGTCGAGGACGTCACGACGCGCCGCGGGGGCGCCGCGCACGACGGTGACGTCGTCGGGGGCGAACGTCGTGACCGCGACGGCGTCGGCCAGGTCGCGACGGGTCTTCGCGGGTTGTCGGTTCACCTGCACCCGTGACCTGTCGTGCCGGGAGAGCTGCGCCTCGATGAGCACCTCGCGCGTCGCCTCGTGCACGGTCGCACGGACGTAGGCGTCGTCCTCGGACGTGCGGATCATGGCGTCGCGCGCGGCGCCGCGGAACGAGCGCCCGGTCCCGAGGTACCCGACGGCCTCGAGGAGCGACGTCTTCCCGGTGCCGTTCGGCGCGAGCAGCACGGTGGTCCCCTCGGGATCCGGGGTGAAGTGCGCGGCGCGGAAGGAGCGGAAGTCGACGAGGTCGAGCGAGGCGAGCCCCACCTGTTACTGCACGCGCACCGGCATCAGGAGGTAGCGGAACGTGTCGTGGTCCGCGCCGTGCACCATGGCCGGACGCGCCGAGTCGGACGTCTCCAGGACGACCTCGTCGCCCGGCACCGCGTCCACGCCGTCGATGAGGTACGTCGGGTTGAACGCGATGGTGAGCTCCTCGCCGGTGAAGTCGCCGTCGACGGACTCCTCCACGTCGCCGAGGTCGTGCGAGACGACCCGCAGGTCGACGCCGCCCGAGTGCATCGTCATCCGCACCGACGTCGTGTTGTCGCGCACGAGGAGCCGCGCGCGGCGCAGCGCCGCGAGGACGGTCTCCTTGCCGAGGTGCAGCCGGTTGGGGTAGCTCGCCGGGATGAGCTGGCGGTGGTCGGGGTAGGCGCCGTCGATCAGCCGCGAGCTGATCGTGGCCGACCCCGCCGTGAACGTCACCTCGGTGTCCGACAGCGCGACGCCCACCTCGGCGTCGTCGGGCAGGGCCGCGCAGATGCGCTGGAGCTCGTTCAGCGCGCGCGACGGGACGATCAGGTCCCGGTCGCCCGCGATCGCCGCTCGACCCGGCAGGTCGCACAGGGCCAGCCGGTACGAGTCGGTCGCGACGAGTCGGAGCATGCCGTCCTCGTTCGTGAACAGCACGCCGGTGAGGAGCGGCCGTGCGTCGTCGCTGGAGGACGCGCGCACCACCTGGTGCAGCGCCTCGACCAGCTCACCGGCCGGCACCGTCGTCGTCGTCGCGCCGCTCGCTGGCAGCGACGGGAAGTCCGCCGGCGCGTAGGTGCGCAGCGAGAACTTCGAGCGGGCCGCGGAGATCTCGACCTTCTCGTCCGCCGCGTCGATCGTCACCGCACCCGGCTCGAGGTGCCGGACCGCGTCGGCGATGAGCCGCGCGGGTGCCACCGCCTCACCGTCGTCGATGCCGATGACCTCGATCACCGAGCGCACGGTCAGGTCGAGATCGGTCCCCGTGACCGTCAGCTCGTTGCCCTTGACGAGCAGGTGCAGCCCGGTCGTCGCCCCGACCGCCCGGGTCGACACCGCCCGAGCCGCGGCCGAGAGCGCCTCGACCAGGACGTCGCGCTCTGAGCGGAACTTCATGGCCTCGCCACCTTTCGCGGGGATGCCCCCCACAGCGTCGCTAAGAGAGAAGGGATTGTCATAGTAGGCATGTGGATTGTGGACAACAATGCGTCTTGCCTGATCAGACGGCGTTTATTCATCCACTGCCTGCGCGCCATCGGTGGGAAACATTGTTCTAGGCGTGGAGGGATCGCCGAGATCTGTGGGCGAGGGGGGCATCGCGGCACAGGATACGCCGGGGCTGTACACACGTTGTTCGGCTCGTTGTGCACCGGTCAGCTCTCCCCCTTCAGCTGCCGACGCAGCTGGGTCACCTGGTCGTAGAGCTGCTGTCGCTCGGCCATCTGGCCGCGGATCTTCTCGACGGCGCTGATGACGGTGGTGTGGTTGCGGTCGTCGAAGATCCTCGCGATCATCGGGTACGAGTAGTCGGCGAGCAGGTCGCGCATCAAGAACATGGCCACGTGCCGCGCCGTGACGAGCGGCCGCACGCGACGCGGGCCGCGGACCTCGTTCGGGGTGAAGTGGTAGTACTCCGCCACCGCCTCGACGATCGCCTCGGGGGTGATCGTGGGTGTCTCGTCGCCGAGGTCCGACAAGACGCGTTTGGCGAGGTCCAACGTGATGGGCTCGCGGTTGAGGTTGGCGAAGGCGTTGACGCGGATGATCGCGCCCTCGAGCTCGCGGATGTTGTCGCGCACGTGGCTCGCGATGAACTCGGCGACGTCGCCGGGCAGGGCGATCCGGTCGTACTCGGCCTTCGTCCGCAGGATCGCGAGCCGGGTCTCGAGGTCCGGTCGGTCGATCTCGGTGAGCAGCCCGGAGAGCAGCCGGCTGCGGAGGCGCTCCTCGAGCGTCTCGATGGCCTTCGGGGTGCGGTCCGAGGTGAGGACGATCTGCTTCCCCGCGCCCTGGAGGGTGTTGTAGGTGTGGAACAGCTCCTCTTGGAGGCTCTCTCGGTTCTGGATGAACTGGATGTCGTCGATGAGCAGGACGTCGCACTCGCGGTACTGGCGCTTGAAGGCCAGCGTCGTCTTGGAGCGGATGGCGTCGATGAAGTCGTTCAAGAAGTGCTCCGTCGTGACGTAGAGCACCCGCATCTTCGAGTAGTTGTCCTGGACGTAGTTGCCGATCGCGTGGAGCAGGTGCGTCTTGCCGAGACCGGACGCCCCGTAGATGAAGAGCGGGTTGTAGGCCTTGCCGGGCGTCTCCGCAACGGTCTGGGCCGCGGCCAAGGGGAGCCGGTTGGAGCTCGCCGGGACGAAGGCGTCGAAGGTGAAGCGCGGGTCGAGGCGAGCCGCGTTGGTCTCGTTGGACTCAGAGGACGCCTGCCGCACGGCGGCCACGTGGGAGGGCGACTCGAGCTCGACCGGGTCGAGGTCGACGTCGCTCGGCATGGCGACGACCAGATCCACGCCCACCGGATGGCCGACGACGGTCGAGACGGCGTCCTCGACGAGCTGGAGGTAGCGCTCGTGGACCCGGTTGCGCTGCAGCGCGTTCGGCGCCTCGAGCACCAGCTTGTCCCCAGCGAAATCCACAGGCCGGAGTGCGCGGAGGGTCAGCGACCAGACGTTCTCCGAAACCTGCTCCTGCAGGGATTCTGCGCACTGCGCCCAGAGTTCGTCAACGTCGGCCACGTAGTCCTCCACAGGGCGTCGCCCCGGTTATCAACACCCTTTGTCCACAGTCTCGGCCGACGCCCCGGTCCCGCGGGGGGCCAGAACCTACACCCCGGCGAGCCGTTCTGCACACGATCACACACCGGCCACAGAATCGCCACGGTCGCGCGTCGACGAGGGATCGAGGGGGGGGACCCGACGGGCTGTGGGACGCCCCTGGGAGGCCTCCAGCGCACCCACGCCACGGTCCCGGGGACCGCACGGCCGGAGCCGACCGCGACGGGGGCGGTGACGCCGGCGGCGCGACGGTCCACCCCGCTCCTTCCCGCGCCGGCCCCCCGGAGAGCACCCTGCACGATCCCCGGGCGATCCCAGGTGTCGGTCGATCGGGATCGGCGGTGTCGCCGTGCTCGCCGCGGCCCGGCCATCGGGGCAAGGACGAGGCCGTGCGCTCGCGCCACGCGCTGGCCCGAGCCGCCTTCGGGACCGATTCGCCTCCACGGTAGGCTGTGCGCTCCGCGCCCGGGCTGCCGCTGCTCGGCTCTGCTCCCGGTGCCTCGACGGAAGGGACGAACTAGGTGAAGCGCACCTACCAGCCAAACAAGCGAAAGCGTGCGAGGACGCACGGGTTCCGTGCCCGCATGTCCTCCCGCGGCGGCCGTGCCGTGCTCAAGGCACGCCGGCTGAAGGGCCGGCACCGTCTGGCCTCCTGAACGTGGGGCCGCGGCGCACGGCCTCGATCAGCTCGCGGCGCACGTTCCAGGCGCTGGGGGCCTCGGGGCGCCGCGGTGGCGCCGGGCCGGTGCGGCTCCGCTTCCTCGCCGATGAGGCGGGCGACGGGCTGTGCCGCGTGGCCTACGCGATCCCCCGACGCGCGGGGGGCGCGGTGGTGCGCAACCGGCTCCGACGCCGGCTGCGGGCCGCGGTCGACCAGGTGGCCGACGACATGGCGCCCGGCGCGTACCTGATCTCACCGGACGTCACCGCCATCGACATGGACTTCAATGATTTGATCGACAGCCTGCGAACGAGCGTGAGGGCCGCCGGCGCCTCACGAGAGGAGAGGGAGTGAGCGACGTAAGGCCAGGACGAAGCGCGACGATGGCGCTCCGCTGCCTCTCGCTGTACCAGGCCGCCCGCGCCGGCCGGCCGACGTCGTGCCGGTTCCACCCGAGCTGCTCGTCCTATGCGGCCGAGGCGATCACCGAACACGGCCTGTGGCGCGGCGGTCGCCTCGCGCTGCGCCGGGTCGCGCGCTGCACGCCGCTCACGCCGCCCGGCGTGGACCTGGTCCCGCCCGCGCGCCACGGTGTCGCGTGATGACGCCGTACCTCGCGATCTCCAACGGGCTCACGAGCGCGATCGCGAAGATCTTCCACCCGATCGTCTACGCGGTCGCGTGGATGCTCGCGTTCATCTACGGGCTCATCCCGAACTACGCCGTCGCCATCGCGATCCTGACGGTGATCATCATGGGGCTGCTCACGCCCCTCACCGTCAAGTCGACGAAGTCGATGATCGCGATGCAGCGGCTCCAGCCCGAGCTCAAGCGACTGCAGCAGAAGTACAAGGGCCCCGAGCACCGCCAAGAGCTCAACGAAGAGATGATGAAGCTCTACCGCGAGCAGGGCGTGAACCCCGCGACCGGCTGCATCACCGGCCTGCTGCAGGCGCCGTTCCTCTTCATCCTCTACTCGGTCATCCGGGGGCTCTCCAACACGGTCACGGTCAACGGGAAGCTCGTCTCGATGCCGAGGAACATCCCGCCCACCTCGAAGATGTACACGGCGCTGACCCACGCGCACCCGCCGGGCGCCATGTACGTGTGGCACATGAACATCGCGCTCAAGCCGATCAGCTCGCACGGCTCGATCTGGGCGGCGATCCCCTTCTACGTGCTCATCGCGGTCGCGGTGGGGGTCCAGTACTTCCAGATGAGTCAGCTCAACCGACGGAACCCGAACGCCGCGCAGATGTCGAGCCAGATGCTCATGTTCCAGCGCCTGACGCCGATCCTGTTCGCGTACATCTACTTCATCGTCCCCGCCGCCGCGGTCATCTACATGATCTTCTCGTCGCTGATCCGGATCCTCACCCAGGACCTGATCTTCCGCTACGACCGGCCGAAGCCGCCCACGGAGCGGTCGATCCCGGCGGCACCGCCCACAATCGACGAGGGTGGTGACGCCAGGAATGATGTCAAGCCTGACGGTAAAGTGACGCCACAGGCACGAAGCAACGGCCGGAACGGGTCCGGGACGAAGCCGGCAGCGGCGGCCCCCAAGCCCGCGGCCGCCGCACCGAAGCCGGTGCCCCAGCACCCGCGCTCCCGCGACAAGCGGAAGAGAAAGGCACGCTGACGATGGAGTGGGTCGAGATCACCGACAAGACCGTCGAGGGGGCGACCCGACGAGCGCTGGACCAGCTCGGGGTCGTCGAGACCGAGGCGGAGATCGTCGTCGTCGAGGAGCCCCGCACGGGGCTGTTCGGACGGGTGCGGGGCGAGGCGCGGGTGCGCGCCCGGATCCGCCCGACCGGACCACGGCCCAAGCGCGCCCGGCGCGGGCGCTCCGGCCGCGGTGGGTCCACCCGACCTGCCGAGGGGGGCACGAACGGGCGCCAGGGCTCCACCGTGGCCCATGGCTCGGACGCGCCCAGCGGCTCGAAGGGGTCCCGTTCGCGCTCCCGCGGACGTCGGGGCGGCTCGCACACCCGCGAGGTCGCCACGGCCACCGTGGCCGTGCGGCAGGCGACGGAGTCGCCACAGAGAGAGGATGGGGCGATGGCGGAGGGAATGACGCTCGAGGAGCAGGGCGCGATCGGGGAGACCTTCCTCCAGGGTCTCGTGGCCGCCTTCGGGCTCACCGCGACTATCGAGGTCCGGCTCCTCGACGAGGAGACCGTGGAGCTGGCCGTCGACGGCGCGGACCTCGGGATCCTGGTCGGGCCGAGAGGAACCACCCTGGCGGCGCTGCAGGAGGTCACGAGGACCGCGGTGCAGGCGAAGTGCCCGTCGCGGACGGATCGGATCCTGGTGGACGTCGCCCGCTACCGGGAGCGTCGCGCCCAGGCCCTCACGGAGTTCACCCAGGCGCTCGCTGCCGAGGTGGTCGCGTCGGGCGAGGAGCGCCAGATGGAGCCCATGTCGCCCGCCGACCGCAAGGTCATCCACGATGCCGCGACCGAGATCGAGGGCGTCGCCACGCGGTCAGAGGGCGAGGATCCCGATCGCTTCGTGGTGATCAGCCCGGCCTGAGCGCCGTGTCGGACGGCCTCGCTGCCGTCCTCCGCCGCGCTCGGGACCTGGGGTTCCTGGGACCCGGGGATCCCGAGGTCCACGTCCACCACGCGCTCGCGTTCGCCGAGGCCTACGAGGCGCTCGAGGGCGGGCCTCCCGCGGCGTGCTGCGACCTCGGTGCCGGCGGTGGGGTCCCCGGACTCGTCCTCGCGACGCGCTGGCCACGGACCCCGGTGGTCCTGCTCGAGGCCTCCGTGCGGCGGTGCGCGTTCCTCCGCGAGGCCATCAGGGAGCTGGGCGTCGTCAAGGCGGGCGTGACCGAGGGCAGGGTCGAGGACCTCGCGAGGACGCCCCTCCTCGAGGGCCGGTTCGAGCTCGTCACCGCGCGGTCGTTCGGGCGCCCGGCGACCACCGCCGAGTGCGCGGTCCGGCTCCTCTCGCCAGGGGGGCTGCTCATGGTGGCCGAGCCGCCCATGGGCGAGGTGGGCGTGGCCCGGTGGCCGAGCGAGGGGCTGGCGGCGCTGGGGCTCGAGCCGGCCGACGTCGCCGGACTCGAGCCCCGGCTCGTGGCGATCCGCAGAGGGGGCCCGTGCCCGGACCGCTATCCGCGCCGCAACGGGATTCCCGCCAAGCGGCCGCTGTTCTGAGCCCCGCCCACCCTTGCAGAGGTCCGGAGTGGCCCCCGAGCCCGGTTCGGCGCGCGCCGAGCCCCTCGAAGCCGAAGATCGTGCTATCCCCGCTGTCACCGTTTCACGGGTAACTCCCGTGGGCGTCCAGCGGCAGGCGGCGCGGGCACGACCGGGCCCGGGCGGGCGCCCCGGAGAGGGCCGTGCGGCCCCCTCGCACGCGCGCGGGAGAGATTCCTTGACTTGACGAGACCGAGCACGGTTGAATGTCGCGGTGGGACCTCGACACACCGCTCGCTGATGGGATTCTGGCGGCGGCAGAAGGTGCAGCGAGGTCACGATCCCCGATCGCCAGCGTCAAGAGGCATCGCAACGACCGACGCGCCGCCCTTCGCGCCCGCACCCGACGCCACCTCGGTGGTCATCGAACGTGTCCCCGAAGAGGCGGACGCACCGTCCCCCACCCCCCACGTTGGGCGGGTCAGCGGACCCGGTACACCCGCGGCATCGGACACCCTGCACGATCAAGAGGGGCCGAGCGAACCCTCCGTCACGGACCGGGAGCGGCCGGCGTCGACGACCCGAGAGGCGCCCGCGTGGATCTACCCACCCGAGGTCGGGACGGTGGCCGGCGCTGATGACGCCAGCGACGCCCAGAACCGAGTCAGCCAGGTGGCAGCCCCTGCGGGTGAGCCCATCGTCGCTCCCGCCCCGGTGCCTCAGGGCGGGATCGTCGACGTCGAGGCACCGGCGGCGGACGACACGGCGGCCACGCCGGCCGCCGCCCGACCGGCGCACGAGCGACCCGTCCGGCCGCTCCCCCGGGTGATCGCGGTCGCCAACCAGAAGGGCGGGGTCGGCAAGACGACCACCACGGTCAACCTGGGTGCCAGCCTCGCGCTCTTCGGCTACCGCGTCCTCGTCGTCGACCTCGACCCGCAGGGCAACGCCACGACGGGCCTCGGTGTGGACGGACGCGGGTTCCAGCACTCGATGTACGACGTGCTCCTGTCCGACACGCCGATGGTGGACTGCATCGAGCCGGTCGGGATCGCGAACCTCTTCGTCGCGCCCGCGACCCTCGACCTCGCGGGCGTCGAGCAGGAGCTCTTCAGCGTGCTCAGCCGCGAGCTTCGGCTCAAGCGGGCCCTGTCCACCGTCGTCGATGACTACGACTTCATCTTCGTCGACTGCCCGCCGTCGCTCGGGCTGATCACGATCAACGCGTTCGCGGCGGCCTCGGAGATCCTCGTGCCCGTGCAGTGCGAGTTCTACGCCCTGGAGGGCCTCACCCAGCTGCAGCGGATCGTCTCTTTGGTCCAGCGCAACCTGAACGAGGAGCTCGAGATCTCGACGGTGGTGCTGACCATGTACGACGCCCGGACGCGGCTGTCCGAGGACGTGGCCAACGAGGTGCGGCGTCACTTCCCCACCCAGACCCAGGGCACGGTGATCCCGAGGACGGTCCGGCTCTCCGAGGCGCCCTCGTTCGGGCAGCCCATCACGACGTTCGATCCGGCATCCAAGGGCGCGAGGGCCTACAAGGCCCTCGCCAGGGAGGTGAGCGATGGCGCGCAGAAGCGGGCTGGGTAAGGGCCTCGGGGCCCTGATCCCCGGCGAGCAGGCGGCGGACGGCAACGGCAGCGCGCCCGAGGGCCTCGAGCTGCTCGAGCTCCCCCTCGACGCGATCCGCCCGAACAGCTACCAGCCGAGGACCCACTTCGACGAGTCCTCGCTCGCCGACCTGGCCGCGTCGATCACCGAGGTGGGCGTTCTCCAGCCGGTCCTGGTCCGCCACCTCGACGGCCACGACGACGAGTTCGAGCTCGTGGCCGGGGAGCGCCGGTGGCGCTCCGCGCGGCGCGCGGGCCTCGCGACGATCCCCGCCATCGTCCAGGACCGCACGTCGGACGTGCACGCCCTCGAGGTCGCCCTCATCGAGAACCTCCACCGCACGGACCTGAACCCGCTCGAGGAGGCCGCGGCGTACCAGCAGCTCATCGACGAGTTCGCCCTGACCCACGAGCAGGTGGCGGCGCGCGTCAGCCGCAACCGCGTGACGATCACCAACACCCTCCGCCTGCTCCAGCTGCCGCCGACGGTGCAGGGGGCGATCGCGGACGGCCGACTCACCGCCGGGCACGCGCGCGCCCTCCTGCCGTTGGGCGACCCCGCCACCATCGAGGCGACCGCCGCCCAGGTCGAGACCGAGGGGCTCAGCGTGCGTGCCACCGAGCAGCTCGTGAAGCGCCTGACGGGTCCGCCGCCGGCGCCCACGCCGCCGGACGAGCCGGTGGACGGGACCGGTCCGAAGGAGCCGGCCCTGCCCGACGCCGGCATCAGCGAGCTCGAGCACCTCCTCGAGCGCCACCTGGAGACACGCGTCAGGGTCGAGCTCCTCCGCGGGAAGAAGGGCAAGGTCATCGTCGAGTTCGCCGACCTCGACGACCTCGAGCGGATCTACCGCGCGGTGACCGGCGTGGCGTCACCGACCTGACACACCGACGTTGCCGGGCTGACACACCACGTGTCCGCACAGGTCGAGGGTTATCCCCAGCCTGTGCCTGAGGTTGTGGGTTTTTACCCTCGGGTCGCCCTGTGGTCACACGCCGTCCGCCTCTGACGCCCGAGCTTCCACGACCGTGCCAGCGTGACGCCACGGGCTCGGAGTCGGTCGCCGGCGTCGATCCGAGCATCCCCGCGGCGGCGCCAGCCCGCGCCGGGTGCCACGTGCGCCGGCATCGTGCATCCGGCGGTTACGTGCGGGAACACCTCCAAGGCCGTTGCTGAAGAATCTTCACGCCGGCACCTACGCGACGGTGGCCGCCCAGGCTTCGACGGCGAGGGCGACCGCCTCCGCCAGCTGGGCGGTGCGCTCGACGAGACGGTCGACCGGCCCGACCTCGAGGACCGAGGCGGGCATCCGGGACTCGCGCAGGACCGTGAGCGCCATCCCCCGCGTGGCGCCGTCGACGCCGAGGGCCCGGCCGGCGTGCTCGGCGAGGGCCTCGGCGAGGCGCCGGCCCGAGGGCGACTCGCTGCGGTCCGTCGCGAAGTACAGCCCGGTGGCGACGGCCGTGCCTGGGTCGAGCCGGACGACCACGAGGCAGCGCGCCGTCGAGGTGTTGGCGGACGCCGCCATCGGCGTCTCGTCGGACTCCCGCAGCACGATCGCCGTCGCCCCGCGACCCCGCAGGGACCTCGCGGCCGCCTCGACGACCGCGTCGAGGCCCCCCGCCTGGCCGATCGCGAGGACGAGGGTGTCGAGGCGGCCGGGTCGCGACGCCGCGCGCTCCTTCACCTCGTTCACGAGGGTCGAGCGGGGGTGGCGGACCGCGAGGCGCCGCAGCTCGGCCAGCGTGGCGGGCCCCGCGACGCCGTCGGCCGGGAGCCCCGCGTCGCGCTGGAACCCCGCCACCGCCGCCCGCGTGGCCGCCCCGTAGATGCCATCGACGCGGCCGGGGTTGAAGCCGAGGGCCGCCAGGCGCTCCTGGAGCTCGGCCACGTCGTCGCCTCGCTGCAGCGGGGCGGTGGTCGACAGGACCCGGTCGCCCAGCCGCCGCCCGGCCTCGACGAGGCGGTCCCAGGTCGAGGTCGTCACGATCCCGTCGTTGCGCAGCCCACGGTGGCGCTGGAACGCCTCCACCGCCGCGCGCGTCGAGGGCCCGAAGAGCCCGGGGGGATCGCCGTCAGGGACGTGACCCAGCGCGGCGAGCCGCTCCTGGACGTCGGCGACCGCGGCGCCCGTCGAGCCCTCGGCGAGCGGCAGCGAGGGCAGTCGCGCGCCTAGAGGTACGCGGAGAGCTCCTGGAGGAGCGCCCCTTTGGGCTTGGCGCCGACCAGTCGGGCCACCGGCTCGCCCCCCTTGAACAGGATGAGGGTCGGGATCGACATGACGGAGAACGCCTGGGCGACCTTCAGGTTCTCGTCGACGTTGAGCTTGCCGATGTCGAGCCGTCCCGCCTGCTCGGTCGCGAGCTCCTCGAGGATCGGCGCGATCTGCTTGCACGGCCCGCACCACTCCGCCCAGAAGTCGACGAGCAGCGGCGTCTCAGCCGCGCCCACGATCTCGTTGAACGTGTCGTCGGTCAGGGTCTGCACTGGCATGGGTCCTCCGTTCAGCCAACCGTACCAACGCCGCCCCGGCCCGGGCTGTTCCCGGTCGCCGCTCAGTGGTGGTGCGCGAGCCAGCGCTCCGCGTCGATGGCCGCCATGCAGCCCGAGCCCGCCGCGGTCACCGCCTGGCGGTAGACGTGGTCCTGGACGTCGCCCGCGGCGAAGACGCCCACCACGCTCGTGCGCGTGCCCTCGGTGGTCACGACGTAGCCCGCCTCGTCGAGGTCGAGCTGGCCCTTCACGAGCCCCGTGTTGGGCTCGTGGCCGATCGCGACGAACACCCCGGTGACCGCGAGCGTGCCGGCCTCGTCGGTCAAGGTGTCACGGACGGCGATCCCCGTGACGGCGTCCTCGCCGAGGATCTCGGTGACGACGGTGTTCCAGCGCAGCTCGATCAGGGGGTGGTCGAAGGCGCGCTGCTGCATGATGCGCGAGGCGCGCAGCTCGTCGCGGCGGTGCACGAGGGTCACCTTCGTCGCGAAGCGCGTGAGGAAGAGCGCCTCTTCGATCGCCGAGTCGCCGCCGCCGATGACGGCGATCTCCTGGCCGCGGAAGAAGAACCCGTCGCACGTCGCGCACGTGGAGAGCCCGTGGCCGAGCAGCCGCGCCTCGCCCGGGACGGCGAGCGCCACGGCGCGCGCACCCGCGGCGAGGATGACCGCGTCGGCCACGAGGTCCGGCTCGTCGTCGTCGCCCAGCCACAGCGAGAACGGCGAGGCGTCGAGCTCGGCGCGGACCACCTTGGCGACGCGCAGGTCCGCCCCGAAGCGCAGCGCCTGGGCGCGCATCCGGCCCATGAGGTCGGGGCCGAGGATCGCGTCGATGAACCCGGGGTAGTTCTCGACCTCCGTCGTGAGCATGAGCTGGCCGCCCGGCTGGTCCGACGTCGAGGACGGCTCGCCCTCGAGGACGACCGGGGTGAGCTGGGCGCGCGCGGCGTAGATGGCGGCGGTGAGCCCGGCGGGGCCCGAGCCGATGATCGCGAGCGGGACGCGCTCGGTCACGCCTAGGCCCGGGTCTTGGTCGGCACCACGCGCCGGTAGCGCCACGCGACGAGCCCGAGCCCGAGGCTCAGCACCCCGAGGAGCGCCCAGCTCGCCCACTGGTGCGCGGGGAACAGGTACACGTCGAGGATCCGCAGCAGCGCCACGCAGACCGCCACGGCGACGACGATGACGCTGAAGACGATGATGAACGAGAACGCGATCGACCGGCCGACCAGCAGGATCGGACGGATGACCCGGTCGTGCAGCGTGTCGACGACGTCGTCGATCCACGACATCGCGGTGCCCGCGAGGTCGCGCTTCGGGCTCGACGCGTTGGGGTCCTGGTCCGTCACGCGGAGGACCCTAATGGGGGTTGGTGGTGCGGGCCGTCGTGCGCGACGTCAGGCGGCGTGGCGGGTGAGCCAGCACACGCCGACGATGCCGGGCCCCGCGTGGGTGCCCACGACGGGGCCGATCTCCGTCACGATCATCGGGTGGGTGCTGTCGATCCCCGAGAGCCGCTCGACGACGACGCCGAGGTCGTCGGCGTCGCCGCCGCCGACCGCCAGCCAGTCGAACGGCGCGGCCGCCTCGGCGCGCGTGGCGAGGTGCTCGAGCGCGCGCGCCCGGGTCCGCTGGCGCCCGCCCTCGACGACGAGCCCGTCGCGCACGGTGAGGATCGGCTTCACGCTGAGCAGTGAGCCGAAGACCGCCTTCGCGCCGCTCAGCCGGCCGGACTTGACGAGGTGGTCCATCGTGTCGATCGTGCCCACGAGGTCCGCGTCCGACACGCGCGCCGCGGTGCGCGACGCCACGTCGCCGACGCTCGCACCGCCCGCGGCGAGCGTCGCTGCCTCGAGGGCCAGCAGCCCCTCGGCGGCCGTCACGAGCCGCGAGTCGACCACCCGGACCTCGATGCGGCCGGCCACGGCCTCCGCGCCCAGCACGGCCGCCTGGTAGGTCGCCGAGAGCTCCGAGGAGAGCGTGACGGCGACGACGCCGTCCGCGCCCTCGTCGGCGAGCCGCTCGTAGACGGCCTGGAACGCGCCGGGCGAGGGGGCGGCGGTCTCGGGGAGGCGCGCCGAGCTCGCGCACCGCTTCCAGAACTCCGCGGTCGAGAGGTCCACGCCGTCGGTGAACTCCTCGGTGCCGAAGCGGATGGTGAGCGGGACGACCTCGATGCGGTGCTCGGCGAGCAGCGCCTTTGGCAGGTCGCACGCGCTGTCGGTGACGATGCGGACGGGTGCCATGTCCGCTAGAGACTGCCACGCGCGCGCGCACCACGCCGCGCGCGCCGCGTGAGCCACGCGCTCACGACGACGAACGTCGCCGCGCCCGCGGCGATGGACCACGCGAGCCGGGCGGCGAGGCCGACGCCGCTCGACCACGCCGTCGCCGCCGAGGCGACGACGGTGACCACCGCCGTCGCCGCCGTGGCGATCGCGACCCGGCCGAGCGGCCGGAAGCACCCGGGGGCGCCGAGGGCGCCAACGCGCCGCCGCACCGCCCACAGTGCCCCGACCGCGGCGGCGGTGTAGGCGATCGAGACCGTCGCGGTGAGCACGCCGATCGAGTGGCGCCCGATGGTCACGGCGAGCGCGACGTTGAGCGCGTTCTCCAAGAGGTAGAGCCAGAACGCGTCGCGGGCGCGCTGCATCGCCTGCAGGCCGCGGATCGCGAACTGGAAGCAGGTGAACCCCGGGAGCCCGGCCGCGAGCACGGCGAGCACGGTGCCCGCGAGGAGGCGGCCGTGGCCGTGCCCGCGGTACAAGAGGAGGTCGACGAGCGGCTGGGCGAGGACCACGAGCCCGACCGAGGCGGGCAGGATGATCCCCATCGTCCCGCGCAGCCCCGTGCCGAAGCGCACCGCGAACCCCGGGAGGTCCCGCAGCGTCCAGCGGCGCGCGAGCTCGGGGGTGACCGCGGCCATGACCGAGACGGCGACGACGGCGTAGGGCATCTGCATGAACGCCCAGCCGTAGGTGTACGCCGAGACCGGCCCGTCACCGCCGATGCCGAAGGCGAAGGCGAGCACGACGGCGAGCGCCAGCTGGTTCGCGACCACGATCCCGAGCGTCCAGGTCGAGAGGCGCCCGACGGCGCGGACGGCCTCGTCGCGCAGGTCGAACCGCCAGCGCACGCGGAGCGCGCCGGCCCGCCCGAGCGACGGCACGAGCGCGAGCGCCTGGCACGCGACCCCCAGGGTCGTGCCGAGCCCGAGCAGGAGGAGCTGGTTCGGGTTGGCGGTCACCGACGTGAGCGAGGGTGCGGGGTCGATCGCGGCGAACCAGCACAGGACCCCGATGCACACGAGGTTGTTCACGACCGGGACCCACGCCGGGGCGCCGAACCGGT
>DASZHS010000029.1:0-2295 GCA_035937595.1 Acidimicrobiales bacterium
CGTGACGTGTCACGGCGCTCAGCCGGCCGCGCGCACCTCGTCGGTGCGCGGGCCCCGCTCAGGTCGCAGGACCCACGGCGCGGCGTCGGTGCCGGCCCGCTCCTCGGCGCCGAGCCACGAGAAGAGGCTCGCGAACACGACGGGGAGATAGGCCGCGGCCGCCGCGGCGAACAGGAGCGCCGTCGCGAGCTGCTTGTCGGCGACGCCGCTCAGCCCCGCACCGGGGTGGTGGTGGAACCCCGGGTAGCCCTGGCCGTGGGCCATGCCGGCCACGTAGGCCACGATCCACACGGTCCACATCGCGACCGTGGCGAGCACGATGCGCCGGCTCACCGTCGTGCGCGGCGTCATCGGGGGCGACGCCGCGAGCTCGAGCCAGAGGGCGACCCCCGCGACGACGAGCGTCACCGCCTCGACGGCGAGCAGCCACGGGTGGTGGCCGATCGCGCTCACCACGCCGGGCGTGCGCCAGACGACGACGACGAGGACCTCGCCCGCGAGGGCCACCGTCCCGCTCGAGCGCGCGCGGCGCCACGCACGGCGCTCGGCGAGCCGGCCGAGTCCCCCGAGCGCCCGCCAAGGGGCGCCCACGACGACGAGGGCGGGCACGGCGAGCGCGAGCACGGCGAACTGGAGGGCGTTCGCGACCTCGGAGGTCCGCGCGAGCGACCGGAGCGGCGCCACCACGACCGCGAGAGCGAGGACCGCGCCCAGCGCCGCGAGCCATCGACGCGCGCCCGCCGCGCGGTCGGGTCGCGCGACGGGCGGACCGCTCACCGCGACGAGCGGCGCTGGAAGAACCCCCAGGTGAGCACGACGAGGAAGAAGCCGAGCGGGATCGCGAGGGTCAGGGCCTGGGTCGCGTACCAGTTGGTGGTCATCGTCGCTCCCCTCCGCTCACAGCACGTAGAACAGGATCCAGAAGAACGTCGCGGCGACCGCAATGAACCCCCAGAAGTAGGCGCACCCCTCGAGGCTCACGCGCAGCATCCGTGCGTTGGGCAACGCCGACCGCGACGTCCCGCCGTCCTCCTTCGCGGCGCGTCGCAGCCGCAGCTCGCGCGCGAGCGACGTCTCGAGCCAGTAGGTGCCCACGAGGACGAGCGTGATGTTGAGCGAGGCCCACCCGATCAGGCACGACGCGTAGCCGCTCGAGCCGGGGAAGAAGCTGAGCGTCGTCAGCTGCCAGATCTGGAGGCCGACGACGCACAGCGCCGCGAGCACGGCGATCCAGCCGGCGACCATCCAGTCGAGCACGAGCCCGCGTCGGAACCGCTGGTAGCCGAAGCCGACCAGGAACCCCGCGAGGAGGGTGATCGCGAAGATCGCCGCGCCGTAGGACGTCGGAGCGGTCACGCCGCCGGGGCGCCACAGGTCCTCGTTGTTCGCAGAGCGCAGGTAGAAGTACGCGAAGGCGAGCGCCGCGCACGCGAACGCGAAGATGCCGATCAGCAGCTTGCCGCCGGTCCACAGCGCGCCCTCGTGGGCGCGCAGCTCGAAGGCGACCTCCTCGGGCGTCTCGTGGAGCGTCGGGGCCCGCTTGGCCTGGAGCACGTCGTCCGCCATGGGTGCCTCCTAGCCCGCCCCGGCGAGCGCGGGACCCTCGCCGAGGTCGGCGACGCTGGTCACGTCGCGCTCCCCGTAGTGGTACGGGTCCGAGAGCACGACGGGGATGCGCGTGAAGTTGAACCACGGCACGGGCGTCGGCGTCTTCCACTCGAGCCCGAGGGAGCTCCACGGGTTCTGCGGCGCGCGCTTCGGGTCGATGAAGATCGACCAGACGAAGTTGATGATGAACAGGAAGAACGACGCACCGAGCAGGTACGCGCCGATCGAGGACACGTCGTTCCAGACCTGCAGGTTGTGCGCGTACGTGAAGACGCGGCGCGGCTGGCCGAGGATGCCCACGAAGAACAGCGGGAAGAACGTGAGGTTGAAGAAGAGGAACATGCACCAGAAGTGCGCGATGCTGAGCCGCCGGCTGAGCGAGACCCCCGTCATCTTCGGCAGCCAGTAGTACAGCCCGGCGAAGAACGCGAAGATCAACCCGCCCATGATCGTGTAGTGGAAGTGCGCCATGACGAAGAAGCTCCCGTGCACCGTCACGTTGACGGGCACGTCGGACAAGAAGACCCCGGTCACCCCGCCGATGAGGAAGTTGAACAGCATCCCGAGGCAGAAGAGCATCGGTGCCTCGAACCGGATCTTCGACATCCACAGTGTGCCGAGCGTCACGAGGAACAAGAACCCCGTCGGGATCGAGATCAACTCGGTCGTCAGCATGAAGAGCGGCCG
>DASZHS010000030.1:0-14493 GCA_035937595.1 Acidimicrobiales bacterium
TGGCCACCACCGAGGACCGGCGATGGGAGTCGGGTCAGTGCTCGGGCACGATGTACTGCGGCGACCACGACCACTACGACTTCCTGAACGCCGCGTTCGCGCGCTTCTCGCACGTGAACGCGCTCCAGCGCGACATGTGCCCGAGCTCGACGAAGTTCGAGGCCGAGATCATCGCGATGACGCTCGACCTGCTGGGCGCCGGCCACCTGGCGACGTCCCCGGCCGGGCTGGTCACCTCGGGCGGCACGGGCTCGATCACCCACGCGGTCCTCGCCTACCGCGAGGCCAACGCCGAGCGGACGGCGCGTCCCAACATGATCAAGCCCGAGACGGCGCACCCCGCGTTCCTCAAGGCGGGCCACCTGCTGGGCGTCGAGATGCGCGTGGCCCCCGTCGACCCCGTCACGACCCAGGTGGACCTCGACTGGGTGGCCGACCACGTCGACGGCGACACGGTGGCGGTGGTCGGCTCGGCGTGCAACTACGGGTACGGCACCATCGACCCGATCGCCGAGCTGGGCGAGCTGGCCGTGGAGCGGGGCGTCGGGCTGCACGTCGACGGCTGCCTCGGCGGGTTCCTGCTGCCGTTCGGCAAGGAGCTCGGCTACGACATCGCCGACTTCGACTTCGCCGTGCCCGGCGTGACCACCATCTCGGCGGACACCCACAAGTACGGCTACGCGCTCAAGGGCACGAGCGTCCTGTGCTTCGCCGACCGGTCGCTGCGCAACGCCCAGTACTTCTTCCAGACGGACTGGTCCGGCGGCAAGTACTGCTCGCCGGGGATGGACGGCTCGCGCTCGGGCGGGCTGCTGGCTTCGACCTGGGCGGCCATGGTCAGCCTGGGGCGCGCCGGCTACCGCCGCTACGCCGCGGCGATCTTCGAGACCTCGGCCGCGATGCAGACCGCGGTGGTCGCGCACCCCTCGCTGCGGATCCTCGGGCACCCGAGCTTCCTCTTCTCGTTCACCGCCGACGACTTCGACGTCTACTTGGTGAACGACTTCCTGCGGACCAGAGGGTGGCGGCTCAACGGCCAGCAGTACCCGAACGCGATCCACATGGACGTGACGCGCCCCCAGACCCAGCCCGGCGTCGTCGAGCGCTGGGCCGCGGACCTCGCCGAGGCGGTGGCCTACGCCGAGGCCCACGCCGACGAGCCCGCCAAGTCGTCGGCGATCTACGGCGGTGTCGCCGGCGGGATGACGAACGAGGCCGACGCGTTCATCCGCGCGGTCATGGCCGACATGCTCGACCAGCAGAGCGGGATCCCACTTGCACGCTGAGCGGTCGGGGGACGTCTGCCTCGCCGTCGACCTCGGCACGGGCGGGCCGAAGGTCGGCCTCATCGGGCTCGACGGGACCGCCTACGCCCAGGAGCTGCACGCGGTGCGGTCCACGTTCGGCCCGCACGGCCTCGCGCACCAGGACCCTCTCGAGTGGTGGGACGTCGTGCTCGGTGCGGCGACCCGGCTCCTCGAAGCGGACCCCGGGCGCCGGGCGCGCGTCGTCGCCGTCGCCATCACGGGGCAGTGGGCCTCGACGGTGCCGGTCGACGCGAACGGGACGCCGACGGGCCCCTGCATCACCTGGCAGGACATGACCGGTGGGCGCTACGTGCGGGCGCGCATCGGCGGGCGCGTCTCTGGCTACCGCGGCCGCGACGTCCTGCGCTGGGTGCGGCGCACGGCCGGCGCGCCGTCGCTGAGCGGCGCGGACCCGGTCGGCCACATGCTGGCCTTCGCCGCCGAGCACCCCGACGCGGCCGCCGCGACGCGGTGGTTCCTCGAGCCGGTCGACTACCTGACCATGCGGTTCTGCGGCGAGGCGACGGCGAGCCACGCGTCGATGCAGGGGGCGTGGCTGACCGACAACCGGCACCTCGAGCGGCTCGCGTACGACCCGGACCTGCTCGGTGCCCTCGGGCTGAGCGCCGAGAAGCTCCCGCCGCTGCGCCCCATCGGCTCGGTCGTGGGCACGGTGACCACGGGCCTCGCGAGCGCGCTCGGCATCGCGGCCGACACCGTCGTGCTCACCGGGCTCCCCGACCTCCAGGCCGCCGCACTCGGCGCGGGCGCGACCTCGCGGTACGCCACGCACCTCGCCCTGTCCACCACCTCGTGGATCAGCTGCCCGGTCCCGAAGAAGAAGACGGACATCTCTCACTCGATCGCGACCGTGCCCGGCCTCACCAACGACTCGTACCTGGTCGTCAACAACCAGGACACGGGGGCCAAGGCGCTCGAGTGGTTCCGCGGCGTGCTCGCCGCGGCGGGGCCGTCCCTCTCCTACGACGAGCTGACCGCCCTCGCGGGCACCGCGCCGTGCGGGGCCGACGGGGTGCTGTTCATGCCCTGGCTGGCGGGGGAGCGCTCGCCGGTCGCCGACCGCCGGGCGAGGGGCGGGTTCGCGAACGTCGCGCTCGCGAGCGGCACCGCGAGCCTCGTCCGCGCCGTGCTCGAGGGGGTGGCCGCGAACAGCGCGTGGCTGTTCGGGCACGTCGAGCGGTTCTGCGGCCGGCGACTCTCGCCGATCCGGGTCGTCGGCGGCGGCGCGCGGTCGCCGCTGTGGTGCCAGATCTTCGCCGACGCCCTCGACCGTCCCGTCGAGCAGGTGCCCGAGCCGATGTTCGCCCAGCTGCGCGGCATGGCGGCCCTGGCGTCGGTCGCGCTTGGCCACCAGACGCTCGGCGACGTCGAGGCCAACCGCGCCCGGGGCGTCGTCTTCGAGCCCGACGCCGAGGGGGCGGCGGCGATGGCGACCGTGACGAGGGAGCTGATCACGCTCTACCGCGACAACAAGCCGCGCTCTCGGCGGCTCAACCCGTAGTCGTCGGGGATCGCCACGTCGCCACGGCGACGCCGCGCGGGTGCTCAGTAGTGTCTCGACACGTGACGATCCCGCCCTGGCAGGGTGACGCCTGCTCGCTGGTCGACGCCTTCCGCGCGGGCACGCTGAGCCCCACCGAGGCCGTGGGCGCGAGCCTCGAGGCCATCGAGGCGTCGGACCTCAACGCCTTCTCGCACCTCGACGGCGACGCGGCGCTCGCCACGGCGTCGACGGCCGACGTGGCGCTCCCCTTCGGCGGCGTCCCGGTGGCGATCAAGGAGCTCGAGGACGTGGCGGGCTGGCCGGCCACGCAGGCCTCCTTGGTGTTCCGTGACGAGGTCGCGGGCGCGGACAGCACCCAGGTCGGCCGCCTCCGAGCCGCGGGGGCGATCCTGGTCGGCCAGACCACCGCCTCGGAGTTCGGCGGGATCAACTGCACGCACACCAAGCTCCACGGCACGACGCACAACCCCTGGCAGCACGACCGCACGCCGGGCGGCTCGTCGGGAGGCTCGGCGGCCGCGGTCGCGGGCGGCCTCGTCCCGATCGCCTCGGGGGGCGACGGCGGGGGCTCGCTGCGGATCCCGGCCGGCTTCACGGGGCTCTTCGCCCTCAAGTCCACGTTCGGGAGGATCCCGAAGGGCCCGCACGCCCATCAGCCGCCGCTGACCGTCGTGGTCGGCTGCGTGTCGCGGTCGGTGCGCGACACCGCGCGCTGGTTCGACGTGTGCAACGGGTTCGACCAACGCGACACCCTGAGCCTCCCCCGGGTCGAGGGGTGGGAGCGGGGCCTCGACACCTTCGACCTGGCGGGGAGGCGCGCGCTCCTTCGGATCGACCTCGGCACCGCGGTGGTCGAGCCGCGCCAGGTCGACCTGCTGACGATGCGGGCAGAGGCGCTCATCGACGTCGCGAAGCTGCAGCGGGTGGACGTGGCGGTCCAGCTCCCGAGGGTGCGGGGCGAGTGGGCGCTCGCCAACACGGTGGGTCTCTTCGGCACCCTCGGTGACCGGTACCCGTCGTGCCACGACGAGCTCACGCGGGAGATCCGGGCGGGCCTGAAGTCAGCCCTTCGGAGCCTCACGATCGAGAAGGCCGGCGCCGCCGAGATGTTCCGCATCACCTACAACGAGGCGATGGCCGACCTGTTCGACGAGGTGGACTTCGTCTTCTGTGCGACGAACCCCGACGTCGCGTTCGCCGCCGAGGGGCCGATGCCGACGACGGTCGGCGACGTCGATCTGGTCGAGACGCACGGTCGGGGCGCCGCGCTCGGCAACAACGGTGCGCTCACGATCCCCGCGAACCTCACCGGCAACCCAGCGATCTCGGTTCCCGTCGGACTAGTCGACGGGCTGCCGGTGGGCCTGCAAGTGATCGGCCGGCACCACGAAGAGCAGCTGCTGCTCGACCTCGCGCGGGTCGCGGAGCGCGAGTTCCCCTGGCCCACGGTCGCGCCGTCGTCCTGAGACCTGGTCGGTGCGGGACGGTGGGCTCGCGCGACGCGCGTGCTTCCGTCACTTTGGACGCGTCCCCTAGGATGCACGAGCCATGTAGCGGACGGACGCGAATCGAGGTGAACCGCATGGATGCCGACCCTCCCAGTACCAGCCGTTCACCGAGTCGCACTCGACGCCTGGTGCCCGCCGGCTCCTGAGCCGGCGTGGAGGGCCGCCACCGCGCGGGCCAGAGGACCAGGAGTGCGCGAACACCCGCGGCGCTGATCGCGTCCGCCGTGCCCCGTGCCGGTCGGCGCCCCGCCCGCCCGACCCGCCCACCACCGCTTTCCACCTGGAGGACACATGGACCTCGCACCGAGAGGACGCCGCACGTCGCCGCGGCGCCGCGCGGACGTCCACGCCCGTGCGCCCCGCTGGTGGGCGAGCCCGTCGCTCCAGGTGGTGCGCCCGCCGCTGTGCTGGATGTGCCGGCGATGACGACGGAGCGCAGCGCGGACATCCGAGGCGGGCTCGGCACGATCCACACCGGGGACGCGGTCCGCCGCGGGACGCTCGCCCGGTTCAAGATCCTGCTCGCGATCGTCGGGCCAGGGCTGATCGTGATGGTCGGCGACAACGACGCCGGGGCGTTCAGCACCTACTCGCAGGCCGGCCAGAACTACGGGACGCGGCTGCTGTGGACGCTGCTCCTGCTCATCCCCGTGCTCTACGTCAGCCAGGAGATGGTGCTGCGGCTGGGCGCGGTCTCCGGCGTCGGCCACGCCCGCCTCATCCTCGAGCGCTACGGCAAGTTCTGGGGCGCCTTCAGCGTCATCAACCTGTTCGTCCTGAACGGCCTGACCATCGTCACCGAGTTCATCGGGATCACGCTCGCGACCGGCTACCTCGGGCTGCCGAAGGTCCCGTCGGTCATCCTCGCGGTGGTCATCGTGATCGGCGCGGTGAGCACCGGCAGCTTCCGCCGCTTCGAGCGGGTCTGCCTCGTCCTCGTGGCCGGCTCGCTCGTGCTGATCCCCATCTACCTGCTGGTGCACCCGCCGATCGGCCAGATGGTCCACGACGCGTTCGTGCCGGGATTCCCGAAGGGCGCTCAGGTCTCCACGGTGATGCTGCTCGTGATCGGGATCGTCGGCACGACGGTCGCGCCGTGGCAGCTGTTCTTCCAGCAGTCCTACATCATCGACAAGCGCATCACCACGAGGTGGATCAACTACGAGCGCGTGGACCTGTGCCTCGGGATCGTCATCGTCGTCGTCGGCGCCGCGATGATGATGGGGTTCACCGCCGCCACGTTCGCGGGCACCCCGGAGTTCGGCCACTTCACCAACGCGGCCGGGGTCGCCCAGGGCCTCAACACCTACGTCTCCCGCGTCGCCGGCGACCTCTTCGCGATCGCCCTGCTGGACGCGAGCACCATCGGGGCCGCCGCCGTCGGGCTGGCCACCGCCTACGCGAGCGCGGACATCCTGGGCGTGAGCCACTCGCTGCACCGCTCGATCACGAGCGCGAAGGGGTTCTACCTGAGCTACGCGGGGCTCATGGTCGTCGCCGCGTCGCTCGTCCTCATCCCGGGCGTCCCGCTCGGACTCCTGACCGAGGGCGTCCAGACGCTGGCGGGGGTCCTCCTGCCGAGCGCGGTCGTCTTCCTCCTGCTCCTCTGCAACGACAAGGCGGTGCTCGGTCCCTGGGTCAACGGCACGGCGCTGAACGTGCTCACCGGCGCGATCGTGTGGATCCTGATCCTGCTCTCGCTCATCTTGACGTCGAGCGTCCTGTTCCCCGGCATCTCGAGCACCGCGATCGTGGGGATCCTCGTCGGCGGCGCCGCGGTGGGGGTGCTCGCCGGCGTGGCGCTGCTCGTCCGCCGGTGGCGCGCGACCGACCGGGCCCCTCGCGAGCGGCTCTCGCTCGCGGACAAGCAGGCGTGGCGGATGCCCGCCATCAGCCTGCTCACGAAGCCGGAGCTCTCGAGGCAGACCAAGGCCGGGCTCATCGCCATGTGGGGGTACCTCGCCGTGGCGGTGGTCCTCGTGATCGTGAAGGTGATCCTCGTGGCGGTGGGTGGGTGAGGTCGCGAACCCGTCGCAGCGGACGGCGACGGCGCGGCGGAGCGGAGCACCACGGCGCGTCCGTAAGGTGTGCGCGACGCGGGCCCGCGCAGCGGGGACAGACACGCACGGGAGGCGGTACGTGAGCGACGCGGGTCGGGTGCAGGACTGGAACGCCGGGATCATCGAGGAGTTCCGTGCCCAGGAGGGCAAGCTCGGCGGGGGGTTCTCCGGTGCGCCCGTCCTCTTGCTGCACACCACGGGGGCGAGGTCGGGGGCCGAGCGCGTGCACCCGATGATGTACCTCGAGGACGCGGGGCACGTCTACGTCTTCGCCTCGAAGTCCGGCGCGGACACGAACCCCGACTGGTACCACAACCTCGTCGCGCACCCCGACGTCACCGTCGAGCTCGGCGCCGACACGCTCCGTGCGACGGCGGCGCCGATCAAGGGCGCCGAACGCGACCGGCTCTACGACCTGCAGAAGCAGCGGTACCCTGCCTTCGCCGAGTACGAGGCGAAGACGCGCCGCGTGATCCCCGTCGTCGAGCTCCGCAGGGGCTGACCGTCACCGCCGACGACGACGTCCTGTTCTCCGACGGCACGGTCTCGCTCCGCAGGTTCACCCTGGGCGACGTCCCCGCCCACCTCGAGGGCGAGGACGACGAGCAGGTCCGGTGGGTGAGCGGCGGCGTGGGCACCGTCGCGTCCGTGACCGCCATGGTCCACCGCGCCGCGGCAGGGTGGGCGGCGGGCGGGCCGAGGATCACGCTCGCCGTGCAGGACCCCGAGGGCGAGCTGATCGGCTTCGTCGAGTCGAACCGCGACCACGCGCACTTCGTCGGGCACGACCCGGGCGACGCCAACGTCTCGTACGGTCTGTACCCGGCGGCCCGCGGCAAGGGCTACGCGTCGAGGGCGGTCGTCCTCATGGAGGGCTACCTGCGCGGGCGGGGCGTGCGCCGCGCCGTCATCCGCGTCGCGGCGGGCAACGAGCGGTCGATCGCGCTGGCGCGCCGGCTCGGCTACGTCGCCGACGGGTCGGCGGTCAACGAGGACGGCACGACCCACCTCCTCTTCAAAAAGGAGATCACGGCGCGCACCGAGTAGGCGCAGCTCGCCGTGACGGTGCTCGGGCCGCCGGCACCCGTCGACCGCAGCCGGATGCCCTCGCGCACCGGCCCGTGGGCGTCGCACGCCAAAGGCCCCAGCTCGGGCCGCACGACCCAAGGGTCACGCGACGTGGGCAGGCTCGTAGTGGCAGATCTGGACGCCGGTCGCGCTCGTGCGCGACGAGACCAGACGGAGCGGCCGCAGCCGGCCGTCGTCGGGGAACAGCCGCTTGCCGCCCCCGAGGGTGACGGGCTCGAGCATCAGGCGGTAGGCGTCGACGAGATCGCTCCCGATGAGCGCCCGGGCGAGCGTCGCGCTCCCCATGAGCACGAGGTGGCCCTCGCGCTCGCCGAGCAGCCGGCGCACCTCACCCACGGCGTCGTCGCCCGCGAGCGCGACCGAGTTCGTCCAGGTGAGGTCCGCCGGGCCGAGCGACCTCGTCACGACGTACTTCGGCAGCGCGTTCATCTGGTCGGCGAAGGGATCCCCGGCACGGCCCGGCCACGCCGCGGCCATCGTCTGCCAGGTGCGCCGCCCGAACAGCAGGGCGTCGGTCGTCGCGAGGAGCTCGGTGTACGCCGCGCCCATGGTCGCGGGGTCGAAGAACGGCATCGACCACCCGCCATGGTCGAACCCCCCGTCACGGTCCTCGTCCGCCCCGCCCGGCGCCTGGATGACGCCGTCCAAGGACATGAACTCGCTGATGGTGAGCCGCACGCGCGCCTCCCGTGCTCGAGGGGCCACCAACCTACCGACGACGTGGCGCGGCGAGGCGCGGCGGCGACTGCGGCGGCCGCGGCGTCAGCGCGGAAGCGCCCACGGCCGCCAGGACGCCCCGCCGTCCGAGGTCCGCTCGAGGCGTGGCGCCGCACCGCCCGACGCGGTCCCCACCTCCATCCCCTGCGCCGGAGTCGTGAAGACGAGCGAGAAGACGTTGCTCGCGGGGATCCTGCCCACCGGCGCGGACGCGCCGCTCGCACCGGACACCCGGTACAGCTCGTCGGTGGTGGTGCCGCGCGCGAGGAACGCCCGGGACGCAGAGATCGGGTCGTACGCCCCGCCGGAGGTGTTGCCGATGAGCCCCACCTTCGCCAGCGTCCATGCCGTGCCGCCGTTCCCGGAGTGCGCGAAGCTGACGAGCATCCCCGTCGGGCACCGGGCCCAGAGCGCGGACGCCGACGAGGCCCACAGCTGGCAGGGCGTCACCGCGACCAGGCGGGGCGCCGCGCGCAGGGTGAAGCTCGAGCCGCCGTCGCTCGACGACGCGAGAACGGGTGCGCCTCTCGACGTCGCCTCCGACAGCCAGACGTGGCGGCCGAACGCCGCGATCGTCGCGCCGAAGGCGCCGAGCCCCGCCTGGTTGCCCAGCGCCGTCGACGTCCACGAGAGATGGTCCGTCGCGCTGTGCGACAGCCGGTACCCCGTGCAGGGGTAGTAACGGTGCGGACAGCGCGCCGTCACCATGAAGTACGCGGTCGCCGTCGCGGCCACGGCGATCACCGAGACGCCCCTCCCGAGCGACTGTTTGGCCCAGCTGCGCGCGCCGTTGGTGGTCGCGTAGAACGTCGCCGACAGGAGGCTCGCGTACACCGGCCCCTCGAGCGCGAGGCCGTCGGACGGCGTCGCGAAGACGAGCTGCCGCAGGGTCCCGGTCGGCGAGGCCCGCGAGACGGTCGCCGGCGGCGGGGTGACCGCGGCGAGGCGCGCACCGCCGTCGGCGGTCCGGTACAGGTGCAGGCACGGCGCGACGGCGCACGACGCCAGCACGTAGACGGTGCTCGTCGAGCCGGCCTGGGCGAGCAGCTCGGGCCGGTCCGGTGTGCGTCCCGGCGCGGTGCCGTCCGCGACGCCGGCCGACGCCACGACGACGACGAGGGATCCGGCGATCGAGAGCACGACCTTCGACAGCGCGACGGGCCGCACGTGGCCTCCTCTCTCGACCCGGATGGACGACGCTTCGAATCCTAGGGAGCACGGCGTCCGTGTGGGAGGCGGTGCGCGGCTCGTGCGCCGCCGTCGGATACCGCGGCCTGGGTCCCCGACCGCGCGCCGTGACGCCCCGGGTCCGGACCCGGGGCCGGGACGGCGGGGCGTCGCGGTGGCGACCTAGTCTTCGCACCAACGGCAGGACACCAGGTGTGAGAAGGGGGCCCGATGACGTACGCCGGCGGTCGAACGATCCTCGACGCGGACAGCCACGTGATGGAGCTCGCGGACTTCCTCGACGCCTACCTCGGGCCCGAGGACGCGGCACGGATGAAGCGCGGCACGATGGAGGCCCTCGCGCCCGTGCTCGACGAGGCCGTCCAGCGCGCCGAGCGGCGCCGCAGCGACCCGGACGAGGCGGCGGAGGCCGAGTCGCGGCTCTTGTTGGACAAGGGGTGGTTCGCGATGGGCGGGTTCGAGGCCGCCGAGCGCAGCCGGGTGCTCGACCTGCTCGGCTTCGACGGCCAGCTCGTCTTCGCCACGTTCGCGTCCACGCTGTACCTCGGTCGGGACCTCGGGCGCCTCTACGCCGGCGCGACCGCGCAGAACCACGCCGTCCAGGCGTTCTGCGCCGGTGACCCGCGCCTCTTGGGCGTCGGCTACGTGCCGCTCAACGACCCCGCGCGGGCGCTCGAGACCCTGGAGGTGGCACTCGGCCTCGGCTGTGCGGCGGTGATGGTCCCCTCGACCGCCGCCGGCGAGCGCTCGCCGACGCACCCCGACCTCGACGGGTTCTGGGGAACGCTCGAGGCGGCCGGCGTGCCGTTCGTCCTGCACGTGGGCGGCGGCGGTCGGCTCTTGGACCCCGCGTTCCACGAGAACGGCCGCCCGGTCACCGACCACCTCGGCGGGGGCGAGAACGTGCGCTCCAAGGACTACCTCGCGATCCACCACTCCCCGGAGGTCTTCCTCGGCGCGCTCGTGCTCGACGGGCTGTTCGACCGGTTCCCGCAGCTTCGCGGGGGGTGCATCGAGCAGGGGGCGAGCTGGGTGGTCTCGTGGCTGCGGCACCTCGACCACGCCCAGCGCGCGTTCCGGCGCACCGAGCCGCCGCTGCAGGCGCTCGCGGACCGGCCGTCCGCCTACGTGCACCGCCACCTCAAGTTCACGCCCTTCCCGGGCGAGCCGGTGGGCTGGATGATGGAGCAGGCGGGGGCGGACCTGTTCATGTTCTCGACCGACTACCCCCATCCGGAGGGCGGCCGTGACCCGCTCGCGTCGTTCGAGGAGCACCTCGGCGGCGTCGACGAGGCCGACAAGGACCGCTTCTACCGCGCGAACATGGCGGCGCTGCTCCACGGCGAGCACGCCGAGGCGGCTGCGGCCGGGGTCTAGGGGGCGGCCCGGCCGCAGCGCCTCGGCGCCGTCACCAGATCGAGATGACCCCGCGTGGTGTCGACGGCGTCGGGGTCCGCGCCGGCGCGCCGTTGTTCGGGGCCGACTGGACCGCGACGTCGGCGGTCGAGCCGACGGGTGCGCGGTGCTCGCCGGCGACGACGCGCCCGAAGAGCGACTCGTCGACCGGACGGGCCAGGTCGTCGCGGATCCGCTGCAGCAAGAAGTGCGCCGACTTCGAGCTCAGCCCGTAGCGGCGCTCGACCTCGCGGTCGCTCAGCTCGCGGTTGGTCGACGCGATCTCGAACGCGACGAGGATCCACGTGCGGATCGGCACGTGCGTGCCGTGCATGACCGTGCCGGTGATCACGGAGAACTGGCGCTTGCACGCGCGGCACTTCCACACCCGGCGCTCGGACTGGCGGCCACGGTTCGTGGTCCGGCTCAGCCCGTTGGCGGGGCGGAGGTAGGCGTGCGGCCCGATGACCCCGCAGTGCGGGCACTCGGGGCGGCCGCGCCAGCGCAGGTTCTCGAGCAGCTCGTAGGCCGACGCCTCTGTCGGCAGCCGCTCGGCGATCCGCGCGAGGATCGCGCTCGTCGCCTGTGACCTCGCCTCTCCGTTCGGCGGGGACGCGCTGCGCAGCAGCTCGTTCAGCGCCGAGAGGTCGAACTCGGTGAGCGGTGCCTCGAGAGAGGCGACGCCGTTGGTCGTGTCGTTGGTCATCTTTCCTCCCTGTATCGGGGACACGGCTACCTGCCGGCCCGCTTGAAGGTCTTGGTCCGGCAGCGCGCGGCGCCGAGGGGCGCTGCGCGGCCGGGGGAGCGGCACGGCGACGCCGCGGTGCTGCTCGCGATCCACTGCGGCCAGGTGCCGTGCACCGCCGCGCGCCGCGCGTCCTGCGCGCGACGCTCGGCCGCCCGCTGGGCGGCGGCCCTGGCGGCGAGCCCCGTGGCCGGCAGGTACGGGACGACGTCGTGCGCCCAGGTGAACGTCATCGTCGGCGCGGCGCCGGCCGGGAGCTCGACGAGGTCGACGAAGGACGCGGTGCCGCCGCTCACGGCGAACCCGGTCCCCATCTCGCAGGTGCGACAGCCCAACCCGACGCCCGGGTTGAAGCGCGGGGCCGCGCCCAAGAGCTCGTCGCGGTGCGCCCAGCAGCCGGCCGCCTGCGCGGACGTGCACGCGGCGTTGGGGGTGCGCGCGGCGCTGCCGCCCCAGCCGTCGGCGTACATCCAGAGGAAGTCCGCGCCGAGCGTGGTCACGCCCGACGCCCAGGCGCCGCCGAAGCCGGGGACGCCGGCGTGGTCCACGCCGACCGCGAAGCGCGGCGCGAGCCACGGGTCCGACCCCGTGTCCGCGGCGCGCTGGGCCGCCGCGGACAGCGCCGCGTTGAGCCCGAGGTACGGGGGGAGCCCGCGCGCGGTCCGCTCGAGGTCGCACAGGACGAAGAGCTGCTCTTCGGGGCTGAGCGAGAACCAGTTCGCCGGCAGCACGATCGCGCCGAGGCCCTCGTGCGCGCGGGCCGCGTCGAGCGCGCGCTGGACGAACGCGACGCACGACGGCGCGTCGCTGTAGGCGGGGAACGTGAGGTCGGGGGTCACGCACGGATTGGCGCACTGCCAGCTCCCGGCCTGGCCGGTGCAGGGACCCGACACCTCGAAGTTCGGCGACGGCGTGGCGTTGGCGGCCGGGTTGCGGTCGGGCAGCAGGCCGATGGCGGTGACCCGGCTCGACCCCGTGAAGACGAGCGCCGGGACGACCAGTGCGGCGATCCCGAGGCGCACAGCGACTTGCCGGGTCCTCTCGTGACGCGGTGGGGGGGGGACCGTCGTCACGAGAGGAACCCACGGCATTGGAAGCACCACGTGATGGCGCGCGACGCACCGGATCGACGCGAGGGCCGGCCCTGGAGGAGACGCAGGTGGCGCGACTCGCCGTCGCCGGGGTTCGTCAAGCACGTCATCACGCGCTAGAAGTTGGCAGTCCCTCCTCTACCTGCCCGCACGCGCAACGCAACATCCGGACAATTCGCTCCGGCGCGTGTCGCTGCGAAGTGCTGACGTGGATCGATCCGGCCGATCGACGCACCGCGCGCCCACGCCGCGCCTTGGGGGTGCGACCCGTTGCGCGGCTGGTGGGCTCGGCGACGCCGGCGCGGGCTCAGGCGGCGAGTCGGGCGAGAGCGAGCGAGAGGGCGATGGCCACCATCGCCCAGCTGAGCGCCCGAAGCGCGCGCTCGAGCGGCCCGAGGATGTCGGCCGACGTCAGCGGTTCGGTCGAGCCGTCGAGGCGGTGCACCGACCCCTCGACGGCCAGGGTGCGTCGTCGGATCGCGCGCGCCGGCGTCGAGAGGTGGCGCTGCGCCAAGGCGGAGAGGAACCCGAACGCCGCCGCGGCGGCCGCTGCGGCGTTGAGCGTCCCGTGCTGGGCGAAGTACGCCGTCAGCACCGGGAAGGCGCCCCAGGCCGCGGCGAAGCCCGCGTCGGTGTGCAGCGCGCCGCCGAGGAGCTCCAGGTTGTAGCCGAGGGCGAGGATGACGCCCACCGCGACGAACGCCGCGAGCCACGGGCCGACCGTCGCGATCCCGACGATGCCGAGGAGCACGGCCCCGCCGATCCCGAGCACCGCGGCGGCGACCAGGTGCCACTCGGGGATCTGCGTGCGCAGGGGTCGGCCGTGCAGCTCGTCGAGCGCGTGGGCCCCCACCCCGACGGCCAAGAAGAAGGCGAGCAGCGTCGCCAGGAGCCGAGAGACGCTCACCGGGGCGAGCAGGCACCCACCGATCACGACGTAGGCGAGGTGCCACGCGGTGTACGGCGGGTGGAGCAGGGTCCACCAGTCGCGCAGCCAGCGGCGGTGCAGGAACCGCGGCTCGGCGTAGAACGCGGGCCCCGCCGCGCCCTCGGCGGTCGACTCGTCGGCCGAGCCGCGGGTCACCGCTTCGTGCCCCAGATGACGAGCCCGCCCCCGAGGCTCATCGAGCGGTGCCCGACGCCCTCGATCCCGGCGCGCTGCCACGCGTCCAGCGTCCACGGGACGGGGTAGGCCTCGTAGTGCCGCGAGATGCTCGGGCCGAGGAACCGCCCGACGTCGTACCAGGCGCGTCCGCCGGTGCACCACCCCGCGACGGGCAGCACGAGCCGCGTGTAGCCCCACCAGCAGGCGTGCCAGAACGGGTTGGGGGGCACGGCGAACTCGAGGCTCGCGATCGCGCCGCCCGGGCGCACGACGCGGGCGAGCTCGGCGATGGTCGCGGCGGGGTCCGCGACGTAGCGCAAGAGGTACGTGCAGGTGAGGGCGTCGAAGGTCCCGTCGGGGAACGGGAGCTGCTCGCCGCGGCCGAGGACGAGCCCGACGCGGTGCGCGAGCCCGTGGGCCGCGACGTTCCTCGCGCCCTCGCCGAGCATGTCGCGGCTGAGGTCGAGCCCCACGATCGTCGCCCCCGTGGCCCGCGCGAGCGCGCTCGTGACGGCGGCGGGGCCGCAGGCGACGTCGAGGACCGAGCCGGGCGGCGGGGTCGCTGCGTGCGCCACCATCTCGTCGCGCCACCGACGGTCCTGGCCCAAGGAGAGCACCTCGGCCAGCAGGTTGTAGCGGGCGGGCAGCCCGTGGAACAGCCGGCGCGCGAAGACGTTCGGCTGGGTGCGCGAGGCCAGCACGTCAGAAGTCACGGCGTCACCGGTCCTGCGCGCGACGCCGCGCACGACGACCCAGCCGCGCG
>DASZHS010000031.1:0-64956 GCA_035937595.1 Acidimicrobiales bacterium
GCTCGAACCGCTGCTCGCCGGGACGATGCGCTCGGGGTTCTCCATGACCGAGCCCCACACCGCCGGCAGCGATCCCAAGCTGCTCGAGACGAGGGCCGTACGCGACGGCGACGAGTGGGTCATCAACGGTCGCAAGTGGTACACGTCGAACGGCTCGGTCGCCGACATCCTCATCGTCATGGCCGTCACCAACCCCGACGTGCACCCCTACCAGGGGTCGTCGATGTTCGTCGTGCCCGTCGGGACGCCCGGGGTGACGATCGTGCGCGACGTCGGCTCGATGGACGACCCGCGAGTCACCTACGGGCGCTTCGGGAACCACGCGGAGATCACCTACCAAGACGTCCGCATCCCCGCGGACCACCTCATCGGGCCCGAGGGGTCCGGGTTCGTGCTCGCGCAGGCGCGGCTCGGTCCGGGCCGCATCCACCACTGCATGCGGTGGCTCGGCCAGTCCCAGCGCGCCTTCGACATGATGTGCGAGCGCGCGCTGTCGCGCTTCACGCACGGCTCGCTGCTCGCCGAGAAGCAGACCGTGCAGAACTGGATCGCCGACTCCCGCGCCGAGATGCACGCCGCGCGGCTCATGACGCTGCAGGCGGCCTGGAAGATGGACAAGGTCGGCGCCTCGGCCGCCCGGGTCGAGATCGCGATGATCAAGTACTACGGCGCCCAGGTGCTCTACAACGTGATCGACCGCGCGCTCCAGGTCCATGGCTCGCTCGGCTACTCGACGGACCTCCCCCTCGAGGCCATGTACCGCTGGGCGCGGGCCGCGCGCATCTACGACGGCCCCGACGAGGTCCACCGCCAGACGGTCGCGCGCCAGACGCTGAAGGGCTACACGGCGTCGGAGGTCCCGACCGAGTTCATCCCCACGCGCGCCGCGGCGGCCCGCGAGAAGTTCGCCGACGCCCTCGAGCTCCTGACCGCGGCGAGCGTCTGAGGCGCCGGCGCGTGACGCCGCGCACCCGACGCGGGGGCGCGAGGCCGGGCTAGCGGGTGGCGAGCATCGGCGGTCGGCCGTCGAAGCCGATCGCCGCCTCGAGGGCCGCGGCGCTGCGGAGCACGAGCAGGTCCGCGTGCTGGGGGCCGACGAGCTGCAGCCCGACGGGCAGCCCCGACGCGCTGAGCCCGGCGCACACGGTCGCGACGGGGTTCCTCGTCATGTTGAAGGGGTACGTGAAGCGCACCCACGCGAGGTCGGCCCTGCCGTTGACGACGCCGGCGGTCTCGTCGTCCTCGTGGGGCGCGAGGGCCGCCACGGTGGGCGTGAGGAGCAGGCGGACCTTGTGGAACAGCTCGACGAGGCGCAGGTTGAGCCGGTGGAACTCGTCGAGGGCGGTCACGAGCTGGACGCCCGAGACGGTCGCGCCGTACTCGGCGATCTCGCGCAGCTGGGGGTGCAGGTCGCCGTAGCGGGGGTGGTCGCGGAGCGGGCCGAGGTCGCGTGCGGTGCAGGCGGCGACGACGTCGAGCCACGACCGGATCGGGTCGGACGAGAAGACCTCGGGAAGCTCGACGACCTCGACGCCCAGGGGCTCGAGCACGCGCAGCGCGCGCTCGCAGACGCGGCGCACCTCGGCATCGACGGGCGCGTAGCCCAGCGTCGGGGACCAGCCGACGACGGTCGGGAGCCGCGGGTCATCGACCGCGTCGACCCACGAGGCCTCGGGGCGCGGCAGCGACGAGAGGTCGTCCTGCTCGGGCCCGACGACGGCGTCGAGGACGCGCGCGACGTCGGCGATCCGCCTCGCCATCGGCCCCTTGGCCGAGAGCGACAGCCACCCCGGCGGCGTCGGCCCGCCCACCGGCACGCGACCGAACGAGGGCTTGAGCCCCGACAGCCCGCAGAGTGCGGACGGGATCCGGATCGACCCGCCGCCGTCCGAGCCCGTGGCGAGGGGCACCATCCCCGCCGCGAGCGCGGCGGCCGAGCCCCCCGAGGAGCCGCCCGCGGAGTGGGCGAGGTCCCACGGGTTGCGCGTGAACCCGAAGACTGCGTTGGTCGTGCACGCCGTCCAGCCGTACTCGGGCGTATTGGTCTTGCCCACCACCACGCACCCCGCACGACGGAGCCGGGCCACCAGGTGCGAGTCGCGCACCGCCGGCGCGGCGTTCGCCTCGAGCGGCGAGCCGTGGGTCGTCGGGAACCCCGCGGCGTCCTCGAGGTCCTTCACGCCGATCGGGACGCCGGCGAGCGGTCCGGGGTCTGCCCCCGACCCGAGGAGCGCGTCCACGGCGGCCGCCTGCTCGAGGCTCCGCTCGACGTCGAGCGCGACGAACGCGTTCACGTCTTTGTTGCGCGCCTCGATCGCGTCGAGCGCGCGCGACGTCATCTCGGTGGCGGTCGCCTCCCGGTCGCGCACCTGGCGCGCCACCTCGGCGACCGAGAGGTCGAAGAACGCCACCTCGGCGCCGGTCAGGACGCCGGCGCGAGGCCGCGCACCGCGTCGCGGAGGTCCACGCCGAAGGGGACGATCGCGATCGCGGGGATCGTGATCCCGGCCTCGGTGTAGGCGAGGATCTGCTCGCGGCAGGCGCCGAACGAGCCGTGGAGCACGAGGGCGTCGGTCACCTCGTCGGGGACGACGGAGAGCGCGCCCTTTCGATCCCCGCTCGCCCACGCGTCCCACATCGCCTGCAGGGCCTCGCCGCGGCCGAGCCACCGGTGGAACTCCGCGTAGGCCTCGACGTTGAGGTAGGCCGCGATCATGCGGCGACCCACGGCACGGGCGGCGTCTTGGTCCTCGGTCGGGATGACGAAGATCCGCGCGGCGAGCTGTCGGCCGGCCCCCACCTCCTTCGCGCAGGTCGCGACGTCGTCGGCGGCGAGCCAGTTGAGGATCGCGCCGTCGGCCTCCTCGCCGGCGAGCCGCAACATCCCGGGGCGCAGGGCCCCGAGCAGGATCGGCGGCGGCGTCGCGGGCGGGCGGGCCATCCGGTAGCCGCTGACCGTGAAGGACGCGCACTCGTAGGTGACCTTCTCCCCGGTGAACGCGCGCTTCAAGAACCGCAGCGTGTCGCGCGTGCGCTCGAAGGGCCGGACGTAGGGGATGCCGTTCCACCGCTCGACCACCGGCGCGCTCGACGCGCCGAGCCCGAACGTGAACCGTCCGGGGGCGGCCTCGGCCATGGCGGCGACGGACTGCGCGAGGAGGGCGGGGCCGCGGGTGTACGCAGGCGTCACGGCGACGCCGAGCTGGAGACGGGGCTCCCAGGCGGCCGCGAGGGCGAGCGGGGTGAAGCCGTCGGTGCCGTCGACCTCGGCGGACCACACGTCGGTGTAGCCGAGGTCGGCGAGCTCGACGTACCACGACCGGTGCTCGGCGAGCGGGACGCCGTCGAAGGGGATCGTGATGCCGTAGCGCTCGGTCGTCATCGCAGCATTGTGCCACCGACGGGCCGGCCTCGACCCTGGGCGCGCCGGGTCGGGGCGCGTCCTCGAGCGGTCAGCGCCCCGGCAGGAAGGGGGCGAGGACGCTCGACAGGGCGACGCTGACCCAGCTCGCAAAGAAGCGGTTGACGTGGGTGGCGTCGTAGTAGACGAGGTGGGACCGTCCCGCCGCGTCGCGCACCGCCACGGCGCAGCTCCTCGCCGTGCAGAGCAGCGGGGTCACCGCGACGACGCGGAACCAGCCCGCCCGTGCCGCGTGGGCCTCGGCGGCGACCTCGGTCGCCGGCAGGAGCCGTCGCGGGGAGAGCCGGCACCGCGTGTACGGCGCCGCGCCGTCGAGGCAGTCCGTCGGGGTCACGGACGTCGCGGGCAGCGCGTACTCGGGGATTGGGCCGAGGACGAGGAGGGTCGCGTGGCTCGGCGTGAAGAGCCCTGCCGCGTAGTTCATCTGCGACTCGAGCGGCCCCAGCCGCTCGAAGCTGCGCCCGTCGAGGAGCACGACGGCCGGCCTCGCCCGCGCAGCCCACGACGCCACGTGCTCGTTGAACGTGGCGCACGCTCCCGCGGTGAGCCCCGGGGCGATCATGGCCGACGGCGGGGTCACCGAAGCCCAGGGCGAGCAGCCCTCCTTCGCGAGGATGACGACCCTCCAGCCGAGCGCCCGGCCGACGGCGTCCATGGCGGGCAGCCACATGCCCGCCTGCGAGTCGCCGGCGAGCAGGATCGTGCGCGTCGCCGTCGTCGCGCCGTAGGCACAGAGCGTCGCCGCGTTCGCCGGGACCGTGGTCGAGCCGCCCTGCGAGTAGCACGCACGACGGACGGGGCTGATGGAGGCGTCCGAGCCGTTGAGCGAGGTGAGCGGCGGGACCGTGGCCGCGGGGTTGGGGGCGGTCGCCACGCGCACCGAGGCGGCGACGTCGTGCTCCAGCTGGTGCAGCGTCGGCCGGGGCGCCGTCACCTGCGCGGAGGCCGTGCCCGTCGCGCCGAGCAGCGCCGCGGACAGCACGAGTGCGCACGCGACGGACAGCGCTCGCACTCCGGACACCTGGACCTCCACCTCGTGACGACCGAATGCTAGGTGCGCTGATCTTCTGTGAAGTGTCGGCCGGTTCCCGTTGCTCGGCGGGTCGTTCGGTGGCCGGCGTGGACCGGCGGGTCGCCGGTGCGGTCAGTCGTCCTCGTCGACGACCTGTGGCGCCGGCGGCGCGACCCCGCTCCGGCGCATGCCGGCCGCCATCCGCGCGGCGACCGTCTCGAGGACGGCCACCCTCGCGAACCGCTTGTGCTCGGCGGCGATGACGTCCCACGGTGCGTCCTCGGTGGAGGTGGACGCGAGCATCTCGTCGGCCATCGGCTCGTAGGCGGCTCGGCGCTCTCGGTTCCGCCAGTCGTCCTCGGTCAGCTTCCAGCGCTTGAGCGGGTCGTCGGCGCGCGCCTCGAACCGACGGAGCTGCTCGCCGTCGGAGATCTCGAGCCACAGCTTGATGACGACGGCACCCTCCTCGACCAGCCCTCGCTCGAACGCGACGATGTGGCGGATCGAGCGCGCCGCCTCGACGTCATCGATGAACCTCTCCACGCGCTCGACGAGGAGCCGCCCGTACCAGCTGCGATCGAAGATCGTCATGCCGCCCCACCCCGGGATCAGGGGGGCGAACCGCCACAGGAAGTGGTGGCGGCGCTCCCGCTCGGTCGGGGCCACCGTCGAGGTCACGCGCACGTGGCGGGGGTCAAAGGACCAGGCGAGCCTCCGGATCGACCCGCCCTTGCCCGAGGCGTCCCAGCCCTCGACGACGACGATGACGGGCGGGCCGAGGACCTCGGGGTCGAGCAGCCCGGCGTTGCAGAGGCGCAGCTGCAGGAGGCGGCGCTGGGCGGCGATGAGGCGCGCGTCCGCCTCGGGCCTAGTGAGCGACGCGTGCAGGTCGACGTCGCGCGGGCCGCGGTTGGCCGCCGTGCCCGCCCGCACCGACGTCACACGGGGTCGGCGGACGCCCGCGTGGGCACGGATCGGTGGGACACGTCGGCGTCGAGCGGCACGTCGGGGTCCAGGTCGTCGAGCGGGTCGGCGTCCTCGGGGTGCATCGCGTGGAACGTGGCCGCGGCCAGGAGCCCGCCGATGAGCGGCGCGAGGATGAACAGCCAGACCTGCTTGAGCGCGGTGCCGCCGACGATGAGCGCCGGTGCGAGGGAGCGCGCGGGGTTCACGCTCGTCCCGTCGACCGAGATCCCGAGGAGGTGCACGAAGGCGAGCGTGAGCCCGATGATGAGCCCCGCGACGAGCGGGTGCGCCTCCCTCGCGGTCACCTTGAGGATCACGTAGACGAAGACGGCGGTCATCACGACCTCGAGCAGGAACGCGCCGGCCCAGTCGATGTGAATTGCCGATGCCGAGCCGTAGCCGTTCGCACCCAGCCCGGTGACCGACCTCGAGTAGTAGGGCGAGCCGGCGAAGACCGCCCACAGGACGAGCGCACCGATGATCCCGCCGACGAACTGGGCGAGCCAGTACCACGCCGCCTCGACCGCCTTCATTCGTCCTGCGGCGAGCGCGCCGAGGGTCACGGCGGGGTTGACGTGGGCGCCCGAGACGGAGCCGAACGCGTACGCGATCCCGACGAGGACCAGGCCGAACGCGAGCGCCGTCACGACGACCCCGACGCCCACGACCCCGGCGAAGCGGATGCCGGAGCCGAACATCAGCGTCGCCGTCCCGCAGCCGAAGAACACGAGTAGCGCGGTGCCGAGCAGCTCGGCGGTGAGCCTGCGGATCATGTCGCTCCTAGTGGTCGAGGGCGTGCCGCGGCCAAGGCTACGGAGCGACGTTTTCGGTGCGGTGGATCCCTACACGGCGTCGAACTGCGACGCGAGGAACGCGCCGGCGACCTCGATCGCGTCCCGGGCGTCCTCGAGCGCCTCGGGCATGGAGAAGAACAGGTGCGTCTGGCGGTCGTACTCCCGGGTCTCGACGTGCACGCCGGCGGCCCGGAGCGTCGCGGCGTAGGTCCGGCCGTCGTCACGGAGCGGGTCGTACTCCGCGGTGATGACGAGCGCCGGCGGCGCCTCGGTGAGGATCTCCGTCATGGCGACCTGGGGGCTGATCATCGGGTCGGCGGGGTCCGCGTCGCCGAGCGCGCAGGACAAGAAGAAGTCGATCGCCCCGCGGTCGAGGATGTAGCCCTCCGGGTAGGGCTGGGTCTGGCGGGTCGCCTCGCGCAGGTCGCAGCCCGGGTACACGAGGAGCTGGGCGCACAGTCCGTCGACGCGCTGGGCGGCGACCGCGGCGAGGTTCCCCCCGGCCGAGTCACCGCCGACGGCGACGCGTCGCGGGTCGGCGCCCAGCGAGGCCGCGTTCGCGACGCACCAGTTCGCCGCGACCACCGCGTCGAGCTGTGGCTGCGGGAAGGGGTGCTCGGGGGCGAGGCGGTAGCCCACGCTGATCGCGCGGCACCTGGCGGCGACGGCGAGGCGGTCGACCTCGTTGATCGCGTGCTCGGGGTCTGAGATGACCCAGCCCCCGCCGTGGAACCAGACGAGCAGCCCGTCCTCGCACTCGGGCGGGGTGAACGACAGCGACGGGAGGCCGTCGACGTCGATCGGCTCGACCTTGCACGTCGTGGTCGTCGTGCCGATCTGCTCGATGAGCTGCACGTAGCCGGCGCGCATCGTCTCGACCGTCGGGGCGGGGGCGCCCTCGCGCAACCCCACGATGAGGTCGTTGATCTGGGCGGTCACCGGGTCGAGCGGCACGTCTCCTCCAGCGGCGTCACCGCGGCACGGACGTCGCGCGGCACCGGCGCGCAGCGTACGCGACCGTGGAAAGATGCCGCCCCAAGCGACGATGGGAGGTGGCGATGCCCGGCGTGTCGGTGGTGTCGATCCCGGTGTCCGACCAGGACCGAGCGGCGGCGTTCTACGCCGAGCACCTCGGGTTCCGGGTGATCGACGACGTCCCGATGGGACCGACGATGCGCTGGGTCCAGCTCGCGGCCGGCGACGAGCCGACGACGCTCGCGCTGACCACGTGGTTCGACACGTTCCCCGCCGGGTCCCCCGCCGGGCTCGTGATCGACGTCGAGGACCCCGACGCGTGCCGGGCGACGCTGGTCGCGGCCGGCGTCGAGTGCTCGGCCGTCGAGGACCAGGCGTGGGGCCGGACCTTCACCTGCGCGGACCCCGACGGGAACGGGCTGGTGGTCGCGAGGATCACGCGTCGCACGCCCGGCTGAGCGCGAGCGCAACCGGCTCAGCGAGCGCCGAAGACCATGATCGCCCCGGTGTAGACGGCGACCCACACGTGGCCCGTCACCGGGTCGTACGTGATGCCGACGGGGTGCTGTCCCGTCGGGACCGTCTGGAGGACCTTCAGGTCCGACGCGCGCAGCATCGTCATGGTGTCGGACAGGTAGTTGACGACGTAGAGCGTGGTGCCGTTCGACGAGATCGCGAGCGACCGGCAGTCGACGCCGGTGCGGACCATGCCGAGGACGCGCCCGGTGCGACGGAGGATCTTCACGACCTCGCCGGGCTGGTTCAGGGTCACGTAGAGGAACTGGCCGTTCGGGCTGATCACCACGTGGCGCGGGTTGGCGCCGGTGGCGATCGAGCCCACCACCCGGCGCGTGGCGAGGCTGACGACGTCGAGCGTCGAGCCGCCCATGATGGCGACGTACGCGAACCTCGAGTCGGGGGAGACGGCGATGCCGCGCGGGTACGGCCCGATGGGCACGCGCGCCACCTCGCGCAGGGTCGCCGCGCTCACGATCGACAGGTCGTAGGAGCACCAGTTCGTGGCGAGCACCCACCGTCCGTTCGGCGAGACGGCGACGTACTTCGGGACCCAGCCGACCCTGGCGACCCCGTCGATCGCGAGCGTCCGGAGCGAGACGCGGTACAGGTAGGAGTCGGTGTAGCCGTCCGCGTAGCCGGTGCTGGCGCTGCAGGTGTCGGACCCCTCCGGCCCGAAGCCGGCGCCGTACATCGAGTAGTTCGAGACCCACAGGTGCGAGTGGTCCGGGGTGACGGCCGCCTCGACGGGCGCGCCGTGCGAGACGCCGGGGTGGCCCGGGATGCCGAAGTGCGCGAGGACGACGCCGTCCGAGATCGTCCGCAGCAACGCGCCGTTCGAGCGGTACACCGTCATCGTGTGGCGATACATCATGTTCTGGGCGAACACGAGGCCCGTGTCGGTGGTGTCGACGGACTTGGGCGAGATCGGCCCGCCGATGGTCCGGAGCAAGCGCAGGGGTGCGGCGCCCGGCGGCGGGCCCGGCACGGTCGTCGACGTCGTGGCGACGACGGCGCCACGACCGGTCGCCGTGGTCGCCGTGGTCGTGTCGTCCGCCGCCGCAGCTCCCGCGCGGTGCGCGGCGACGGCCCAGGTCACCCCGCCGGCGGTGAGCACCACGGCGAGCAGCACGACGCTGCGCACCACGACGCGGTGCGGGCGACGCCCTCGCCCGCCGCGACGGTCGGGGGCCGGCCTTGCGTGCGCGCCACGTCCCACCGGCGAGACGCTACCGAGCGCGGCGCGCGCGCCGCGTGCGCGTGGCCTTCGGTCAGCCGGGCGCGAGTCCCGAGCGGAGCGCCTCGAGCCAGCCGCGCCCGTGCACGCGGTCGGGCTCGAGGTGGTTGCCCTCGGCCCACTCGTTCCAGGACTTCACGAAGACGAGCCGCTGGTGCTCGGGGTTGAGCGCGGCGCGGGCGACGGCCTGGCGCACGTGGCGCTCGAACCGCGCGGGCGACGCGTCCACGATGACCGAGCCGCGGCGCCCGGCGCGCGGGGTGTTGTCCCAGTTGGGGTAGACGCAGGGGTGCACGACGCCGTGCAGCGAACGCGGGTACATCGGGAGGTCCTCGGCGTAGCGGTAGCGACCGGGACCGAGTCGCTCGACCGAGGTGCGGAGCCGGTCGCGCAGCTTCGTGACGGGGGTGCGGGCGAACGGGAACTCCACGTGCACCGCGGCGTCGAACCCGTCCTCGACGTGCGTCGTGTACTGCGCACCCCACGCCCTCGACTCGGCGAACGCGACGAGGTAGAGGCCGTCCAGGCCGGCGGCCCGCGCGAGGCCCTGCCAGGTGTCGACGAACCGCGTGGGGCTCGGGAGCTCCTGGGGCCGGAAGACGCCCAGCAGGGGCCGGCCGTCGACGCGGTGGTAGCGCGCGTCGCGGAACGCCGGGGCGAGGGCCGCGAAGTGCTCGGCGTCGTCGTCGGGGTAGGTCTGCTCGACGAGCACCCGGCCGGGCGCGCCGTGCCACACGCCCGACCAGCTCTGGTTCGCCCAGCACAACGAGAACGGCAGCGTCGGCGACGCCGAGGCGAGCACCTCGTCGAACGGCCGCTCGAGCAGCCGGCGTCCCGCGAACCAGTAGTGCCACCAGCAGAACGCGGTCACGCCGTGGCTCTTGGCGAGCTCGGCCTGCCGCTCGCGGACGTCGGCCACGCGCAGGTCGTAGAAGCCGAGCTCGCCGGGCAGGTCGGGCTGGTGGTGCCCGACGAAGAGCGGCGTCGCCGCGGCGACGTTGGTCCACTCGGTGAAGCCCGGCCCCCACCACGCGTCGTTCTCGGGGATGGGGTGGAACTGGGGGAGGTAGAGCGCGAGGACGTCCACGTCGCTCCGCCGCGCAGGGGCGGTCACCGACCGCTCAGCGCACCGTCGCGTGGAACGCGCTGATCGCCTCGGTGCCCTGGTCCGGGGCCTGCAGCGGCCACCAGTGGCCGACGCCCTCGAGCACCTGGTGGCGCGCGCCGAGCAGTCCGGCGACGACCTCGGACATGGCGCCGTCGCCGAAGGGCTCCTCGGACGGTGCGAGCACGAGCCCAGGAGGGGTCGTCGGCCCCCAGACGTCCATCCAGTGCGCGGCGACGTTCGGCGTCGCGGAGCGGTACAGGTCGAGGATGCACGAGGCCATCGTCTCGTCCATCCACGAGCCCATGCGCTTGGCGTCCTCGGCGGGCACCCCGTACGCCTCGTAGATCGGCCCCGCGTCGCTCGCGTTCTCGACCATCTGGGCGACGAGGGCCTCGCCCTCACCGGGGGTCTGCCAGATGCGCGCCACGTCGTGCCACACGTAGTCGGGGTGCAGCCCGCCACCGACGTCGGCGACCCAGGAGCGCAGCAGCCGGCCGTGCACCGTCGCCATCCGGTAGGTGAGGAGCGCGCCCCAGTCGTGCCCGACGAGGTCGACGGGGTGGTCGAACGCCGCGAGCTCGTCCGCGAGCCAGGCGGCGTAGTCGTCCATGGTTGCGCCGAATCCCTCGGGCCGTGCGCAGCCGAAACCGGGGAGCCACACCGCGACGGCGTCCTCGTCGAGCCGGTCGCGCACCGCGTCCCACAGCTCGCCGGTCTCGGGCACCCCGTGGACGAGCACGATCACGCGCCGATGGTACCCGTGGCGCCGGCGTCGGCCCGTGCCTCAGCGGCGCACCGAGGCGGCCACCTCGCCGAGACCGACGAGCGGCTCGGGCGAGGTCCCGTACAGCGCGCCGAGACCCGCGTCGCCAAGGATCCGCGCCGTCTCGTCGAGGACGCGCGGCGCGACGTCGTCGAACGAGCCGATCCACTCGCGCCCCGCACGCGTGCCCGTACGCCGAAAGCTCGTCGCGGACGGCTCGGCGAGCAGGGCGCGGTCGACGTCGACGCCCCGCCACGTCGGGTGGTGCGACGCGGCGGTTCGGAGCACCGCGTCGAGCGTCCCGTCGGCGTCGAGCACGAGGTGCTCGTAGGGCACCACGAGCACCCGGTGCGCCCACGGGCCGCCGAGCGCGGCGGCGTGCAGCGACGCCCACCGCCGGACCTCGCCGAGCAGCGCCTCATCACCCTCCGCGCCGCCGGGCGTCCAGCCCAGCTCAACGACGCTGCGGGCGACCGCGAGCGGGTGCCGCACGAGCAGCACGATCGGCGTCGCAGGGTGCCGGACCGCCACGATCGGCAGCAGGCCGACGGCACGCACGTCCTTCACCACGCGCCGGGCGAACACGCGACCGGTCGCCAGCTGGTCGACCCACGCCCCGTGCACGCGGCCCCGGAGCGCGCGCTCGACCGCCTCGAGCTCGGGTCCAGGTCCGGTGGGCAGCGGCACCTGCGCGGCCGCCTCGCCCGTGAGGAGGGCGCCGGGCACGTTGGCGGGCTCATAGACGAGGCGCGTGCCTCGCCCCGAGGCGAGGACCCCGGCGAGGAGCGTCGAGCCGCTTCGCTGCCAGCTGCACAGCCACAGCGCGCGCGCCTCGTCGACGAGCGGATCGACGTGGACGCGGTGGCGCCAGCCACGGGACAGCTGTCCGCGGCGCCACCTTGTCCAGTGGCGGACACGCACCGTCACCGGGTCGCCCCTCATGGCGTCCGGATGGACGTCCGCCGACGCGCGACGACCCTCACGCGCCGAGGCGCGTGCGGATCGTCTCGAGCGTCTCGCGCTCGTGTGCGAGCCCTTTGCGGAACGACACGTTGTCCGTGTCGTGGATCTCGCCCTTCAGGTCGGACAAGGTCTGCTGCAGCAGCGCGCGGAGCGCGTCGGCCTCCTCCTCGCTCAGCTCGAGCTGCATCGTGCCTCCCTCGTCGTCGCCGCGCGCCGTGGCGTCGAGAAGTCTGGCATCCGGCGCGTCCGCGCCCTTGCGTCGTCGACGACGTCGCCGTGCTAGGGCTCGTCCCACGGCACGGGGATCGCGCCCTTCTTGCAGTACAGGTACATCACCTCGACCTCGAGGCGGCCCGCGAGCACGGCGGGGTCGCGACCGGCGAGCTCCCTCGTGCGCTCGATCGAGCCGGTGTGGTAGAGGCACAGGCCGCGGAGCGCCTCGTCGGGCTGCTCGTCGAACGGACCCGCCACGACGAGGTGGTTCGCCTCGTGCATCGAGGCCAGGTGGTCCAGATGGCGCTGCTGCAGCGCCTCGGACGCCGCCTCGGACAGCGTCGGCGGCGACGCGGGCCGCCGGAGGAGGACGAACTCGAAGCGGTCGAACTCGAGGTTCGGCGCTGCCGCCGCCTCGTCGGTCAACCGAGGGACCCCGCCACGACCGCCGAGACGTGGGTCGAGGCGAGGTGGGTGCACACGGTGTGGGGGTAGGCGAGCACCGTGGCGTGTCCGGTGTGCGGCGGCGTCACGCGCACGCCGCTCGCGGACTTCGGGACGCACGCGCTCGCCGGGAAGTTGCCCGTCTCGACGACGCCGAGCGCCGCGCTCGCCGTGCCGCCGAACGGCTGGACCCAGATCGTCCTCGCCGTGCCGGGGTCGCTCGCCGCGGCCGGTCCGACCTGGGCGTGCGTGGCCCCGTGCACCGACGTCACCTTGGGGTGCCCCCGCAGGGTGCAGGTGTCGACGGTGGTGTTGGTGAACACGACCGGGACGTAGATCGTCCCGAGGGCGCCCTGGGACTGACCGAGGGTGTCGGTCAGCTGCGCGGCGCGGCACGCGCTCGGGACCGGGCCCCGACCTGGGCTGACGGGCGCGGTCGTGGACTCGTGGATGGCGAGACCGGCGCACACCGACTCGGGGAAGTGGAGCATCTTCGCGTGTGTGGATCCCGGTGCCAGCACCTGGATGCCGTAGTCCTGCGTCGCCATGCACTGCGCGGCCGGCCAGACGCCGGGCACGCTCGAGCGCAGGAGCGAGTGCGCTGACTGGCCCTTGCCGAGGGTGACCGGACCGTGCGCGACGGCGGCGGGCTGCGACGGGTTGCCGATCGGCGTGCCGGACTTCGTCACGTAGTGCACCGTCGGGTAGCCGCTCAGCGTGCAGGCGACCGAGGCGGTGTTCGTGAAGACGAGGAACGCGTTCACGTGGCTCGCGTCCAGCCCGCTCGTGCCGAACGAGACCGCGAGCGTCGCGGGCGCGCACGCGCGGCTCGTGACCTGCGCGCCGGCGCGCGCGGGGGCCGCGATCCCCGTGACGGCGAGGGTCGTGCCGGCCAGGAGCGCGAGCGGGGGGAGACCGCGCCGAACCATCATCGAGGCACGTCGCATCGGACCTCCTTGTGCCGCTGGCGTCAGTCTGTCGCCGCGCGCACGGGTGGTCAACGACCCGGATCCCCTCCTGCACACGTGCGCCGCAACGTTGCGCGGTCCCCACCCGTGCCGCCCGTCGGGAGGGACGACGAGCGGCACGTGGTGGTCACCGCATCGACGACGACGCGTCGGCGAGCGAGGGGAGTGGGAACCCGCGCCGGCGTCGCCACCACGCAACGGTCGCCGCGCACGCCTCGCCGAACGGTGTCGGGCACACCCCGAACGTGTCGGTGAACGCCGTGGAGTCGACGACGAAGGGCTCGTCGAACTGGTAGGCGATCTCGTGGAGCCCGCGCAGCTGGTGGACCACGAGCCCTGCCGCGCGAACGACGGACCAGGGGACCCGGCGCACGGCCGGCGTCGGGAGGCCGGCGGCGGCGGCGAGCGCGTCCACGGCCTCACGCGGCGAGCGGGGGGCGGCCGTCGGTGCGTGCCAGGCCCGTCCCCACGCGCGCTCGTCGCGCCCGGCGACCTCGAGGGCGCGCGCGACGTCGTCGACGAAGCTCCACGAGTGGGGCGCGTCGAGGTCCCCGAGCAGGCCGATCGTCTCGTGGTCGAGGATCTTGGGCACGACCCGGTCGCCGAGCACACCGGTCGAGGTGATCCCCGGACCGAAGAAGTCCGACGCGCGGACCTCGGTCGCCCGCAGGTCGCCCGCATCGTGCGCGGTCTTGGCGTCCGCCCACATCGCCGCGCGCACCCGGCCCTTCGTCGAGGTGGCGGCGAGCGGGTCGTCCTCGCAGATGGCGCGGGGGACGAAGCCGTAGCCGTAGAGGTTCGAGAGCGTGACCAGCACGGCGCCGGTCCCCACCGCGGTGCCGAGCACCGACGCCGCGACGGGCGGCCAGTCGCGCGCCCAGCGCCCGTAGCTCGTCGGGTTCGCGCAGTTGTAGAGAACGTCGGCGTTCCCCGCGACGGACCGCAGCCCCCTCTCGTCGCCCGCGTCGAGGGCGACCGCGTGGATCCCCGGCGTCGTCGGGCCGGCGCCGCGGCGCGAGACCACGGTGACCTCGTGGCCGGCTTCCGCCAGCCGCACCGCGAGGGCGCTCCCGATCGTGCCCGCTCCGACGATCACGTGACGTCCCATGGCTCCTCCTCGATGTGAGCGCTGCTCCCGTTCGTGAGCACTGTACTCACCTTGCCCGAAGAGTGCAAGCACTGCTCGCATTCGCGCGCGGTGCTCCGGTGCGGGGTACCGTGGGCCGATGGCCGACACGCCCGCGACGCCGCGCGCCCGGGCCCGGGCGGCCGTGGTCGAGGAGATCAAGGCCGCGGCGCGGACCCAGCTGGCCGAGCGCGGGGCCGCGGCGCTCAGCGTCCGGCACGTCGCCCGGGAGCTCGGGATGTCCTCGTCGGGGATGTACCGCTACTTCGCGAGCCGAGACGAGCTCCTGACGGCGCTCATCATCGACGCCTACGACGCCCTCGGGGAGGCCGTCGAGCAGGCCGACGCCGCCGTCGCGCGCGAGGACCTCGCCGGGCGGTGGTGGGCGGCGGCGTCCGCGGTGCGCACCTGGGCGAGGGCGCACCCCCAGGAGTACGGCCTCGTCTACGGCTCACCCGTCCCGGGCTACGCCGCGCCGCAGGACACGGTCGCCCCCGCCTCGCGGGTGCCGCTCGTGCTCGCCGCCATCCTGCGCGACGCCTGGGGGCGTCGCGCGGCGCACGGGGACGCGGTCGCCGAGTCGGGCGGGATCGACCTCGCCCTCTCGAAGACCGTGGAGCCGCTCGCCGGGCTCCCCGGCGAGGTGGTCGCGAACGGGATCATCGCCTGGGTCGAGCTGTTCGGGTTCGTCAGCTTCGAGCTGTTCGGGCACCTGATGGGCACCGTCGACGACGGCGACGCGTTCTTCCGGCACGTCTGCGAGCGCGTGGGGGCCGCGATCGGCATCGAGACGGGCGCGAACCTCCGCGCGTGATCGACGGCCGGTCCCCTCAGCGGACGCCCGCGTCCACGCTGGCGGGCACCGACGCGGGCCGCCGCTGGGTCGCGCGCAGGTGCAGGGCGATGGCCGCGCTCAGCACGGCGGCGTAGGCGCACCACAGCGACGTGAACCCGTCCGCGCAGAGCCGGGCGAGGACGATCACGGCGAGCAGGTTCCCCACCCCGAACCAGACGGCGTCGCGGTGGCTCGAGACGAGCATGGGTCCGCACGTGGCGAGGACGTAGAGCCCGATGATCGCCACGCCGTGCTGGAGCCCGATCGAGTAGGCGAGGTGCGCGTTGCCGAGCCGCGCGGCGGGGTGGCCGACGAGCATCGCCTCGAGGAGGATCGCCGAGACCACCGCGCCCAGGGCGACGAACGGCGCGAGGCACCATCGGCGCCGTCGCCGGGGCTCGACGAACAGGACGAGGAGCGGGGCGAGCACGGGCAGGACGACCAGGGCGAAGAGGAGGTAGGCCCACATCGCCGCGCGGCCGACCGACCACGGGACGTGCCCCTCGAGCCCCCACCACACCAGGGACTCGTCGACCTGGTGGGCGCCGAGCACGAGCGGCAGCGCGGCGAGCGCGACGTACTCGCGCCGTCCCTTGAGCTGCCGGCACGCCTCGACGCCGATCGCCATGACGACCACGCCGCCGGCGAGGTCCCCCTGCGGCGAGAAGCACATGGCACCCCCGTTCGCCGTCGTGTCGGCGCCGATCGTACGGCGCGCACTGCGCCGCGCGGTGCCGCTCAGCGCCCGGCGGTGCTGAGCTGGGAGGGGCGGCCCGTGCCGCCGGCCTCGACGCGGCGACGCGCGTCGCGCCACCACCGGTCGAACTCGCCCGGCGGCAGCGGCTCGCTCCAGTAGAACCCCTGCGCGAACTCGCAGCCCATCGACGCCACGATCTCCTGGAGGCGTGCCGTGCTCACCCCCTCGGCCACGACGCGCAGCCCCATCGCGTGGCTGAGGTCCAAGATCGCGCTCACGACCGGCATCGAGCCGTCGGGGGCGTCGAGTCGCTCGACGAAGGAGCGGTCCACCTTGACGGTCGAGACCGGGAGGGTGTGCAGGTAGGCGAGCGACGAGTAGCCGGTGCCGAAGTCGTCGATCGACACCTGGACGCCGAGGTCGCGGAACGCCTCGAGGGACGTCTTGGTCGAGACCCGGTCGGCCATCGCCACGGTCTCGGTCACCTCGACGGTCACGCGGCCAGGCTCGATGCCGAGCCGCTCGAGGATCGCGCCGATCTTGGCGACCTCCTCGGCGTCGTCCAGCTGACGACCGGAGCAGTTGATCGAGAGGTGGTCGAGGTGCGGGCCGTCGGGGGCGGCGTCCCACTCGGCCAGCTGGGTGAGGGCCTCCTCGAAGACCCACGAGCCGATCGCGCGGATGAGCCCCGACTCTTCTGCCACGGGGATGAACTCGAGGGGCGGCACGAGCCCGTGCACGGGGTGGAGCCAGCGGATGAGCGCCTCGGCGCCCACCGGCCAGCCGTCGCGCGGGTCGACGATCGGCTGGTAGTGCAGCTGGAACTCGTTGCGCTCGAGCGCCGACCGCAGGTCGCCCTCGCGCTCGAGGCGCGAGACCGAGCGGTGGTGGAGCTCCTCGTCGAAGACCTCGAAGCGATTCCGCCCGGCCGCCTTCGCCTGGTACATCGCGGTGTCGGCGTCGCGCAGCACCGTCTCGGCGTCCGCACCCTTGCCGGGGATCACGATGCCGATGCTGCCCGTGACCAAGAGGTTCTGGCCGTCGTAGGGGATGGGAGAGTTGAGCGAGTCGAGGATGCGGCGCGCGGCGTGGATGGCGTCGTCCACCTGACGCACGTTGCGGATGATGAACATGAACTCATCGCCGCCGAAGCGCGCGGCCGTCTCCGCGCCGCGGATCGTCGCGAGGAACCGCTGGCTCACCTCCTGGAGCACGGCGTCGCCGGCGTCGTGGCCGAGGCTGTCGTTGACGAGCTTGAACAGGTCGAGGTCCAAGAACAGGACCGCGATGTTCGCGTGCTCCCGCTCGCTCCATGCGAGCTCCTGGCGGAGCCGCACCAAGAACAGGGAACGGTTCGGGAGGTCCGTCAAGGTGTCGTAGAGGGCCTGGTGGGTGAGCTCCTCGTGGGCGAGCACCTCCTCTGACTCGTCGACGACGGTCACGACCCAGTCGCTGTCGGATCGCGCGTCCTTGGCGGCGGCCGTCATGAGGACGTGGCGGACGTCGCCGTCGGGGCGGCAGATCCGGAACCGCGAGGAGAAGGTCTGGGTGTCGTCGCCGACCGCCTCGATGTCGGCGAGCAGCCCCGCCTGGTCGTCGGGGTGCACGACGTCGATCCACAGCGTGCCGAGCAGCGCCTCGGCCTCCACGCCGGCGATCTCGCACGCCCGCGGGTTGGCGTACTTGACGTCGCTCGCGTCGCCGACCTCCAGGATCCCGATGGGCGACGCGCTCGTGAGGCTGCGGTAGCGCTCCTCGCTCATCGTGAGCGAGATCGCGTCGCGGATCCGGCCGATGCCGTAGGCGAGCGAGTCGGCGAGCTCGGTGAGGAAGCGCACCTCCTCCGCGTCGAACGAGCTCGGCTCTACCGAGCAGATCTCGAGCATGCCCACGACCGTGCCGGCGACGTCGAGCGGGAGCACGCAGCTCGAGAGCAGCCCCTGGGCGACGGCGGCGTCGCGGCTCGGCACCGGCACCTGGGTGGCGGCGATGTCGGTCGTCACCTGCACCGTCCTCGACTGCAGGGCGACCCCGATCGGGCCGAGCGGCACGCCGTCGTGCTCGCTGCGCACGGGGAAGCCGGTGAGGTGCGAGACGTTCCCCGACGTTGCGACCGGGCGGACGGTGTGCGCCGTGTCGTCCTCCACGAAGCCGACCCACGCCATCGCGTACCCGCCGACCTCGACGATCGTCCGGCAGATGTCGCTCAGGAGCTTCTGCTCGTCGTGGGCGTGGACGAGCGAGCGGTTGACGTCGCCGAGCATCTGGAGCGCGCGCGCCTGCTGCACCGACTCGGTCACGTCCCGTCCGACGATGACCACGCCGTTGACCGAGGGGTCGTCGAGGCAGTTCGTCGCGCGGACCTCGAAGAGGCGCCATTGCGACGAGCCATCCCGCAGTCGGTACGTCGAGGGAGGGTGCGCGCCGGGCTCGGTGAGATCGCGCAGCAGCGCCGTCGCGGCACGGTCGTGGTCGTCGGGATGCACGACGTCGAGCGCCGAGCGACCGAGGTAGTCGATCTCGGGATAGCCGAACATCCGCTCGCCGGTCGGGTTGGCGTAGGTGAGCACGCCGCCCTCGCCGATGATGGCGATCAGGTCCGGCGACGTCGCGACGAGCTTTTGGTATCGCGGCTCGAACTCGCCGCGCCGCGGTGCCTTGGTCTTCGGCGGTGCCGTGGCGTGCTCGTGCTGCGTCTCGGGGGAGTGCCTCATGCGCCACCTACAACCACGACCGCTCCAGTTCGTCGCAATGCCGTGCTGGTGCGGGTCTGCAACACACCAGATGGACGACGATCCAGCATGTCCCTCGCACCACAGCGACGCAATCAATTGGGAAGACGTTGAGATTGCGCAGTGCGGCGCGTGCGGCGTTCGTGCGCGCACGTCGTGTTGTCGCGACGCGCACCGCCGTTCGTCGACGTGAAGTGCGTGAGTGCGACGAGCGGTGCCGAACCCGACGCAGCACTCGGCGACGCACCATGCGGCGGGCCAAGCAGCTGCGGGTGTGTCGGGCAGCGGCGATGCCGTGGGCGACGGGGCGGTGGAACGTTGCCGTGCCCCCGCGAGTGGGCGAGCCCCGGCCCGATGGGCGCGCGTCGCCGCGTCCCTCCCGGGCGCGCGGCACGGCGACCGCCTCGGCGCGCCCTGGCGGCGCCCCCAGGTGGGAGTCGCCTTCGATACTGTATTCTGAATGCCGGAGGCAGAGGTCTTGTGATCCATGGAGAACAGAGCATTGTAAAATAAGCGTTTAAGGCGCAGGAGAGGGATAAGCAGTGGAATCTCAACGAATAGGGACGACCGCAGAGTGGGAGGCGAGGATCGGGCGGTCGATCAGGGAACTCCGCCAGCGCGCCAACCTCACGCAGGCGGAGCTCGCCGAGCGGTCGAACGCCTCGCTCTCGGCGGTCCGGTACCTCGAGTCAGGGAAGGGGTCGTCGCTCGCCACGCTCGTCCGCGTGGTCCGGGCGCTCGAGCGGACGGAGTGGCTCGAGGCGCTCGCGCCGCCGGGCCCGAGCATCAGCCCGATCGCGCTGCTGCGAGCGCAACAGGACGGTGCTCGGCGCGCGACGCGACGGATACGCCACGGTCGAGCGAGGCCGCGGCCGGCGTGACCTACTCGCCCACGACGGTCATCGAGGTCTCGGCCTGGGGCCGACTCGTCGGCGCCGTCGCGCTCGATCCGCAGACCGGCGTCTACGCCTTCGAGTACGACAGGTCGTGGCTCGACGACGGCGTCGAGCTCTCGCCGCTGCACCTGCCTCGCCGAACGGGCGTGTTCGAGTTCCCCGAGCTCCGGCGCGAGACCTTCCGCGGCCTGCCAGCGATGCTGGCGGACGCCTTGCCGGACCGATTCGGGAACGCCCTCGTCAATGCGTGGATGGCCGAGCAGGGCATCGACCTGACGTCGATCACACCGCTCGACCGGCTCGCCTACGCGAGCGACCGCGCGCTGGGTGCGCTCACGTTCGCGCCTCCGCTCGGCCCGCCGACGACACCGGTGAGCCTGGTCCAGGTCGCCGACCTCGTGACCGCGGCGCGGGCGGAGCTCCACGGCACGCTCGACGAGGCCGGCGTCCACGACGCGCTCGCCCAGCTGATCACGGTCGGCTCCTCTGCCGGCGGCGCCCGCGCGAAGGCGGTGATCGCCTACAACCCCGAGACGGACCAGATGCGGTCCGGCCAGCTGCACGCCCCCGAGGGGTTCGAGCACTGGATCCTCAAGCTCGACGGGGTGGGCGACCCCGCGCTCGGCGGCGACCCGCTGTCGGCGAGCCAGCCCTTCTGCCGGATCGAGTACGCCTACTACCTCATGGCGACGCGCGCGGGCGTCGAGATGAGCGAGTCCCGGCTGCTCCCGGAGGGGCCCCGGGCGCACTTCATGACGAAGCGCTTCGACCGTGGCCCGGGCGACGAGCGGCTCCACGCCCAGTCCCTCTGCGCGTTGGCCCACCTCGACTACAGCTTGGTGCGGACGCACTCCTACTCGAGCTACTTCCTGACGGCCGACGCGCTCGGGCTGGGCAGCGAGGTGCGCCAGCAGCTGCTGCGTCGTGTCGCGCTCAACGTGATGGCCGTGAACCGCGACGACCACACCAAGAACTTCGCCTTCCTGCTCCCCGACCGCGGCGCGTGGCGGCTCGCGCCGGCCTTCGACGTCACGCACGCGAACTGGACCGGCGCGTGGACCGCGGCCCACCAGATGAGCGTGAACGGCAAGTTCGTCGACATCGCGATGGACGACCTGCGGGCGCTCGGCGACCTCCACGGCGTGCCCGGCATCGAGACGGCGCTGCGCGAGGTCGCCGACGCGGTGCGGGCGTGGCCGGAGGCGGCGGCCGAGGCGGGGCTGGACGACCCGACGACCGAGCGCATCGCGGCCGACATCGCCGTGCACTTCCCCCGGTAGGCGGCGAGCAGCGCCTCAGGCGCGCGGCGCCCAGCGGTCGACGTGCACGACGTCGGCCGTCGCGCGACGCCGCCCGGGGATCGACGGCGAGGGAGCGTCCGGGGCGCGATGGCCGATCGCGAGCGCGCCGATGGGCAGGTACGACGCAGGGATACCGAAGGACTCCCGGAACCGGGGGATCCGCTCGGGGGAGATGCCGAAGAAGCAGGCGCCGAGCCCCTCGTCGACGACGGTGAGCAGCATGAGCAGCGCGGCGAACCCCGTGTCGATGTCCCAGTAGGGGACCGGCCAGCGCGCCTCGTCGCGGTCGGTCCACCCCTTGTCGGGCTCCGCGTAGCGATCGAGGTACGCCGTCTTGTTCGAGAGCGCGACGACGAGGAGCGGTGCGCGCCGCATCCCGACGAGGTGCGAGAGGTCGTCGTCGTGCCCTTCCGGCCAGGTCGTCCGCCAGAACTGCTCGCGCGACGCCGCGCTCTCGCACGCGAGGAACTCGAAGCCCTGCGAGAAGCCGGCGCTCGGGCCGCGGAGCGCGTTGGCGAGGATGCGCTCGCGCACGTCCTCGTCGACCGGGCGGTCAGGATCGAAGTTCCGCACCATCCGGCGACGGCGGACGACGTCTTGGAAGTCCATGCGGTCATCTTGGCCCCTCGACGCGGGCGCCGACACACTTCGATCGCGTGGCTCAGGGACCGGCGGCTCCCGCGTGCGGTGACCGGAGGCGGTCGAGGGAGAAGCCCGAGCAGTCGAGCACCGGGGTGCCGCCGAGCGCCATCGCGGCCACCGCCTCGCCGATCGCCGCAGCGTGCTTGAACCCGTGACCGGAGCAGGGGGAGGCGACGACGACGTTGGGATGGGCGGGCAGCACGTCGACGAGGAAGCCGAAGTCCGGCGCCGTCGTGTACAGGCAGACGGCGTGGCGGAGGCAGGTGGGCGAGAGGTCCGGCAGCTGCTCGCGGACGTGCGCGTCGAACATCGCGGCGACCTCGTCGTCGCGGACGTCGCGGTCGACGAGCTCGGGGGTCGTCGCGTGCTCGAAGGTCTCGGTCGCGACCTTGACGCCGCCCGAGGGGCCGTCGATCGCGGGGAACCCGTAGAGGTAGGCGCCGGGTGTGGCGCCGTGGAGCCAGATGAACACCGGCAGGGCGGCGAAGCGCTCGGGGTGCGCGGCCACGGCGAACCAGTACTGCACCTGGCGGTGGACGGCCAGGTGGGGCGAGAGGACCGGGGCGAGCTCGGGCATCCAGGGACCGCCGGCCAGCACGAGGCGGTCGGCGAGGTAGCGATCGACGGGCGTCTCCACGCGCACCCCCGTGTCGGTGGCGCTCCAGCCGACGACGCGCTCGTCGCGCCGGACCGTGGCGCCGAGACGGGCCGCGAGCTCGAGCTGGCCCGCAACGCACGCCTCGGCGCGCAGGTAGCCCGCGGTCGGCTCGAAGTAGCCCACCTCGTCGGTCACGTGGAACACGCCGAAGCGCCGTCGCACCTCGTCGGCCGGGAGCACCTCGTGGTCGATGCCGTTGGCGGCGGCGAGCTCGATCGTGGTCGTCGTGAAGTCCTCGACACCGTGCTGGCCGGTCGAGGTCGCCTTTCCCAGGATGAGCCCGCCGCACGTGACGAGCAGTTCGCGACCCGTCTCGGCCTCGACCTCACGCCACAGCTCGTGGGATCGCCGGACGAACGGGACGTACGCCGCGCCCTCGGCGACGGCGAGCCGCGTGATGCGCGTCTCGCCGTGCGAGGAGCCGTGCGGGTGCGGTGGGGCGAACTGGTCGATGCCCACGACGGTCGCGCCCGCCTTCGCGAGCTGGTAGGTGACCGCGCTCCCGACGGCCCCGAGCCCGACGACGACGACGTCGCAGTGCGTGGGCACGGCCGCACGCTACGGGACGACACGAGACGACCTCGGGGGCGAGGGTCCTCCGGCGCGAAGGCGCGAAGGCGCGACGGTGCGACGGTGCGACGGTGCGACGGATGGAGTAGAACGCGAACTATGGCCTATGACTTCGAGCTCACCGCGATGCTGCCCGCGAGCCCCGAGGAGGTCTACGACGCCTGGCTCTCCTCGGAGGGCCACACGCAGATGACGGGGGGCACGGCGAAGATCGATCCCGTCGTCGGCGGCGAGTTCGTGGTCTGGGACGGCTACATCACCGGCACGACCCTCGAGCTCGACCGGCCGAGGCGCATCGTGCAGACCTGGCGGACGACCACCTTCGCCGAGGAGGACGAGGACTCGACGATTGAGGTGCTGTTGGAGCCCGTCGGCGACGAGACCCGGATCACGGTGCGGCACGCGAACGTGCCGTCCGAGCACCGCGGCTACGAGGACGGCGGCTGGAAGAAGAGCTACTTCGACCCGATGCACGCGCACTTCTCTTCGCGGTGACACCGCGGGCGGCGGTCCGCGCTCGAGGGCGCCGCCGGCCTCGCGCCCCGGGGACCTCTGCGCTCTTTGGCCTCAGTTCGACGTCACCGCGTCGGCACGCACGAACACCGCGCAGCGACGCTCGTCGGACATGACCCGGTCGAAGACGTCCCAGTCCTCGTGCGTCCCGCCGGCGGCGACGAAGACCGCTCGGAGCAAGGTGGGCACGTCGAGCTCGCCCGGACCTGGGTCGTCGGGGCCGAGGAGTCGCGCGCGACCGGCCACCGCGACCCACTCGATGCCGTGCTTGAACACGATGGTCGCGACCGGATTCGCACGGAGCAGCGCCAGCTTCGCGGTCCCACCACCTGCGACGAGCCCGACGGACGACACGCCGTCGATGGGATCGTCGATGACGCCCGCGCTGACGACCGAGGCCTGCACCGAGCCGTCGCGTCGTGCGACGGCGAGGACGCCGAGGTGCCCGTCGGCCGCCGCGATCCGTCGGACGTCGTCGAGATCGGCCACGTGCGCACCTCCGTTGGCGCCGTCTGGCGCGCACCGAGTCTTGCGCGGGCCGGGCTCCCTCGTGGCGCTCACCGCGCCGCGCGGCACCGCGCCCTGCCGGGGCGGCCGCGAGTCGCGGGCTTAGGCTCGACCGACGTGGTCGACTCGCACGTGATGACGCTGTCGGACGGACGCGACCTTGGCTGGCTCGAGCTCGGCGACCCGTCCGGGTGGCCGGTGCTCGGCTTCCACGGGACGCCCGGATCGCGACACCAGCTGGCGCTCGACGATGGACCGCCCTCCGCCACCGGTGTCCGGTTCGTCCTCGTCGACCGGCCCGGCTACGGGCTCAGTTCGTTCCAACCCGATCGACGTCTCGTCGACTGGCCGAGCGACGTGGCCCAGCTCGCCGACCACCTGGGGATCGATCGCTTCTCGGTGCTCGGGCTCTCGGGCGGCGGCCCGCACGCGGCGGTGTGCGCGGCGCTGCTCGGCGACCGGGTCGCGTCGGCGGCCCTCGTGAGCGGCGTCGCACCGATGCTCGACCTGGGCGCGGCCGAAGGGATGATGCGGACGAACCGGGCGATCGCCCGCCTCGCACGACGCAGGTCGCGGATCCTGCTCGTCCTGTCCGCCCTGCAGGTCGCCGCTGCCCGGCGATGGCCCGGCCTCGCGATGGACTTGCTGGCCAAGCAGCTCCCGTCGGCCGACGTGGCGATCCTCGAGCGGCCCGAGGTGCGGGCGCTCTTCATGGACGAGCTGCGTCGAGCGCCGCGCACGGCGGCCCGCGCCCAGGCCCAGGACTTCGAGCTCTTCGCCGCCCCGTGGGGCTTCGAGCTCAGCGCGATCGCGATCCCGGTCCATCTGTGGCAGGGCGACGTGGACCGCAACGTCCCCGAGAGCCACGCCCGCCTGCAGCACGAGGCGATTCCGGGCTCGGTGCTGCACCCGTGCCCCGGCGAGGGCCACTTCTTGGTCCTGGACCGGCTCGGCGAGATCCTCGCCGCGATCACGCCCTGAGCGGCACCGCGCTACGCCAGAGTGCGCCGAGTGCGTGACGACCCCCCGTGCACGACGGCCCCGGGTAGGTTCCGTCGTCGTGCGCCTCGAGCTTCGCCCCCGGCGCTGCGCGGCCGTGCTCGGCGGCGTGCTCGCCGCCGCCCTCCTCACCGCGACGGGGGCCCACGCGTCCTCTGCTGCCGGACCCGGGACCGTCGTCCGATCGCTGTCGCCGGGGGACCACCTCGTCACCCTCACGGTCGGGCACCTCTCGCGGAGCCTGATCGTGCACGTGCCGCCGCGCTCGCCCGTCGCCAATCGGCCGCTGCTCCTCATCTACCACGGCAAGGGTGACACCGCGCAGAAGACGGAGACCCAGGAGACGGACTTCGCGGGCGTCGCGGACCAGACGGGCGAGGTGGTCGCGTTCCTCCAGGGCTACGCCAACTCGTGGAACGAGCAGGCGGGGAGCAGCACCCCCGCGGCCATGGCCCACGTCAACGACGTCGCGTACACGACGGCGGTGATCGCCAAGCTCGAGCGCCTCGTCACCTTCGACCACAAGCGGATCGTCGCCGTCGGCTTCTCGAACGGCGCGTTGATGGTCGAGGACCTCGGCTGCAAGCTCGCGTCCGAGCTCGCGATGATCGTGCCCGTCGAGGGCGAGCTCGCGGCGTCGACCGCCCCCCGGTGCCACCCGTCGCGGCCGATCGCGGTCTACGAGGTCCACGGCACGTCGGACACGGCGATCTACTACGACGGCGGCCCGATCCTCGGGCGGGGGACCGTCGTGCTCTCGGCACCGAGGTCCATCGCCCGGTGGGCGCAGCTGGACCACTGCGGTGCCCGGCCGGCTACCTCGCACGTGAGCCCGTCGATCAAGCTCACGACCTACACGGGGTGTCGCAACCACGAGGTGGTCGTGCTGCGGACGATCATCGGCGGGGTGCACCAGTGGGGGAGCGGCATCGGCGAGATCGTCCACTCGGTGCTGCCGAGGTAGCGGCCGGTCCGCATGACCCGTGCCGGCCTGGCCCGGCCCCGGACGCTCAGGCGACGGCGTCGGCGAGCCGGCAGGTGCCGTCGCACGGCGGCGCGTCGCGGTCGTGGGCGTCGACCAGCGGTGCGACGTCGTCGATCGCGGACGCGGCGGTGACGGGGAGGCGCACCATGGCGGCGACGAGGGCGAACGCGGCGACCGCGAAGATCGCGCTCGCGGCGAAGACGACGTCGAGCCCCGACAGCGCGCCGAGCGCGGCGCCCGGCGCCGCGGCACGGCCCGCCGCCACGGTCGCGCTCGTCGCCGCGCTCGAGACGGTGACGAGGACCGCGAGGCCGAGCGCGGCACCGACCTGCTGGGTCACGTTCACGAGACCCGACGCCGCCCCCGCGTCCTCCGGCGCGACCGCGGCGAGGGAGGCAGCGGTGAGGGTGACGAGCGACGAGCCGGCGCCCAGGCCCATGAGCACGAGGCTCGCGAGCAGCTGGAGGTAGGGGGCGCCCGCGTGGAGCTGGGTGAGCGCGAGGAGGCTCACGAGCGAGCAGCCGATGCCCGCGAGCATGAGCGTCTTCGCGGGGACGCGCCGGACCAGCACCCGGCTCGTGAGCTGCGACGAGAGGAAGACCGTCGCCGGGACGGGCAGGAAGCACAGCCCGGCGCGGAGCGGCGAGTAGTGCTGCACGTCCTGCAGGAACTGGCCGAGGAAGAAGAACATCCCGAACATCGCGGCGTAGAGCAGGCCGCGCGCGACGTTCGCGGCCGATCTCGTCGGGTCGGCGAAGAGGCGAAGGGGCAGGATCGGCTCCTCGGCACCCGCCTCGATGCGCACGAACGCCGCGAGCAGCGTGGCGCCCACGACGAGCGACCAGATGGTGATGGGCGCGCCCCAGCCGCGGCTCGCCGCCTCGACGAGGCCGAGCACGACCGCGCTCATCCCGAGGGTGGACGTGAGCGCCCCGGCGAGGTCGAAGCGCCCGTGGCGACGTGGCGTCTCGGTCAGCACGACGCGCCCGATGAGCAGCACGGCGAGGCCGATCGGCACGTTCACGAACATCACCCAGCGCCACGAGACGAGCTCGGTGAGGATGCCGCCGGCGACGAGGCCGACCGCGCCGCCGGCGGCCGAGACGGTCGTGAACAGGCCGATCGCCCGGACGCGCTGGGCGCCCTCGCTAAACACCGTCGTGAGCAGCGCGAGGGCCGACGGGGCGGCGAGCGCCGCGCCGACGCCCTGGAGCGCGCGCGCCGCCAGCAGCTGCCACGAGGACGCGGCGAGCCCGCCGAGCAGCGAGCTGGCCGCGAAGACGCCGATGCCGGCGAGGAACGTGGCCCGGCGCCCGAGGAGGTCCCCGGCGCGGGCCCCGAGGAGCAGCAGCCCGCCGAAGGTGAGCAGGTACGCGTTGAGGACCCACGAGAGCCCTGACGAGGAGAAGCCGAGACCCTGCTGGATGTGGGGGAGGGCGACGTTCACGATCGTGGTGTCGAGGACGACCATCAGCTGGGTGGCGAGGATGACGAGGAGGACGACGGTGCTCCTGGAGTGGCGCCGAGCGGCCGGGTCGGCCTCGGCGGAGCGGGCGGGAATCGGGCGGAGCGCGAGCGAGTTGGCCATTGACGCCGGCCTTTCTGCTGGTAGGGTGGCGATGAAGCGGATGCTTCCTCCGGATAGTATACGGAGGGTGCCTCCGGTTTGCAAGCCACCGTCCCGGAGCCCTTGGAGCACGAGATGTCCAGCCGGCGATCGACCGTGGAGGACCCCATGCGGGAGGTCGCCGACGTCACGCCGGACGAGCTCGCGAGCGCCCGGCCGCTGCGCGCGGACGCCCGTCGGAACTACCTGCTGTTGGTCGACGCCGCCCGTGCGGTCTTCGCCGAGCAGGGTGGCGACGCGTCGATGGAGGCGATCGCCAAGCGCGCTGGCGTCGGGATCGGGACCCTGTACCGGCACTTCCCCAAGCGCATCGACGTCGTCGAGGCCGTCTACCGCACGGACGTCGACGGTCTCGTCGACCTGGCGTCGGCGCTCGTCGTGGATCGAGCGCCGTGGCCCGCGCTCGTCGCCTGGCTCGAGGGCTTCGTCCGGTACGCCCAGACGAAGCGCACGTTCCTGAGCGAGCTGTTCGAGGCGTTCGAGAAGAACCCCGAGCTCAAGTCCGTCTCGCGAGAGCGGCTGCACGACGCGATGGCGTCCGTGCTCGTCCGCGCGCAGGCGTCCGGCGACGTGCGCGAGGACGTCGACGCCAGCGACGTGATGCAGCTCCTCGGTCCGATGTGCACGTCGCCGACCCTGTCCGACGGACAGATCGAGCGGCTCCTCGCCGTCGTCGAGGACGGGCTGCGCGCACCCACGTAGTCGACCGCCCCGCGACCCGGTGCCGGTGGCGCAACGCCAAGGCTTCGTCGACGCTCGCCCGCGCTCCCTAGACTCCTCGTGCCGTCGGACCTCACGATCGCGGGCGCGGTCACCCGGGGGCGCGACCCACCGTGACCACCCGACCCTCCTCGAGCCAGACCCGTCGGGGCGCGACCCCGGACCTGGGCGGGCCGCCACGCGCCCCGAGCGCGATCGGACGGCTCACCGCCGTCGTGCTTCGCCACCGCCGCCTCGTGCTCGTGGCCTGGCTCGTGGTGTTCCTGCTGGGCGGCTTCGCCGCGCAGAAGATCTCGTCGCGGCTGAGCTACGACTTCTCGCTCCCGGGCCAGCCCGCCTACGAGACGGCGCTGCACATCGAGCACGTCTTCGGCAACGGCGGGACGACGCCGCCGTCGATCGCGGTGGTGACCGTGCCCGCGGGCCAGACGGTGGCGCGCGACGGCGCGGCGATCGCCGCGGGCTTCGCCACGGCGCGCCACGAGAACCCGAAGGTGCGCTTCCTCGACGCGAGCGTCGCTGGCCGCGGCTTCGTGACGAGCGACGGCCGAACCGAGTACGCCTTCCTCTTCGCACCGCCGAACAAGAGCCTGGGCGCGGACCGCGTCACCGACGCGGCGATGGCGAGCCTCACCGCCGCGCTGCCGCAGTTCCACGTGGGCGTGACGGGCATCGGCCAGCTCAACTCCGGAGGGTCGAGGAGCGGACCGGGCGTCCTGTTCGAGACGATCATCGGGGGCCTCGGCGCGCTCGCGGTCCTCGCGTTCGTCTTCGCGTCGTTCCTCGCCTTCGTCCCCCTCCTGATCGCCTCGGTCTCCATCCTGTCCACGTTCCTTGTGCTCCTCGGGCTCACGTACCTCACCCCGGTGTCCTTCGTCGTCCAGTTCCTGGTCTCCTTGGTGGGCCTCGGCATCGCCATCGACTACTCGCTCCTCGTCATCACGCGGTGGCGCGAGGAACGAGCCAAGGGGCTGTCGAACGAGGCCGCCGTCGCGGCCGCCATGGAGACCGCGGGCCGCGCCGTGTTGGTCTCGGGGCTCACCGTCGCGATCGGGCTGCTCTCGCTGATCGTGCTCCCCGTGCCGTTCCTGCGCAGCACCGGCCTCGGCGGCATGCTGATCCCGGTCATCTCCGTTGCGGTCGTCCTCACGCTGCTCCCGGCGCTGCTGGCGGGCGTCGGCCCGAGGTGGGACTGGCCGCACCTGCGCAACGAGGCGACGGCGAGTCGGGGGTGGCACCGCTGGGCGACGTCCGTCGCGGCGCACCCGGTGCTGAGCGCGACCGCGGCGATGGCGATCCTCGCGATCGCCATCGTGCCGCTCTTGGGGATCCGGGTGGGACAGACGAGCGCCGCGGCCGAGGCACAGTCGGGCCCCGCCCACGGGCTGTACACCGAGCTCGTCGCGGGCGGCGCGTCGCCGGGCATCCTCTCGCCGATCGAGGTGCTGACGGCGAGCGACGCCGCGGCGGCCACGCTCTCGCGGCTCGAGCACGTCGAGGGCGTGTCGCTCGCCGTGCTGCCGTCGGGCACGACCGGCACGCGTGCCGGGCTGTCAGACCTCGTCGTCGTGCCCACGATCGAGACGACGGACAGCTCGACGCTCGGGCCGGTGCGCGCCGTCCAGGCGGCCGTCGCCGGGTCGCCGGGTGTGCTCGGCGTCGCCGGCGTCGGGCCCGGCCAGCAGGCGTTCTCCTCGGCGGTCTACGGCAACGTGCCGCTCATGATCGCGGTCCTCGGCGTCCTCATGTTCCTCGTGCTCGCGCGCGCGTTCCGCAGCCTCGTCCTCGCCGCCAAGGCCGTGCTCGTGAACGTCATCTCGCTCGCCGCGACCTTCGGCATCCTCACCTGGTTCTGGCAGCACGGCCACGGCTCGTCGGCGATCTTCGGGATCCCGGCGACCGGCGCCATCACGTTCTGGGTCCCCATCACGGTCTTCGCCTTCCTCTTCGGCCTGTCAATGGACTACGAGGTGTTCCTCCTCGCCCGGGTCCGCGAGGAGCACGACCGCGGGGCGACGACCAGCGGTGCGGTCGTCGAGGGGCTGGGACGGACCGGCCGGCTCATCACGTGCGCGGCGCTCATCTTGTTCTTGGCCTTCGCCTCGCTCGCCTCCGCGCCGATCACCGACATCAAGGTGCTGGCGACGGGGCTTGGGATCGGCATCCTCCTCGACGCGACGGTCGTGCGCGCGCTCCTCGTGCCCGCGTTCATCGTCCTGCTGGGGCGGGCGAACTGGTGGCTGCCGGCCCGCGTCGCGCGGGTGCTGCGCGTGGCGCCGAGCCCGTAGGGGCTCGATCGGTCAGCGAATCGTCCGGAACTTCGGGACGACCCCGAAGGGCGTCGTCGGCGCGAAGACGGTGATCCAGTCGACGAGCATCGAGGAGGACCGCGTCGGGCACGCCGGCGCGATCGAGCACCACACCTGCTGCTGCAGGTCGAGCGTCATGGGTGTCGTCGGGATCGCGCCGCGGCGAGTGAGCGTGCCCCACACGCCCCAGGTGTTGACGCCCCAGTCGACGACGAACACGAGCTCCGTCGGGGTCCAAAAGACGCCCCACGTGTGCCACTTGGTCATGTTCGCCTTGCGCCACCCCTGTTTCTTGTGGTCGGCGCTCGCCCAGTGCACGGTGAACGTGTTGTTGTTGGGGTACTGCCACGACTCGTAGAAGTCGACCTCAGGGGGCCAGTGGTTGTTCTTGGGCCAGAGGAGCTGGACGCTCGCCGGGCCACCGGCCGTGAGGCGCGAGCGCACGAAGAACGCGCCGTAGCGCATCGGCAGCCCGCACAGGCACGCGCCACCCGAGACCCAGGCGTTGCCGTACGCCGGGTCGCGCGACGTCGTGAGGTCCAGCATGCCGCCGTGGACCGCGACGTGTGACGGCGCCCACAGCCCCGCGGGATCGCCCTTCGGCCGGCCGCGGAAGGTGACCCAGCCGGGTGGGAGGTGCGCGCCGGGGAAGTCGGTGCAGTAGAGGCGCGTCCATCCGGGCAGGACCTTCGGTGCGAGCGGCGGGACGCCCGAGGGCTCGGCGGCCGCCGGGGGCTGCGGGCCGCAGTTGGACGTCGCGACCGCGCTCGTCACGGCGCCGGCCGCGCGACCGGCGAGCGGCGTCGACCCGTCGAGGAGGGGGAGCAGCACCAGGGCGACGGCGAGCGCCGCGCCCGAGATGACCCACCGACGCGCGCTCACCGGCCGCCGTCCACGGTCAGGCGGTGACGACCCGTCGCCCCTCGGACCTCGCTCCAACATCGCCGCACACTCTGACACGAGGATCGCCACCGCGGGAGGACGGGCGACACCGCGGCCCGCGGCGACGTGCGTCCCATGCGGGCTGCTACCGGTGTGTCAAGCACCCGCCGTTATGCTCGAGAAGGATCGCACGAAGGAGGATGCGTGGCCGCCACCACCCAGTCGGGGAGTGCAGGATCCGCCCAGAACTACACCCGGCTCGTCTCCACCTTCGGGCCGACGTCGACGACGGTCACGGACCGGGCGCCCTTCGTGGCCAACGACGTGTTCGACAAGGTCGCGACGCTCGCGACGATCGCGCTGGTGGCGGGTGTCGGGAGCGCGATCGCGAACCCCTCGCCCGGGCTGATCTTCGTCGCCCTGATCGCCGCGCTCGGCTTCGGCCTCGTGGGCATCTTCCGTCCCGCCAGGGCCAACGTCTTTGCGCCCCTCTACGCCATCGCCATGGGCGCGGTGCTCGGCTCGATCAGCCGCTTCTACTCGAACGGGAACGGGGCGGTGGTCCCGCTCGCGATCCTCGGGACCACCGCGATCTTCTTCGGGGTGCTCGTGGCGTACCGCACCGGGCTCGTCCGGGTGACGCACCGCTTCGTGCAGGTCACGCTCATCGCGATGATCGGGCTGCTCGCCATGATGCTCGCCGTGTGGCTCGGCCTCACCATCCCGTACACGAGCCGGTCGCTCACCTCCCTCGTCGTGTTCGGCGTCCTGTACCTGTTCATCGCGGTGATGAACCTCTTCGTGGACTTCAACTACGTGTACATGGCCCAGCGGGCCGGCGTGTCGAAGGAGGGCGAGTGGTTCGCGGCCCTCTCCATCATGTTCTCGCTCGTCATGGTGTACCTGGCGCTGCTCCGGATCCTGGGCTCGCGTCGCTAGCCGCGTGTCCCCTGCACGACCGAGCGGTCGTCAGCCCGTGAGGACGGTGGTGCCGCGCTCGTCGCGTCGCGGACCCACCGGGACACGGAGCCGGGCGTGACGCCGAGCGACGAGGACCTGGTCGAGCCCTCGGACGCCCTCGTGTTCTTCGGTGCGACGGGCGACCTCGCGCGGAAGCGGATCTTCCCCGCGCTCTACCGCCTCGCGCAGCGCGGCGACCTCGAGGTCCCGGTCATCGGCGTCGCGTCGGCGCGACGGACCCTGCAGGAGCTGCGCGGGATCGCGCGCGACAGCATCGTCGCAGCCGCCGACGGTGACGTCGACGACGAGGTTCTCACCGGGTTCCTCGCGCGGCTGCGCTACGTCGGCGGCGACTACCGCGACGAGTCGACGTTCGATGCCCTGCGCAAGACGCTGGACACGTGCCAGCGGCCGGCGCACTACCTCGCGATCCCACCGTCGCTGTTCCCCGCGGTCATCGAGCAGCTCGGCCGGGCCGGACTCACCGAGAACGCGCGGGTCATCGTCGAGAAGCCCTTCGGCCGCGACCTCGAGTCGGCGCGAGAGCTCCGCCGGGTGCTGCGCTCCGAGTTCCCCGAGGACTCGATCTTCCTGATCGACCACTACCTCGGCAAGGAGGAGATCATGAACCTCCTCTACTTCCGCTTCGCGAACACGTTCCTCGAGCCGATCTGGAACCGCAACTACGTGTCGCGCGTGCAGATCACGCTCGCCGAGAGCTTCGGCGTCGAGGGCCGCGGTGCCTTCTACGAGGCGACGGGCTGCCTCCGCGACGTCGTCGAGAACCACCTCTTCCAGGTCGTGGCGCTGCTCGCGATGGAGCCGCCCGCCTACCAGGGGATGGGCGCGGTCCAGACCGAGAAGTTCAACGTCTTCAAGGGCATGCGCCCGCTGCGCCACGAGGACATCGTGCGGGGCCAGTTCGTCGGCTACCGCGACGAGCCGGGCGTCGACCCGAACTCCGACGTCGAGACCTACTGCGCCCTCCGGCTGTTCATCGACTCCTGGCGCTGGGCCGGCGTGCCGTGGTACCTGCGCTCGGGGAAGTGCCTCTCGACGACGGTGACCGAGGTGCTCGTCGAGCTCAAGCGGCCGCCCCAGCCGCTCTTCGCGGACTCCTCGATCTCCGACGGGCTCCCGAACTACGTCCGCTTCCGCCTCGCGCCCAACCCGGTCATCGCGATGGCCGCGCGCATCAAGCGCCCGGGCGAGGAGTTCGTCGGCACGCAGCGCGAGCTCGCGCTCATGAGCGCGCAGCCGGACCAGAAGCAGCCGTACGAGCGGCTCCTGTGGGACGCGATGATGGGCAAGGGCGCGCTGTTCACCCGACAGGACGCCGTCGAGGCAGCGTGGGCCGTCGTCGACCCGATCCTCACGCCGGCGAGCGCGGCACTGCCGTACTACCCCGGCAGCTGGGGCCCGTCCCGTGCCGAGGACCTCCTGGCACCCGACACCTGGCACGTCCCGACGACGACCTGACCGGTGTGCCGACGTCGTCGGACGCCGGCGGTGCGCACGGGTGCGTCGCGGTTGTCCCACGGCACGCACAACTCCGCGCCGATGCCTTGACGACGTGCCGCAGCACCGTGGTAGGACGGCGTGAGCGACGCGGTTCGGATCGGAGCGCACATGTCCTATGCGACGACGTGGGAGACGAAGACCAAGCCGCCCCGCGAGCTCCGGCTCGCGCTCGAGCTCGTCGCGGAGCACCGGGACGACGACGCGCTCCTCGAGCTGAAAGAGATCGTCGGGGACCCGGCCCGGCGCGCGAACCGGCGCCTCCCGACGAGGGAGGTGCAGATCGCGAGCCTGTACCGGGACGGCTTCAGCTGCGTGCACTGCGGCACCGCGCTCGTCCCGATGCCGGTCCTCAGGGCGGCGTCGTTGTTCTGGCCCGAGGCGCTCCCGTTCCAGGCGAGCTCGCCCGCGGGCGCGAGCCATCCTTTGTCCGCGCGATTCGCCGCGACGTTCGACCGCGCCCACCCGCACGCCTTGAGCGGCGTCGACCGGCTCGAGAACGTCCTCACGTCGTGCTGGCCCTGCAACGTGACCCAGGGCCCGTTCTTCTTGGAGCACGACGAGGCGCGCGTCGCAGAGCCCCGACATCCGAAGTGGCGCGGGCTCGTCCCGCAGTACCTCGAGCTCGAGCCGCGCATCCGCGAGCGGTCCACGGACCAGTGGAACCGCGTCCACCGGCTGTGGATGCGCGACCTGCGGGCAGCGGAGCGCGGCGCGATCCCTGGCTGACGCGACCACGACGGCGGGCGCGGCGCACCGAGGAGCAGCGCGCCCGACCCGGGCGGACGGGGGCTGCGGAGTCGTGCGCCCTCGTGGAGGCGCACCGTCGCCCGGTGCCGCGGCGCGACCGTTGCGTCGGTGCCTGCCGAGCCTCGCGACCCCGACCAAACTCACCGCAGCGCACCCAGGGGACGCCGAGCGAACCGGCCGTCTGGGCTCGACGCGGCCTCCGGCGCTAGCGTGCCGCGACCGGAGGTGGGAGTGAGGAGCATGGGCACGTCCAGGGTGCGGCGCGCGGTCCCGCTCGTCGCGGTGCTCGCGCTCTCGTCGGTCCTGCTCGCCGGTGTCAGCGTGCGCGCGAGCGCCGCGCCGGCGGTGCACCAGGGCACCGGCCTCTCCACGAACTACGACTTCGCGCACCTCGTGCTCGTCGACGGGGGCTGGCCCGTCAGCGCCAACAACGTCACCGTCCTCACGCAGTGGCTGCGCTCCGAGGAGCCGCCCACTCACTGGTGGAACCGCGACAACCCGCTCAACAACGGCCTCGGGTCCGGCGGCGGGAGCGGCCTCGGCTCGTACGGCTCGGTGGTCACCGCGGCGTACTTCGTGGCGCTCAACCTCCAGAACTCGGCGTACGGCTACCCCGCGATCGCAAGCGACCTGCGCGCCTCGGCGCCGGTGATGGCGACGGACCGCGCCATCTGGCGGTCCAGCTGGGCCTCGGGCCACTACGGCCGCGGCGCCCGATGGGGCACGTCGCCGGTGCCGTCGGTGCCGTCGCCGACGAGCGCCTGGCGCAACCCGACGAGGTGCCCGATCCCCTATCCCCGCGGCGTGCTGGGGCCTTGCGGTCGGGGGTTCACGACGTCGGGCACCACCTGGCAGTCCGGTGCGCCCGAGGGGATCCGCGGCCAGGAGCTGTGGGCGTTCTCGAGCGGCACGGCCGGCGAGGACACCGCGAGCTGGGTCCCGTCGCTCGCCGCCGGCGCCTATCGCGTCTCGGCCTTCTTGCCCGCACTCTTCTCTGACGCGAACGTCACCTACGTCGTCACCGACGCGAGCGGTCGGCACCGTGTCCTGGTCGGTCAGGAGCCCTTCTCGAACGCGTGGGTCGACCTCGGCGTCTTCACCTCGGCCGGGGGCTCGAGCGTCCACGTGACGCTCGGCACCGCGTCTCGCGGTCCATGGGGTGCCACCTACGTCGCCGCGGACGCGATGCGGTTCGCGCGCGTCGCGGCGTCGGGGAGGGCGACGCCCTCCGGGGTGGCCGCCACGTCCGGCGCCGGCGCACCGGGTCTCGTCCTGCGCACGCCCGGCCCGCCGCAGGACGTGACGGCGGTGGCGGGCGACGGGCGCGCCACCGTCGCGTGGCTCGCCCCCTCCAAGGACGGCGGCGCGCCGATCAGCCGGTTCAGCGTCGTCTCATTGCCCGGCCACCGCGCGTGCGTGAGCGTCGTGCGCGCGCCGGGCGAGCACTCCTGCACGGTCGCCCGCCTCGCGAACGGGGTGGACTACCGCTTCGTCGTGCGCGCGATCAACCGCGCCGGGGCGGGCGCCGTCTCCGCCCCGTCGAGCCCAGTCCGGCCACTCGGGCTCTCGGGCCTCCGCCTCGTGGCGATGGCCCACGTCCTGCAGTACGGCGAGCGCGTGCTCTACCGCGTCTTCGCCGCGCCGCGGGGGATCACGGGCGGGTCCGTGCTGTTCGCCGAGGACGGCAGCGTCGTGCCGGGCTGCCAGAGCGCCCGGGTGGTCCGTGGCCGTGCCTCGTGCGCCCTGCGGCTCACCTCGGCCGCACGGCACGTGGTCCTGGCCACGTACTCGGGCGACCGGTTGCTCTCTGGGACCCAGCAGGCGCTCGTCATCCTCGTCAAGAAGGCGCCGTCGGACTTCCGCGCCGCCCCCCTCGCTTCGACCGCGGTGGTCGGGACGACCGTCACGCTCCGCGCGTGGCACCTCCCGTCACGGGCGACCGGAAAGGTCGTCTTCGACGCGGGAGAGAGCCGGCTCTGCGTCGCGGTCGTCGAGTCCGGCGGTGGGACCTGCACCTTCGTCCTGCACCTCCCCGCGGGCGTGCACGACATCCAGGCGAGGTACGTGGGCGACCGCGACTTCCTCGGTTCGCTCGCGATGACCACACTCCAAGCCGAGCTCGCGGTCACCCCACCGTCGTAGGGGAGCCGCGCGGGGTGCCCACGGCGTCGCCCGAGCGAGGTGCGGTAGAGGGACGGGCGCCTAGCTGTACACCTAGTGGATCGGGGCGAACTCGGCCACCCAGTCGACCTGCATCGCGAGGGGGCGCTGGGGGCACTCCGGCGCGATGCCGCACCACGTCTGCTGGGACAGGTCGAGCGTCATGCGCTCGTGCGGGATGACCGAGGGCGACCGCACGACGCCCCAGACGTCGCCGTCGACGGTGAACGTGATGAGCCGCGGCGTCCACCGGACGCCCCAGGTGTGCCACCGGGTGAGGTTGATCCGGAGCGTCCTCGCGATCTGGTGGCCGCTCGATCGGAAGTGCACGTACCACGCCGTCGTCGTCACGCGGTTGCCGGTCTCGTTGAAGTCGATCTCCGGCGGCCAGACGTGGGCCACGGGCCAGAGCATCTGGACCTCGTCGACACCGGCGCCGGTCAGCCGAGAGCGCACGAAGTAGGCCCCGTAGGTCCGGCCGATCCCGCACTGGCACACGCCCCCGGTCGCCCACCCCCCGCCGTTGGCGGCGTCACGCATCGTGAGGAGCGAGAGCATCCCTCCCGCCACCACGACGTGGGAGGGATCGAACATGCCGGACGGGTCGCCGTGCGGCACGCCGCGGAACCGCCCCCAGCCCTGCGGGAGACCCCCGCCGAGGAAGTCGGTGCAGTAGCTCCTCGCGTAGCCCCGCAGCCAGCGCGCGCCGGGCGGTGCCTGGCGGGACGGCTCGTGCGGCGCCATGGCATGGGTCGCACAGCCGCCCGCGAGTGGATGGATGGTTGCGGACGCGGAGGGAATGAGGAGCAACGGCGAGAGGCCGACGAGGGCGATCGTGGCCATGCCGCGCCCAACGACCATCAGGCGCGATGGGCGACGACGCCCGCCACGCCGCGCGGGCGCTGCCACGCGCTTCGACTGAGTCCCTCCGAACACGGGACGAATCCTGCAGGTGCAGCTTCAAGCAGCTCACAACGACCTCGCAACTTCCGTCGTGAACTTGACCCATCGTCGGGAAGAAGTTGCGTCGGGGAAGTTCGTGACGCATTCGTCGACGTCGTCGTCGACGAGTTGATGTTCGCCGCGCACGTGCAGCGACGATCGCGCCGCACCGATGCCGCGGCGCCGGTGCCCGCGAACGACGCCAGCTCGGTCGTCCGCACCACCGCCGCGTGCCCACCGCGATCGCTTCGTCGCCGCAACGACGGCACACCGCGTCGTTGGGGACCACGAGGGACTCCGTTGGCACATCACGCCGCGCGTGCGCGCGTTGTGGGACCCGAGCGACGAGCCGACGTCAGCTGCAGTCGCCGCAGCGCCCGAGGATCGCGAAGTGGTGCGGATCGATCGTGAAGCCGAGCTCGGCCTTCGCGGTCTTGGCGAGGCCCGCGAACATCGCGTCGGGCGCCTCGACCGCCTTGCCGCACACCTCGCAGATGAAGTGGGCATGGGCGAGGGTGGCGAGCTGGTAGGTCGCCGGGCCGTGCCCGAGGTGGGAGTGGACGATGACCCCGAGCTCTTGGAGGTCTTCCAGGTTCCGGTAGATCGTCGAGAGGTGGACGTCGGGGATCCGCGCCTGCACCGCCTCGGCGAGCGCCTCCACGCTCAGGTGGTCCTCGGCGTCGAACAGGACCTCCAAGAGGACGCGCTTGGAGGGTGTCGCCCGCCCTCCTTGTGCCCGGACCAGGTCGAGGACGCCCGCCACCGTGGCCACGTCCGATGCCTCGAGGTGCGCGGACGGCGGCACCTGGCCCATCGGACCCAGCGTACTCGGCACTGCTGCGAATCAAGTGTACTTGCGAATCACTCGCAGTTGGGGCAGCATGGGCACGTGGCCGCCCGGGACCGCGCCCCGATCATGACCTCGCGGCTCGGCGCGCGCGTCACCTCCACGCGGCGCGCGCTGCGACCCGCGGAGTGGGGACGGCTCGTGGCCATGGCGGCGGTCGTGACGGGCCTCTTCGTGACGGGCTTCGTCCTGCTCTTCTCGGCCGCGCCGCACCACTACCACCTCTCGAAGACCCAGGTGTTCGGGCTGGGGACCGGCCTCCTCGCGCTGACGCTCGGGATGCGCCATGCGTTCGACGCCGACCACATCGCGGCGATCGACAACACCACGCGCAAGCTGATGGCCGAGGGCAAGCGTCCCACGAGCGTCGGGTTCTTCTTCTCGCTCGGCCACTCCTCGGTCGTCTTCGTGCTCACCATCGTCCTCAACTTCGGGGTCCGCGCCCTGGACGCGCAGGTGGCCAACCGCGGCTCGACGCTGCACAGCGTGACGGGGCTCGTCGGCACCGGCGTGTCGGGGACGTTCCTCTACGTCATCGCGGCGCTGAACGCCGTGATCCTCGTGTCGATCCTCCGGGCGTTCCGCGACCTGCGGTCCGGCAGGTTCGACGAGGAGGAGCTCGAGCGCCAGCTGCAGCAGCGGGGGCTCATGAACCGGTTCTTCGGCCCGCTCGCGCGCCGGGTCGACACGCCCTGGAAGATGTACCCGATCGGGGTGCTGTTCGGCCTCGGCTTCGACACCGCCACGGAGGTCGCGCTGCTCGTGCTGTCCGGGACCGCCGTCGCGAGCGGGCTGCCCTTCTGGGCGATTCTGAGCCTGCCGATCCTGTTCGCCGCGGGGATGAGCCTGTTCGACACCCTCGACGGGTGCTTCATGAACTTCGCGTACGGCTGGGCGTTCTCCCGGCCGATCCGCAAGGTGTACTACAACCTCGTCATCACCGGCCTCTCGGTCGCCGTCGCCTTCCTCATCGGGACCGTCGAGCTGCTCGGGCTGCTGGGCGCGGAGCTCAACCTCTCGGGCCGCTTCTGGCGCACGATGGCCGGCTTCAACCTGAACGCCGCCGGCTTCGCGATCGTGGGCCTCTTCGTCGTCACCTGGGTGGTGGCGCTCGCGGTCTGGCACCTGGCGAAGATCGAGTCGCGGTGGGCGCCCGCGGCCTCCGAGGACGCGCTGCTCGGCGCGGTGTCCGGCCGCACTCCCGCGATCGCCGAGTGAGACCGCGGGTCGCGGCGCCACGTCGATGACGCTCACGCCGCCTGAGGGCTACCGCACCGTGACGCCGAGGATGGTCGTGCGCGACCTCGACGCCGCGGTGCGCTTCCTCCGCGTCGTGTTCGGTGCCACGGGCGAGGTGCTCGCGGGACGGCCCGTCGAGCTGCACGTCGGCGACGCGATGGTGCTCGTCTCGGGTGCCGGGGCACGCGACGCGTTCCCCGTGTTCCTCTACGTCTACGTCGACGACGTGGAGGCGACCTACCGCCGTGCGCTGGCCGAGGGCGCGACGTCGGTCGAGCCGCCGACGGACACCCCGTACGGCGACCGCCGCGCGATGGTGCGTGACGGGCTCGGCAACGTCTTCCAGATCGCCCGGCGGCTCGGGGAGGTCGGCGCCTGAGCGAGCGGCACCCGGCGAGGGCGCTTCGCACGTCGCACCCGCGTCACCCACCGCCCAGCGCCGCGGGGGACCGGGCGCGTCGTCACCTCGCGGAGTGGGCGACGCCGCTGGGGCGGTGCTAGGAATCCGCCGTGTCGACGTCGCACGGTGAGCACGCGCGCGAGCAGCTCGACCCGCCGAGGGTCGTCGAGGTCGCCGACCGCGTCTATGCCTACGTCCAGCCGGACGGGAGCTGGTGGATCAACAACGCGGGGTTCGTCACCGGATCGAGGTACGTGCTCAGCATCGACACGTGCTCGACGGAGGCGCGCACCGAGGCGTACCTCGAGGCCCTCCGGTCCGTCGCGGGTGACGCGCCGAGGGTGCTCGTGAACACGCACCACCACGGGGATCACACCAACGGCAACAGCCTGCTCCCGTACGCGACGATCGTCGGCCAGGAGCGCTGCCGGGAGCTCATGATGGCGACGGGGCTCTTCCGCCCAGAGGGCATCTGGGAGCCCGTCGAGTGGGGGGAGCTCACGCTCGCGCCCCCCTTCGTCACCTTCGAGGACCGCCTCAACCTCTACGTCGACGACCTCTTGGTCGAGCTCCATCACTTCGAGACCGCGGCGCACACGACCAACGACGTCGTCGCCTGGATCCCGGAGCGCCGGGTGCTCTTCAGCGGCGACCTGGTCTTCAACGGCGGCACGCCGTTCGTCCTCATGGGCTCGGTGCAGGGCTGCCTCGCGGTCCTCGCGAGGATCGCCGAGTTCGACGCGGCCGTCGTCGTCCCGGGCCACGGGCCACCCTGCGGCATCGAGTCGATCGACGTCGTGGGGGAGTACCTGCGCTTCGTCCAGGCGACGGCGATCGCGGGTCGGGCGGCGGGCCAGACGCCGCTCGAGGCCGCGCGGCGCGCCGACCTCGGTCCGTTCGCCGGTCTCACCGATCCCGAGCGCCTCGTCGGCAACCTCCACCGCGCCTACGCGGAGTGCGAGGGCGCCATGCCGGGTGACCCGATCGACCTCGCGGCCGCGTTGCGCGACATGGTGGCGTTCAACGGCGGCGCGCCCCTGCGCTGCCTCGCGTGACGTCGCGGGGCGACCCTCGGTAGGGTCGGCGCGATGGCGGCGCCCTCGCACCGGATGGTGCGGACGAACGGGATCCAGATGCACGTCGTCGAGCAGGGCGAGGGACCGCTCGTCGTGCTCTGCCACGGCTTCCCCGAGCTGTCGCACTCGTGGCGCCACCAGCTCGGCGCGCTCACCGACGCCGGCTACCGCGTCGTCGTCCCCGACATGCGGGGCTACGGCGCCACGGAGCGTCCCTCCGCGGTCGAGGCGTACGACATCCTGCAGCTCACGGGCGACCTCGTCGGGCTGCTCGACGCCCTCGGCGCGGACCAGGCGACCTTCGTCGGCCACGACTGGGGCGCCGTGGTCGTGTGGAACCTCGCGGTCCTCGCCCCCGAGCGCGTCCGCGCCGTCGCGGGCCTCAGCGTGCCGTTCACGCCCCGCGGCGAGCGTGACCCGATCAGCGCGATGGAGTTCCTGTTCAAGGACCGCTTCTTCTACATCCTGTACTTCCAGTCCCCGGGCGTCGCCGACGCCGAGCTCGCCGCGGACGTCGAACAGACGTTCCGCCGGCTCCTCCGCGACCAGGCCATGGCGCTCGACCACGCCGCGGTCGGGCCCGAGCGCCCCAGGGCGAGCGCCGGCTTCCTCGACGCGCTGGCCCCGCCCGGCCCCCTCCCGGCGTGGCTCTCCGAGGAGGACCTCGACGTCTACGTCGCCACCTTCACCGAGACGGGCTTCACGGGCGGGCTCAACTGGTACCGGAACCTCCGACGGAACTGGGAGCTGACGGCGCACGTGGCGGACTGGACGGTGCGCATGCCGGCGCTCTTCCTCACCGGGTCCGACGACCCGGTGCGGCGCTTCATGACCGACGCCCATCTCGACCGCTGGGTTCCCGAGCTCCGCGCCAACGTGCTGCTCGAAGGGGCGGGCCACTGGGTGCAGCAGGAGCGGGCTGCGGAGGTCAACGAGGCGCTGCTCGGCTTCCTCGGCTCGCTCGACTGAGCCGGCGGCGACGCCGTCGCCCGCGGACGACGGTGGGACCGCCGCGGCACCGCTGCACCACGGCGCGAGGCGACCACCTCGCCACGGGCTCGATAGATTCGGCGCGTGACCGGGGTCGCGTCGCCAGCCGCCGACCAGCAGGCCCGTGATCGACGGATCTACCGCGTCGCCGGGCCGCTCGCCCTGATCGGTGCCGTGCTGCTCGGCATCGGTGCGGTGATGCCCTGGGTCACCTACGGAGCACCAGGGAAGGCACACGTCCAGCGCGACGGGTTCCAGCTCGGGGCCGCGATCGACTCGATCGGGATCGGCCCGGTCATCGTGGGCGCCGCGGGGCTGCTGCTGCTCGCCGGCGTGGTCACGGCGCTGCAGTTCTGGCACCCGAATCTGGTGATGCCCCTGTTCCCGGTGACCGTGGCCGGCCTCGTGATCGCGAACTCGTGGAACCAGGTGTTCTCCCCTGGCGGACCATCCTCGCTCGACGCCGGCATGGCGGTCTGCCTCCTCGGCATCGGGCTCGGCCTCGCGTCGTCGGTCGTCCTTCTGCGAGCAGAGCACCCAAGGACTCGCTGAGCTCGCGTCGAGCGTCCCCTCGACCGGCCGCCCCGACGATCCTCGGTCGACCACCGCGAGGGTCTCCGTCCAGACGCCACCGACGAGCTGCGCTGCGGGCCTCCTGGGCCCACCCCAGTAAAGGACCGCACCCGTGGTTTCGAAGTCGCCTCGAGCGGGCATCAGGGTCGCGGTGTCTCACGTACCCCCGGTCCGGTCGTGCACGTCACGACGACACGTGGTGTGCGGGTGTCCGGGCGCCCTGCTCTGAGGAGGTAGCGCCATGCGCCGATCACGTCGTCCGTCCGTCCTGCTTGCCGTATCCCTCGCCGGGGTGGTCGCCGGGGCGGGCGTGGCCACCGTCCTTGCGGCCCAGGGACCGGCGAGCGCCGCTCGTGGGCACGCGTCGGCAGGAAGCCTCAAGTTCTCGCACGCGGTGATCGTGGACGAGCAGCGCCCAGGCTTCGAGCCGGACGTCAAGGTCGACGGCCGTGGCGTGCTGTACAGCAGCATGCCGTTCGGGTTCTCGACCACCCAGAGCTTCGTGTGGAGCTCGACGGACCGGGGGAACTCCTATCAGTTCGTCCCGGGCACTGTCGGGGTGGGCAAGCCGACGTCCTGCGTGGGCGGCGGCGACACCGACCTCTACGTCGACGGCGGCAACGCGCTGTACTTCTCGGACCTGCAGGGGCTGACCAACATCTCCAACAGCGTGAGCACGGACCGGGGAGCGACGTGGTCCACGAACTGCGCCGGTGCGCCGAACTCCCCCGACGACCGCATGTGGTTCGCCGGGACGGGGAGCCTCAAGGCCGGCGACCTCACCCTCTACCAGGACTACGACGCCGTGGAGAGCGCCCTGCCGAGCGGCGGCAACCAGCTCGTCGAGACGGTCTCGCACGACGGGACCCACTTCCTGCCGGTGCTGAACACCGGTGGCCTCACGACGGACTGCACCGGCGGCTCCACGGACTGCGTGACCAACAACGAGGGGATCTCGGGCAACCAGGTCGTGGACCCGAAGACGGGCAACGTCTTCATCGCGCACACCTCGATCAACGGCAACAGCGCCGGCGCCGCGGCGGGCGTCATGGTCGCCGAGGGGGCCATCACCGCCGGTACCACGACGTCGGCGACCTGGACGGAGAGCCCGAACCTGGACGGCCCGCTGTGCCCCGACCCGACGTGCGTCGACGCGAGCGGCAACCCCGAGGAGCTCGCGGGGGAGAACTTCGCGAGCATCGCCGAGGACGGTGCCGGCTACCTCTACGTGACCTTCACGGCGGGACCGATCGACCATGCGAACAGCTCCGACGCGAACTTCGGGGCCCTCACGGCCCCCGAGCAGGTCTATGTCGTCCACTCGCTCACGCCGGTCGGGGCCAACCCCGCGACGATCACGTGGTCGAAGCCCACCCGAGTCACGGGAGCGGGGATCAGCGCCGGCACGAACACGTTCCCTTGGATCGTCGCGGGCAGCAACGGTCGCGTCGACGTCGCCTGGTACCACACGAGCGAGCAGTCCGAGCAGGGCACGTGCGCGAGCGGGACCGGCACGTGCACGCGGTACGGCGCGAGCAGCCTCACCAAGGCGGAGTGGTCCGTGCAGCTCGGCCAGAGCCTCAACGCCCACGGCGCCGTCCCGACCTACGCCCTGGCGAGGGTCAGCGAGGCGCCGGTCAAGCACGGCCAGATCTGCACGAACGGCCTCGGGTGCATCTCCGGGGGCGACCGCAGCCTCGGTGACTTCCTGCAGGTCACCATCGACCACCAGGGCGCGGCGCTCGTCTCGTACGTCTTCGACACCTCGGGGGACACCTCTGGGGGCGAGAACGCGGGCCCCGTCGTGATCAGCCGCCAGATCAGCGGCGCGAGCCTGCTCGCCTCGGTCCGAAGGGTGACCCAGAACGGCGGCCCCGGGCTCGCCGTCAACTCGGTCACCGATCCGGCGGGCGACGCGCGCTACGTCGCGAACGGACAGGTCGTCGCCGCCGGCAAGAACCTCGACCTCCTCGGCGCGTCACTGGTCGACGGCCCCCACGGCACCCTCGTGGCCAAGCTCAAGGTCCGCTCCCTGTCGACCCTGGCCGCGTCGCCGACGGTCGGCGGTCCGGACGCCAGCTGGATGCTGCGCTGGACGGTCGTCGTACCGGGCACGACGGGCAACGGCGTCATCTACTACGTGGGGATGGACAACAACGCCGCCCCGGCCGGGTCGGGGGTCCCGACGTACTTCGCCGGCAGCACGAGCTCGATCCCTCCGGCCAACCCCCAAGAGCACGCCAAGTACCTGACCTACCCGCAGACCAACGTCCTCAAGCCGTCGTCGGGGTCGGTCAACAAGACGACGGGGGTGATCACGATCCGGGTGCCGCGCACCGACGTCGGCAACCCGCGGCCCGGAACGGTGCTCCTCAGCGTCACGGGCTTCACCGCCACCTCCGCGTCACCGCAGTCGGCGACCACGCTCTTCAACCTGATCGATGCCACCACGCCGTTCGACCACACGATCGGGTAGCGCGATCGGGCAGCACGATCGGGCAGCACGATCGGGAGACGGCACGCGCCGTCGGGGCGTGTGCCGCCGCGGTCACGGGATGAAGTTGTCGACGAGGAGCTGCCGGCTGCCGCTCCGCAGGGTGTAGTCGCCGCCGGCGCCGCAGAACCCCGACGGCGTGCAGGACACGGCGCCCACCTCGGCCGTGTCCCCGGTGTTGAGCCGCTCGGAGTTCGGCAGGATCTGGGCGCCGTGCCAGGCGCCGGCCGACTGGAGCACCACGAAGGCCTGCTGCGCCCGCCGCGCGGTCGTGACGAACCCGACGGCGGCGCAGTAGCCGCCGGCCCCGCACGAGATGGAGTTCACCTGTCCGTTGGCACCGGCGTTGAGCCCCGCCGTCCCGGGGATCTCGGCGGCCGCACGCCAGACGCCGTTGGCCTCGGACGCGACGAACAGCAGCCACCCACCCGCCTTGTCCCAGTAGGACCCGCCGAGGCTGCAGTTGCCGGGCGACGCGCACGAGAGGGCGGTGGCGTCGACCTGTCCGGCGGCGGTGAGCCGGTACGGGACGCGCAGCGGCTCGGCGAGGCCCCAGACGCCGCCCTTCTCGGAGACCACGAACGGCTGCTCGTAGGAGCGGTGCTTGACGACCGTCAGGTAGTCGCCGACCGCGCCGCACTCGCCCGCGGCGCTGCACGAGACCGCCTCAAGGCCACCGGTCCGGCCGGAGTCAAGTCGCGCGGAGTTGGGCACCGCCTCCGCCTGCCCCCAGGTCCCGCCCGTCTCGTTGACGACGAACGCGCCGAACGCGTTCCGTCCCGGCGCGTAGTAGCCGCCGGCGCTGCAGTTGCCGGGTGCGCCACACGAGACCGATCGGACCTGCGCGTTGCCGCCGACGTTGTGGGGGCCCAGTCCTGGCACCTCCACCGCAGCGCCCCAGGTGCCGGCGACCTCATTGACCACGAAGGCCTGGAACCCGGCCCGGTCGGAGTAGTAGCCGCCCGCGCTGCAGTTGCCGGGCGAGCGACAGGACACGGACACCACGGACGCGTCTCCCTTGCGATTGAGCGCGCCGGTGGCGGGCACCTCGATCGCCCCCTGCCAGGATCCGCCGACCTCGGTGACGACGAGGGCTTCCTGCTGGTGGGCGCGGGTGGTGTAGTCCCCGCCGGCGCTGCAGTTGCCGGCAGAGGCACAGGCGACCGAGTTGATCTCTGCGTGACCGCCGAGGTCGAGGGCGGCGCTCCCGGGAACCTCGATCGCCCGCTGCCACCTACCTCCGACCTCGTTGACGACGAGGGCCTGGCCGCGGCCGGCCCGATCGACGTACTCCCCGCCGGCGCTGCAGTTGCCCGCGGAGGGACACGCGATCGAGTTGACGCTCGGCGCCGAGGGGTCGCCGAGCGCGGCGGTCCCGAAGTTGAGCCCGATGGATCCGGGCATCTCCTGGGCGCTGGTCCACGCGCCAGGCGGGAGACCGGCCGCCGCCCCCGACCACGCCGCGACGGCCAGGAGCAGGGCCGCCGCGAGGGTGGCCACCTGCCAGGTCCCCCGACCGCGCCGTCCGACGTGCCGTCCCCGACCCCTCGACGGCCGCATCGAACGGATCACCTGGACGACCCGGTCGTCTCGTGGTGGCCGGGCGCCGCGGCGCGCGAGCCTCGCGGGGGCGCCAGCTCGAAGGCGAGGGGACGGCTGGGAATCGGGGAGCGCATTCGGTCCATCGGTGACGGGTTCGCGACACGGGTCGCTCCCGTGATCGGCATGCATTGTTCCTCATCGGGCGCTCCACGGGTAGTCGAGGACCACCGGGGCGCCCTGCGGCGTCGCGGCAGGACCGAACCTGCGCGGTGGGGGAGCACCGCGAAGCACCGACCGGCACACGACCTGCGCCGCAGACCGACGCCCGGGCTCCCTCGTGCGGCCTCACGCCCGGCGACGCCGGCGAACTCGCGTTTCAGGATCGCGCAATCGGGGCAGTGATGACGCAGTCCGAAACCAAAGAGACGAGGTCCGACGGCGTGTCCACGGCGCAACGATGACGAGGACCCTCGCAAGGTCCGTCATGGCTCGGAGCCTCGCGGCCGCACTCGGGATCGCGCTGGCGGTCGGCGCATCGACGATCACGAGCAGCGCCGCGTCGACCGGAAGCCTTCGCGCGGTCGGCAGCGCAGAGCAGGTGTACGCGACCGGGCTCACGCCATCGGCGCCGGCGTCCTTGCTCGCCCCGGACGGTCACCCGTTCGCGTCGAAGCGGGCCGACGCCCTCGGTGGCGTGCTGTTCCGCGACGTCCCGCCGGGCATCGGTTACCGCGTCCGCTCGGACGGGGCGGTGTCGCCGGCCCTCACGGTGCACTCCGACGCCGCGGCGCCGTGGGATCCGAAGATCTACCGGCAGTCGATCCCGGACAGCGGCTACTCGTACCTGACGACCCGGGACGGGACCAAGCTCGCGATCGACGTGCACCTGCCCACGAGCCCCGCCGGCGAACCCGGCCTGCCGACCGGTGTCCCCGTCCCGAGCGGCCCCGACTACCTCCCGCCGTATCCCACGCTGATCGAGTACTCGGGCTACGGCTACGCCAACCCCGCCGGCCCGGTCAACGGCATCGCCGTCCTCGCGAACCTCATGGGCTTCGCCGTCGTCGACGTCAACATGCGCGGCACCGGCTGCTCGGGCGGCGCCTTCGACTTCTTCGAGCCGCTCCAGAGCCTCGACGCGTACGACGTGATCGAGACCATCGCCCACCAGCCCTGGGTCCTCAACCACAAGGTCGGGATGATGGGCATCTCGTACGGCGCCATCAGCCAGCTGTTCGCGGCGCAGCTCGATCCGCCCGACCTCGAGGCGATCTCGCCGCTCTCCGCGCTGGATGCCACGGCGACGACGCTGTACCCGGGCGGCATCCTCAACACCGGCTTCGCCGTCGCCTGGGCAAAGCAGCGCCAGCACGAGGCGCTGCCGGCGGGACGTTCGAGCGGGCAGCCGTGGGCGTACCAGCAGATCAAGAGCGGCGACACGACGTGCCGGGCGAACCAGGCGCTCCACGGCGAGGCGGCCGACCTGCTGTCCAAGATCCGGGCCAACGCCTTCTACAACCCCGCCGTCGCCGACCCACTGGACCCGGTCACCTTCGTCCACAAGATCCGCGTGCCCGTGTTCATGGCGTGCCAGTGGGAGGACGAGCAGACAGGCGGGCACTGCCCCGAGCTCGTCTCGCACTTCACCGGGACCCGGCAGAAGTGGTTCACCTTCACGAACGGTGCGCACGTCGACTCGCTCGATCCGTCCACCTTCAATCGCTGGTACGACTTCCTCGAGCTGTTCGTGGCGCGCCGTGCACCGATCGAGAACGCCGCCGCCCTCCGTGCGGCGGCGCCGGTGATCTATCAGAAGGCGTTGGGCACCCCCACCACGGACCCGATCACCCTGCCGGTGGACCCGATCCAGCTGCTCCCGACCTACCAGGCCGCGCTCACCGCCTACGACCAGCTGCCCGCGGTCCGGGTGCTCTTCGACAACGGCGCCGGCACGTCGCCGACGGGCGCCTCGACGCCCGGCGACCCCTACCCGGGATTCGAGCAGGGCTTCGCCTCGCTGCCCGTCCCGGGCACCGTCGCGCGCACGTGGTTCCTCGGACCGTCCGGCACGCTCGCGGACCGGCCGCCCGCGAGCGGCGGTGTGGACCAGTACACGTCGACGGCGAGCGCCCTGCCGCTCACCGACTACGGGAGCAACACCGGGAGCGGCGGCCTGTGGGGCAACGCGTCGCAGTGGCAGTGGAAGTGGGCGCAGAGCCCGGCGGGCACCGCGGTCTCCTACGTCTCGGCTCCGCTGACGACCGACACCGCCGTGATCGGCGCCGGCGCCGTCGACCTGTGGGTCCGCTCGTCGACCCCCAACGTCGATCTGCAGGTCACGGTCAGCGAGGTGCGACCGGACGGGAACGAGACGTTCGTCCAGAACGGCTGGCTGCAGGCGAGCGAGCGCAAGCTCGCGCGCGGATCGGACGACATGTTCAAGCAGCGGAGCACGGCGCTCGACCCCATCCCCAGCTTCACGGCGGCCGACGCCAGGCCGATGCCCTCCGGCAGGTTCGTGCGGCTGGTCGTCCCGCTCTACTACGAGGGCCACGTCTACCGAGCGGGCTCACGGATCCGCGTCACGATCTCGGCGCCCAACGGCACGCAGCCGATCTGGTCCTTCGGTCAGGCGGCGTCCCTCGGGACCGCGACGGTCTCCATCTCCTTCTCCTCGTCCACGCCGTCGAGCCTCGTGCTCCCCGTCGTGCCCGGTGTGACGGTGCCGACACCCCTGCCGGCCTGCGGGAGCCTGCGCAACGAGCCGTGCCGGCCGTACGTGCCGATCGTGAACCGCTGAGCGAGGCGGAGGCGCGTCGAGCCGCTGGGTCGTACCCCTGCGTCCTTCGTCGAGCAGCTGAGGTCACCCGCGCGGCGGGAACCGCGTCGAGCGCCGCGGTCTCGAGGGCTGCCTGCACACCCGCGCCGCGCCGGGGCCTCCTCGGGGCGAGCTCGAAGGAGGGCGTGGTGGGTCACCGTCGCCAGAAGAAGTGGTGCACCACCCCGCTCGGGCTCGGGATCTGCTCCAGGTGGAACCGGTCGACGAGCTCGTCGGGACTCGCCCAGAACCGCTCGCCGCGGTCGAGGTCGACCGGCGCGACCACGACGTGCAGCTGGTCGATGAGGTCCGCGTCGAGGAACTCGCGGACCGTGGCGACACCCCCGCCGATGCGCACGTCCTTCCCCTTGGCGGCCTCGAGCGCCTGCTCCAGCGCGACCTTCGGTGACGCGTCGAGGAAGTGGAACGTGGTGTCCCCGAGCGTGATCGAGGGTCGCTCATGGTGGGTGAGGACGAACACCGGGGTGTGGAACGGGGGTTCGTCGCCCCACCACCCTTGCCATTCGTAGTTCTCCCAGGGACCGCGCTGCGGACCGAACTTGTTCCGCCCCATGATCTCGGCGCCGATGTTGTTCGCGAAGTCGCGAGCGCAGTAGTCATCGAGGCCGTAGGTCCCTCCGGCATCCGTCCGCGCTGGCCAGTGAGCGGTGGCACCCGCCCAGAAGAAGAGCGCAGCCGGGTCGGCGTGGCCGAACGGGCGGTCCTTGGTCTGCCCCTCGCCCGACCCGAAGCCATCGCTCGAGACGGTGAAGTTCTGGACACGGACGGACGGTGTCATTGGCGCCCCTCTTGGCCTCGGCGGATCGTCGGGAATCTACCGAGAGCCGGGCGCGTCGCGGCAGGCGAGGCGGCCGGCGCCGGCCGGCTGGTCAGGGCGACCCGGTCAGCCATGCACGCGCTCACCCGGCCGTGGAGCCGGGCCACCGCGCCGATCCGCCGGGTCCCCAACGGACCGCCCCACGGCACCCCGCTGTGTGGATGACGTAGGTTGTCCGGGCTCGAGCAGGAGGCGGTCGGTTGGCGTTCACTCCGTATTTGGCCTTCAAGGGGAACTGCCGTGAGGCGTTCTCCAAGTACCAAGAGATCTTCGGCGGCGAGCTGACGTTGCTCACGTTCGCCGACGCGCCACCCGATGCCGCGCCACCGGGTGGGGCCAAGCCCGACGCGGTCATGCACGGGTCGCTCGTGAGTGGGGACCAGGTCTTGATGGGTGCGGACGATCCCTCTGGCGGATTCGACGGGGTCGTGCACGGCATGTGCGTCAGCATCTCGATGGCGAGTCCGACGGAGGCGAAGCGTGTCTTTGGGGCCCTGAGCGAGGCCGGGCAGGTGCAGATGCCGATCGGCGAGACCTTCTTCTCGCCCGCGTTCGGTATGTGCGTCGATCGCTTCGGCACTCCCTGGATGGTGATGACCGACCACGAGGTGCCGAGCTGATCGTCCGTCGAACCCGGGCGCGCGACCGCGCGCGACCGACCTCGGCGGACGCCACGACCGAGGGCCGAGAGGCGAGCTACCTCTGTGCGGTCACCCACCGAGGGGTCGGTGGCGACCTCAAGCTCCGACGATCACCTTGCCGCGGGCGTGGCCCTCGCCGAGGTACGCCAGGGCGTCGCGGACGCTGCTGAGGTCGTACCTCCGGTCGACCACGGTCCGCATCCGTCCGTCCGCCAGCAGACGGGCGAGGAACTCGAGGTCGGCCGTCTCGACCTTCGCGACGAAGAACTTGACCGTCTGGCTCCTGCCGATCGCCTTGAGGTAGGTGCCGGCGATGTGCTTGAGCGGCCCCAGCAGCGACGACTGCATCTTCGCGCCGACGACGACGACCCGGGCGTCCCGCGTGAGCACCCGCCGGCAGGCGAGGAAGGAGCGGCTCCCCGCGACGTCGAGCAGCAGGTCGTGCCGCACCCCGAGGCGCGTGAAGTCCTCGGCGGTGTAGTCGACGACCCGGTCGGCCCCGAGCGAGCCCGCCAGCTCCACGTTGCGCGGGCTGCAGACCGCCGTCACGTCCGCGCCGAGCGCCTTCGCGATCTGCACCGCGTAGGTGCCGACGCCGCCCGACGCACCGTTCACGAGGACCTTCTGGCCGGCCTGGACCTCGCCGTGGTCGCGGAGGCCCTGCAGTGCGGTCAGCCCCGCGATGGGGACGCCCGCGGCGTCCTCGAACGAGACCTCCGGCGGCTTGCGGGCGAGCCGGAGGCTGCTGTTGGCGACGGCGAGCTCCGCCCATGCGCCTCGGGCGGTCCCGAAGACCTCGTCGCCGGGCACGAGACCCTCCACGGCGCCGCCGACCGCCTCCACCGTCCCGGCCACGTCGACGCCGAGGCGCACGTCCTTCGGACGCCGAAGCTGCCCTCCCAGGAGCCGGACGAAGGGCGGGGCGTAGACGTCGTACCACTCGAGGGGGTTCACCGACGACGCTCGCACGCGGATCAGGACCTGCTCGTCGGTGACCTCCGGCGCCGGGACGTCGCTGAGCTCCACCGCGTCGGGTCCGAATCGCTCGTGCACGACTGCCTTCATGGCCCCATCCCCTCTCCCCGCGCATCCGTGCGGGAGACTTACGACGTACGTAGCATAGGTCTACACTGTAAGTACGTCAAGCCATGCCCAGGACCCCGCCATCTCGAGCGCCCCTCACGAGGGAGCGCGTGCTCCGAGCGGCGCTCAAGCTCGTGGACGCGCGGGGGCTCGAAGAGCTGAGCATGCGCAAGCTCGCCGGCGAGCTCGGCGTCGAGGCGATGTCCCTCTACAACCACGTGAAGGGGAAGGACGACCTGCTGGGGGGGATCCTCGACCTCGTGGCCGCGGAGATCGAGCCGCCCGACGAGGGGCTCGACTGGAAGTCGGCGCTGCGGGCGCGGTCGACCGCCAGGTACGAGGCCTTCGTGCGGCGCCCGTGGGCGGCTCGGATCTGGATGTCCAAGTCCGTGCCGGGCTCGGTCCACATCGCCCAGGCCGATGGCGTGCTCCGCCGGCTCCGCGAGGCCGGGCTCAGTCCCTTGGACGTCTATCGCGCCTACCACGTGCTCGACGGCTACGTCCTCGGCTACGCGCTCCAGCACCAGGAGTTCGCGTACACGGCGAAGGAGCTGAAGAAGCTGGCACGCGACTTCCTTCGTGAGCTGCCCCGAGAGGAGTACCCGGACTTTGCGCTCCACGTCGAGCAGCACCTGGATCGGGCGTTCGCCACGCACCGTTCGTTCGAGTTCGGCCTCGACATGATCCTCGACGGGCTCGATCGCCTCGGTGAGTGAGCCGCGGGCCAGATCCGGTACGTGACGACGACCGCCGTGCGCGCCCCGCCACCTGGACGAACCGGCGTGGACCGCGCCGCGACCGCGCTCGGCTCAGTCGGCTCCCCAGGCGACGGGTAGCCTCGCCGGTCCCCAGATGCCCACCGTCTCGGGCTTCCACGTCGGTGGAGCCTCGATCCTGAGGCCGGGCATGCGCCGAGCGAGCACCACGAGCGCCTCCTGCAGCTCTGCCCGGGCGAGCTGCGCACCCATGCAGAAGTGGATCCCGGAGCCGAACGTCATCTGTGGCGTGGCGCGCTTGGACGTGACGTCGAGACGCTCCGGTGACGAGAACGCCTCGGGGTCGCGGTTCACGCCGGCCAGCGGGACCGAGACCAGTGTCCCGGCGGGGAAGACGACGCCGTGGAACTCCACGTCCTCCGCCGCGACGCGCAGCGTCCCCTGCACCGCGCCGAGGTAGCGCATGGTCTCTTCGACCACGCTCGGTGCGAGCTCGGGGTGAGCGACCAGGGCCGCCCATTGCTCCGGCTGCGAGCCGAGGAGGGCGACGGAGCAGGCGAGCTGGTTGCGGGTGGTGTCGGTGCCCGCCATGAGAATGGCCTCGGTGAGCATCACGAGCTCGTCTGAGGAGAGCCGATCGCCTGCCTCCTCGACGTCGATCAGCCGGCCGAGGAGGTCGTCGCCGGGCTCGTGCCGCCGACGCTCGACGAGCTCGAGCACGTACGCCTCGAGCTCGTTCGACGCCGCCTCGATGAGGGGCATGTCCGTTGCGAGGTCCTGGTTGAAGATCCGGAAGATGTCGGTCGCCCACCTCGAGAACAGCTCCCAGTCGTCCTTCGGCGCCCCGAGGAGCTCGCAGATCACCGGGATCGGGTAGGGCTCGCACACGGCCGTGACCAGGTCGCATCGTCCGTCCGCAAGGACGGCGTCGACGAGCTCGCCGACGACCGTGCGCATGAACGGGCGGAGCCGGTCAACGGCGGCCGGCGTGAACGCCGGGGCGACGAGTCGCCGAAGCCGGTCGTGCTCGTCGCCCTCCATCGACAGGATCGACTTGCGGCGCTCCTGGAAGTACGCCCCCTCGAGCCCCTGCAGCCTGGGGAGCATCGACAGTCCAGAGTGGAACCTTCGATCTCGCAGCAGCGCGACGGCATCGGCGTACCTCGTCAGCGTGAACCCCATGGGGGTGCGCAGCAGCCAGTGCTGCGGCCGGAGCCTGGCGATGGCGCTCATGCGCGCTTCGCGATCCTCGACCGTCGGGTCGTAGAACGGGACGTCGAGATCGAGGGCGGTCACCATCACTGCGAGCGTCCCATCTTCATCCGGTGTGTCGTGCGACCGTTCTACCCGCGGGTTCACGCGAGTGCAATTCGGGCACCAGGTGTCGCCGCCGCGTCACGCCAACGATCGTCCCGGGTCCATCCAGGTGCGCCATCCTGCTCCTCGTCCCGGCACCATCAGTCAAGGAACCGCAGGCCGGTGAGCTCCTCGGACAGCGTCCAGAGGCGCGCCGCGTGGTCGTCGTCCAGCAGGTAGTCCATGAAGCCGTTCGAGGTGGGGTTCGCCCCGAGGACGCCGAGGCCGCAGTCGGCGAGGTACGCCCCGTTGTGCTGGACCAGCGAGGCGTCGGTGGACCCCCAGACCTGCGTGGCGGCCCCTGCGGGCACCGACTTGAACCGCATGAGGGTCGGCTGGCCCGCCTCGTCGAGATCCCCGAACCGCGTGGCGCGCGCCCTCGCGAACTCGAGCATGTCGTTGCGCAGCTCGTCGTCCAGGTGCCGGCCGAGCTCGGTCACGATGCCGCCGGGATGCACGGAGTAGGACAGGACCTGGCCACCGGAGCGACGCGCCAGCTCCCTCGCGAACAGCGCGTTCGCCGTCTTCGAGCGCCCGTAGGCGACCCACGGTGAGTACTCGGTCCGCTCGAAGTTGGGATCCTCGAGGTCGACGTCGCTGCGGGAGTGTCCGGCGGAGGAGAGCGTCACGACGCGGGGCGCATCGCCCTTGAGGAGCGCCGGCGCGAGGCGTGCGGTGAGGGCGAAGTGGCCGAGATGGTTCGTCCCGAACTGGGTCTCGAAGCCGTCGGCCGTCCGTCCAAAGGGACACGCCATCACGCCCGCATTGTTGATGAGGACGTCGAAGGCCTCATGAGCGAGAAGGAAGCGCGCAGCGAACGCCGCAATGCTCGCCTGGTCGGCGAGGTCGACGACCCCCGCTTCGAGCGCACCGCCCGGGACGAGGGCGCGGAGCGAGGCCACGGCCTCGCCGACGCGCTCGGGGCTGCGAGCGAGCACGGTGACGACGGCGCCGTGGGAGGCGAGCGCTCGAGCGCTCTCGAAGCCGAGGCCACTCGCCGCGCCGGTCACGACGAAGCGCCGTCCCGAAAGGTCCACCTCGTCGAGCACCTCGTCTGTCGTCGTGTCGCGATCGAACGTCGTCATGCAGCGCGAGGTCCTCTCCGGGTCGAGGCGAGCCGCGCCGAGGGTAGCCCCCAGTCCGAAGCGCGCGCGGGGTCGCCGCTCGCGATCGTGCTGCTGAGGCATCGACCCCACCACGTCGCCGTCGCCCTGTCGTCGCGTCCGATTTCGCCGATCCTGGCTGACGCTCGCGACACCCGGCGCGGCGCTGGGCCTTGTCGCGCGGCCGCCTCTCCGACGCCTACCCGTAGTCGGAGCTCGGGCATCGCGGACGGGGCGTCCCGACGACAAGTGAGAACGGCGCGTCTGCAGCCGTCGGCCCGAGCGGCTCGGAGCCAGACGCTCAGAACGACAGGGGTAGGTACCACGCTGGGCCGGCGCAGCGCGCGGTGGCTCGGTCGAGTTCGAGCTGAGCCGCGGGCGAGCTACAGCAGGACCAGCCGCTGCTCGCCGATCTGGGTCTCGACGTCGTGGACCAGCCTCGTGCAGTGCAGCGTCATCCGCTCCGGCCGCAGCAGCCAGACCCGCCGGGGTCGCGCGGCGATCGTGATCTCCGTCATGCCCTCGCCGTTCGACGTCTCGTTGACGATGACCACCTGGTACTGGCGCGCCGTCGCCACGTAGGGGAGGAGCAGGCCGACCACGTTGACCGGTCCGATCCATCCGCTGATCGCCCGACTCGACGTCTCCAAGGAGTGCGCGTGATGGCCCTCGAGGGCGGCACGCGCCCACTCCCGGATCTCGACGAGGGGGGCTGCGACGAGGACGTGGTGAATGACGAGGAATCCGTGCCGGAAGTCCCCGGTCCTCGTCATCGGCGCCGACAGCTTGCGGTCCGTGATCAAGAAGGGAGCGGCGAGCAGCGCGGCGAAGACGAGGGTGCGCTCGATGCCGTAGGGGGTGTCGAGCCCGTGGCCCAACGTCATTGCGAGCACGAGGGCGAACGAGGTGAAGATGTGGGCAAACAACACCTTCACTAATGCGCCCACTGCCGTCATGGCCGCGCCCCCGTACTCCTGGCACGGATGCTAGGTCAACCACCGGAGCGTCGCCACCGCCAGGACCGCCGAATGGGGCGACGCAGGGGTGTCGTGCGGTCCCGGGAAGTCGACGTCTCGAGCCGCGACCCGCCTCGTCGCATCAGGCGTGCCGGCGGCACCGCCAGGGGGCGTGCCGCACCGGAGGTCTGCCGCGGAGAATCTTGGGACATCGAGCCGTCCGTCGTCGTCCCGGCCCGTCCCGCGGGGCGTCCCTCGCCCGCCGCCGAGCTGCAGAGGGGGACCGTCCGTCACGTACCCGCCGAGCTCGCCCGCCGACGCTCGTCCCGAGCGCGGTCGTCAGGACCGGAAGGGGATGCGGAGGGCACCGAGGACGTAGGCACCAAGGGTGTCCGCGTCAAACCCGGTCATGAGGAACTGGAGGTCCCACGGCACGCTCGGGTCGAGTCTCGCGAGGGCGCCGGACCGTGGGATCCTCGGACGTGGTCCGTCGAGCTCGAACGAGAACCGCTCGACCATCGTGTGCGAGAACGCCCGGATGTCCGAGGGGTTGGTGATGCCGATCTCGAGCTCCGCGATGCGTCCGAGGAGCCGTGCCTTGGTGTCGCCGGTCGCGCCACGCAGCATCCTCGTCAAGGTCCGCTTTCGCTCGGCGAGCAGGCCAGCGACGTCCCAGATGCCGGTGCACGCACCGTAGGTGGAGGGCTCCGGGTTGCCGCCGCTCGCACCGTGCGCGGCGAGCAGCGGGGCGGAAAGCTGGTACGTCGGCGACGGGAGCGGGGCGTCCCGGCGGAGCAGCCCGCCACCGGGCAGCTCGATGCCGAGGTCGAAGGGGATGATCGGCTCGAAGCCGGGCTGGGTCAGCAGCTGGTTCCGCCCCTCCAGCTTGGGCTCGCCGAAGAGTCGCACTTTGCTGCCCCGCATCCCGATCCGACGCGTCCCGCCGCTCGGGCTCGACACGTAGGCCGCCTCGACGGCGACGCCCCAGCGCCACGGCGCCCCCGGCCGGAGTCGTGAGCGATCCTCCTGCGGTTGGAATCGGAGCAGTCGATCGAGGTCGGGCTCGTGCCCGAACGCGAAGGTCCAGCCGCTCGCGCCCCGAGGGTCGTCGGTCGGGTCGGGATCGGTCGCGAGGCGCACCGTGAACCAACCTCGGAACGCGACGCTCAGCACCGGAGCCGCGGCGTCCGCGTGCGTGCTGATGGCGACCGGTCTCACGGGCCCGTCACCCACTGCTCCGAGCTGGACGCGATCACCCAGGTGTTCTCCTGCACGAACTCGAACCGCGAGGCGTGCCTCGTGCCAGCCGCGAGCTTCGCGATGTGGGCACACCGAGCTCGCAGCTCGCCGAGCTGCTCGGCGACGAGCCGGCGCGCCGTCGCGGGGGAGTCCGTCGAGAGGTGGGGCGGCGAGGAGAAGGCTGCTCCCGCCTTCGCTCCCGGCGTCACGCCGGCGTCGAGGTGGGTGAGGAGCTCGCCGAGGGGGCGGAGGACGAGCGTCATCATTGGCATGAACGCGAGGTTCTGCACGACGGGATACGTCGGGTCGCTCGAGGGGATCGCGCAGATCATCGCGAGGAGCCGGAGGCTCGTGTCGTAGGCGAGGTCGTGCGCGTGCATGACCTCCTTTGCGAGCGGGTCGCGGACCCTGGTCACGACGTCGCTCGCGCGGTGTCGCCCACCGGCAACGGGATTCGAGACGACCGGCCGTGCCGGATCGAAGGCCGGGTCCATGCGGCGCTCCTCTGACAGCGCCTCGTACATGGACACGAGCCGGGGGAAGTGCTCCAGCGGCTCGTACTCGGTCCGCTTCTTGCCGCCCTCTCCCTCGCGGCGGACGCGGCGAAGGATCTTGACGGCGGCCTTCTTGCCGTCGACCGCCGAGAGCTCCACGTCGCGGATCCGGACGCCCGGCGGGAAGCCGAGCGTCGAGTTGGTCACCTGGAGGGTGGGGTCACCGATGAAGAGCGACGCCGCGACGTTGTCGGCGAGGTGCTCGATCGCGTGCTCGATCATGTCGTAGAGCTCCGAGATGCTGTTGCGTTGCACGTCTCTGCCGGTGCCGATCTGGTGCCGGAGGTCGTCGTCTTCAGGCGTCCGGCCGTCGCGCTCGAGGAACCCGAGGAACTCGGTCACTCGGGCCGTCTTGTGGTGGGGGTACTCGATGAGCACGAAGCGCCCGAGCGTCGCCAGGCTGAAGGGCTCGAGCGAGAACCCTTCTTCGACGGGGAACAACCCCCGCGGGGTCGGGAAGCTGGGGCGGCCGAGGTGGGCGTCCTCGCCCATCGCCATCAGGACGTTGTTGACGATGCCGAGGTGCTCCATCTCCATCCGGGCGATCGAGAGGAGGGTCCCCTTCCAGGTTCGCAGGAGCTCGAGACGCTCGGGCGTGCATCCCGGCTCGACGGGATGGCTCTTCATCGAGTGCGCGGCGAACAGGTACTGGCAGGCGATGGCGTGCTCGATCTCGGCCGCCATGCGAAGCAGGGGTGCGAGGGTCGTGCGAGCGCGACGCGCGTCTGCGTTGAGCCTCACGACGACCCCCTCGCTCGGACGACCGGCGCGAAACTGTAGGCGCGATGGCCCCCGGCGCTCGTGGAGCGCACCGGGAGCGGAAGCGGCGCGACGCTCGCCGACGCGGTCGTCATCTCCCGCGGGAGCCCAAAGGCGGGTCGGGCTGGATCCGCACCGTGCCCAGCCCGGCGTCTTGGAGCTCGACGCCGAGCAGCGCCGTTGCGGCGCGCACGGCGAGCGTGACCGCCTGAAGGAGCTCGTCGGTCGAGCCGAGCTCTGCACGCTCCACGAACGCGCCGAGGTCGTAGGGAAGGGGTGTGTCCGCGAAGGCCGAGAACGTCGCGAGCAGGCGGCGCGGGTCGACGTCGCCCATGCTCGCTTCGTCGCCGAACCGCACGTGCAGTGCGGCGATCGCTCGAGCTGCGTCATAGCGTCGCTCGAGCCGCAGCTCGTCGAGATAGGGCCCCGTGATGGCGCCGTGCTGCAGTGAGCCGAGGTCGCTGCCCGCGAGGCGGAGGACGTGCGCCTCGCGGGCCACGAGCGCGTCGAGTCCCGACTCGTCGAGGTCGAGCGAGCGCATCGTCGAGCCGAGTTGCGCCACGTCGACGCCGAGGCTCGCGGCGACCCTCGCCGCACCCGCCTCTCTCTCGGTCCCCGAGAGGTCGCCGAGGAGGGCGTGGGATACCTTCGCGATCGCGACCTTGAGCCGCGCGGCCTCGAGGTCATCGGGATACCGCGGGTCGACGAGGGCAGCTACGTGGCGGATGTCATCTGGGCGAACGGCACCCGGTCCGACGAGCTCGCGAGCGATGAGGGCGCCGAACCTCCGGGACGGCGCACACCCGGGACGCGCCTCGAGCGGGAGCGGCCCGGCGGGCAGCTGCGCGAGCCGTCGCACCAGCTCGGCGGCGTCGTCCCGCTTCGGATCTCGCGTCGGGCCCTCGAGCACGCGTTCGAGCACGGCAACCGTCACGTCGTCGAGTCCGAGGGACCGAGCATCCGACGAGAGGTCCCGCAGCCTGCGATCGCCGAACCACCGGCCGCGCTGCACGGCGACCAGGCGAGCCCCCGTCTCGACCGTGAGCACGCCAGCTTGGACGAGGTCATCGACGACCGCGCGGATGGTCACCAGGGCGTCGGAGGCGTGGCGGTAGCCGAGCTCGGCATCGGCGTGGAGCAGGGCGACCTCGTCGTCGTCCTCGATCACGCCGGCGGCCACGTCACCGAAGACCGCACCGACACCGATCACGCCAAATGGCTCGCACTCCGCTGCACGGAGGGCGCCCATGCTGCTCGCGCCCAGCACCCACGTTCCGGCGTCGAGGGCGTAGAGGAGCTCCTTGTGGAACACGGCGCTTCGAGACCGGAACACACCGTCGACGAGACCGATGGCGTGCGGTCGGAACCGCAGGACCGCGCTCGCGACGTCGCCCATCCGGGCCGGTCCGAGCACGACCAACTCGGGGTGGATCTGTCGCGCCTCCTCCTCGGGAAGCGACGGGCCCAAGAAGACGACGTCGGGACCTGGGTCCGCCCCTTCCGACGTCATGCCGCTTGCCGCCATGCCCGGCCGCGCGCGCCCACTGCGTGTCCGTCGCTCGGGTAGCCCTCGAGACCCGGCACCACGACCCGGACGACCTGGACCGCCTCGTGCTCACCGGTGTGGCGGAAGACGATCACCCGCTCGAAGCCACGGTCCACGAGGCAGCGGACGACGCCCTCGAGCTCGGTCAAGAGCGGAGGGCGAGGTCCCTCGTCGCCGAGCTCGAGGGGGTCGCCGCGCCGCGTCGGCCCAGGGGCGGGCCAGGCGATCGAGGCACGCCGCACGGAGGTGAAGACGTCGTCGCGGGCGCCAGCCACCACCGCGGTGCGGGACTGGACCGCCTCCACCACCGCACGCACGAGCGCCACCGCGGGTGAGGTGTTGGCGCCGGCGCCGAGGAAGGCACCCAGGCGCTCGTCGGGTCCGTCGGTCAGGTGGCAGGCGTAGGTCGGGATGCCGACGTCGGTCGTCCCCTCGATGACCGAGATCCGAACCCCCGCGCGACCCAGGGCGTCGGTGATCGCTGGCGCGCACCGCTCGAGCGCCGCGGTTGGGTCGAGGTGGCCGAGCGACGGGTCCTCCCTCGTGCGCGTCAGGCCGTCGCGCTCCACGGCTTCCAGCACACCGGACAGGATCGCCTCGAGGACGTGTGCGCCGCTCGCGAGTCCGTTCGTCCCGACCACGAACGGCGACATGGGATCGTCGTACGAGCACACGATCGCGTCCGGCACGTACACCTCCTCGCCGTGCACGACGTCCCAGCCCGCCGTCCAGCGGACCGGGATCGCCTCGTGCCACTTCGTCCGGGCGCGCCTCGGGAGCGTGTCGCCTCGCGCGGGCCGCGCACCGAGTGCGGCGAGCGCGCCCTCCGTGGCGACGAGCTCGGACGGCGCGAGCGACTCCCAGACGGACTGCTCTGCGGCCTCCATGACCGCCGACACCCAGCTCGCGTCGCGCGTCAGCCCCTTGCTGCTGGTCGTCGCCAGGGTCCGCGCCTGTGGTCGCGCCGCGACGAAGACGGGGAGGCCGATGCGATCGAGCCCAGAGACGCACGCGACCCGCGTGACGCCGAACCTCGCGAGCCTCGGTGCGAGGCGGGACCGCATCGCCGTCGGGTCCTCGCTCCGGGTGGCCGTCTCGGTGTGGACGCCGGCCGGCGGGACACGCTCGGACGGCGAGGTGACGCCCGAGAGGTCGAGGTGCATGCCCGCGCGTCCGGTCGGGTACACCCGCGGGCGGGGCTACCCGCGCCGCGTGGCTGGCCCAGCCCGACTCATCCCCAGAGCGTGTCCGTGAGGACGCGGCGGTGCAGGAGGTCATAGAGGCGCTCGACCTGCTTGACGTCCGCCTCGGTCGGGGTTGGGATGCCGGCCTCGGCGAGCACCTTGAGCTTTGCCTCGTGGCCCTTTGCCTGCTGCAGCTTGTCGGCCAGCGCGTCGTTGGCCGCGATCTTCTCGAGTGCGTTGATGTACGTGTTGTTGGAGTTGAGCTGGTAGGACCCGGACGTCGCCATCGTGTCGGCACCTCTCGATCTCGAGCCGGCTCCGGCTCGGGCGTGAAGGTTTCTAGCACCGGTGCCGAGCGCACGCCACCAGTGCAGCGGTCGCGCGCGAGGTCGGACGTGCCGGACGGTCACGGGTCGAGCACGGCGTCGACGATCGCGCCGAGCGCCCGTCCCTCCAGGGTTCCGACGAGTCGCGGGAACTCGTCGCCGAGCGCCGCCATGACGACGCGTCGGTCCACGTCTCGGAACCGCGCTTCTGCGGGGTCCCAGGGCTTCGACAACGCCACGCTCGCAGCGTCGGCGGCGCCGTGCAGCACCGCCGCGCGCTCGACGTCGCCGCGGAGCGTCGCGCACCTCGCGAGCCCGAGGATCGCGTCGGGAATGACCCTGCTCGTCCCCGTGAGCCTCGCGCGCCGCAGCGCGTCGCGAAACCGGCGAGCCGCGCCCTCGTGCTCGCCCTCTTCCAGCTCGAGCCAGCCGAGGTTCGTGACGTACGCACACGTGAGGGACACGGGGGGAGGAACCTTGAGGAACAGTCGGCCCATCTGCTCGAGGTGCTCGCGCGCCGCGGCGAGGTTCCCGTCGGCGAGGTCCGTCGCCGCGAGCACCAGGCGCGTCAGCGTCTCGAGCTCGACGTCGCCGTGCCGCTCGGAGAGCGACAGGGACTCGCAGAGCACCACACGACCTCGCTCACCGTCTCGCCCGCTCACGAGCGTCACGCCCTGCCGGTTGAGTGCGATCGCGAGGATCCTCGGCTCGTCGAGCACTCGGGCCATCGAGGTCGCCCGTTCCGCGAGGGTCACGTCACTTTGACGGGCCGCGAGGAACGCCGTGGCGCAGATCTCCGTCGCGGTGTCCCCGCACGCCTTGGACGCCTCGACGGCGGCCTCCAGGCACTCGGCGAGCTCGTGGTCGTCTCGGTGCATGATCACGCGCGCCTTGCAGTACAGCGCCGCGGCTCGCGTCGCCCCGGCATCGATGCCGGCGCGCTCGAGGGCACCGTCGATGAGGCCGCGGATGGCGCGGTAGTCGCGCAGCGAGTCTGCGTACGAGGCCACCGAGCCGAGCAGCTGCACGGCGGTCGCTGCGCTCCTCGACGTGGCGTCCGGGCCGCCGACGAGCTCCTCGCAGGCGTAGCGGAGGTTCTCCTGTTCCTCTCGCCCCCGCCGCACCCACTCGTGTGCGTCGGGTCCGGAGAGGTTCTGGTGGATCTGGTCGTAGAACGTCGAGAAGTACCGGGCGTGCGCCGCCGCGAGCCGCCTCGACGTGGATCCACCACCGGTGCTCGTCGCGTTCTCGACCCGTTCGGTGCCGTACTGGCGAAGCGACTCGAGGAGGGTGTAGCGGACCGGGTCCCGCCGCACGTCGGCGTCCACCAGCGACTTGTCCACGAGGACCTCGATGAGGTCGGCCACGTCGTCGGGGTCCAGGTCATCGAGGGCGCAGGTGGCGCTCGCCGCCCCGACGTCGAAGCCGCCGCGGAACACGCTGAGCCTCATGAACAGCGTGCGTTCGTCGTCGTCGAGCTCCTCGAAGGACCAGTCGATCAGCGCGCGGAGCGTCTGCTGGTGGGGGAGGGCGGACGTCCGGCCCCGGGTGAGCACCCGGAACTGCTGGTCCAGCCGGCGGTCGAGCTGCTCGAGCGAGTCGGCCCCGAGCCGCGCCGTCGCGAGTTCGAGGGCGAGCGGGACCCCGTCGAGGCGGCGGCAGATCGATGCCACGGCTGCGGCGTCGCGATCGAGCAGACGGAAGGCCGTGTTCTGCGCGCTGGCTCGCTCGACGAAGAGAGCGACCGCCTCGGACCCCGCGAGAGCCGCAGCGTCGTCCACGTCCTCGGGTGGCAGCGACAGCGGTGCGACGCGATACAGCTGCTCGCCCTCGACCCGGAGGGGCTCGCGACTGGTGGCGAGGAGCCGTATGCCGATGCACTCGGCGGCGATCCGATCGCACAGCCGGGCACAGGCGGAGATGACGTGCTCGCAGTTGTCAAGGAGGATGAGCCGGTCCTGATCGAGGAGCGTCTCAACGAGCACGTCCAGGTCGTCCTTGCCGGACCGCTCGGCGATCCCGAGCTGCGCCAGCACGGCGGAGGCAACCGTTGCCACGTCGTCGGACGCGGTGGCGAGCTCGACGAGCCACACGCCGTCGCGGACGTCGCCGGCGACGCGACGTCCGACCTCCAGTGCGAGGCGCGACTTGCCCACGCCCCCTGGACCGGTGAGGGTGACGAGGCGGTGCTCGGCGACGAGCCGAAGGAGCGCGTCGACGTCGGTCCCTCGACCGACGAAGGTCGAACGTTCCGTCGGCAGATTGGAGGTGCGCAGGGTCAGCCGTGGGGTCCGCAGCGGCGGGAACTCGGAGGGGAGGCCCTCCGATGACACTTGGATGACGCGCACCGGGGTGTCGATGCCGGCGAGCTCGTGGTCGCCGAGATCGACGAGCGTCGCCTGGGGGCCGGGCGCCAGGAGCTCGGCGGTCGCCTGGCTGCACACGATCTGTCCTCCGTGCGCCGCCGCCTCGAGCCGCGCGGTCATGTTGACCGTCGCTCCCACGTAGTCGCCGTCTCGTTCCTCGCACCAGCCCGTGTGCAATCCGATGCGGACCTTGATCGGGGCGTCCTCGGGCCACCGCTCCACCAAGAACGCCCGCTGCACGGACTCGGCGGCGGAGAGGGCCGCCATCGGTGAGCTGAAGGCCGCGCAGATCTCGTCGCCCATCGTCTTGAACACCGCCCCGCCTTCGCGCTCGATGCTGGCACGCAACAGGACGTGGTGGCGGGCGAGCGCAACCTCCATCGATGCGGGCGCGTTCTCCCAGAGCCGCGTGGAGCCCTCGATGTCGCTGAAGAAGAAGGTGACGACCCCGCTGGGCAGACCGCTCACCGTGCAAGTCTCGCCGGACCGCGGTCATTGCTCAACGTGGCGTTCTCCTCGCGGCCTCGAGTCACCTCCCGGGACCTTGAGGGCCTGTGCTGGCGACGCGTCGAGTGGTCGGCCCCTCCTCAGGGCCGGACAT
>DASZHS010000032.1:0-25576 GCA_035937595.1 Acidimicrobiales bacterium
ATCGCCGGGATGGGGTCGTGCCTTTCGTTGCCGACGTCGTCGGTCTTTCATGCCTCAGAGTGAGTCAAGCTGCTCGTGCGGGTCCCATCCCTGCGGCGGGCGCCTACTGACGCTCGACCAGGGCAGTCCCTTCTCGATCCAGGCACTGCGCCATACCTCGTAGCTCTGGCCAAGGTCATCGTCACTCACGCCGAACTCGAAACCACACGAGGGGCAAATCTCGTACGAACCTCCACCTGTCGTTGGACTACGGGCAGGCTCGGCCAGCTCCGGGTAGCCGCAAATGTCAGTGCCACGTGTCCCTAATCGCCGGGTGGGAGTCATGGCCCGCTTGCTGGGCTTGGACGTCAGCGACCGTCTTCCAGCGAGCTCTCCTCGGCGTCAGGGAGCGAATTCAGCACCTTCATGCAATTATGACGAAATGGTCAAGATCCGCGAGGAGGAAGCGGCATACGACCTCGCCGCATCACAACCTCTGGCCAGGGTTCTCCGGTTTGCCGCAGCCCTGTTCGTGCTTCTTGGGCCGGTCGGGGCTTACTGGGAGGCTGCCAAGTCGCACATGCTCCATCTCGACGGGGCGACGGCATTCGTCGCAATTGTCACGGTCATAGGCGCTTGGGCTCTGGCACTCATTCTGGCCGCACTCGGGTACCTGTTAGCCCTTCACTGTCACACGTTCCGGATCGTCCAAGAGATGCGGTCGAATGACCGCCGCCAATCGCATGGCAGCGACGTCATCAACCCGCACGAGCCAACGGTGCGTCCCTGATCGCCGGGTATGCGCGCCAGCGGTGCTTCGTCGATCGCGACGTCGCAACCTTCGCAGTACATTCGATCCGGATGCCCGATCGACGCACCCCACTCAATCTGACGAGTGAGAAGGAGACGCTCGAGGAGTTCCTGGACTACCTCAGAGATTCGGTCATCCTGAAGCTTGAAGGGCTGGACGAAGCATCAGCCCGCCACTCCCCTGTCCCTTCGGGGACGTCCTTGCTTTGGCTCGTGAAGCACCTGACGGGCGTGGAGCTGGCTTGGTTCCAATATGCCTTCGCTGGCGTTCCACCCTCGGGAACGGACCCAAGTCAGCTCTTGGAGCAAGACAACATTGCGTCAGTGCTCGCGGACTATCGGGATGCCATCGAGACCAGTAGGGAGATCCTGAAGGACTGCAATGATCTCGAGTCGCTCTGCGCCAGGGGACTCGTGACAAAGGCTCCGCTATCCCTCCGATGGGTGCTCGTGCACATGGTCGAGGAGACAGCGCGTCACGCCGGTCATGCCGACATCCTCCGAGAACAGATCGACGGTCTAACAGGTCGATAGCGGATCCGAGTGCCTGCCCCCGAACCCCGGGTCTGTGTCGCAGGGCGGCCAGTGTCGTAGTGCCGCCCACGAAATTCCTCCGGCACAGAGGGGAGGGACCCTAATAAATCAGGCTCATCGGAGCACTCGGGGGCGTTTACCGCCGAGGGATGTCCCGAGAAGGAGGACAGACACAATACCCCAGGCTCCCGCAATCCCGATCCACACGAAAAGCATCTCTGTGCCACTCAGGGCCACGGGAGCCGGGCTCTGTAGGGGGGCGTACCCGATCCCAACCGACATGTGAGCCGTCGCATACGTCGCCGCGACCCAGAACCCTACGGCGAGACCCATGACGCCAAGGGCGACCACGAGGGCGACACGCTGCGCTGTGCCCAGATGCAACATCTCGTCCATTCTTGCATCCAGTTCTCACTTCGTCATTCGAACCTGCTACGCGGCGAGAACGTTGTGAGTGCCCCTCAACGCTGCCGGGTTGTGGTCGCTTCCCCGCCCGACGCCGCTGCGGTAGCGCTGGTAAATCCGTAACGACGGATCTGTCTCCGCGGTGCCACACTGGATGAGATGAGGAGCATGAGAGCGGGCTTGGTGATTGCGGTGATGCTCCTCGGCGTCACGGCTCCGGTGATGCGCGCGAACGCGAGCCAGTCAGACCCCCTTGCCTCCTTGCCGATCACTGCAATCGGCTGCACCCCTGCGAACGTCTGCGTTGGGGCGGCCCCGGGCAATCCCGCGAGGTTCGCCTGGAGTCAGGACGGCGGTGCGTGGACCACTGCCACTGCCCCCGCGCTCCGCACGAGCGGCGTTGGTCAGCTCTCCATCGCATGCTCTCGTTTCGGATGCCTCCTGGCCGGCGCGAGCGGCAACCACGTCGCGACGTGGCTCTTCGATCCGCGAACCCACCGGATCAGCGCCTCACGTTGGAGGTTGGCCGGGATTGGCACGAGCTCTGTCAGCTGTCGGCCGTCGGGCAGCTGTGCTCTGCTCAGCTACACCGAAGCCACGAGGACGATCGGGTACCTCGCGCTTTCGCGTGATGGCGGGCGGCGCTGGTTCGCCCAACGCCCGATCATCAGCCGCGATGGTTGGAGTTGGACGTTGTCCATCACGGACATGACGTGCACCGACCTCGCGAGCTGCCTCGTGGTCGGCGGCTCGGGCGGCACGATCAACGCGCTTGGGATTGCACGCACCACGGACGGTGGCGAGGACTGGAGCGCCGGGGTCAACGGCAGCCTCCTGCCCGCCAGCACGATCTCGTGTGCGGGAGCTGGTGAGTGCTTCGTGGTCAACTGGCTGGACGCCGATCCCTCTTATCGGCTCATCATGACCAGCAACGCCGGTCGCACCTGGCGCCACGTCGCCGCGGTCCCGCGCGCCTTGACAGGAGGGCTGGCCTGCACGACCACTGGACGCTGCACGACGGGTGGCGCTGCACCGCGGGGGTGGCCCTGGTTCGCGGCGATGCCAACGCAAGTGCTGGCTGATGCGAGGGCCCTGCAGCCGGTAGTCGGCTGCGGCGCCCGATGGTGCGCCGCAGCGCTTGACAAGCGGGTCATCGAGTTCAGAGCCCCCGGCGCCCATTAGAGGCGCCTGTGCGACTCCAGTGAGCCGTTGCACCAACTAACGGTTGGGTGCCCTGACCGCCAGCTCAGGGTCGGGCCCGGGCAAGTGACGTAGCAAGAGCAGCCGCTGGGCAAGAGATCAAAACCGCGCCTCGGTGCTGGCAGTCAAGACGTTTCGGCCGCCTTCCGTACAGCCAACGCCGACGACAAGACTTCCCCCAGTGCTTTAGCGGCGCCGCGATCGGTTCCAGGAACGAAGTGTGCGTACACGTTGAGGGTCGTGCTTGCGTTGCGATGGCCAAGGCGACCCGCAACAGTGCGCACGTCGACGCCGGCTGCCAAGAGCCTCGTCGCAACGTAGTGACGAAGATCGTGGAGGCGAATCCCGTGGATCCCCACCTCGTGGCATAGCTTGCGAAATGCTCTCGTCGTCGAGTCAGGTCGCCAGGGGACGACGCACTCGACGTCGTGGGAGAACACGAATGCCGACCTTGAAACAGACGTGGCGGAGGCGTTCGCGCGCACGTCCTGTCGATCAAAGTGCGAGCGAAGCATCCCGATCGTAGACGAATCCAAAGCGACGCAGCGGGTTTGATGGGTCTTGGTCCCCTGCTCGATCAACTTTCCATTGGCAATGACGATGCCCCGCTCGATGGTGACCGTGGCCGACACGAGGTCGACATCGCTTCTTCGCATCGCGAGAAGCTCTCCTCGTCGAGCGCCCGTCGAAGATGCGAGCCAGATGAAAGCCGTCAGATCTGGGTCCGTCGCTTCAGCGAACTGGAGTAGACGGACGAGTTCATCCGGTGACGGAGGTGAGAGCACCCGTGCTCGAACGCGGGGAGGAGAGGCGTCGAGGGCAGGATTGTGACTCAGCCATCCCCACCTGACTCCTTGGGTCAGGGCACGTCGGACGATCCCGTGGATTCTGCGGATCGTGGCTGGGGCGTAGGGGCCGCTTGGCCCGCCCCGCTCGAGAAGGCTCCGGTAGAAGCGATCGAGGTCCGCAGTGGTGATCCTGGACGCCTGCAGAGCCCCCAGAGCCGGGATGATGGGCTTCCTCAGGTAGCCGAGGGTCGTGTCGACGGTCTTCGGCGAGAAGCTCGGCGCCGCGTGAGCGAGCCACTCGTTGAAGAGCGCCTCCATTGTCCCCTCGCTGGCCGTCCGTGGCGTCAGACGCTCCACCTCGATGGCCAAGGCGGCGAGCGCCCTCCCGGCCTGCCGCTGGCCGCCGTGGAAGGTCCGCTCCATGTACCGCTTGCGCCCGGACTTGGGATCCCGGCCGACGTAGACACGCAGCTGCCAGGAGTTCTCGCCGCGCCGGCGCATCGAACCGGGCATCATCGACCTCCCGCACGCAAGGGTCGGTGCTTTGGCGCGCGGGCAGCGACCGTCCGCAGCGACTGCCCCTGCGAAGCGACGGCCCCCGCGAGTGGATGGACAGCGGGATGGACAACACGGCGGATCCGGACGCGGTCGGCACCGATAAACCGCCGCTGAACAGGCGTTTTGCTGGCAGCCCCAACGGGATTCGAACCCGTGTCGCCACCTTGAGAGGGTGGTGTCCTAGGCCACTAGACGATGGGGCCGTGCTCGGCCGTCTGCCGAGGCAGCGCGACCGGCTCGCTCGGGGGGAAGGACTCGAACCCTCAATAACAGGGCCAGAACCTGTCGTGTTGCCGATTACACCACCCCCGATTGGGCCTGCGCAGGCTAGCCGACGGGGTGCTCGGCGAGCCACCATCGCGTCCCGCGACGCTCAGAGGTGCGACAGCGTGCCGTAGCCGATGATCCGACCGGCGGCGACCTCCACGGACTCCTTGACGAGGTAGCCGAGCTCGGCGGCACCCCGGATCGGCGAGTGCTGCGAGGGCGTCGGCGACGGCGAGAACCCGTAGGACGAGACGATGGCCATCGCCCGGTCCTCATGGAAGGGGTCGGTGACCACGAGGACGGAGTGGACGCCGCGCACCCGCAGCGCCGGGGCGACCGAGCCCACGTTGTCCCAGGAGTCCGAGCCGCTGCCGATCACGATGGCGCTCTTCGGCACGCCGTTCGTCTGGGACTCCAGCCACGTCGCCGAGATCTGCCCCTCCGTATACCGGTCGCCGGGTCGCTTGCCGCCGGTGACCGCAACGACCGGCGCGAGCCCGCTCTGGTACAGCTGGAGCGCGCGGTCGAGCCGAGCCTCGAGATCGGGTGCCGGGGTGAGGTAGTTCGCCGCGGTGCCGAACACGAGGATCGCGTCGGCGGGGTGCGGATCGTTCGCGTGGCTCGTCATCCACACCTGGACGAAGGTCACGGCGACGTACACGAGGACCACGGCGAGGACGGCGCCCAGGATCTTGAGCGCGAGCTTGACCGGCGCCAGCAGCATCATCCAGCGTCGCGGAGCGCGGCGGCGACCCGCCGCCGCACCTCGTCGCGGCCGAGGAGCGCCATGGACTCGAAGAGCGGTGGCCCGATCGAGCGCCCGGTGACCGCCACGCGGACCGGGGCCTGCGCGCGCCGCAGGGCGAGGTCGTGGCGCTCGCCCACCTCGACGAGCACCGCGTGCAGCGCCGCGGCGTCGAAGTCGGCCGTCGCGAGCGTCGCGAGCGCGTCAGCGAGCACGGCGGCGGCCAGGGGCTGGTTGCGGATCGCTTTGTCGAACGCCTGGGGGTCTCGCGGCGGGTCTTCGAGGAAGAGGAAGTCGACCATCGGCGCCACCTCGCCGAGCGTGGCGACGCGCTCCTGGACGAGCGGCGCGATCGACCGAAAGACCGCCTCGTCGAATCGCTCCGGTGGCCACGGAGGAGCCTGTCCCTCTGGCGACCACTCGCCCGGGGTGGGTGCGACCCAGGGACGACACGCCGCGATGAACGCGTCGAGGTCGAGGTCGCGGATGTACTCGCCGTTGAGATGGGTGAGCTTCGCGACGTCGAAGAAGGCGGGGGCATGGTTCACGTCCTCGAGCGCGAACTGCGCGACGAGCGTCGCGCGGTCGACCTTCTCCTCGTCGCCGCGGGGGCTCCATCCGAGCAAGGCGAGGAAGTTCACGATCGCGTCGGCGAGGTAGCCCTGGTCTCGGTAGGACTCGAGCGAGACCGGGTCACGGCGCTTGGAGAGCTTCTTGCGCTGCTCGTTGACGAGGAGCGGGACGGTCGCGAAGGCCGGCGTCAGCGCGACGTGGTCCTCGACGTGATCGAGCGCCGCGGCGAGCATCAGTTGCTTCGGCGCGTTGGCGAGGTGCTCCGGGCCGCGGATCACGTGGGTGATCGCCATCGCGCGGTCGTCAACCAGGTTCGACAGGGCGAAGAGCACCGTGCCGTTGGAGCGCACGACGACGAAGTCCTCGATGGCGTCGTTCGGGAACTCGACGTCGCCGAGGATCACGTCGTGCACGACCGTCACGCCCTCGTCTTGGACCCGGAAGCGGAGTGCCACCCCGGGCCCCCTCGCGAGGCCGCGATCCCGGCAGTGCCCGTCGTAGCCGGTGCGCCCGGTGCCCTCGAGGCGCGCTTCGATCGCCTCGCGCGTGCAGTCGCAGCCGTAGAGCGCGCCGGCGTCGAAGAGCCGCTGGGCGGCCTCGCGGTGCGCCGGGGCGAACTGGCTCTGGCGCACGGGGGGCTCGTCGGGCGAGAGCCCGAGCCAGTCGAGGGCGTCCACGATGCCGTCCACCCACTCCTCGCGGTCGCGCGCCTCGTCGGTGTCCTCGATGCGCAGCAGGAACGCGCCGCCGTGGCGGCGGGTGAAGAGCCAGTTGAACAGCGCGGTCCGTGCGGTGCCGACGTGGAAGAACCCGGTGGGCGAGGGCGCGATCCGGACGCGTGGCGCGCCCACCTCTCAGTCCTCTTCGATCGAGATCGCCCCCGTCGGGCAGCTGTTGACCGCCTCGACGAGCTGCTCGCGCAGGGACTCGGCGGGGTGGTCGTTGAGCACGTAGAGGAAGCCGTCGTCGCGGACCTCGAACACCTCGGGCAGGATCCCCATGCAGACGCCGTTGCTCGCGCACTGGTCGTAGTCGACGACAACCTTCATCGGACCTCCTCGCCCACGACGCCGATGCTATCGAGCGCGCTGCGGGGACCCGTGGCTCACGCGCCGTCGGGTGGGCGCTCGCCCTGCTCTTCGAGGAGCCCCGCGACGAAGGCACGGTCCCCGAGGATCGGCGCGTCCGCCAAGAACAGCTTCCCGTAGCGCTCGAAGTACATGAGCTGCTTGCCGAGCAGGAAGTTCGCGCGGTCGAACTCGCTCATCAGCCCCCCACCCTCCACCGCCGCGCGGCGGAGCCGACGCTGGAGGCGCAGCCGCTGCAGGGCGCCCACCACGCCCTGGCGGCGCAGCTCGATCCCGTACGCCTCGGCGGCACGCACCTCGGCGGAGACGATCAGCTCGCCCAGGCTGAACTCCCCGAACGGCCGCAGGAGCACCGGCTCGACCATCGAGCGGAGGAACTCGGTGAGCTGGTCGTCGTCCATCCGCATCGCGTCGCGCAGCTGGCCCCCGTAGATGTCGACGAGGTACGCCGTCACGTCGTGCCAGGCCTGCTCGTCGCCGAGCACCGCGGCGAGCAGCCGCAGCACGAAACGGTGCGTGCGCTCGTCGAGGCGTCCGACGATCCCCCAGTCCAGGAGGCCGAGCCGCCCGTCCCGCAGAAGCAGGAGGTTGCCGGCGTGGACGTCGCCGTGGAAGACGCGCTCGCGGACGACGAAGGTGAAGAACGACCGGATGAGCTGGTCGACGAGCGGCGCGGGGTCGACGCCCAGCTCCTTCGCGCGCTCGAGGTCGTCGATCGCGACGCCGTCGAGGTACGACATCGTGAGCACGCTCGCGCTCGAACGCTCCGGTACCGGCGTCGGGACGACGAGGGCGTCGAACCCGGCGGCCTCGATGAGCGCACCGAAGGAGTGCAGCGCGCGCGCCTCGTTGCGCAGGTCGAGCTCCTCGCCGATCTGCAGCCGCAGCCCGTCCAGCTGCTGGAGGGTCGCGCCCGCCAGCTGGGCGCCCGTCAGCCGGCTGAGCAGCTCGAAGAGCGGCTCCATGAGCGACAGGTCGACGGCGACGGAGCGGTCGACCCCCGGTCGGAGCACCTTGACGGCGACGTCGCGCCCGTCGTGCAGCCGCGCGCGGTGGACGACGGCGATGGACGCCCGCCCGATCGGGACGGGGTCGAACGACGCGAACGCCTCGTCGACGCGCATGCCGAGCTCGTCCTCGATGAGCGCGGCGACCTCGGCGTAGGCAACCGCGGGACCCGTGTCGAGGCACGAACGGAACTCCTCTGCGAGCTCGGTCCCGAACAGCCCGGGGCTGGACGCCACGAGCTGGCCGAACTTGACGAAGGTCCCGCCGAGCGTCTCGAAGGCGAGGCGCAGCGGCCGCGCGGCCGCGACGACGCCGCCCGTCGTGTGGTGTCGGCGGTGCACGGCCCCGTCGGCGAGAACCGGGCCGAGGTGGCGGGTGAGCACGCCGGCGATCTGCGCGCCGCGCCGTGCGCGCTCGCCGCGCGTCGGCACCGGGAGGTGCCGGGCATGGATCCGCAGCCCGCCGTCGCCCGGCTCGTCGGCTTCCGGCACGCAGCGACCCTACGTGGCGACCTGCGGGTCTACGGTCCCTGCGGCGCGTCGAGCTTCGTGTGCAGGGCCACCAGCGCGCCGCGGTAGGCGTCGGCGAAGAGCGGCTGGGCGGCCTCGGGGTCCGACGTGACGGACCAGACGATCTCGCAGCCGCTCTCGTGGGGTTCGACGCGGATCGACGCCTCGTGGGCGTCCACCGGCACGCCGTCGATGATCGAGTACGTGAGCGTGCGGGTGGCCTCGTCCCTCGCGATCAGCCGCTCGGTGATGCGCATCCCCATCAGGTTGAACGTCCGCAGGTCGTCGATCGCGACGACGTCGTCCACGTCGCTGAAGACCTTCCCGATCCCCGCGAAGTCCCCCACCAGCAGCCACGCGGCCTCGGGTGGGGCCGTGTACCGCTCCGAGACCGTGCTCGCCGTCACCGGACCTCCCGTCGCTCGATGCCGCCTCGGTACGATACGGCCTGGCGCGAGACGGGGGTTCGCCGTGGAGACGAGGGCCATCGGCTCGTTGACCGCTTCGGTCGTCGGCATCGGCTGCAACAACTTCGGCGGCCGCCTCGACGAGGGCCGCACGGCCGCGGTGGTGGGCGCGGCGCTCGACGCGGGGATCACCCTCTTCGACACCGCCGATGCCTACAGCGACCACCGGAGCGAGGCGTTCCTGGGCCGCGCCCTCGGGTCGCGTCGCGACGAGGTCGTCATCGCCACCAAGTTCGGCATGCCCGCGGGCGGCAGCGCCGGCGGCGCGGCACCCGAGTACGTCCGTCGTGCCTGCGAGGCGAGCCTCGCCTCGCTCGGCACCGACCGCATCGACCTGTACCAGCTCCACGCGCCCGACGACACCGTCCCGATCGCCGACACGCTCGGGGCGCTCGACGAGCTGCGGTCGGCCGGCAAGGTCGTGGAGGTCGGCTGCTCGAACTTCACGGCGGCCCAGCTCGACGAGGCGCACGCCGCCGCGGGGGGCCGCACGGGGTTCCGCAGCGTGCAGAACCAGTTCTCCCTGCTGTGGCGCGCCCCCGAGGACGACGGCGTGCTCGAGGCCTGCGAGCGGCTCGACCTCGCGTTCCTCCCCTACTACCCGCTCGCGAACGGCCTGCTCACCGGCAAGGTCGCGCGCGGCGCGGCGCCGCCGCAGGGCACGCGGCTCGCGGCCATGCCCGCCGAGCGTCGCGCGCACTGGCTGAGTGACGAGCTGCTCGCCCGTGTCGAGGCGGTCCGCGACGTCGCCACCGCGCGCGGCGTGCCCATGCTCACGCTCGCCTTCTCCTGGCTCCTCGCCCACGACGCGGTGGCGTCGGTGATCGCCGGGGCGTCGACGCCCGAGCAGGTCCACGCGAACGCCACGGCGGCGCAGCGCCTCGATCGCCAGGTGCTCGACGAGCTCGACGCGGCGTCGAAGGCCTAGGCGGCCACCCGGTCCGTCCGCACGGCGCCCCGGCCGCGGTGGTCGAGCGGCGTGACTCGCTCGACGACGCCACGGCGCCGGACGCGGCGTCGAGGTGTACACCTAGGCGGACTTGACCGCCGCGACGAGCTTCGTGAGCGTGTCCTTGGCGTCACCGAACAGGAGCACCGTCTTCGGGTCGTAGAGCAGGTCGTTGTCGATGCCCGCGAACCCGGGGCGCATCGAGCGCTTCAGGAACACGACGTTGGCCGCCTCGTCCGCGTTGATGATGGGCATGCCGTAGATGGGGCTGCCGGGCGCCGACTTCGCCGCGGGGTTCACGGTGTCGTTCGCGCCGACCACGAGCGCGACGTCGGCCGTCGGGAGCTCCGCGTTGGCCTCGTCCATCTCCTCGAGCTCGTCGTAGGGCACGTTCGCCTCGGCGAGCAGCACGTTCATGTGGCCCGGCATGCGCCCCGCGACCGGGTGGATCGCGAAGAACGCCTCGACCCCACGGGCGTGCAGCTCGTCGACGAGCTCGCGCACGACGTGCTGGGCCTGGGCGACGGCGAGGCCGTAGCCGGGAATGACGACGACCTTTCGCGCGTAGGCGAGCAGCACGCCCACGTCTTCGGGCGTCCCGGTGCGCACCGAGCGCCCGTCGTCCCGTTGGGTCGCGGTCGATGCCGTCACCACCGCGCCGAACGCGCTGAACAGGATGTTGGGCAGCGACCGTCCCATCGCGGCGCTCATCATCCGCGTGAGCAGGATGCCCGACGCGCCGACGAGCGTGCCCGCGATGATGAGCAGGTTCGACCCGATCGTGAACCCGGACGCCGCGACCGCGAGCCCCGTGAACGAGTTGAGCAGCGAGATGAGCACGGGCACGTCGGCGCCGCCGATGGGGAGGACGAACGCGACGCCGAGCAGGACGGACAGCCCGAGCAGGACCCAGAGCCAGGCGAGCGAGCCGGTCACGAGCAGCAGGATCGCGACGGCGAGGACCGCGACGCCCAGCAGCGCGTTCAGCAGCTGCTGGGCCGGGTAGGTCACCGGGCGCCCGGTCATCAGCTCCTGGAGCTTCGCGAACGCGATGGCGGACCCGGCGAAGGACACCGTGCCGATGACGACGCCGAGGATGACCTCCAGGATCTTGTAGGTGGCGACGGACTTCGCACCGCCGACCGTGACGCACGCGCCGAGGAACCCCGGCGGCGGGCAGATGACGGTCGTCGCGGTGATGGCGATGAACTCGGTGACCGAGACGAGCGCCGCCGCCCCGCCGCCGACGCCGTTGAAGATGGCCACGAGCTGGGGGATCGCGGTCATCTTCACGAACCGCGACGTGGGCACCGCGATGGCCGCGCCCAGCACCATCGCGGCGACCATCCAGCCCAGGTGGTGGAGCCCTGGGCGGGCGAACGTGGCGCCGATCGCGAGGGTCATGCCCGCGACGGCGACGAGGTTGCCGCGCCGCGCGTGCCGCGGGCTCGAGAGCCCCTTCAGCGCGACGATGAAGGTGATCGCCGCGACCAGATAGCACAGGTCGAGGATCGTCCCGCGGCTCACCCGGTGTCCTTGTCGGCCGTCCGCTTGTCGTCGGGCTTGCCCTTGAACATCTCGAGCATCCGGTCCGTGACGACGAACCCGCCGACGACGTTGAGCGTCGCGAGGAACACCGCCATGGTGCCGAGCACGAGCTCGGGGGTGGTCGAGGCCGAGCCCAGCACGATCATCGCGCCGACGAGGATCACGCCGTGGATCGCGTTCGAGCCGCTCATGAGCGGCGTGTGCAGGATGCTCGGCACCTTGGACACGACCTCGAAGCCGACGACGACGCTCAGCACGAAGACCGTCAGGTACTGCAGGACCTCGTTCATGCCGCTCCTGTCCCTCCCGTGGCCGTGCTCAGCGGGACGTAGGGGACGCCGAGCAGCGACGCGGCCGCCTCGTTCGTGCACGCCCCGTCGCGCAGCACCGTCGCGCCGACGACGACCTCGTCGGTCCAGTCGGGGGCGATCTCGCCCTTGGCCGCGTAGAGCGCGAGGAGGTTCAGGACGTTGCGGGCGTAGAGGAAGCTCGCGTGCGTCGGCATGCTCGCGGGAGGGTTCGACAGCCCGATGACGACGGCGAGGTTGCAGCGCACCTCCTCGCCCGGCACGGTGACCTCGCAGTTGCCACCGCTGTCGGCCGCCATGTCGACGATGACCGCACCCGGTCCCATCTGCTCGACCGTCGATCGGGTGACGAGCACGGGTGCGCGGCGCCCCGGCACCGCGGCGGTCGTGATCACGACGTCGCTGGCCGCGACCTCGGCCGCGAGCGCCGCCTGCTGGACGGCGAGCTCCTCTGCGGTGAGCTCGCGCGCGTAGCCGCCGACGCCCTCCGCGGAGACCCCGAGGTCGACGAACGTGGCGCCGAGGCTCTCGGCCTCCTCCTTCGCCGCGGCGCGCACGTCGTAGGCGCGCACCGCGGCGCCCAGGCGGCGCGAGGTCGCGATCGCCTGGAGGCCCGCGACGCCGACGCCCATGACGAGCACCTTGGCGGGCGGCACGGTGCCCGCGGCCGTCATGAACATCGGGAAGAACTTGCCGAGCCGCTGGGCGCCGACGAGCGCCGCTCGGTAGCCGCTGACCGTCGCCTGCGAGCTGAGCGCGTCCATGGACTGCGCCCGGCTGATCCGCGGCACGAGGTCGAAGGAGACCGCCGAGGCCCGTCGCTCGATCGCCGCGCGCAGCGCCTCGGTGCTCGACCCGGGCTGCAGGAAGGAGAGGTGGACCGCACCCGCGTCGAGCAGGGCCGCCTCGGCGGCGGTCGGGGCGTTGACCCGGACGACGGCCCCAGCGCCGCGACAGGCCGTCGCGGCGTCGGGAGCGAGCGTCGCTCCGGCGTCTCGGTACTGGGCGTCCGTGAAGGTCGCCGCCTCGCCCGCGCCCTGCTCGACGGCGACCTCGAAGCCATCGGTGACGAGGCGCTGCACCGCGTCCGGCGTGAGCGCCACCCGCGTCTCGCCCGCCCGCGTCTCGGCGGGCACGGCGACGCGGGCGGACACGGGGTTCGTTCTAGCAGTTGCGTCCGCGCTCACCGGAGTCCGCGTCGTCGTGCGACGTCCCCTTCTCGCCGTCACGCGCCCCCGTTAGGGTGGCGCGGTGGAGACGGGGGCCGTGCGTCAGCCACGCACCGGTCTCATCCTCGCCGTCGCGTGCATCGCACAGTTCATGGTCGTGCTCGACGTGTCCATCGTGAACGTCGCGCTCCCCACGATCGGCCGCGACCTGCACTACACCTCCACCGGCCTGCAGTGGGTCGTGAACGCCTACGTGCTGACGTTCGCGGGCTTCCTGCTCCTCGGCGGCCGTGCCGCGGACCTGTTCGGCCAGCGGCGCATCTTCATCCTCGGGCTCACGATCTTCACCGGGGCGAGCCTCATGGCGGGCTTCTCGACGACGGACACCTGGCTCACGACGGCGCGCGCCATCCAGGGCTTCGGTGGCGCGATCCTCTCACCCGCCACCCTCACCATCATCGTCACGACGTTCGCCGGGCCGAAGCTCGCGAAATCCATCGGGCTGTGGAGCGCCGTCGCCGGCGCCGGTGGTGCGACCGGGGCGCTCCTCGGCGGGATCCTCGTCCAGGAGCTCTCGTGGCGGTGGGTCTTCTTCATCAACGTCCCGATCGGCATCGTGCTCGGCCTGATGGCGCTGAGCAGCCTGCCCGAGCACCGGCGCGACGTGGACCGGCGCACGCTCGACGTCCTGGGCGCGGTGCTCGTCACGGCCGGGCTCACGGCGGCCGTCTACGGCATCGTGAACACGACCACCTACCCCTGGGGCTCGGCGCGGACGATCGCGACCCTGGGGATCGCCGCGGGGCTCCTCGTGGCGTTCGTCATCGTCGAGCTGTGGGTCGTGGACGTGCCCCTGGTGCCCATGCGGTTCTTCCGCTCGAAGACCGCCTCGGGTGCGAACCTGGTCATGATCCTCGTCGGCGGGGCGTTCTTCTCGATGTGGTACTTCCTCACGCTCTTCATGCAGGACGTCCTCGGGTACTCGCCGCTCAAGACCGGGCTCGGCTTCTTGCCCCAGTCGGCCGCCATCATCATCGGGGCGCAGATCTCGAGCCGCATCATGGGACGCACCGGGGTGTGGCCCATCGTGACGGTCGGGACCTCCCTCGCGACGGTCGGCTTCCTCTTCCTCTCGCACCTCGGGGTCGACGCGTCCTACGCGACGGGGATCATGCTGCCGAGCATGGCGGTCGCCTTCGCGCTCGGGCTGCTGTTCAGCCCCCTCGCCGCCGCGGCGACCTCGACCGTCGCCCCGAGCGACGCGGGGCTGGCCTCCGGCATCCTCAGCACCTCGCGCCAGGTCGGCGGGTCGCTCGCGCTCGCGATCCTCGCGACGGTCGCGACGAGCCACGCCGTCGCGAGCCTCGGCCATCCGTTGCCGCCGGTGCACTCGCCGTCATTCCACACGCCCGCGACGCTCGCGGCGGTGACGTCGGGGTTCAACGTGGCGTTCCGCTGCTCGGCGTTCGTGACGCTCGCCGCGCTCTTCGCGGCCGTGCTGCTCCGCGGCGTGCACCCCGTGCGCCAGGCCGCCCCGCAGCCCTCAGCGCAGGTCGCCGCCGCCGACTGACGCCGTCGGCGCGCCGCGAGGCGCGCCCAGCACGAGCCGATCGACCGCGATCGCCGCGAGGAGCACCCAGGCGAGCTCGGCGGGGAGCCGGTAGCGGAGGTTCCCCACAACCAAGAGCCCGACCGCGGCGGCGAACGCGACGAGCGTGACGAGGGGGGCCACGGGGATGCGCCGGCGACGCGCGAGCACGAAGCCGTAGAGCGCGAGGGGCGTGAGCAGCCAGAACCCGACGATCTGGGACCACGCGATCCACGCGGGTCGCCCGAGATAGACCGACGCCATGCGCACCGTCCAGGCGGGCCGCCACACGCTCCACAGCCACGCCTCGCGCAGGAGCCCCACCACCGGCCAGCGGTGCCAGTGGTGGACGGCGTAGGTCGTCGCGGCGTGGCGGAAGTAGCGGTCCGCGTCGGCCTCGGTGGCCCGCTGCGGCGCCGGGAGGTTGTGGTAGGCGTACAGCACGGCGAGGAAGCAGGTGTCGCCGTTGTACCCCGTGAGCGGCCCGTAGTAGCTCTGCGGGCAGTTCGCCCCGACCAGCGTCTGGCCGAGGTCCGTCGAGATGGGCACCGTCTGGTGGAACCGCACCTGGTTGTACGCGCTCCACGGCACGACGACGAGGACGGCGAGCACGCCGACGACCAGGAGCGCGCGCACCGCGGTCGCGGCGGGCGCGGCGGAGGTCCTCGCGACCGCGACGATCGCCGGGACCGCGAGCAGGACACCGAGGATCGCGAGCTCGCCTCGATCGAGGGCGAGCAGCCCGAGGGCGAGGCCGAGCCCGACGAGCGTGCCCGTCGCGGGGTCGCGGCGGACGCGCAGCGACAAGAAGAGGACGACCGCGAGGAGCAGCACGGCGGGTGACTCGGAGGTCGCCACGAGGTCGTTCACCCAGAGGCCCGGGTAGAGCGCGGCCACGACGGCGGCGGCGACGCCGACGCGGGGGCCGGCGAGCTCGCGGCCGACGAGGCCGATCACGACGACGCCGAGGGCGCCGACGAGCGCCATCGTCGCGCGCTGCGCGGTGTAGCCGTACGGCTGGAGCAGCGTGGCCGGCGCGAGGAGCAGGACCGTCAGCGGACCGTGCAGCGCCGTCTGGGCGAACGGCTTGACCGGCCAGACGAAGCCCTTCCCGTTGACGACGCTGTGGGCGACCCGGACGTACCAGGTCTCGTCGGCGACGAGGCCCGTCGGCGGCAGCGGCTCGAAGCGGCCGAGCACCAGGCGCAGCGCGAGGCCGCCGAGCCCGACGAGGAGCAGGCTCGAGGAGAAGCGCGCCGGTGACGTCGCACGCTCGAGGGCCGCCCGCCACCCGGCCGGCGCCACCGTGCGCACGGGCGACGGGGCGTCGACCGCCTCGTCGACGCCCGCCATCAGCGCGTCACCGCGGCCGCGGCTCGGGTGACGGCGTGCATCGCCCGACCGTACCAACGGCGGGTGCGCGCGCGGTCAGTCGGCCTGCTCGTCGACGTGCTCGGTGCGTCGGTCCGTCGCGCGTGCGTCGTCGGCCTCGGAGGGGTGCGGGAACTCGACGTACCACAGCGACCTCGGCCGCGTGCCGATCTGGTCGGACCACACCGAGCCGCGCGTGAACCGGACGACGCGGTTGACGACGTAGAGCAGGAAGATCGCGAACGGCACCTCGACCAGGGCCGCCTGGAGCGCCGAGACCCACAGGTCGCTCGAGCGCGCCGTGGTGACGTCGAACCACGCGTCGGCGAACATGAGCGTGGCCGTGGCGGTGGCGAAGAGCACGACGACCGCGCGCCGGCGCCACGCCGCCCACGCGGTCGAGGCGAGGCCCGTGAGCAGCGCGAGGTCGAAGCCGACCCACGCGAGGTTCCAGTGCGCCGCGACGTAGCGCCTCGGCAGCGTCAGGCCGAGCACGATGATCCAGGCGCCGAGCGCGATGCAGGCGAAGACGAGCGTCTCGAGCACCCGACGCCTCGTATGTGGGTTGGGTCGTGGCACCGCGACCTCCAGGCGGATCCCGGAAGCCTACGGTCGCCGGGCCCGGCGTCCGGTCAGTCGGCCACGTCCTCCACGTCGACGTCGGCGGTCTCGGCGAGCTCGCGCACGCCGTCGAGGAACGCGAGCCGGGCGTCGTCGTCGAGCACGTCGTAGGTGGCCACCAAGAGCTCGGTCGCGCGGTCCTCGGCGAGGGCCCGGCGCTCGACCAGCTCGTCGGTCACCGTCGGTGTGTCGTCCGACTCGTAGCCGTACAGCTCGAAGGCGTCGGCGCTGTTGAGGAAGTGCGACTCGGCCGGCGTGATCCCGAGCGCCGCCACCGCCTCGCCGTAGGCGCCGCCGCGCAGCTCGCGCAGCGTGACGACGAGCTGGAAGGCGCGGCCGACGACGTCGTCGGGCAGCGCGTAGCGCCGGTAGCCGTCGACGAGCGGCCAGCGGCCGGTGGGCGCGCCGTCGACGACGCGCGCCGCGGCGTCCGCGAACGCGCGCAGCGTCGCGGTCTCCTTGAACGTCCGTCGCGCGTAGTCACGCGCCGCCTCGAGGTAGGCGACGGCGACGTCGGTGGGCTTCGCCACCGCGCGACCCTCGTTCCACCACGTCTCGACGAGCTGGGGCTTGAACCAGATGAACGCGTCGGCGACCGTCGCGGCGTCGACGTCGCCGAGGACGCCGCCTCGCCCCAGGCAGTAGAACATGAACACGTCGAGCCCCAGTCGCTCGCCGCGCGCCGCGGTCGCCTCGGTGAAGCAGAACGCGCCACCCAGCTCGTAGACCGGTGCCGCGGTCGCGTCGATGAGCCCGGTCGCGTCCACGGGGCCAACCTATGCGAACGAGCGCCGGCGCCGTCAGGCGCCGCGCAGCTCGAGGCGCAAGAAGGGGCCCTCGAGCAGGATCGCCGTGCCGTCGCGCTCGACGCTCGTCGCCACGTGGACCCCGTCGGCCTCGGCCGCGACGAGCCGGGCACCGTGCACCATGACGCCGACGGGACCGGTTCGCGCGAACGCGCCGAGCGACGCCCACGTGATCGTGACGGTGCCGCCCGCGGTCGTCGCGGCGTAGGCGTCCGTCCGCGACGCGCCGTCGCCGTCGCCCGCGTCCTCGTACCCGCCCCCGCTCGCGGCCCCGCGCTCGTCGAGCACCACGTGCAGCGTCCAGCGCTGCGCGATGTGCGTCGGCTCGAGGGTCGTCCCCTCGTCCATCCACGCGTCGTCGAGGACGACGATCGTGCCCGCGCGCTGGAGCACGAGCGGTTGGCCGAGCGGCGCGTCGAGGTCGGCGGTGCGCGCCCCGCGGACGTCGTCTTCGGGGGCGAGGGACCCGTCGAGCGGCGCGCAGAGCCGGAGCCGCCGCCAGTCGCCGGGGGGGACCTCGAACTTGGCCTCCTTCGTGTCGGGATCGGCGACGGGCACGACGAGGAGCTCGTCGCCCAGGAGGAACGTCGTCGCGTCCGCGTCCCACCACGACGGCACCCCGGCGACGGGCCAGTCCGTCGGGCGCAGCATCGGGTGGCCGAGGCGGTGCGCCTCCTCGGCGAGCCGGTACAGGTGCGGCAGGAGGCGGTAGCGCAGCCGCACGAGCCGCTCGATCGCCGTGTCGAACGGCGGCGGGAAGCGCCACGGTTCGCGGTCGGGCGCACCGAGCACGCAGTGCGTCCGGCAGAACGGCGAGACCACGCCGAGCTCGAGCCACCGCACGTAGAGCCCGGGCGACGGGATCCCCGTGAACCCGCCGATGTCCGAGCCCGTGAAGGGGACCGAGGACAGGCCGAGCCCGAGGAACGTCGGCACCTGCTGGGCGAGGCCCTCGACGGAGCTCTCGACGTCGGCGGTCCAGTGCCACGCCCACCGCGACAGCGACGCCCAGCCGGCGCGCGACAGCACGAACGGCCGGGTGCCCCGTGCCGCCATCGCCTCGTGCCCGACGCGGTTCATGTAGAGGCCGTAGAGGTTGTGCGCCTCGGCGTGGTCGCCGCCACGGCCGTCCAGGTCGCAGACCGCGGCGCGGGGCAGCGTCCGGTCGCCCCACAGCGTGATGGACGTCGGCTCGTTCATGTCGTGCCAGACCCCCTCGACGCCCCTTGAGGTGAGGGCCTCGTACTTCGTCGCCCACCAGGCCCTCGTGGCGGGCCGGGTGAAGTCGGGGAAGGCGGCCCAGCCCGGCCAGACCGTGCCGTGCTCGACGCGCCCGCGGGCGTCGCGGACGAAGTGGTCCCCGTCGACGCCCTCGCGGTACAGCTCGAAGTCGTCGTCGCGCCGAACGGCGGGATCCACGATCGAGACGAGGCGCGCCCCGTGCGCACGAGCGCGGGCCGCGAGGGCGGGGACGGCCCCGAAGCGCGCCTCGTCGAAGGTGAAGACGCGGAAGTCGTCCATGTGGTCGATGTCGAGGTGCAGCCCCGAGAGCGGGATCCCGCGCGCCACGAACCCGTCGAGGACCTCGGTCACCTCGCGATCCGTGCGCCAGCCCCACCGCGCGTGGTGGTACCCGAGCGCCCACCGCGGCGGCATCGCGGGGTGGCCGATGAGGTCCGCGGCGGTCGCGAGCACCGCGTCGAGCTCGCCGATCGCGACGTAGGTGACGAGCGCGCCGTCGTGGACGTCGACGGTCACGCCGTGCTCGGCGTGCGCCACGCGCCCCACGGTGACGTCGGCCTCGAAGGAGTTCTCGTGGAACGCCCACACCGGCCCGGTCGGGTGCAGCCCGACGGTGATCGGGATCGAGGCGTACAGGGGGTCCTGGCCCGTCCCCCACGACCCGCCCGGGTCGCGGTTCCACAGCCGGCGCATAGAGCCCGTGAGGTCGAGCGCACCCGCCTGCTCGCCGAGGCCGCAGAGCCGCTCCCCGTCACGGAGCACGCGCCGCAGCACCCGGTGCGACCCCCGCGTGAGCGGCGTGCGCTCGACGTAGCGACGTCGCCCGTGCGCGTCGACGATCCGCAGCCCGTCGTCGTCCACGTCGATGCGGAGGACCGGCGTCGCGAGCGACCCGCCGCTCGCCGATCCCGTCACGCGCACGTCGGTCGCCGGCGTGAGCGCGGCGTCACGCGTGGCGACGTCGTGAGGGGCGCGGCCCGGGCCCCAGGCGAGGCGGAGGAGGTCGTCGCTGAGCGCGTGGACGTGCAGCGTCGCGCGCTCGAAGGTGACGGCGAGCCCGGTCGGGTCGGGCATCGGGCTCGCGCCCGTGCAGCGCCCCGCGTCGTCGGCGGCGCGCGGTGCGCGGTGCCGTCGGCGCCACACCGCGTCGAGCAGCGACATCCGGGCGGAGTTGACGACGATCGCGCGCATCGTGCGTGGCGACAGCGCCGACACCTCGCGGATCGCGAGCTGGCCCTTGAGGTAGGCCCTGCGAACCGCTGGGTGCATAACGAGGTCGCAACCTACCGGAACCGCACGAGTGCGTCGTGGGGCGCCACGTGGGCTCGAGTGGTGGTGCGGAGGTGTGTCGTGGTGGCACTACGGTGTCCGGACTGTCGGAATCGGGGGTGCATGGTCGTCGCGGAACTGCGCGAAGCAGGGGACGTCGCGGTGCGCTCGCTGAGCTCGCCGGTGTCCGACGCGTTCGATCTGCTGCGCACCGGGCACCGTCGCCACCGCTTCGGTGATCGCCGTATCGGCTGGCAGGTGGTCAACCTCGACGTCGACGGCCGCCGGTTGCGCTACCGGGTCACCGACAACGTCGACCGGGCGGCCGGCGACCCGGCGCCGGTCTGGGCGATGAGCCTCCACGGCTACTTCGCGGGCGGTTCCATGTACACGAGGGAGAGCGAGCTGCTCGCATCACGGTTCGGCTGGCGCGTCGTCAACCCCTCGCTCCCGGGGTTCGGCGGCTCGGACCCCCTGCCCGACGCCGAGGTCACGATGGCCCACCTGACCGACGAGCTCTCGCGCATCCGAGAGCACCTGGGCATCGACCGGATGGTGCTGCTCGGCCACTCGATGGGAGCGGCCGTCGCCATGCACTATGCGGCGATCCACCCAGAGGCCGTCCTCGGCGTGCTCTACCGCGACGGCGTCGCGACGCCGTCGTGGCAGAAGCGGCACGGGACCGTCGCCCGCCTGCTGGCCGGCGCCCTGCCCGACCTCGCACCGGTCGCCGACATGGTGGCGGCCGCCACCTTGGACCTGCCCGACCTGCTCGTCGGCCACGCGCTCGCGACCGTGCGCTCGATGCTCCCCGACCTGCGGCACAACCTGCGGACGTTCGTGCGCAGCCAGCCGATCGCCGCCATGCTCATGCACCTCGACCTGTCCGACGACGTCCGCACCGTGCGCACCGGCGGGATCCCGGTGCTCGCCGAGTGGGGGTGCTTCGACCGCCTCATCCCGCCGTCGACGGCGACCGAGTTCGCCGAGGTCGCCGGCATGGACGTGCACTGGGTGCCCGGCGGGCACTCCTGGATGCTCGCGAGGCCGAGCGGCCAGGCCGACGTCCTCACCCAGATGTGGTGGGGGCGCGCGTTCCTCGACGCGGTCACCGCCCGGACGGCGCAGCTCGCGGCGTGACGGCAGAGCGCGCGGGCAGCGGGCCCTCTACTTGACGTAGAGCTTGCTACTTGACGTAGAGCTTGCCGTCCGCCTCGGTCACCTGGAGCACCGTCAGCCCCACCGTCGCTGGCCCGACGATGACGCTGCCGGTCGCGGGGTCGAACTCCGAGCCGTGGCACGGGCAGGCGATGAGGTGGCTCGAGGCGAAGTAGTTGACCGTGCAGCCGGCGTGCGGGCACACGGCGTCGTAGGCGACGAACTGGCCCTGGGACGGCTGGAGCACGAGCCCCGGGTCCCCGCTGCTCGGCACCGTGAACGTGGCGGCCTGCCCGACGGGCACCGAGGAGGACGGGCCGAGGAGGGTGCCGTGGGGGCTCGTCGAGCCGCCGGTCCCCGACGGGCCGCCGAGCGTGGCCTGGGTGGACGAGGTGGTCTTGGGGCTCGCGAGCCGCCCGGCGCCCGCCACCGCGCCGGCCGCGACCAGCCCCGCCGTCGCCGCCGCGGCAGCCGCGACGCCGCCGAGGACGACCGTGCGACGGTCGACGTGGTCGGGCACGCGACCGCCGGGCAGCGACCGACGCGGGCCCTCGAGGAACGGGCAGCCGTTCGGCGCGCAGTGGCGGTGCGGGATCGCGGTGCAGCGCCCCTTGTCGTAGGCGCCGCAGCTGCGCTGCGCCGCTGCGAAGGACACCGGGACGACCCGCTCGTCGTCGAGCCCCTCCTCGGCGGCGACGCGGCGCGCGATGCGCGCGTCGAGGCTGAGCACGCCCCCGGCGCCGGCGATCACGAACGGCGTGAACATGAAGAGGAAGACGATGTCCGCGCCCGTGTACCACGGATGGGAGTGGAAGCTGACGGCCAGGAAGAGGCTGAGCGAGATGAGCATGCCGCCGATCGCGGCGAGCCGCGTCCACAGCCCGAGGGCGACGCCGAGCCCGACGGCGATCTCGCCGAGCGCCATCAGCACGCCGAGCGGGGTCGAGTACGACAGCAGCTGACCCAGCAGCCAGTGGATCGGCGAGGTGCGGATGTACCCGATCATCTGCTGGTGCAGCGAGTAGGGGGACGAGGAGTCGAGGAACGACGGGTTCATGAGCTTCTGGAACCCCGCGTAGAGGAACGTCACCGCCAGGAAGGCCCGGACCGGCAGCAGCGACCACCCGGCGAGCAGCCACCCGCGTGGTGGCATGCCGAGCGGGAGCGCGCGCGGCGCCGAGCCCCGCGCCGGCTCGGACGACGCGGGGCGCGCGATCGCACGCGATCGGGGGGCGCGCCGGGGTGCGGTCCGGCGCGTCGCGTCTCTCATGACGCCCTTTCTACCGGCGAACCCTTCGTCGTGTTCACAGGACCGCGCTAAGTCTTCGGTAAAGATCGCCATCGATGTCCTTCCTCGTGAACCGGCTCATGCAGGTCTCGCCGGCGGTCGTGTACCTCACCGTCGGCCTGCTCGTGTTCGGCGAGGCGGCGGTGTTCCTCGGCTTCATCCTTCCGGGCGAGACGGCGGTGATCGTCGGCGGCTTCATCGCGAGCCAGGGCAAGATCAACATCGTCGCGCTGTGCGCGCTCGTCGTCACGGCCGCGATCGTCGGCGACTCGGTCGGCTACCTCGTCGGCAACCGCTACGGCACGAAGCTGCTCGAGATCCGCATCCTCCAGCGGCGACGAGCGGGGATCGCGAGGGCGCTGCTGGGGCTCGAGCGGCGCGGCGCGACCTACGTGTTCCTCGGCCGCTTCACGGCGTTCTTCCGCGCCGTCGTCCCCGGTCTCGCGGGCATGTCGAAGATGCACTACCCGAGGTTCCTCGCCGCCAACGCGGCCGGCGGGTTCTGCTGGGGCATCGGCTTCTCACTGCTCGGCTACTTCGCGGGCCACGCGTACAAGAAGGTGGAGCACTACTCGACCTACGGCGCGATCGGAGTGGCGGTGATCGTGGTCGCACTGGCCGTCGTGTTCTCGGTGCGCGGGCGACGGCGCGAGCGTCGCGAGGAGGCGGCCTTCGAGGTCGGGCACACCGGCGGGGAGGTCGCGAACCCAGAGGTCGCCGAGGGCGACACCGAGACCGCGACCTAGACACCCTCGCTGGCCGCGACGGCCTAGCCCCAGCTCCCGGCGAGCCGACGAGCGAGGGCCGGGTCGGGCGCGGCGAGCGACCACGCGGCGTTGTGCTGCTCGACGTCGAGCAGCCCGACGGGCGAGGCGAGCGGTCCCGTCGACGAGACGAGCCCGTGCAGGTGGATCGCACGCAGCGATCCCGGGACGGCGGCGAGCACGGGGAGGGCGACCGCGAGCTGCCCGTCCCAGCCCGCGCGGCCCGCCCCGAGCTCGACGGTCGTCACGTCGCCCTCCGCCTGCTGGAGCGCCACGGCGAGGAGCTCGACGTCGTCGCCACCCAGCCACCACTCGAATGGCGGCGTCGAGCCCCACCCCGGCGTGGAGCGGAGCACCGCGGGGTCAACGGGGCGGCGACGGTCGCGAAGGCGGCCGAGCCGGTCGGTGACGCCTCTGCGAGGCGGCAGGGACTGGCGCCACGCACGGCGTCTCGCGGCCAGCGTGCCCCGGTCGCTACGGCCCCGTGCGACGTCGCGCCACAGCGAGGCGTCGTCGTAGGCGGGCGTGGCCTCGAACAGGATGGCCCGGCCGAGCGCCGGCGCCACCTCGGCGATCGCGGCGACGGCGCGCTGGTGGGCCACGAGCATCCCGTCGAGCGCGCTCGTTGCGTCCGCGCCGGCGCGGCGTCGGAACGGCGGCCGCGACGCGGTCAGCCACCCGTCGCTCGCCGCCACGTTCGGGGCGCGGAACGTGACGACGGCGCGGGCGACGCCCTCGATCCGCGACGCCACCCAGCGGGCGTGGTCCGCGAAGCGCGGCGGCGCCCACGACGACAGCCACGGCTCCTGGCCGAGCCATGACGGCCACGCGGCGTCGCACAGCACGACGACCGAGGACAACGACGCGCGACCGGCGGCCTCGAGGACGCGCACGTAGTGGGCGAGCGCCGCCTCGTCGCGCTCGTCGGGCCGGCGCTCGAGCCGTGCCCACTCGACGGTCAGTCGCAGCTCGCCGAAACCCAGCTGCGCGGCGCGTGCCACCAGCTCGTCGAGGTGGTCGTAGGTCCCCGGGGAGCGCACCGAGGCCCGCACGAGACCGAGCGACTGGGCGACGCCGAAGGACGTCTGTGGCCCACGCTCGGTGTCGTAGCCGCCCTCCACCGCGAACCCGTCGATCGTCGCGCCGAGCACGACGTCGTGGAGCGACATGTCGCGAGTCTCGCACCGCGCCCCCGGGCGGTCCCCGTCGCGGCAGGTAGCGTCGCGGCGGACGACGAGACGGGAGGACCCGATGGCCGACGAGGTACTGCGGGAGCGACGGGGGCACGTCGAGATCCTGACGATCAATCGGCCGGCAGCGCGCAACGCCATCAACCTCGCCGTCGCCACGGCGCTGTCCGCCGCGCTCGACGACGCGGAGCGAGACGAGGAGTGCTGGGTCGTCATCCTCACGGGCGCCGACGACAAGGCGTTCAGCGCCGGCATGGACCTCAAGGCCTTCGCCCAGGGCGAGGCACCGATCACGGAGAAAGGGTTCGCCGGCGTCACGAAACGCGACTTCCCGAAGCCGCTCATCGCCGCGGTGAACGGCTCTGCGCTCGCCGGCGGGTTCGAGATCATGCTCAGCTGCGACCTCGTGGTCGCCGCGTCGCACGCGCGCTTCGGCATCCCCGAGGCGGCGCGGGGCCTCATCGCGGGCGGCGGCGGCCTCATCCGCCTCGCCAAGCGCGTCCCGAGGGCCGTCGCCCTCGAGCTCGCACTGACCGCCGCGCCGATCGACGCGGAGCGCGCGCTCGCCATCGGCCTCGTCAACCGCGTCGTGCCCGGCGAGACGCTGCTCGACGCCGCCGTGGAGCTCGCCGAGCAGATCGCGAAGAACGCGCCGCTCGCGGTGCGCGTGAGCAAGCGCGTGATGATCGGCTCGCTCGAGCTCGACGAGGCGGCCGCGTGGGCGCTGAACGACGCGTCGTTCGGCGAGATCGCGCGCTCCAAGGACGCGATGGAGGGCGCGATCGCCTTCGCCGAGAAGCGCGAGCCCAATTGGACCGGCGCGTAGGGCGGTGCCGGCGCTCGCTCCGGCCCTCACGGCCCTTCGCCTGAGCCTGCACGTCCTCGCCGCCACCGTCTGGGTCGGCGGTCAGCTCACGCTCGCCGGGATGCTCCCCGAGCTGCGCTCGCTCGGCGGCGACGCCACGGTCCGCGCGGCACGAGCGTTCGCACGCATCAGCTGGCCCGCGTTCGGCGTGCTCGTGCTCACGGGCATCTGGAACGTCACGGCCGTCCACGCGTCGCACGCGACGACGGCGTGGCGGACGGTCCTCGCCGTCAAGATCGCCGTGGTCGTCGTCGCCGGCCTCGGGGCGTGGCTCCACCAGCGGGCGACGTCACGCACCGGACTCGCCGCATGGGGCTCGGTCGCAGGGACCGCCTCGATCGCCGCGGTGGTCCTGGGCGTGCTCCTCGCAGGCTGAGGGGCCGTCGGACACCCCAGCAAGTAGCCTTCGGTGTGCGGGCGGGTCAGCCCGCTGGAGGGATCATGCAGATAGCTGAGATCGCAAGCCTGGACGTGATCCTGATCGTCATCGCCGTCGGCCTCATCGTCTT
>DASZHS010000033.1:0-28660 GCA_035937595.1 Acidimicrobiales bacterium
GGCCCGCCACGCGGTCACGAGCCGGCGCGCTCCGCACCCCGAAGCGCCCGGGCCATGTCGCGCTCCGCGTCGCGCTTTGCAAGGTCCTGGCGCCGGTCGTAGAGCTTCTTGCCCTTGGCGACGGCGAGCTCGACCTTCACCCGGCCACCGGAGAAGTAGACCCGCAGCGGGATGAGCGTCAGGGGCTGGGCGCGGGTGCGCCCGAGCAGCTCGTCGATCTGGCGGCGGTGCACGAGGAGCTTGCGGCGCCGGTCCGGGTCGTGCGCGGAGAACCCGACCCCGGTCTTCCAGGGCGGGACGTGGGTCTGGTACAGCCACAGCTCGCCGTCGTCGACGCGGGCGTAGCCGTCGACGATCTGGGCGGTGCCCTCGCGGAGCGACTTCACCTCGCTGCCGTGCAGCACGATGCCGCACTCGACGCGGTCCAAGATGTCGTACTCGTGCCGGGCGCGACGGTTCGTCGCCACGGTGCGGTCCTGGCCGCGCGCGGCCTCCCTCGCCGCGTCACGTCGCGCGATGATCCGCTTCGCCCGAGCCATCGTGCCAGCGTACCGACGACCTCTACGCTGCCCGCGTGCTCGAGCTCCCCGCGACCGTCCGCGACCGACTCGTCGCGCACTGCCTCGCCGCGATGCCGCTCGAGGGGTGCGGGCTGCTCGTCGGCGACGCCGGCGGACGCGTCGAGGACGCCGTGGGGCTGCGCAACGCCGCGGCGTCCGCGCTGCGCTACGAGCTCGACGCGACGGAGCACCTCGCCGTCGACCGCGACGCGGAGCGACGGGGTCTCGAGGTGATCGGCGCGTTCCACTCCCACACCCACACCGACGCCTGGCCCAGCCCGACCGACGTCGCGGCCGCCGTCGACCCCTCCTGGCACTGGGTGGTCGTGTCGCTGCGTCGCAGCGACCCGGTGCTGCGGAGCTTTCGGATCGCCGGCGGGGCGATCACCGAAGAGCCGGTCTCGGTGACGGAGGATTGACGCAGGACTAGGCGCGGGTCGCCCGCGTTCGAACGACCAGACAACGGAGGACGCCGTGCTCGCATCCACCCACACCGCCGCGACGACGGCGTTCGCGCTGCTGGCGCTCCGGGTCTCGCTCGGCGCGATGATCACGGCCCACGGGCTGAACCACATCTTCGGCGGCGGCAAGCTCGCCGGCACCGCGGGGTGGTTCGAGTCGCTCGGGATGCGCCCGGGACGGCTCAACGCGCTCGCGGCCACCGCGACCGAGCTCACGAGCGGCGCGCTGCTGCTCGTGGGCCTCTTCACCCCGGTGGCGGCGGCGGAGCTGATCGCGCTGATGACGGTGGCGATCGTGACGGTGCACCGCAAGAACGGCTACTTCATCTTCCGTCCCGGCCAGGGGATCGAGTACTGCTTCACGATCGCCGTCGTGGCGGGGGTCGTGGGCGCGCTCGGGCCAGGGCGCTGGTCGCTCGACCACGCGCTCGGGATCTGGCGCTACACACGGTTCCAGGGGCTCCTGATCGCGGTGGGGCTGGGCGTCGTCGGGGCTGCCGTCCAGCTGCTCGCCGTGTGGCGGCCGCCCAAGCCGACCCCGACCGCCTGACGCCGCCCAGCGCCGACGGCATGGCGCCCGCGGGCGCCGGTAATATGTGACCAGATTGGTCAGGAATCTCGAGGAGGCTGCCGTGCCCGTGACCGTGCGGATCCCGACCGTGCTGCGCACGGCGACCGACGGCCAGAAGACCGTCGCCGTCGAGGGCGCGACGGTGGGCGACGTCCTCGGCCGGCTCGCCGCGGACCACCCCGGCGTGCGCGAGCAGGTCTTCCGCACCGACGGCACGCTGCACCGCTTCTTGAACGTCTACGTGAACGACGACGACGTGCGCTACACCGGCGGGCTCGAGACGGCCGTGGCCGCCGGCGACGAGGTCACGCTCCTGCCCGCGGTCGCCGGGGGTGCGGGGTAGTGGCCCGCTACGGCTCGGTCCTCGAGCTCGTCGGCAACACGCCGATGGTGGACGTGAGCGCCCTCAGCCCGAACGACGCGGTGCGCATCTGGCTGAAGCTCGAGGGCAAGAACCCGGCGGGCTCGGTCAAGGACCGCGTCGCCGTCGCGCTCGTCGACGCCGCCGAGGAGGACGGGGTCCTCGTCCCCGGCAAGCCCGATCAGGTCCTGCTCGAGCCGTCGAGCGGCAACACCGGCATCGCGCTCGCGCTCGTGTGCCGGCTGCGCGGCTACCACCTCAAGGTCGTGCTGCCGGACAACGTGTCAAAGGAGCGCCGCCAGCTCCTCCAGGTCTTCGGGGCGGAGGTCATCGACTCGCCGGGGGCAGAGGGCTCCAACGGCGCCGTGCGCCTCGCGCGCGGCCTCGCCGTCGACCACCCCGAGTGGGTCTTCCTCTACCAGTACGCGAACCCGGCGAACCCCGCCGTGCACTACGCGACGACGGGACCCGAGATCCTCGCGGACTGCCCCGAGGTGACCCACTTCGTGGCGGGGCTCGGCACGACCGGGACCATCGTCGGGGTCGGCCGGTTCCTGAAGGACCAGCGCCCCGACGTCCAGGTCTGGGCGGTCGAGCCGCCCGCCGGCGAGCTCGTCGACGGGCTGCGCAGCCTCGACGACGGCTACGTGCCGCCCGTGTTCACCGACGCGCACGGCGAGGCGCTCCTCGACCGGCGCATCGTCGTTCGGGCGCGCGAGTCGGTCGTCTGGACCCGCCGCCTCGCCGAGCTCGGCCTGTTCGTCGGGCTCTCCACCGGCGCGGCGATGGCCGGCGCGGTCAAGTGCGCGGCCGGGCTCCCCGAGGGCGAGGACGCCTCGATCGTGGTGCTCTCGGCCGACGACGGATGGAAGTACCTCTCGAGCGACGCGTGGGGCGGCGAGCTCGACGACGTCGTGGACCGCGCGCGCCACACGATCTACTTCTGAGCAAACCGAGCCCCACGTACACTCCCCGGGTGGACGCCCGTGGCTGAGGACCTGACCAAGCGTCGCGACGGCCGCGCCGTCGACGAGCTGCGGCCGTGGTCGATCGAGCGCAACTACACGGTCTTCGCCGCGGGCTCGGTGCTCATGACGATGGGGCGCACCAAGGTGCTCTGCACGGCGTCGGTCGAGACCGACGTCCCGCGGTGGCTGCGCGGCTCGGGCCGAGGGTGGGTCACCGCCGAGTACTCGATGCTGCCCGGGTCGACGGCCGAGCGTGCGTCGCGCGAGGCGGCGCGCGGCAAGCAGTCCGGACGGACCCAGGAGATCCAGCGCCTCGTCGGCCGCTCGCTGCGCGCGGTGACCGACCTCACCGGGCTCGCCGAGCTGCAGGTCACCGTCGACTGCGACGTGCTCCAGGCCGACGGGGGCACCAGGACGGCGTCGATCTGCGGGGGCTACGTGGCGCTGCACGACGCGTGCACCCGGCTCGTCGCCGAGGGTCGCCTCGCCCACCACCCCCTCGTCGACCAGGTGGCCGCGATCTCGGTCGGCATCGTCGACGCCGTCGCCATGCTGGACCTGCCCTACGAGGAGGACAGCCGGGCCGACGTCGACATGAACGTCGTGATGACCGGCAAGGGGCGCTTCGTGGAGCTGCAGGGCACCGCCGAGAAGCTGGCGTTCTCGCGCGGCGAGCTCGACGCCATGCTCGCCCTCGCCACCACGGGGATCGACGAGCTCCTGGAGGCCCAGCGCACCGCGCTCGCGGTCCCGCCCGGCCCGCAGCCCGCTTGATGCGCGTCGTCCTCGCGACGGCGAACCCGGACAAGGCGCGCGAGCTGCTCGCGATCCTGTCGGCCGCCGGCGTCGAGGTCGCCCCCCGACCCGACGGGCTGGCCGACGTCGAGGAGACCGGGACGACGCTCGAGGAGAACGCCGGGCTCAAGGCGGCGTCCGTCGCGGGCGCCACCGGGCTCGCGGCCGTCGGTGACGACACCGGGCTCTTCGTCGACGCCCTCGACGGCGCGCCCGGGGTCTACAGCGCCCGCTACGCCGGGGCGCACGCGTCCTACGCCGACAACGTGGCGAAGCTCCTCGACGCCCTCGAGGGCGTCGCACCGCCGCGCCGGGCGCGCTTTGCGACCGCGGCGGTCCTCGTCACGCCCGACGGCCGCCGCGTGGTGCGGCTCGGCGCGGTCCACGGGGAGATCGCGACCGCGCCGCGCGGCGCCAACGGGTTCGGCTACGACCCGGTCTTCGTGCCCGACGAGGCCGCCGGGCGCACCCTGGCCGAGCTCGGCGACGACGAGAAGCACGCGATCAGCCACCGCGGGAGGGCGTTCCGCGCCCTGGCCGACGCGCTGCGCGCCACGGCGGACTGACGGCCGAGCCGGCTAGGTCACCGCCAGCGAGATGCGCGCGACGTCGTTGCGCCGGAGGGGGTCCGGGGCGCCGCGGATCGTGACGGCGTCGAAGAGCCGCGCGCGGTGCGCCACCGTCACGATCGTCGTGAGCACGAAGACCCGGCTCGTCCGCGCGCCCATGCGGAACGGGCCGCACGAGACGACCCCGCGGGCGAGCTTGCAGGGGGCCGTCGCGTGCTGCAGGCGGAGCCCGCTCGGCAGGCGGTCCGTGACGAGCACGCCGTGGGCGCGGACCGCGTTCCCGTTGCTCGCGGTCACCCGCAGCGCCACGGTGTCGCCCGGTGCCGTCGAGGCCGGGGCGGCCAAAAGGACGCCGAGGTCCGTGACGAGGAACGTCGAGAGCTCCTCGAAGCCGCCCTTGCCCGAGAGCGTCGTCGCGTCCATCTCGACGGTGTGGGGACCGAGCGCGCCGGCGTGGGCGGGGAGGCGTCCCGTGCACCGCCACCTCGTGCTCGCGCCGTTGGTGGTGGTGCAGAGGCGTACCTTGTCCTTCGTCGTCACGTCGAAGAGCACCGTGAGGCGCAGGTGCTTCGGCACGCCGCTGCCCGAGACGCGCACCGCGATGCCGGGGAGCCCGAGCCGCGGAGCGAGCACGATCGTGTGCCGCGCGTGGTGCGGCGATCGGGCGGCACCGCCCGCGGGGGCGGCCACGGCGAGGGCGAGCGTGACGCCGCACGCCGCGGCGCACCGCCAGGTGCGGAAGCGCGGCCTCAGCACGCCACCCTCGCGACCACGACGAAGTGGCAGGTGAACGCCGCGACCGTGCAGGCGTGGAACAGCTCGTGGAACCCGAACGTCCGCGGCGACAGCACCGGCCGCCGGAGCGCGTAGACGACGCCGCCGGCGGTGTAGAGCACGCCGCCGAGCAGGATCAGGAAGAAGTTGACCACGCCCCCGTAGTGCCACAGCTCGGGGAACCAGAAGACCGCGGCCCACCCGAGCACGATGTACATCCCCGTGTAGAGCCAGCGCGGCGCGGTGAGGTTGACGATCGAGCCGCCGACGCTCGAGACCACGATCGCGATGGCGGCGACCCAGACGATCCACAGCAGGACCACGGCCTGGGTGCGCGGCAGGATGGCGACGGCGATGGGCGTGTAGGTGCCGGCGATGATGAGCGCGATGTTCGCGAGGTCGAGGCGGCGCAGCACGGCGACCACGCGCGGCGGCCACGTGCCGAGGTGGTACATCGCCGAGGTGCCGAACATGAGGCAGGCCGTCGCGGTGAACACCGCGACGGCGAGCCGGTTGGCATAGGTCGTGCCCTTGGCGGTGAGCACGAGGCCGCCGACGAGCGCGATCGGCGTCGTGACGAGGTGCAGCCACCCGCGGAGTCGCGGCTTGGGGGGCGCCACCGCGGCGGTCACGCCGCAACACTAGAGAGCGCCGCTGGCGCCTCGATGGACCTGCACCCCGTTCCGGTGCCGTGCGTAGGCTCACGACCGTGACCACCGCGCCGCTGGCGATGTTCCCGCTCGCCGCGGTCGTCTTCCCCACGACGGAGCTGCCGCTGCACGTCTTCGAGCGCCGCTACCAGTGCCTCACGCGCGACGTGCTCCGCGACTCGAGCGAGTTCGGCATCTGTCTCATCTCGAGGGGCAGCGAGGTCGGTGGCGGCGACGAGCGGGTGTCCGTCGGCACGAAGGTCCACATCGAGCTCGCCGCCCCGCTCGACGGCGAGCGCTGGATCCTCGTCACCCGCGGCGTCGAGCGGTTCCGGGTCGTCGAGTGGCTCGAGGACGACCCGTACCCGAGGGCGATCGTCGAGGCGATGCCGGTCGAGCGCGCCGAGGTGCCCTCCGAGATGGTTCGCGAGGCGCTCTGCGCCGTCAAGGTCCTGCGCCGCCTGCAGTCGGAGTTCACGGACGGCCTCACGAGCCCGTGCGTCGACCTGCACCTCGAGGACTCGCCCGTGTCGACCCCGTGGATGCTGTGCGCCATGAGCCCGCTGTCGCTCTGGGACCTCCAGGTCCTGTTGGAGGTGCCCGGCAACCTCGAGCGGCTCCGCCTCCTGCGCGAGCTGTGCGAGGCGAAGAGCCGGGACCTCGCGTCCGTGCTGCGCCTCGACGACGCCACGTGACGGGCGCGGCCGCCCGCATCGAGCTCATCGAGGTCGACGACGTGATCGTGGGCGCGCTGCTCGGCGGTGGCACCACGCCGCTCGACCTCGCCGTCGGGTTCCCGCGAACCGAGGACGTCCAGGCGCTGCAAGGCTTCGAGCGCGGCGCGCTGAGCTTCCTCATCGCCGTCGACGGCGTCGTCGTCGGTACCTGCGGGACGCACGGCCCGCCGAACGCCGACGGCGTCCTCGAGCTCGGGTGGGGGCTCGTCGCGTCGGCGCGGGGGAGGGGCGTCGGCACGGCGGCCGTCACCCAGCTGCTCGACCGCGCGCGGCGCCGCTACCCGACCGCGACGATCGTCGCGCACACCGAGTGGTCCGACACCGGCGCCGGGCTCCTCGCCGACAGCGCGGCCTCCGAGTCGCTCCTGGACGGCCTCGGCTTCGTGGCCGACCCGCCGCCGGACGCCCCGGGCTACCGAGCCTGGCGGCTCGCCGGCTGACCTCGCCTCACGCGCGCGCACCCAGCCACCCCGCGACGGCGCCGGCGATGGCGGCCGGCGTGCCGTCGCGTCGCTGGACCGCGTCGTCGAGCTCGACGACGTCGAACGCGACGGGCGCCCCCGCGCGCAGGGCGCGCGCCGCCCCCCGGTCCACGCGCCCGGCGACGACGAGCGCCGGGGTCGCGCCGGCGGCGGCGAGGACGACGGCCACGACCTTGCCCGAGAGCGTCCCCTCGTCCAGGCGGCCCTCACCGGTGACGACGGCGTCGGCGGCCGCGAGGCGGCGCGCGAGGTGCAGCTCGTCGGCCACGAGCCGCGCCCCCGAGACGACGGTGCCGCCGAGCGCGACGAGCCCGCCCGCGAGCCCGCCCGCCGCCCCCGCCCCGCGCACCGCCGTCACGTCGACCCCGTAGCGCTCGTGGTAGCGCGCCGCGAGGTCGTCGAGCCGGGCACCGAGCCGCGCCACCTGCTCGGGGGTCGCGCCCTTTTGGGGACCGAACCGGCGCGCCGCGTCGAGGAACCCCGCGTCGACGTCGCAGGCGACGACGAGCGGCACCTCGAGGCGCAGGCCCCGCCCCTCGAGGACCTCGACGCACCCCCGGCCCCCGTCGGTCGACGCCGTGCCGCCGCAGCCGACCACGATCGACGTCGCCCCCTCGGCGAGCGCGGCGGCGAGGAGCTCGCCCACCCCCTCGGTCGAGGCCGTGACGGGGTCCTCGCCCTTCGGGGCCGACAGGAGCGCGCGGCCGACGGCGGCGGCCGACTCGAGGATCGCGGTGCCGTCGTCGCGCAGCGCCCAGCGCGCGGCGACCGGGTGGCCGAGCGGGCCGCGCACCGTGGTCGTGCGCACGGCCCCGCCGAGGACGTCGACGAACCCCTCGCCGCCGTCGCTCATCGGGCAGGGGTCCGCGGTCCACCCGGAGGACGCCGCCGCGCCGCACATGGCGGCGGCGGCCGCTCGCGCCGTCGCCGTCGCCCGGAACTTGTCCGGCGCCGCGACGAGGTGCGGCACTCAGCGAACGTCGAGGAGGTCCACGACGAACAGCAGCGTCTCACCGGGGGCGATCGCCCCGGGCGCGCCCCGCTCGCCGTAGCCGAGGTGCGGGGGGATGACGAGCCGCCGCCGACCGCCGACGCGCATGCCGGCGACGCCGTTGTCCCATCCCGCGATGACCTGTCCCGCGCCGACGGCGAAGGACAGGGCCTCGCCACGGTCCCACGACGCGTCGAACTGCTCGCCCGTCGAGTGCGCGACGCCGACGTAGTGCACGGTCGCCGTCGTGCCCGCACGCGCCTCGGCGCCGGTGCCGACCACGAGGTCCTCGATCAGGAGCTCGTCGGGCGTGGCCCCCAGGTGCGGCTCGACGAAGGGCTTGGTCTGCTCTGCCATGGCCGAATGCTACGAGTCGTGCTCGGCGGGGATCGGTGATGGGACCGCCCGACGCCACGGCGACCGACCGGCGCCGCTCGGCCGCGCCGCGGTGCGGACGAGAGGACTCGAACCTCTACCCCCGAAGGGACCGGGTCCTAAACCCGGCGCGTCTACCAGTTCCGCCACGCCCGCGCGCCCCGCGTCGCCGCGGAGGCGCGGTGAGCCTACGGCAGTCGGTCGAGCGCGCCGAGCGCCGCAGTAGCCTCGTGGGATGCAGAACAGCACCTACGGCGACAACAAGACCCTCGGGTCCGAGGGCTTCGAGCTCACGCAGCGCCTCCTGCGCGAGCGGATCGTGTTCCTGGGCTCGGTGGTCGACCAGACGGCGTCCAACACGATCTGCGCCCAGCTGCTCCTCTTGGAGGCCGAGGACCCCGAGCGGGACATCAGCCTCTACATCAACTCGCCCGGGGGCTCGGTCACCGACGGCCTCGCGATCTACGACACGATGCAGTACGTCAGCTGCGACGTGCGGACGATCTGCCTCGGGATGGCCGCCTCCATGGGCCAGTTCCTCCTCTGCGCGGGGGCCACGGGCAAGCGGTTCGCCCTCCCGCACTGCCGGATCCTCATGCACCAGCCCCACACCGGCACGATGCAGGGCCAGGCGTCGGACATCGCGATCCAGGCCGAGCAGATCGTCTACATGAAGCGGATGCTGGCCGAGCGGATCGCGTACCACACGGGCCAGACCGTCGAGCGCGTCGAGGCCGACTCGGACCGGGACCGGTGGTTCACCGCCGAGGAGGCGAAGGAGTACGGCTTCATCGACTCGGTGATCGAGAGCCACACCGCGCAGGCCGTCTCGCGCTAGGCGCTGCGTGACCGAGCAGTCCACGGCGCCGCAACCGCTGCGCCGCCCCCCAGAGCAGCGCGAGACGAGGATCGTCTCGGCGCGCTCGAGCGTCGCGCACCGGTTCCGCGAGCTGTGGCGGACGCGGGAGCTGCTCGTCCACCTGACCCAGTCCGACATCAAGGTCAAGTACAAGAACTCGGCCCTCGGCCTCCTGTGGTCGATGGTCACGCCGCTGATGCAGCTGGGCATCTTCTGGCTGGTCTTCGGGTTCATCCTGAAGAACGGGTACCCGCACTTCGTGGTCTTCCTGTTCGCCGGGCTGATCGCCTGGAACTTCTTCTCGGGCTCCCTCAACACGGCCACGGGCATCATCGTGGAGCGGGCGGGGATCGTGAAGAAGGTCGCCTTCCCGCGCGAGATCCTCGCCCTGTCCACGGTCGGGGCGCAGATCTTCTACTTCTCGATGCAGGCCCTGGCCATGGCGGTCATCTTGGTCGTGCTCCAGGCGTCGCCCGACTGGGCGCTGCTCTGGCTGCTCGTGCCGGCGATGGCCGCGCTCCTGGTCCTCGCCGCCGGCTTCAGCGTGCTGCTCTCCGCGCTCAACGTGAAGCTCCGCGACATGCGCCACCTCATCGAGGTCGCGACCCAGCTGTGGTTCTGGCTGACGCCGATCGTCTACCCCTACGAGAAGCTCGCGCCGCAACTGCGCACCCTGGGGATCGGCTGGCTCTACCTCGCGAACCCGATGACGCCAATCGTCATGACCTTCCAGCGCGTGCTGTACCCGCACCTCGTGGTGCAATCGACCAACTACCCGAAGACCCCCGTGCCGAGGTACCTGCCGGTGCTCCCGACCTGGAGCCCGGCGACCTACGCAGGGCTCGACTGCCTCATCCTCGTGGGCGCCGCCGCCCTCCTCGTCTTCGCCGTGTGGGTGTTCGGTCGGCTCGAGGGCAACTTCGCCGAGGAGCTGTGATGGGCGTCCCCGCCGTCGAGGTGCAGCAGGTCTCCAAGCACTTCCGGCTCTACCACGAGCGCCACAGCTCGCTGAAGGACCGGCTCATCCACCCCGGTCGCTCCACCTACTCGGACCTCACCGCGCTCCACGACGTCGACTTCACCGTGGGCGCGGGCGAGACCGTGGGGATCATCGGCCGCAACGGCTCGGGGAAGTCGACGCTGCTCAAGTGCATCTGCGGGGTGCTCCAGCCGACGAGCGGCCGGGTGCTCGTGCGCGGCTCGCTCGCCGCGCTGCTGGAGCTCGGGGCCGGGTTCCAGATCGAGCTGTCCGGGCGCGACAACATCTACCTCAACGGCTCGATGCTCGGGCTCACCAAGAAGGAGGTCGATCGCGCCTTCGACGCGATCGTCGAGTTCTCCGAGCTCGGCCAGTTCATCGACACCCAGGTGAAGTTCTACTCCTCGGGCATGTACGTGCGGCTGGGCTTCGCGATCGCCGTGAACGTCGACCCCGACGTGCTCGTGATCGACGAGGTCCTCGCCGTGGGCGACGAGCAGTTCCAGGCGAAGTGCCTCGGTCGGATCCGGACGTTCCAAGAGGAGGGTCGGACGATCCTGTTCGTCTCGCACAACGCGGACCAGATCCGGGCGATCTGCGACCGCGCCGTCGTGCTCGACAGCGGCGAGATGCTCACCGACGCCTCCCCGAACGAGGCGGTGCGCGTCTTCCGCGAGCACCTCGGCGAGAGCGCGTTCCCCGACGACCTCGGCGCGCCCAACCGCCAGCAGCGTGCCGTGAAGAACGTCGAGATCCTCGGCGTGGACGTCGTCCACGGCGCGAAGCTGCAGTCCGGCGACCCGCTGCACCTCCGGATCGGCCTGCAGACCCAGGCGCCGGTGACGGCGGGGCTCGTGATCGAGATCCACAAGTACAACGGCGAGCTCGTGGTGCGCACCGACCCCGACGCCAGGGACGCACAGATCCGGATCCCGGCGGGGGAGTGCGTCATCACCGCGGACGTCGACCGCTTCGACGTGATGGACGGTGCGTACCAGGTGAACGTGGGGATCGTCGGCCCGAACGGCACGACGATCTTCGACTGGAAGGAGTGCGCCGCGGCGATCGAGGTCGCCTACGAGGGCCGCGCGTCGGGCACGCTCCTGCTCATCCCGAAGGTCGCCGTCGAGCCCCGCCCCGAGGACGGCGCGGCGTGACGCTCGCCGCTCGCTAGCCGATCGGGACGGCGCGGAGCCTCGGGAACCGGCGCAGCCGCCCGAAGGGCCCGAGCCGCGACACGTCGACCGGTCGATCGGCCGCCTCGAGGAGCTGCAGGTCGCCGCGAGAGTTGCCGTAGGCGTAGCGCGGCCGCGCCTCGGCCGCGCCGAGGGTGCCCAGCAGCGCGGTGACCTTGCGCAGCTTCGCCTCGCCGCGGCAGTTCTCGCCGTCGTAGCGCCCGGTGAGCGCGCCGTCTTTGCCCACCTCGAGGTCGGTCGCCGCCGCGCCGTGCGCCCCGAGCAGCTCGGCGATCCTCGCCACGTACAGCGATGGCGAGGCGGAGACGACCACGACGAGGTGGCCCCGGTCCAGGTGCTCGGCGAGGCGCGCGACCACCTCGGGTCGCACGGCGTGGCGCAGGTGCGCCTCGGCGAAGGCGGCCGAGACCGCGGCCGCGTCCTCGAGCGGGCGGCCGGCGAGCACCGAGGTGAACAGCGCCTCCTTGGCGACGTCGGCGGCCGCCCCCGAGCGGACGGCGCCCGTGGCGAGCGCGGCGGCGTGCTGCGCGAGCGCGCGGCGCACCCTGGACGCGCCGGCGACGGCGGTCAGCCAGTGGACCACGCTCCCGCCGCGGGTGAGCGTGCCGTCGAGGTCGAAGGCCGCCACCGCGGGCGGGGGGACCGGCGCGGTGCGAGCCATCGGGCGGGCAGTCTCGCACCGGCGGGGCGGGCGTCGCCCGAAACCAGACCTAACCCATCCGCAATGGGCGCTCCGCGAGGGACCGTCGCTACACTGGCGCCGACACACCACGAGTCACCCGAGCAAGGAGCACCGATGGCACTTCGCCTTGGAGACCAGGCGCCCGACTTCACGGCCCAGACGACCGACGGCACGATCAGCCTCTACGACTACCTCGGCGACGGCTGGGGGATCCTCTTCTCGCACCCGAAGGACTTCACGCCGGTCTGCACGACCGAGCTGGGGGCGTTCGCCGCCCGCAAGGCCGAGTTCGACAAGCGCGACACCAAGCTCCTGGGGCTGTCCGTCGACTCGGTGTCCTCCCACGAGGGCTGGAAGGGCGACATCGAAGAGACGCAGGGCACCGCCCTCAACTTCCCGCTCATCGCCGACGAGGACCGCAAGGTCGCCGACGCCTACGACATGATCCACCCGAACGCGAACGACACGCTGACGGTGCGCAGCGTCTTCGTGATCGGCCCGGACAAGAAGGTGAAGCTCACCCTCACCTACCCGGCCTCCACGGGCCGCAACGTGGACGAGATCCTCCGGGTCCTCGACTCGTTGCAGCTCACCGCGAACTACAAGGTCGCGACGCCCGTCAACTGGAAGGACGGCGAGGACGTCATCATCGTCCCGGCGGTCTCCGACGACGAGGCGAAGGAGCGGTTCCCGAAGGGGTTCACCGCCCAGAAGCCGTACCTGCGCGTCACCCCGCAGCCCAACCGCTAGCGACCCCGCGCGCCCGGCGCGCGACGAGCACGAAGAGAGGAGCGAGGTGGCGCAGCCCGTGCACGCGTCGGGGACCTTCGAGGTGGGCGGCCGCACGGTCCACCGCCTCGGGTTCGGGGCCATGCGGCTCACCGGCCCCGGGATCTGGGGGCCGCCGGCGGACCACGGCACGGCGATCGCCGTGCTGCGCCGCGCCGTCGAGCTCGGCGTGGACCTCGTTGACACGGCGGACTCCTACGGCCCGGCGATCTCCGAGGAGCTGATCAAAGAGGCGCTCCACCCCTACGGCGACGTCGTGGTCGCCACCAAGGCGGGGCTGCTCCGCACCGGGCCCGGCCGATGGCACGCCTGCGGGCGTCCGGAGTACTTGCGCCAGCAGTGCGAGCTGTCGCTGCGCCGGCTCGGGGTCGACGTCCTCGACCTGTTCCAGCTGCACCGGATCGACCCCACGGTCGACCGCGACGCCCAGTTCGGGCTGCTTTCCGACCTCGTGCGCGAGGGCAAGGCGCGGGCCGTCGGGCTCTCGGAGGTCTCGGTCGCCGAGCTCGAGGCCGCCCGCGGCGTCGTCTCGATCGCGACCGTGCAGAACAGCTACAACGTCGCGGACCGCCGCAGCGAGGAGGTGCTCGAGCACTGCGACGCGAACGGGATCGGCTTCATCCCGTACTTCCCGGTCGCCGCGGGCGTGCTCGCGGGCCCGGACTCCAAGGTCGGGCGCGCGGCCGCGGCCCTGGGGGCGACGCCGGCCCAGGTCGCCTTGGCGTGGCTGCTGCACCGCAGCGAGGTCGTCCTCCCGATCCCCGGCACGTCGTCGCTCGCGCACCTCGAGGAGAACTGCGCCGCGGCCGAGCTCGCACTCGACGCGGCGACGCTCGGCGAGCTCGACGCGCTCGCCCCGGTCAGCTGACGCGGCCGACGAGCTCGTCGCGCAGCTGGCGCTTGAGCACCTTGCCCGCGGGGTTGCGGGGCAGGTGGCCCGTGCGGAACCAGATCCTCGTCGGGACGTTGTAGCGCGCGAGGCGCTCGGCCACGTAGCCGCGCAGCTCGTCCTCGTCGATCGTCCGGCCGTCGCGCGGGATCACGACGGCGCCCACCTCCTCGCCGAGCGTCGCGTGCGGCACGCCGATCACGGCGCAGTCCGCGACGTCGGGGTGCTCGAAGAGGGCGGCCTCGACCTCCACGGAGTAGACGTTCTCGCCGCCGCGGATGATCACGTCCTTCGCGCGGTCCACGATGTAGATGAAGCCGTCGTCGTCGATGCGCGCGACGTCGCCCGTGTGCAGCCACCCCTCGGTGAAGACGAGGGCGGACTCCTCGGGGCGGTTCCAGTAGCCGCGGACCACCTGAGGGCCGCGGATCCACAGCTCGCCGGTGACCTCGGGCCCCTGGGGGCGATCGGGCGCGGGCGCGGTGCCCTCGTAGTCCTCGGGGACGACGGCGACGTCGGTCACCGGGACCGCCGGGCCGACCGAGTCGGGTCGTGCGACGTAGTCGGGCCCTGTGTTCATCGACGTCGCCGCGGAGGTCTCGGTGAGCCCGTAGCCGTTGCCGGGCTGCCCGTCGGGGAACGCGGCCTTGATGCGCTTCACGAGCTCGGGCGGCGCGGGCGCGCCGCCGTAGGAGACGGATCGCACCGAGGAGGTGTCGCGCGAGGCGAAGGAGGGCGCGTCGAGGATCTGCAGCGCCATGGTGGGGACGCCGCCGAACGTCGTGATCTGCTCGCGCTCGATCAGCTCGAGGGCGCGCTCGGCGTCGAAGTGGTGCATCAGCACGAGCTTGCCGCCCGCCGCGGTGTTGACGACCATGGACGCGAGGCAGCCGGTCGCGTGGAACAGCGGCACCGAGAGCAGGAACGAGTTCTGGGTGCCCGACGCGGTCGCGTCGAGGCTCGCGTAGCGCAGCTGGGCGCGCTGGGCGATGAAGAAGAGGTTCATGAGGTTCGTGCAGGCGTTCCGGTGGGTGCCGACGGCGCCCTTCGGACGGCCCGTCGTGCCAGAGGTGTAGAAGATCGTCGCGTCGTCGTCGGGGTCGACCTCGACGTCGGGCGGCGTCGCGTCCTCGGGGACCTCGCCTCGGAGCTCGTCGAAGAAGCGCACCACGGCGCTGGTCTCGACCACGATCTCGCCGAGCGCTGCGTCGTGGAGGCGCACGCGGCCGGCGGCGTGCTCGATGACGTCGAGGCCGTTCGCACCCCGGTGCTCGTCGACGAGGACGATCACCTTGAGGGCGTGGACCTGCGAGAGGTGCGGCGCGAGCCGCGCGAGCCGCTCCGTGTCGCAGAACAGGACGCTCGCGCTCGAGTCGGTGACGCCGTAGGCGAGCTCGTCGCCCGTCCACCAGGCGTTGAGGGGGACCGCCACCCCGCCCGCGGCGATGCCGGACCAGAACGCGAGGACCCACTCGGGCAGGTTGCGCATGGCGATCGCCACCCGGTCGCCGCGCTCGACCCCGAGCGCGACGAGCCGGGCGGCCAGGGTGCAAGCGGTGCGGTAGTGCTCTGCGAAGCTGAGACGCTCGTCCTCGTAGACCAAGAAGGTCTGGTCCGCGTGGGCGCGCGAGAGCTCGAGGACGGTGCGCAGCGTCGGCGGCGCGTGCTTCCAGACCCGCAGCGCCTGGCCGCGGATCACCGCCGTGTCCATCTCGAAGATCTGGCCGGGTGCGGTCAGCTGGGCGGTGGCCTCGGCGATGCCGAGCGGGGTGGTCGTCACGGCGCCTCGGGCGTCGTCGGCGTCCCGAAGAGGGCGGCGCGGTAGTGGGCGAGCTCGGCGACCGAGGCTCGGACGTCCTCCATCGCGCGGTGCGTGGACACCTTCTCGGGGGCCGAAGCGAGGACCTCGGGGCGCCAGCGCCGCACCAGCTCCTTCACCGTCGACACGTCGACGTTGCGGTAGTGGAACCACGCCTCGACGTCGGGGAGGTACTCCTGGAGGAAGCGCCGGTCCGTGCCGATCGAGTTGCCGCAGAGGGGGACCTCGCCCTTGGGCACGTGGGCCTGGAGGAACGCCAGGGTGGCCCGCGAGGCGTCCTCGAGCGTCGTCGTCGACGCCCGGATCGCCTCGGTGAGCCCGGAGGCGGCGTGCATCTCGGCCACGACCGGGATCATGGCGGCGAGCTGGTCCTCGGTCGCGTGGATCACCAGGTCGGGGCCCTCGGCGAAGACGGCGAGGTCGTCGTCGGTCACGAGCGTCGCGATCTCGACCACGACGTCGCGCGTCGGGTCGAGCCCGGTCATCTCGAGGTCCATCCACACGAGCATCCGCAGAATCTAGGTGACCCCTGCTCCGCGCTCGCCCACGGACGCGGCCGCAGCCGCGGGCGTAGCCTGCCCGCGTGGTCTCGGTCCCCGTGGTCGCGCTCGCCGGGGGCGCCCAGCTCCCTCGCTACGCCCACGACGCCGACGCCGGCTGCGACCTCGTCGCCAACGAGCACGTGGAGCTCGCACCGGGTGGCGGGCGAGCCTCGGTCGGCTGCGGGATCGCCGTCGCGATCCCCGAGGGCCACGCCGGCTTCGTCCTCCCGCGCAGCGGGCTCGCGCTGCGCCACGGCGTGACCTGCCTCAACGCGCCGGGGCTCATCGACGCGGGCTACCGAGGCGAGCTCCGCGTGGTGCTCGTCAACACCGATCCCCGCGAGCCGTTCGTGGTGCGACCCGGCGACCGCGTCGCCCAGCTCGTGGTCCAGCGCGTCGAGCACGTGCGGTTCGTCGCGGCCGACGAGCTCACCACGACGTCGCGCGGCGACGGCGGCTTCGGCTCGACGGGGGTCTCGGCGTGAAGCCGGACCCCCTCGACCCGCTCGACAGCGCGTTCATCACCCTCGAGGCACGGGGTGCGCCGCTGCACATCGCGGCGGTCCTCGAGCTCGACCATCCCGCGGGCGGACCGGTCGACCCGATCACGACGTTCGACGAGATCAAGGCGCTCGTTGCCGCGCGCCTCCACGAGATCCCCAAGCTGACGAAGCGGATCCTGCGCGTCCCGTTCGATCTCGCCTGGCCGGTCTGGGTCGAGGACCCGGAGTTCGACATCGACGAGCACGTGCTGCGGCGCTCGTGCCCGTCACCGGGGGGCGAGGCCGAGCTCGACGCGCTCGTCGGGAGGATCATGGCGACCGAGCTGCCGCCCGACCGGCCGCTGTGGGAGCTCTCGGTCGTCGAGGGCCTCGCGGACAAGCGCACCGCGGTGATCCTGAAGATCCACCACGCCCTCGCCGACGGGGTCTCGGGCGCCGTGACGTTCGCCAGGCTCTTCGACGTCTCGCCCGACGTGCGCGAGCCGTCGCACCGATCCGAGCTCGAGACCGCGGACGTGGCCCCGCTCCCGACGCCGCTCGAGCTGCTGGGTCGCACCGCCGGTGAGCTCCTGCGTCGTCCGCACGCGCTGCTCGAGGCGATCGGGGTGGGCGTCGAGCAGGCCGCCGCGATGGTCGAGCGCGCCGTGCGCCCGATCGAGGGCGACGGCGGCGCGCCGACGTCGATCCTCGCGGCGGGCAAGACGTCGCTCAACGGCAACCCGAGCCACGCCCGCCGGTACGCGCGGCTGCACCTCGACCTCGCCGAGGTGAAGGCCGCCGCCAAGCGCCGCGGTGCGACGGTGACCGACTTCGCCATGTGCACGGTCGGTGGCGCGCTCCGCCGGCTGCTCGAGTCGAGGGGCGAGCCGATCGAGCGCGACCTCATCGCGTTCATGCCCGTCAACGTGCGCCGCGAGGGCGCCGAGGGCGATCTCGGGAACCGGATCTCGGCGACCCTGGTGCGGCTGCACGCCGGTGAGCTCGACCACGAGGCCCGACTCGCCCTGATCCGGGACGAGAGCAGGGTGCGCAAGGGGGTCGACGACCAGAGCTCGCGCTTCCTCATGAACCTCGCGGCCGCGGTCGGTCCGACGATCGCCTCGATCGCCGGACAGACGCTCTACGACCTCGAGCTGTTCAACGAGCTTCCCCCCGTCGCCAACGTCACCGTGTCCTCGGTGCCCGGGCCGCCGGTCCCCCTGTGGCTCGCCGGTCGGCGTGTCGCGTCGGCGGCACCGCTCGGACCGCTCATGGGTGGCATCGCCCTCAACATCACGGTGCTCGGCTTCGGCGGGTTCCTCGAGTACGGCGTCCTCGCGTGCGCGAAGCGCCTCCCGGACCTCACCCCCCTGCGCGACCTGCTGGAGGACGAGGCGAACCGCCTCCTCAAGAGCCCCGCCGTCGAGGGAGCGACGTGACGCTGGCTCAGCGCGTCGTGGCGCGCACGGTCGCCGATGGCAAGGAGTCGCCGCTCGCGTCCCTCGCGACGACGCTCGCCACGTAGGTCGCACCCCGCGAGAGGCCGCCGAACCGACACGCGTGTGCGATCGTCGTGCACCGTCGCGCCGTGGCCGCGCCCCGGATCGTGACGAGGTAGCCGAGGACGGGCTCGCCGGGCGGCGTCCTGGCCGTGCCCCAGGTCACCGTCACCATCGCGGTCGCGCCGAGCACGCGCACGCCGCTCGGCGGCGCCGGCACCGCACCGGCGACGACCAGCGCTCGTGCGGACGTCGCCGAGGTGCCGAAGGACGTCGTCACCGTCACCGAGATCCGGTAGCGGTGCCCGTTGCGGAGCCCGTGGATCTCGCACACGACGCTCGGGGATCGACACGACCTCCCCGAGGGTGAGGCCCACGCGGTGAACGACGAGACGGGGGCGCCGCCGTCGTCGGGCGGCGGGCTCCAGCGCACGATCGCACCACCGAGCGTGCCGCGGGTCACGACGTCCGAGGGCGCTCGTGGCGCCGTCAAGGGTCGCACGGGCGTGAGCTCCACGGAGAACGGGTAGGTCGCCGGATAGTTCGCCGCGTCGTGCAGGTCCGTCGCCGCGCCGATCGCGGTGCACCTGGCCATCGATGGGCACGAGAGGCCGAGCAGCGTCGAGGCACTCGACGACCGGGCGCCCGCGCGCACGCCCGGGACGAAGCCGATCGCGCTCCACACCCCGCTCGACCAGCTGAGGGCGCCCGCGATCTCGCCCCCGCCGCTCGTGGCGGGGCCGAAGCCTCCGACGGCCTCGCACAGCGTCGGGCCGCGACACGAGATCCCCCGGAGCTGACCCCACCTCGTGCGTGGCGAGAGGAAGGGGAGGCCGACGACCCTGGCGGCGCCCCACGTCCCGTCGATCGCGACGGCGACCTCGGGGTGCACGAGGCCAGGGTCGCCAGAGGCGCCAACCGCGAGACACGTCGACGTCGAAGGACAGGCGATGCCGAGCGCGGCGAACGAGGTGAACCGCGGCCCGTTCACCTGCGTCGGTGCCGACCAGGTCCCCGCGGTCTCGGTCCAGGAGTGGGTGACGATCTGGGTGGCGGCGAGGTCGTCGGTGGCGCTGAGCACGATGCAGTCCTTCGTGTCCGAGCAGCCGATCGCGTCAGGCTGCGCCTGCAGGAAGAGCGAGAGCGCCGCGAGGTCGGGGAGCTCGGTCGGAGCGCCCCAGGTTCCGGCGCTCTCGACGAGCACCATGGCATGGACGAGGCGGTCCGACCCCTCGTAGCCGCCGACCGCGACACAGGTCCGCGCAGCGAGGCACTCAACGGCGGTCAGCCCCGCACTCTCCCTCGACCCCGTCAGGCCGTCTGCTGGGATGGCGCCGGTCCTCGAGGTCCAGACCCCGCCTAACTCCTCGGCGGTCATCGGGAGCTGTGAACCGGTCGACGTCCGGTACCACCCGACCGCGGTGCAGTGGTTGGCGTCAGCGCAGGAGATCGACGTGAGCTGCGCGGGCGGGTGACCCCCGTAGGTGCCGCCGGCTGGAACGGCGACGAGCCGCGGCGCGCCCCACACGCCACCGCGATCGGTCACCACCGTGGGCTTGCCCTGCCCGGGTTCGTAGGCGGTGGTGCCGACGGCGGTGCACTGCGACGTCGTGGGGCACGAGATCGCCGCGTAGGGAGCGACCGGCGGAGACGGTCCGCCGACCGGCGGGGGCATTGCCTGCAGTGCCGAGAAGCCAGGCTCCGCACCCGCGTGGGCAGCGACCGCGATGACCACAGTGCAGAGGGCGATGAGGAAGGCGGCACCCGCGGAGAGGGATCGACGGCGCACGTCACCTCCTCTGCGAGGGCGCGTGGCGATGGTACCGCCGCCGGTGCTGCCCGCCCTGCCCGCGGATGCGGCACGCATCGACCGCTCGATCGCGTCCCCACCGCCTCGGAGCCGCCACGGCTATGCTGACGCGACACGCGGACGTGGCTCAGTTGGTAGAGCATCACCTTGCCAAGGTGAGGGTCGCGGGTTCGAGTCCCGTCGTCCGCTCCAAGAGATGACCTGATCGGGAGACAGAAACCGAAGCCTCCGTTCCTCCTCTAGGTCTTGCGAGCGTTGCGCCGTGCCCATCCCGTGCCCAATGTTGCAGCTCAACCGACCGTTGAGGTCATGGCGACGAAGCGGTTCAAGGCAGCGTGGGGGAGCGTAAGACAGCTCGCGTCCGGGCGTTGGCAAGCGAGATACCAAGTCGGTCACGTCCGATACGTGGCCCCCGTCACCTTTCGCACTCGGAGGGAAGCCGAGTCGTACTTGTCGAGCACCCGCACGTACCTCGAACGTGGGACATGGCGTCCAGTCGACCACGCTCCACTCCCGCTGCACGAGTACGCCGTCCGGTGGATCGAGCAAAGGGACAATCTTCGGCCCAGGTCCCGCGACCAGTATGAACTGCAGCTTCGACTCCGCATCCTCCCGCACCTCGGCGACGTCGACCTTTCGGATCTGACGGTCGCTCGGGTGCGCACGTGGCGGGCCGAGCTCATCCGCTCAGGAGATCGCCCGCCGACGGTTGCGAAGGCCTACCGACTGCTGCACGCGATCATGGCGACTGCACTCGAAGACGAGCTCATCCTGAGGAACCCATGTGTCCTCAGGGGAGCATCCACCGAACGGTCCGCTGAACGGCCCATCGCATCCGTCCAGGAGGTGTTTGACCTTGCCGACGCAATGGATCCCAAGCTCAGGATGATGGTCCTGCTGGCCGGTTTCACGGGGCTGCGCCTGGGCGAGTTGCTGGCGCTGCGCAAGGATCGAGTCGACCTCGATGCTTGCACCGTCCAGGTCGCCGAGCAGTATCAGGAGTTGGCATCCGGTGAGCTCATCCTTGGGCCGCCAAAGACCGCGGCCGGTCATCGCACCGTCTCAGTGCCCGAAGCGATCATCGGCGATTTGAAGGAGCACCTGCGGTGTCACACGGCCTCGATTCCTCGAGCGCTGCTCTTCGGGTCCGAAGTCGTGTCCGACCGGCCGATCTCCCGCAAGACCTTCTACCGCCAATGGAAGATTGCGGTCACAGCCACTGGGATGAGCGGCTTCCGCTTTCACGACCTTCGGCATACCGCGAACACGTTGACGGCCTTGACCGGGGCGAGCACCAAGGAGCTCATGGCGAGGATGGGACACGCTTCGGCGAGGGCCGCTCTGATCTACCTTCATGCCACGCCTGAGCGAGATCGAGAGATCGCCACTGCCTTGAGCAAGGTCATCGCTGCCTCGCGCTCCAACCCCAGCGACGACGAGCAGGTAGCACTGCAACGCCTGGCACGAGAGAGGCGACACGATCAGGACGCGCCAGGCGCGACAGCACGAGGATCGGAAGCCTGAGGGTGAACGAAAATCCCGAGAGCCGGACGACCGTTGTTGATCTGTGTACGAGTTACCAGGCCGATCCCAGCGCCCGAGACCTCTTCCGTGACCAGATGCGTCGTCGTCATCAATCGAAGGGCTTGGGTCAATCGCGGACTCGAGCTGGCCAGCGTGCTGCGAGCAGGAGTGCTTGGCCCGATTGGCAATCCCGATGGGTGCCCTTCCAACCCCGAGGACGTGATGATCGTGGTCGATGCTGACTACTGGTCGGGGCAGCTTGCAGAGCTGAGTGACGCCGTGCTCGACTTCCCGAACCAAGGCGACAGGTCAGAGTCGCCGATCGGCGCAGGACTCGCCCCGGGCACCTCCGAACGTCTGACGCTGTCCGTAGAGCAGGCTGCCGCGGCACTCGGTATCAGCCGTGCGTCCGCTTACGAGGCAGTGCACCGAGGGGAGATCCCCCACATCAAGATCGGTAAGAGAATGTTGATTCCTCGGGCGTCACTCGATCGCTTGCTTGCCTCTGCAGATCGACCCAAGAGTCGCCCCTAAAGGCATTGACCCCTCGAGGACTCGACAGGGCTGAAGCTGGTATGAGCATGACGCGGAGGCCGCTTAGTCGGGATGTCTTCCCCTTTGGTTACTCTCGGCGCGGTGGCTCCTGCAATCGTGGGTGGTCTGATCGGCGCGGCAGCCGTCGTACTTGGTGTCTACCTCACAAGTGTCTTTGAAGCGGGGCGCGAACGAAAGCGAGGCTTACAAGAGACCGCTCTGAGGCTCCGTAACGCATTGCAGTTGTCCTCCTTCGCAATCTTTGATCCCGCGGGCCGCCGAGAGGCAGTTGCTGATGCCCAGCTATGGGACCAGCGCTTTGCCGACACCCAAGACCTCATTGGTGAGCTGTTGGTTCGTTGCCGTGGGAAGCGAAGGCGACAGCGCCGTCGCCGAAAGCTAGTTGACCGCCTCAACGTGCTCTTCTCCGCTGGGATCAAAACCATCGAGACTGGACGCACGCCGAGCCAAGTTGAACTTGTTGTGCTTGCCGAAGCCTTGAGAGACCTAAATGAACTCTTGTTTGGGTACGCCGGGGCCGCGCTACCTACTCGACTCGACGACTTTGAAGCAGACGTCATCTACTTCCGCGACCACGGTCTGGACGCTCCGAATCCACCATCGGGAGCTGCAGGTCGTCCAGGCGGGGTGGCCCCGGAGTAGGCGAGCCGACCAACTCGGTCACTGACTTCCAGTCGGGGTCGTCGAATCTGATGGCGTGCCATTTCGGCGGAGGTGCTTAGCGTGTCGCGGTGCCCGTCGATCCAACTTCGTTCGTCCTGCTGTTCGCGGTCGACGTCGCCAATGGCACGGCGGTGCGATTGATCCAGGGCGATGCCGAGTCGGAGATGAGGTACGGCGCGCCGCTGGCCGCCGCGCTGGCATGGCAAGCCGGCGGGGCACAGTGGGTGCACCCCGTCGACCTCGACGCCGCGTTCAGCCGCGGCTCGAACCGCGACCTGAATGCCGAGATCGTAGGCCGGCTAGACGTCCCGGTCGCGCTGTCCCGTGGGGGTCTGTGACGACGAGTCGCTCTCCGCCGCGCTCGCGACCGGCTGCGCCCGGGTCAACATCGGCACCGCCGCGCCGGAACGGCCCGAGTGGGACCGCGCCGCGATCGTCGGCACGGCGAGCGAATCGTGGTCGGGCTGGACGTCCGCAGCACCACGCTGGCGGCCCGTGGCTGGACTCATGACGGCGGTGAGCTGTTCGACGTCCTGGTTCGGCTCGACGCGGAGGGCTGTCCCCGGTACGTGGTCACGGACGTCAGCCGCGACGGCACCCTGACCGGGCCGAACCTCGACCTGCTGCGCGACGTGTGCGCGGTAATCCAGCGGGCGGTGATCACGAGCGGCGGGGTCGGCAGCCTCGAAGACCTGCGCGGCCTGGCCGGGCTCGCAGGTGTCGGCTTCGAGGGCGCGATCGTCCGCAAGGCGCTCTACGCCGGCGCGTTCACGCTCTCGGAGGCGCTCGCAGCCGTTCGCTAGAGGGTCTGAGTCGGCATCGCCGACCTCAGAGCCCTGGCTCTGGCGCTCTGTCTGAGCGGGCCGCGACGGGACCGTTGAGAGCCCGTGAATTGGTCTTCAAGGGTGATCACTCGACTGGGGTACTCGATTGATCACCCTGTCGATGGACTTGGCACCGCCCTCCGACTTGTTCTTACTGGAGTTTCTTGGTTGTCAAGCGACCACCCGATGGACCCGCACCCCACTCCTCCTACGTAGGAATGGGGTGCGGGTCCATCGGGTGGTAGTTGGCAAGTGACTTTCAGTTGAGGTGAGTCGGGAAGAGGACCGTTGGGGGAGGGGTTTGGTGACACCTCTGGCTGACCGACAGGACAACAGCAAGGACAAGTGATCGGAGGGTGGGTGGTACAGAGTGGCGTTCTCGTGACTCCACGGGATCGAGCGATGCTCGCGTGGATCGGTCGCCATGGAGTCGTGACACCTGAGCAGGCGGCTCGACGATTCTTCGCCCGATCTGATGGGGAGGTGGGCATGCGGGCTGCTTATCGGCGGCTCGCGAAGCTGGAGTCGCTGCGGCTCGTTCGCCGAGACGCCACGCCGCTCTGGCGGTCCCCGCACGTCATCCGGATCACCCAGGCGGGGGCCAGGGCCGGGGAGATCGACCTCGCGCCGGCGCGACTCGTCGAGCCCGAGATCCGCCACTCCCTGGCGCTGGTGGACCTGATGGAAGAGCTGAACGTGGCGAATCCCGGTGGCCAGTCGCGCACGGAGCGCGAGATCCGGACCGACCGCTTCCACGAGCGCTCGTCGGGTGCGCGGCGGCCCGGGCGGGGCCGCACGCCGGACGGCGAGCTGACCCTTGAATCTGGGAAGCTGATAGCAGTCGAGCTCGACCTCACACCGAAGCGCACGAAGGACTTCGAGCGGATCCTCCGCTCGTACAAGCAGGAGCGATTCGACCTGGTCTGGTGGTACGTGCTGCCCGGCGCGCTCCCGAGGCTCAGCAGAGTCGTCACCGACAATCGGGCCGACGACTTCGTCGAGGTGCGTCCCTGGGTCGGATAGGCAACGCCTCGGCGGGCACTGCGACCGTTGGGTGGCGTATGGGCGAGACGACCGCGGCCGCCTCACCCGATCTCCTCTGGCTGCCGTGGCTTCTTGTCGTCTGGTGCTCGATCTTGATCGTCGCCGCGAGCCTTCGGTGACGGGCCGGCCACGCAAGAAGGCACTGGAACGCGGCTGGCCCGGCCCTGAGGGCGATCCTGCAGAAGGCGAAGAGAGCGGCACGACGTCAGTTCGGCTGGGTGTCGACGTGCGTGCGGGACAGTCCTACGACCTGACCATCGGCGAGATCGCCCAACACATCTTTCTTCCTGGAGCGTCGGGTTCCGGGAAGACCACGACCGTTGCGTGCCTCATGGACGGGCTGCTCTCCTGCGGCTACGGCGTCGTGATCATCGACTGCAAGGGCTCGGGTCTTGGCGCCGCGGCGCGAGCGCTCGCTCAGCGACATCGAGTGGCGCTCAACGTCGTCGACCCCAACGACGTCAACACCCTGGGCTACGACCCCTGCCAGGGCGATGCTGCCTCCATCGCCAACAAGATCGTCGGGGCGTTCACGTTCTCGGGCGAGGCGGAGATCTACAAGCAAGTCGCGATGGAGGTCATCCCGGTCCTCTGCAGGGCGTTGCAGAGCTCCGGTGTCAAGGTGACTCTCGCTGCCCTGTATGACTCGCTGAGCAAGGGTGCCATGTCGCGCCTGGGCCGCCGAGACGGCCTCGATCCGTCGGTGCGCGCTCGGCTCGAAGAGCTCGAGGAGTCCGGGGGAGTGGGCGCTGCAGGCTATGTGGGCCTGCAGCGCCGTCTGGGTGCACTCCTCGAAGGAACGTTCGGCCCACTCTTCGAGATGGAGCCCGGGCTTCGATGGACGCAGGTCGCAGAGCACCCCTCGGTCACGCACATCGCGCTCAGCGCGACCGCAGCCGGAGAGGACGTCGAGCTCTTCGGCAGGGTGATCACCCAGGACCTGAAGCAGCTCTGCGACGAGCGGATGCGAGCGATCGATGCAGGGGTCGAGGTCGGACCGTTGCTCGTCGTCTACGACGAGTTCGCCGCCCTGCGCGAGGCAACCCAGATCGTTGACCTGCTGTTGCAGGCTCGCCAAGCACGGACCCCGATCCTGGTCGCGACGCAGTACCTCCCAGAAGAAGTCTCGATCCGCAAGCCCGTGCTCTCCGCCGGCGTCGTGATCGCGCACCGGCTTGAGGCTGAGGATGCCGAGCTCGTCGCCTCGCAGTTCGGGACGCATTCCTCCCCGATGCTCACGAGGCAGGTCGACTACGACACCGGCGAGAGCCAGATGGGCTCGCTTCGGATGGTCGAGGAGTTCGACATCCACCCGAACGTCTTCAAGTCGCTCCCCGTCGGCACGGCGGCCGTCTTGTCGCGCACCACCGGTCGCAAGCGCGTCGTTGCGATCCGGCGCGTCACCTGAGCAGGGAGGCCACCATGGCAGATGCTTCATTTGGCCGACACATTCGCCGTAGCCCGGGAGACGTCGGCTTCGTCGGCCAACCGTCAGGTGGCGACGCAGCGGGGAGCCACTCGGGCTCCTGCTCGGCCCTCTCGCTCGACCGATCACGACCAGCAGACAGCTTTCCAGGGACGTACGACGACGGCACGACCTGGCTCAAGCGTGGTCTGCGGCGCCAGAGGACCGCGTTCACCACCACACTCGTGTTCTCTTGGACCGGGATGTTGGCGGTGCCCTGGAGCGCGGCCTTGGGCTCGCTGGTTGGCACGCTGGCTGGCCTTGGCATCGCCACCGGCTGGGCGATCGACCACCACCTAGTCGATCTCGGAGCCGGACAGTCCGTCTCCTTGGTTGGCGTCGCCTCCGGCTTCTTCCTGGGGCTCGTCGGAGGTGCCCTGTTCGCCGTTGCGGGTCCGCTGGCGAACCCTGTCGCTGACGTGGTCTCGATAGCAAGTGGCGCGCTGCTCTCAATCGTCCTCGTCGCACTGATCGCGGCATTCGAGCGTGCGTCGCTCCGGGTTCGCGGCTATCGCCGGCTCAGCCGCCAAGAGGTCCGCAGGATCGCTCCACTCGTGAAGAGCGTCGCGGAGGCGATGGAGCTGGACGGGCTGCCTCGGTTCTCGATGTCCGACGAAGCAATGCCGAACGCGTGGACCCATATGCGAACCATCGTGCTCACGACCGGTCTGCTGCAGATGCTGGACGACGACGAGCTGACTGGTGTCCTGGCACACGAGCTGCATCACTGGAGGAGCGGCGATGCTGTCGGCCTCCGACTCGTGTGGACAGCAGCCCTCCCCATTGCACTCCTTCTCGACGTGGGCAGCTGGATCGCCGGCGGCAGCGGCGTCGCGGCGCAGAAGCGCGACGACAGCTCCTCTCAACGAACGGCTCGGCCACGCGGGGGCTTCATCGCCTTTGTCGGATGGGTGATCGCGTGGGCTCCGTGGGTGATCACCAAGTTCATCCTTGCCCCAGTTGCCGCCGCGACGCAGCGGCGGTACGAGTACGAAGCGGACGCGGCAGCCGCTGCGATCGGGCTCTCGACGGCGCTGTCGTCGGCGCTGCGAAAGATGGGCGCGTTCGAGGCTGGTCGAGCTGGCTGGGAGCGAGCCATTGTGGCAACGCACCCCCCAACCGAGCTTCGACTTGAAGCACTGGAGCGGCCTCGAAGCGATGATGCCGCGTACCAAGAGCAGAGCTTCGGACTGCCCTCTCTCACGGAGCTGCTCCGAATCCTTCGCTCCCTGATATAACGGGCACGGTCGTCGGCACGTCGATGCCCGTCCTCACGCACCCCAATCTGCGTGGCTCGCGAAACGCGCGCTCCCCCATCTGCTCTCGTACATTGTGTCGGGGCCCCGAGCTCGATGAAGTTACCTGAGCCATGATGCCCTTGTCCGAATCGCACCCTTCCTCGTGAGCCACAAGTCCTTGGTCTGCGCCCGCTCCTCGAGAATCGACCGTTTTGATTCGCCCTAGTGTTCGTTGTCGCTCGCCCCGGATAACTTCTCCTAGGTAGACAGAAGACATATTTGCGCAAGAAGGAGCGGCAAGTCTGGTGGCAGCGATCGACTGATCGCGGGCCTTCGGCAATCCCCGATACAAGATGACGGAGCAGATCGATTTCGCCGCACGGCTCGCTGGGTTTGCTTCGACCCGGTACCGAGAGTTGCGACCGCCGCAGCGGCTCGCGCTAGACGGCTATGCAGCCCACAAGCCAGGGACTGATCTTGCAGTTGAACTGCCAACAGGCTACGGCAAGACCCTGGTCGCTCTTCTCATTGCCGATCTAAGTCTCGAGGAAGGTCTCAGGGTTGCCCACCTAACCGGTAACAACCAATTGTCCGATCAGGTGATCGAGCAGTCGCTAGGCCTCCCTGGACTCGAGGCAGTCAAGTTCTCATCGCGCAATTACCCGCCCGCCGGACTCGCGGCATATCACGACGCACGCGCAATCGGTGTCATGAATTACTGGACGTACTTCAACTCCAGTCCGAAGGTTGAACATGCGGACGTCCTGATCTTCGATGACGCGCACTTGGCCGAGCAACCGCTCGCCGGGCTGTTTGCAATCCGCATCGACCGGCGTCTACAGCCTGATCTCTATGACAGATTGTGTGACTTGGTCCTCGCGCACACAGATCTGTATCCGTCTGTTGAGATGATGCGAGATAACTCAGCAGGCCCGACAACCCCACCCGAGCTGCTGGCATTTACGCATTGGGGCGCCATCGCCGATCAAGCGGCGGAGATCCTCTCCACCCGGTTGCCTAGGAGTGATGCTCAGTTCGTTTGGCCCACAGTCCGACCCCACCTGATGTCCTGCGGAGTTTTGATTGGTCCGAGTGCGATCGAGATACGTCCATACCACCCCCCTACGCAGACCGTCATCGGCTATCGAAGTGCGCGGCAGCGCCTGTACCTATCAGCGACTCTCGGCACGATGGACGACCTCCAGAGGAGACTGGGCGTCGAACCGGTAACGAGTGTGTTGGATGAGCCGGTGACTCCAGGCGAGGTTGGCCACCGGATCTTCCTTTTGAATCCCGGCGAATCTGGTCCTCTTGATGAGCTGCCAGCTTCCTTCGCACTAACTCAGGCCATGGCCGCGGGTCGGACCGCCTGGCTGTGTGCATCACACGCGGAAGGCGACGCCGTCGAGCGGCTGTTGTCAGAGCGCAACCTCCGGTCCTATCGACTGAGGGGTGGTGGGGACGACGGCGCACTTGACCAGTGGATGCGAGATCCTCAGGGCCATCT